>JAGDMF010000030.1 GCA_017860455.1 Bacteroidota bacterium
AACTTGAAAGCAGGTAAAACAGAGGTTTTAGATGCAGATTTAAGCAAATACTTTGATACCATACCACATGAAAAGCTGTTCATAGCACTAAAAGAGAGGATTACCGATCCGAGGATGTTAAAACTCATTGAAAAATGGTTAAAAGCACCAGTTTTAGAGAATGGACAACTAAAAGGAGGGAAGAAGAACAAGACAGGAACGCCACAAGGAGGAGTAATCTCTCCACTACTGGCCAATGTTTATTTTAATCTCTTAGATAGGATTGTGGATAATCCAAAGAATCTTTTTCAAAAATATGGGTGTAGTATTGTGAGATATGCAGATGATTTTGTGATTATGGGCAAATCAATAACAGAGCAGGTTAAAACGAAATTGGAAGAGATCATACAAAGGATGGAATTATCATTTAATTATGAGAAAACCCGTCTAGTAGATGCCACCACAGATAGTTTTGACTTTCTTGGATGTACAGTAAGATATGACAAAGATATTAAAGGACGCAACTTCAGTTATTGGAATATCTGTCCTAGTAAAAAGTCAGAAAAGAAGATCCGAGATAAGGTTAGAGATTACCTTAAAACACATGGACACTGTAATGCAAAACAAGTGTCCACAGATTTAAATTCTTTACTCAGGGGGTGGATCAACTACTTCAGTATGGATAACGTTTGTTACCCTGCAATGAGTAAAAGAAGATTAAGATTTTACCTAATCAATAAACTCACCAAATACTACAAACGAAAAAGTCAAAGAAAATGTAGGTTATACCGACAAAATGCCTTTGAGGTCTTGGTGTCCAAACATGGACTGATAGACCCGACTAAATACATTTTACTAAGGACTTAACTGTGAATGCTTTAGACGAAGTTTATAGGAAAGCCGTATGCGGGAAAACTGCACGTACGGTTTGACGAGGGGGTGGGAGTAGCCTCGTAGTTGCTCCTCACTCTACTCTACCGACTTCTCCAGTCACCAGTCTCCCGTCTCCAGTCCCCGCATTAGGGCGCAGGCCAAATACCCCGCAAGTTGAGCTGCTTAGGGGATGACGGATCGGGCAGAGCGACCTTGGGAGCTACTGCCCGGCCGATCAGACCCTTGCAGCGAAACGAGGAATGCCCAAATTAATGTGCTAATGTGCTAATTAATAATGAATAATTAATAATGAATAATCGAGCATTCGAGCATTCGAGCATTCGAGCATTCGAGCATTCGAGCATTCGAGCATTCGAGCATTCGAGCATTCGAGCATTCGAGCAATCGAGCATTCGAGCAATCGACTATTGACTTTTTAATTCCACTTTTTGATTTTGCAGCCAATGGTTACAAAGAATAACATGAATCCGTAAGCTACGTAAAGAATACTATAGGCCGTTTGTGGGTTACATAATACAGAAAATCGACCATAAATAACGGATAAAACACCACCACCGGCTATGGCCATGATTAAAAATGCAGATCCTAATTTGGTATGTCTTCCCAAGCCTTGAATGGAAAGCGGCCATATTGCCGGCCACAAAATTGCATTGGTAAAACTTAATAGGATTACAGCAATAATGGAAACAATTCCTGTACTTGTTAATGCAATGGTTAAAAGAATAAGAGCCAATAATAAATTGATAATCCCTGCCATTCTTTGAGTAATCACTTTAGGAACCAAAACAATTCCTAAAAGATATCCTACTACAAATGAAATTAAAGCAAATATCCCGAAATTATTAGATACATTTTCCGTAAAGCCCATAAATTTCCCGTATTGAGGTAAATAAGTCACGGAAACTACTTCAGCTCCAACATAAAAAAACAATGCAACAATACCAATCCACAAATATGGAAACGCAAAAACTGATTTTTTAGAATTCTGTTCTTCATCTACGTTAGTATCTTCATTAATTTCAGGTAATTTAGCAGTTTTTACAAATAACATTAAAGCTATTAAAACAACAGTCATAATGATATAAGGAAGAATTACATTACGGGATAATTCAGTCAATAATTGGGTTTTTTCCATTATTAAATGAGTTGGGGGTTCGATATGTAATGATTCGAATTTAGCCAATGATTCTGTAATTGTTTTTATTTCGTTGATTAACCCTTCAGATCCGGAAAAAATGGCGGAATATAGGACTAACATACCGATCATTCCGGCTACTTTATTACATACACCCATAATACTTTGACGTTTAGCCGCAGATTCTATAGGACCTAATATCGTAACATAAGGATTAGCAGCAGTTTGCAACAATGCCAAACCTGTTCCCTGAACAAATAGTCCAATTAAAAAGAGTGCAAAATTGCGATCTAATGCTGCAGGAACAAAAATAATGGAACCAATAGCCATCACGATTAGTCCTAAAGACATACCGTTTGCGAACCCAGTTTTCTTCAGGATGTAAGAGGATGGGATTGCCATCACAAAATAGGAGATGTAAAAGGCAAAATTGACAAAAGATGCTTGTGTTGAAGTTAATTCACAAGAGGTTTGCAAAAATGGGATCAACACGTTATTTAGCCAGGTTACAAAACCGAAAACAAAGAAAAGTGCTCCGATAATAAAGATACTGAAATTGGTTTTATTTTTTTCCATTATAAAAAATTTGAAAGGTTATTCTGTGCCGAAATAGTCTTTGAGATAATCGATTTGGCGGCGATCTCTTTTGGTAGGTCTTCCCTCTCCATGTTCTCTCAATTCGAATCGGGTTCTTAGAGATTTTACCCGTTCGTACTCTTCGGGAGTAGTTAAATCTGTATAAAACTGGGGAACTAAAGGGGCTCCTACTCTACTTTTTGGTGAGTCGATCATTTGAATGGTTTTATCCAACTGATCGATTTTAATGGTATAAACTTCACCGGGTTTAACCATTTTTGAAGGTTTGATATTATCTCCGTTCATTTTAACTTTACCTGCATTGCAGGCATCGGTTGCCATAGTGCGGGTTTTGAAAACCCGCACCATCCACAACCATTTATCTATTCTGATACTTGGAACGTTTAAGATTTCTTTTCCCATATCATAGTTTTCCCTAAAGCAGGAACACCAATATAGCCTCTTACTCTAAGTTTGGTATCAGTTTCGAATTTTAGTTTACAACTATAAGTTTTTCCTTCATCTGGATCGTAGATTTTACCATCAATCCATTCATCCGCTTTTGCATCATACTTAAAACCTTTAACAAGCACTAATCCAATAGTTTTCACTGTTCTTAATTTAGGATCAGGATTGTTTTTATCCATTTTTGGAGTACCATCCGCATAAGTGGGGTTTTTAAGCCAGACAATTTTTCCTTCATAAGTGCCATTAGCATTTTTATAAATTTGGACTCTGGATTCTGATTTGGTTTCATGTTTATAAACATAATAGGTACCAATCACTTTATCGGCTTTTGCTGGTTGATCAGAAACGGCCGATAGTAGAATTACACTACAGAGCAGGACGAATAAGGTTAATCTTACTTTCATAAATACAATTTTTTAATGATTATTTAGGTTGATTCATCATTTTAATTTTAAATTGCAACTCTTTCACTTCCTCTTTAGCACTTTCAATTTTCTTTTCAAATTCTGCTTTCAAAAGATCGGCATTTTTGGAGTTTGCAAAAAATCCTAAATTGTTTTCCCACAATGCGATATCATCTTTCAATTGTTGCAACTTATTCATTAAGAAGCGTTTCTCTTTATCTAAGATTTTATCAGCATTAGGATTATTTAAGATATTATCAATTTTTGATTTAAAGTTTCCTTTTTTAACATCTTCCATGGTCATTTTAAGATCAGCAAAGCGTTGATTTACAGCAGCTCTGAACTCTTCATAGATCCGATCTTTATCTTTTCTTGGCACATGACCAATCTCCATGAACTCTCTTTGTAAGGTTTTCATGGTTTCCATGTTTTCGTTTTTATCATCTACAAACTGATGTTCCAGAATTTTTTTAATTAACTCCTCTTTTTTAGCTAAGTTATCAGCTTCGATGGTTTTAGAATTGGAAAAATAGTTTGATTTAGTTTCAAAGAATTTATCACAAGCAGCTCTAAATCTTTTCCAAACAGCATCTGAGTGTCTTTTTGGAGTTGCACCAATCTCTTTCCACTCTTTTTGGAGATTAATGATCTCGTCTGTTGCTTTTTTCCAATCTGTTCTTTCAATAAGCGCTTCAGCTTGAATGGCCAAATTAAGTTTAAGATTGTAGTTTTGCATTTGAACTTCCTTAATTTTTTGGAAGTAATCTTTTTTAGTTTCAAAAAATTTATCCAAAACGGTTTTGAAGCGATGCCAAACTTCATCATTCAACTTTTTAGGAGCTGGACCTAAAGTTTTCCACATTTTCAAAATTTCAGTAAGCTGATCACTCACTGAATTGATCTCTTTAATGGTAGTTGTGGGTTGTGCTATCAACTCTTCAGCTTGTTCACACAATACTAATTTTGCATTATAGTTATTTTGTTGTTCTGTAAAAACAACATCATAATGTTCTCTTCTTCTTTGATTTACCTGATTCGAAGCATTTTTAAAACGTTCCCAAACTTCCTCTTTTTTATCATCAGGAACTGGTCCGATCTCTTTCCACTCATCATGGTATTGTTGCAATAATTTGAATGATTTGTTAACCGATTCCTGAAGAATCAATGATTCAGCTGCCTCACACAATTTGATTTTTAATTCTAAATTTTTTCTTAAATCTAAGGTTCTCAATTCTTTATTGATTCTTAGAATATCAAAGAATTTTTCTACCTGAAAATGGTAGTTTTGCCATAAATTGGTTGATTCATTTTGAGGAACAGGACCCACTTCTCTCCATTTTTCCTGATACTCTTTAAATTTATCATTCAAAACTTTTAAGTTGGTTTCATTTTCAATCAAATTTTTAAGGCCATCAATAATCTCATTTTTAGCCTCTAGATTTTTAACCTTGATTGCTTCTAAATTTTCAACAAATTTAATTTTATTATGTCTGAACGTTTGTTGGGCTTGGTTAAACTGGATTTCAAATTCAGAAGGTTCATAAATGAACTCCTCTTTATTGCCACCTTCCTCAACAAATGCATTTAATTTTTCATTTTTAAGTTGTTTGATTTGCTCTAAAATCAGCGCTTTCAAAACGCCAACACGAACTTTAATCAAGTTAATATTTTCTTCTGAAACAATATTTTTCAACGCTTCAACCAATTGTTCAAAAGAGAGAGGTTTATATTGATTTTCAATCTCTTCTAAAGTCAAAGTCTCTTTTTCAGACGTTTCAATTTCATCATCTTCATCATCATCTTCATCAGGAATTTGAGAAGCTTCAATATCCTCCATCATTTTATTCACAGATGATTTTTCTTCAACAGGTTTTTGAACAGGCTCAACTGTTTCTTTTGTTTCCTGAATAGTTTCAGGAACATTTTCTGCTTCAACAACAGGTTCTGCTTCAATTGCAGGTTCTGCTTCAATTGCAGGTTCTACTTCAATTACTGATTCTACTTCAATTGTAGGTTCTACTTCAATTGCAGGTACTACTTCTGGAGTTTGTTCCGTTTCTGGAGTTGGATCCATTTCGGTTGTTTGAACTGATTCCGCATTTGATTGGGCTTCTAAAGAAGCTCCGGAATTCACCTCAGGAATTTGGTTTTCACCATTTTCAGGGTGGAGAAGGTCTTTTGATTCCATAAATTTTGATTAGTAATAGTTAAAATTTTATAAATTAGGTTTTTTGTAAAAGTGTGCAAAGATAATAAAAAATTAGCAAATTCGCTATCGACAATTGACTATCTACTATAGACATTAAAACCCGAGATTATCATTCACCAGGATCACCTTGATTTTTTTGGCGGGTTTAGAAAAACGGGTGGTTAAAAGATAGGCACAAATGCAATTGTCCGATTTACAATCTGAACATGTTCCATTGATGGAACATGGCGTTTCAAGGTTCTCAAAACGTTGCGCATTAGTGGGTGCTGCAAAATTGCGGGCGCGACTCCAGGCATCTTCAACCGTTTTGCATACTTTATTCATTCCGATCACAAAAATAACATTAGAGGGACCAAAAATGGTAGCAGCAACACGATTACCGGTACCATCAATGTTTACGATTTGTCCATCTTCTGAAATTGCATTGGCCGAAGTCAAATAAGTATCTGCCAAAAGCGCCTGGCGCATCAGTTTTGTTTTCTCCTCTTTATCTTTTCCTAAATCGCGGTCAATCACCTGAAACTGTTTTTTAACCTGATCTAATAGTCCAATTTCAGTAAGAGTAACTGACCCGCCCCAGGAAACAATGTGATCTGCAGGAATTAATGAAAGCGCAGTTTGAACAGCTTCTTCACGATTTTCACAAAAATAAGCCTGAAATCTTCTGGATTCCAATGCACTAACCATTTTGCGACCCAGTTTTTGGTTTCTGATTTGTATAGGAGTCATAACTATCTTTCTAATTGTTGTTTATATCTACTAATGGTTTCTTCTAAACCCAAATAAAGGGCATCGCAAATCAAAGCGTGTCCAATGGAAACTTCTAATAATCCGGGTATTTTTTCTGCAAAATAATGAAGGTTCACTAATGATAAATCGTGGCCTGCATTGATACCGATCCCTTGTTTGATCGCTTCCTGTGCCGTTAGAATGTAATCCTCAATCGCTTTTTCACGGTTTAGTAAATAGTTTGAGGCAAAGCTTTCGGTATAAAGTTCTATACGATCAGTATTGGTGTCTTTGGCATGAATAACCATTTGAGGATCCGGATTCACAAAAATGGAGGTTCTGATGCCCAATTGATGAAATTCTGCAATCACTTCCGTTAAAAAATCTTTATATAAAATTGTGTCCCAGCCATTATTGGAAGTCAAAGCATCAGGTGGATCGGGAACTAAAGTAACCTGTTCAGGTACAACTTCTTTAACTAACTCTATAAAGGAAGAAGATGGATATCCTTCTATATTAAATTCTGTCGTCACTATTTTTTTCAGATCGCGCACATCCTGATAGCGAATATGGCGTTCATCGGGTCTTGGGTGAACAGTAATCCCTTCTGCTCCAAACTTTTCACAATCGATAGCCACCTGAATCAAATTGGGCATATTGCCACCTCTTGCATTTCTTATGGTGGCGATTTTGTTAATATTAACACTTAATTTAGTTTTCATTTGATTTATCATTTAGAGTATTGAGATTTTTAGATTTAGCTCTTCTTTTTTCCCCTTTTGCTACCCACCAGGGTAAAACTATCAAACCAATAATCAAATAGGGATAATAGGAGATTGCCCGCCATACAACAGCTACAGCAGCGTGAGAATTTTCGGGAAAATAGTCTTTAAAGAAAGCAGAAAAAGAAAGTTCTGCAATCCCACTCGCTCCGGGTGTAGGACTTACCAGCATGATCACCCACATGATCAATTGTTCTGCGTAAATTTTAACTTGCTGGATCAAATTAAATCCTAAATCGGGATTTAAAGCTAAGATGAGACAGTTTAAAACAAAGTAGCGGGCTGTCCAGGAAAAGGCTGTTAACAAAAAAGCATAGATCCAATATCTGGCAGTCTTACCTTTCAACTCTTCAGAAGTAGCAATCAGTTCATTTCCAAAGCGTTCTGCTCCACCGCTCCATTTTTTCAACAAATTCAGAGAATACACTTTTAAAATCAATTTTTTGGTAAAATAGGGATTGATTAAAATAGCTAAGAAAATGAGTAAGGTTAACGTGATAATGATAGAATAACCAACATAAAAGTAGGTCATGGGATCAAATCCTAAAATCGGATCAATATCAAACAGCGAATTTCCAATAAGAAAAAGGGTGATTGCAACTGCAACAATATAGAAAAGTTCATCCAACATCGCTGTAATCATCACTATACCTGTACTTTTGCCCCAGTTGAGGCCCTCTTTATTCAGAAAATAGATCGCAAAAGCAGAACCTCCAACCATTGTTGGTGTAACAGCAGAAGAAAACTCCCATAACATAATCACTTGAAAAGAATCTTTCCAGCTCAATTTTTTTTCTGTAAGAATTCTAATTCTTAAAATGTAAGCCATATCCCGGATCATCATCATAACAATGGCCAAAAGCAAATAAGGTATGCTAAATTCGATCGATTTTAAAATGGATAAATTAAATTTTGAAGCATAAAGAGAATAAATAGAGAATGCGATCCCAATCAGAATGGGAATTAATATTCTTTTAAAAGAAAAAGTTGTTTTAATATTATCGAGATTAACCGCCATTTTATCCTTGTTGAATCATATTATAAAAATCTTGTTCCGATATAATGGGAATACTCAACTTTTCCGCTTTTTTTCTTTTTTCAGGGCCCATATTGTCACCGGCAATCAGAAATTGAGTTTGTTTTGAAATGGATGACACATTTTTTCCACCATACTGTTCCACCATGGTTTTAAGTTGATCTCTCGGAATGGAAAAAACGCCACTCACAACAATGGAAGCCCCATTTAACAAGTCTGCAATCACTTTTTTGGATTGTTCATCAGCTTCAAAACGCAAATGTGCATTTTGTAATCTTACAATGATTTCCAGATTTTCAGGTTGTAAAAAATAGTTGCAAATCGATTGAGCCACCTTCTCCCCTACATCTTCCACCTGTATTAATTCTTCAAAAGTAGCATTGGAAAGGTTATTAATATTTTGGAAATGGTTTGCCAGTTTTTTAGCGGTTGTTTCTCCAACAAATCGGATTCCCAAAGCAAAAAGTACCCGATCAAAAGGGATATTTTTGGATTGGTCAATTCCATTTAGAATATTTTGAACTGTTTTATCCTGAAATGAGATCGTTTTTTCTGAACCATCCGTTTCATTAATCAGTTTTTTCTCTAATCCAATCAGTTTTTCATAAGACAAATCATACAGATCTGCAACATTATCCACTAATTGGTTTTGAAAAAGCACATCAATTTTTCCTTCACCCAAAGAATCGATATTCATTGCTTTTCTGGAAATAAAATGTTCAAGTTTCCCTTTAATCTGAGGTGGACAATGGGATTCGTTAGGGCAAAAAGTGCCGGCTTCCCCCTCTTTATTGATCAATGTTGAGCCACATTCGGGACAAAGTTCAATAAATTGAATTTTGGATGCAAAAATATCGCGTTGAGACACTTCAACACCCACAATTTTAGGAATAATCTCGCCCCCTTTTTCAACATACACAAAATCGTGTTCATGAAGATCCAGATTTTCCATTACATCGCGGTTATGAAGTGAAGCTCTTTTTACAATTGTTCCGGCTAATTTCACCGGTTTTAAATTGGCTACCGGTGTTACAACTCCAGTTCTACCGACCTGGTAATCCACACTAATCAAAGGAGTTAACACTCTTTTCGCTTTAAATTTATAGGCAATTGCCCAGCGAGGAGATTTAGCTGTTGCTCCCAGTTGTGTTTGTTGTGCAAATGAGTTCACTTTGATCACAATACCGTCAATATCGAAAGGTAGTTTTTCCCTTTCTGTATTCCATTTTTCAATAAACTGAAGAACTCCGGTTATTGTTGAATATTTTTCAATAATTTCAGGTGTTTTAAAGCCCCAGGATGTTAAATTTCGGATCGCATCATATTGTGTTTCCGATTTTAAATCATCTCCCAATAACAAGTACAATCTGCAATCCAGCCCTCTTTTAGCCACTTCTGCAGGATCTTGTAATTTTAAACTTCCTGATGCAGCATTTCTGGGATTTGCAAAAGGTTGTTCCCCAATCTCTTCTTTTTCCAGATTGAGTTGATCAAACTTTTTATGTGGAAGGATCACTTCCCCACGAACTTCGAAAAAGGAAGGGTAATCACCCATCAATTTCAAGGGAATCGATTTGATGGTTTTAATATTTTGTGTAACCACATCCCCCTGAACACCATCTCCTCTGGTAACGGCACGTAACAGTTGACCGTTTTCATAAATCAAACTGATCGCCACGCCATCATATTTCAATTCACAAACATATTCAACATCCTGAGAAACAAGCCCTTTAATTCTTTTATCAAATTCAATCAACTCCTCATTAGAGTAAGTATTTCCTAAAGAAAGCATCGGAAAAATATGAGATACCGTTTCAAACTGTTTGATCACCTCACCTCCTACCCTTTGGGTTGGACTGTCAGGGGTTTGCAAATGGGGATATTGGGTTTCTAAATGGATTAATTCCTGTAATAGCTGATCAAAATCAAAATCTGAAATAGTAGGAAGATCTAATACATAATAGTTGTGATTATGTTTATTAATTTCTTCCTTTAAGAAATTGATTCTTTGTTCAACGGAATTCATATATTTAAAAAATGAAACCTAGTCTGAAACCTAGAAAATGGTACAAAGCAAAAGCACTTCTATTGGTTGAAATCTGAGAAAGATCAGGTTGATCAGGATCTACAACACTATATGCAATTTCAGATTGTTGTAATTTATAATTAACTGACAATAATAGAGCAAATTTATCATTCATTTTCATTTGAAGACCAATACCCGATTCCCCATATACACCCGGTTTATAGCCATGGATCACTCTGGTCATATATTCCGGTTTTTGAGTCACATACCATTTGAAAGAGTATCCGGCATTCAAGTAGAAAAATGGGGTCCATTCACCTCTTTTAAAATTGATATTTAAACTGGCATAGAGTGGAATAAATCCGGTTTTTTGCCACATATCATAGCCTGCACCAATACCTGTGTAAATAAAAGGATTGAATTTATATGCAATAACCTGATTTACTGATATTAAGGCTGTTTTATTTGGGACTATTCTACTGGCAAATTCAATATCATTGATCCCTTTTGCAAAAGAGATGGATGATAAATATACAAACTTAGCTTCCTCTTTTTTGAATTGTTTTTGAGCAAAAAGGTTAGAGCAAGTTAGAGTAAAAATTACTCCAAAAATAAAGGGTAAGAAACTGATTCTTTTCATAGAATAGTATTTAATTTTGTAATATTAATTCTTGAGCTGTTTTTTTAGATGATTCAGAAATAAAATCTCCGCTAATCATAGCTGCAATGGCATCCACTCTTTCAGAATCTTTTACTTCTTTCACATTGGTATAGGTCATATTGTCAATCACTTCTTTGTAAACAAAATAGTGTTTGGAAGCTTTTGCTGCAATTTGAGGAAGATGTGTTATGGTAAGCAATTGTCGATCTTCCGCAATTTTATTCATCAACTTGGCCACTTTTGCTGCAATATCTCCTGATATACCGGTATCAATCTCGTCAAAAATGAGGGTTGGTAATGCGGCAGTTTTGGCAACAATAGTTTTAATTGCCAGCATTAATCGGGAGATCTCACCACCGGAAGCTACTTTTTCAACATCCATCAATGGGGTTCCTTTATTCGCAGAAAAAAGAAACTGCAACTGATCAATTCCATTATCCAACAACTGATCGGTAGGAATTAATTGAAATTTCACTTTTCCATCAGGCATTCCAATCGTTGCAATCAACTCTTCAATTGATTTCTCTAAGGAAGGAATTGAATTTTCTCTTTTTTGTGAGATCTGTTTTCCTATCCAATAAAGGTGTTGTTGTAGCTCTTTTTGCTCCATTTGAACAGTTTCAATCTGAGACTGAAGATCTGAAAACTGAGTAAGTTTTATATTGATCTCATTTTCAATGGCTATCAACTCCTCTAAATTGGCCACTCTATGCTTTTGTTGCAATCTGTTTAACAGATCATTACGCTCCATGAGAAGATTTAAAGTTTCAGGATTCAGTTCCACTTCATTTTCAATTCGAGTGAGTTCAAAATCAATATCTTTACATTCAATCATCAAGGAATCAATTCTTTGTAATATCTGATCAATTTTTGTATCAAAGCGGGAGATGGGGAATAAAAGTTGTCTTAACTCATTGATATAATCTATAATATTTCCATCTTGTATAGAAATTATAGATATTGTATGAGAAAGATTATTTTTGATCAGTTCAGCATTAGCTAAGATTGCAATCTGTTTTTCGATCTCTTCCTGTTCTCCGGGTGATAATTTTGCATCATAAAGTTCCTGAGAAAGAAATTCAAGATAATCTTTTTCCTGAACTGATTTTTGATGTTGACGAATTAAGGATTGGAGCTGTAAATCTTTTTGTTTATAGAGTGTTAATTTTGTTTTGTAATCAGAAACCAGATTACCTGTTCCGGTGAAATCATCGATCACCTGGAATTGAAAGTTTTGATTTTCCAATAAAAGGTGATTATGTTGAGAGTGGATATCCACCAAAGCAGAAGCCAACTCTTTAATTTGATTCAGATTGACGGGAGTATCATTAATAAATGCTCTTGATTTTCCGATTTCAGAGATCTCTCTTCTTAGGGTTGTAAGATCTTGATAATCTAAATCATTAGAAATAAAAAAAGGTTTTAGATTGAGATTTGTGAGATCGAATGTTCCTTCTACGATACATTTTTTAGTTTTATCGTAAAGCAGAGAAGTATCAGCTCTATTGCCAAGGATCAGGGAAAGGGCACCCACTAAAATAGATTTTCCGGCTCCCGTTTCACCGGTTATAGCCGTAAATCCATCATTAAAAGTCAACTTCAAAGACTTAATTATGGCATAATTTTCAATTTGAAGCTCCCGTAACATACAATTTTACTTTGGAGAAGTGGATTGACTGATCACATCATATCGGGAGGCGTTTGCCGGATCGATTTGTTTCATGATGGTCACTACCTGTGCTTTTTCGGTAGGTGATCCCTCTTTAAAAATTTCGATAATCTCCTGATATTTGGATTGAATAATAATTTGCATCATATAGAGGCCTGATCTTTGAGAGTTCACTTGTTGCAGCAATCTCAAACTCTCCAAAATGGCAGCTCTACCTGCATCAGGTGATTCTGACATCACATCCAGACCTAAGCGGTGATATTGATAGAAAAAATCATGGAATTTGGAATAGGAAGTATTATTTAAGTTTTCCATCATCCAATATCTGTTTGCCTGACCTGTTTCAAAAGGTTTCCAGCCTGGTTCAGTACCGTTTTGGCATAAAGTCACAATATTTTGAGCCTTTGCAAAATAGGGTGTGCCGCCCCCTTGTTCATAAGAATCGAACTCCATCCCAAGGAAAAAGTTCAGATAAAAAGCGATCAGAGAAGTTAACTGATTCATATTACTATTTTCCACATATTCGAGGGATTGCCCATCTGTGTATGTAAATTGAACCGTTTTATCCTGAAAATTCAACAGTGGGGATTTATAATTTGATTTATAAACAATTCTTTGGAGCTGAATTAATGTAGTTGCTGTAATAATATCACCAGATTGAGATTCGAGATTCAGTACAATCGCACATTCAAATCTTTCATTGATTTTTAAATTGTACTGACACCATTTTCGTTCATGAACAAATTTATACAATTCTTGTTGAAGTGCATTATATCGTTCATAATTTGTTCCTGAAATTTTTTGAGAATTGATAGAAACCTGACACTGAAAATCTTGAGCATTAACAGCTAAAAGACTAAGAAGGAGAAAGATGGAGAGAACAATGTTTTTCATAATATTTTGAAATTATGGTATAAAAAAGTTTTGATAAACAGTTTGAATAATTTCATCGGCTATCTGTTGTTTCGTTTTCACTTCAGATTCAAAAACAACACCATTTTTTGATAAAATAGTGACTTGATTTGTTGGTTTATTAAAGCCTGCATCGTTATTATTCATAGAGTTAAGAACGATAAAATCTGCCTTTTTATTTTGCAATTTTTCAGAACCATTTTGGAGTTCATTTTCGGTTTCCAAAGCAAACCCAACGACACACTGATCACTTTTCTTTTGGTGACCAATTGTTGCCAAAATATCTTTCGTTTTAGTCAATTCGAGAACAAGTTCCTGCTCTTTTTTCTTAATTTTTTGTGGAGCTTTAGTTTTTGGTGTATAATCGGCCACAGCAGCTGCCATTACAAACAATTGTTGTTGATCCGAATATTTCATCACTTCGTTAAACATCTCATCAGCTGTCTGTACATCAATTCTTTGATGAATCGCTCTACCTGTTTGCAGATGAGTTGGTCCTGTGATTAAAGTAACTTCAGCACCTTGTTGTGCTAAGGCATCAGCAATAGCAAAACCCATAAGACCGGAAGAGTGATTTCCAATAAACCGAACAGGGTCGATTGGTTCATAAGTGGGTCCTGCAGTAACGAGTGCTTTGATACCCTTAAATTGATTTTGATTATTCAGAAACTCTGTCACAATCCTGAAAATATTTTCAGGTTCTTCCATTCTCCCTTTACCTTCATAACCACAAGCTAAAAAGCCCCCGGTTGGATCAATAAAATGGACTCCTCTATTTTTAAGAACAGCAATATTCTCCTGAACAGCAACATGTTGATACATATTACAATTCATTGCAGGAGCCATAAAAATGGGTTTAGTAAAAGCTAAAAGCAAAGTGGACAAAGCATCATCAGCGATTCCATGGGTCAACTTTCCAATACAATTTGCAGTAGCAGGAGCCACAATAACGAGATCAGCCCAATCTGCCAAAGTGATATGTTCAACGCTATATTGTTCAGGTGATTCAAAAGAATCGTAGTATAACTTATTTTGTGATAATGTTTCAATGGTTAACTTAGTAACAAATTCCAGAGCATTTTTTGTAGCGACCACTTTCACCTCATAATGGGCTGCTTTAAACAAGCGTATAAGGGATAGCGACTTATAAGCTGCTATCCCTCCTGTGATTCCTATAACAATATGTTTAGAATTTGAGTTTTCCATAAAACAAGTTTATTTTTCAGTATCCTTGAAAAAAACTTGTCCATTTTCAAATTCATGAATGGCTAATAAGGTTGGTTTTGGTAATTGTTCAAAATAACGAGCTAATTCAATCTGTTCTTTATTTTCATACATTTCATCCAATGTATCATTGACTGTAGCAAACTCTTGAGCTCTTTCATGAAATTCCTCTTTTAATTCCTGAGCAATTTGATTTGATCTTTTAGCTACAATGGTAATTGTTTTGTAAAGATTGTTTGTGTCTTTATCAAACTTTCTAACATCTCTTGTTACTGCAAAAGGATTAATCTTTGCTTTGTTGTACTCTGCTGATTTCATTTATTGATTTTTGGTGTTTAAAATATTGATCTGTTTAAGGGATTCATCATAATATGTTTTTGCTTTTTGAACAAAAACGGATGTGGGATATTGCACGCTTAGTGCATCATACGCTTCAGCACAAGCTAAATAGCGGTCTTTTTTCTTTGCATCAACACTTTTTGATGCAAAATCATAATTATTGAGCACTAAAACATACAATGCTTCCGGAGCATAAATAGAGTAGCTGTACTCTTTCATGAAATTTCTCACCATGATCTGAGCTGCTTTATAGTTTTCCGTGTTATAATACAATTTAATAATTTCAAAATCTTTTAAAGCCAGTTTATTTCTAAGTTCATCCAACATAGTATTACATTCTTCAATATATTTACTATTCGGATATTTGGAAATATAATCATTAATGACATCAATGGCATATTTGGTATCACTTTGATCCACTTCATAAGATGGAGAAATATAGTAACAAGCTTTCACACAATTCAATGCAGCCAATTGAGTTCTTTCAGTACCCGGATATCTGCGTTCATAATCTTTAAAATGGTAAGCAGCTAATTGATAATCTTTATTTTTAAAATAACAATCAGCAAATAAAAACAGGATAGTATCCCCATAAGGAGTCCCGATTGAAAGGGGATATAATTTTTCAAACAACTGTGCAGCTGATATATAGGAAGATTTATTGTAATAATTTAATGCTTTTTGATAGTTTTCATCAAAAGATTCAAAAGTTACTTTATTACTATTAAATGAAAATTTGGTTTTTGGTTTCTTTTCTTTAATAGAATCTCTCAAAGAGTGGAATTGTTCAGTCTTACTATTTGGGTTCAGTGAATACAATTTCGAAACATTTGCATTCACATTTGCAAATACCAAAAAACACAACACCATGATAAACAAATGTTTACCCATTTTTATTACATTTTTATTCATCTTGCAAATATATATATTTTTAGGGATTATTTTCTGCATACTTTTGAATATTATTCTTGTTTAGGCAACTCTTTATTAAACAACATTTTCACCATTTCAGCTTCATCTCCTCTTGAGATCAACTGGTAGGGCAAAGGTGGGGTAATTTCCACTGAAATAGCTCCATCACCCAATTCACGATATCCTTTGATCGCAGTAACGGCTACGTGAAGATTTGGGGTTACGGGAACAAAGTTTAAGATATCGGCCCACACTCTTACAATAGAGATATCATCAGAAATATTTACTTTATTTTCATTATTCATTACAACAATCACTTTATTTCCATCTGCCATAAAATAGGCGATATTAGCTTCTCTTAACTTAACGGGTTTAGAGCCCAAATAAAAAGTCAAATAGGTTGAATCGGGTTGTGAGTTTTTATAGGTTACCGTTTTTCTTAATTTTCCTTCATCATCGAAGTAGTTCCAAACGCCCAGTTTTAATCCTTTATGAAAGCTCCCTTTAATAGAAAGTTTTCCGTTTCCGTAATAACTTTCAGCATCTCCATTTCTTTGATTATTAATATAATTTTCTACGGTACAGGGAGTTCCATCTGTGTAAAAAGTTTTTGCAGTTCCATGAAGCTGATCATTCAAATAGACTAACTCTTCCAATAATATTCCGGTTTGAGCAGAAAATGTTTTCCATACTCCATCTTTGATCCCTTTTTTATAATGTTCCACTCTGATTAAAGTTCCATCCTGATCCCAATAGTTCCATTCACCATCTTTCATTTGATCGATATACTGTCCTTCTGATGCTTTTTTTTCATCAGGGTGATAAATGGTTGTTTTAACCTGATGAGTTCCCTGAATAAAGAAAGTAATACTTTTTAATTTACCATTGGGATGGTAATATTTGAATTCCCCGACAGGAACATTATCTTTAAAATTACCTTCGTACAAAAGGACGTCTTTTTCATATTTTTTCCAGGGGCCTTGTTTATTTCCTTTGGAATCAATTCTGTTAGGAGCCTGAGGTTGAGCTGAAACGCTCAATACAATAAAGAAAAAAAGAATGGATAAATATTTCATATTTTTTTGTATTTAAAAAATCAATTTAAAAATGCCTTTTCTATAATAGCACCGCCCACAAGTTGATCATTTTCGTAGAATACGGCAGATTGACCTGGAGTAGCAGCACTAACTGGATTTTGGAACTCGCAGATAAAATGGTCACCATCTTTACGAATGAGTCCGATTTCACCTGCATCTTTATATCTAATTTTCACAGAAGCCTGATAATGATCGGGTAATGATTCATATTTTTGAATATTCAGCTGGTCTAAAATCAATACATTAGAAAGTAAATCTTTTTTTTCACCCAAAACTACCCTATTTTCCTCTTTCAGCAATTGTATCACATAAACAGGATGCCCCATAGCCACTTCCAATCCTTTTCTTTGACCAATAGTATAAAACGGGAATCCTTTATGTTTACCGAGCCATTTGCCGTTAGTATCCGAAATAACACCACCTCTTAACCTTTCACATTTTCCAGCAGCATGAAGTTGTAAAAACGAGCGATAATCGCCATTCGGAATAAAACAGATATCATAACTCTCTTGTTTTTCAGCAATTTTTTTAAATCCGAATTCGTGAGCCATTTTTTTAATCTCCTCCTTATTAAAATTGCCCAAAGGGAAAAGGGATCTTTCCAATAAATCCTGACTTAATTTCCACAAAACATAAGATTGATCTTTTTTAGAGTCTTTACCCTGAATTAGGAAAAAGCGTCCATTTTCGAACTTTTTACTTACATAATGGCCGGTTGCGATATATTTACAATTCCATTGGTCAGCATAATGGACAAAAGTGCCCCATTTCATTGTAGGATTGCATAATACACAAGGATTTGGAGTTCTGGCGTTCAAATATTCATCGATAAAAGGAGTAATGATATTTGATTGAAATTGATCCTGAATATCAACTACAAAATGTTCAATATTCAGTTTTTTCGCTAAATTTTGAGCATCTGCAATATAATCTGAGTCCGATTTTCCACCTGATTTACCAAAATAGGTTTTTTCATAGCTCCACACCTGTAAAGTAAGGCCAACCACTTCATAACCTTGATCCAAAAGAAGTTTAGCAGCAACAGAACTATCTACTCCCCCACTCATTGCCAAAAGAACTCTCTCTTTATTCATTGTTAATATTGATAAATCATTAATTTTCAAAAACGAAAGGGAATAGAAATTATTGCATGGAATCATCAAGTTGATGATCCTTTTTCAACTTTTTGAATAAAGCCATTTTAGTTTCTTCCATTAACCACATGGGTGTAGATGTTGCTCCACAGATACCGATTGAATTTATTCCATCTAATGAGATTTGATCAAAAATTTCATTAGATGAAACAAAAACAGTATTGGGATTATACGATTTACACTCCTGGAACAATTGTTGACCATTGGAGCTTTTTTCCCCGGACACAAAAAGAACAAGATCATAATTCTCAACGAATTTAGTAATTGCTTTTTTTCTATGTGATACTTGTTTGCAGATGGAGTCCTGAAAAGTAAAAAGATGATCGTTTCCTAAGTTGTGGTATCTTTGTTGCATTTCAGAAATAAATAGTTTAAAAGTATCAATATTAAAAGTAGTTTGAGCATACAAACAGGAAGGTTTATGATAATCAATTTGATCAAGGTCCTCCATTTTAGAGATTACAATTCCATTATTTTGGGTTTGACCGAGTAATCCAACCACTTCAGCATGTCCCTGTTTTCCGGCGATAACAACCTGTAAATCCGGATGATCAGAATAATTATTTTTAATTTTTCTTTGAAGATTAAGCACAACCGGGCAAGTAGCATCGATGAGTTTGATATTATTCTGATCTGCAATTTGATACGTCTCAGGGGGTTCCCCATGCGCCCGGATCAGAACGGTACAATAAGAAAGATTTTTAAACTCATCGTAAGTGATTTCAGTAAGGCCTAATTTAGATAATCTTTTCAATTCAGCGTCATTGTGGACGATATCTCCCAAACAATATAGAGACCCATGATTGGATAAATATTGTTCAGCTGTTTTAACAGCATTCGTAACACCAAAGCAATAGCCCGAATTTTTATCAATATCGATAATCATTTTACCAATTTTCTGGGAATAGAGAATCAATAAATTCGGATCTGTTAAACACCTGGATTTGGTCAATTTTTTCACCGACTCCAATATATTTAACCGGAATATTAAACTGATCGGATATTCCGATAACGACACCTCCTTTTGCTGTACCATCCAGTTTTGTTATTGCTAAGCTATTCACTTCTGTAGCGGCAGTAAACTGGCGACACTGTTCAATAGCATTTTGACCGGTTGAGCCATCTAAAACCAAAAGAATTTCATTTGGAGCGTTCGGAATTAGTTTAGCAATCACATTTTTAATTTTGGATAATTCCTTCATTAAAGGCAATTTATTATGCAATCTACCGGCAGTATCAATAATCACGACATCCATATTTTTGGAAATAGCTGAAGCAACGGTATCATAAGCAACAGAAGCAGGATCTGCACCCATTTTTTGAGTAACAATAGGAACACCGGCTCTTTCTGCCCAAATTTCAAGTTGATCCACTGCTGCAGCTCTGAAAGTATCCGCGGCACCAAGCATCACAGAATATCCTTTATTTTTAAATTTATTAGCTAATTTGCCAATAGTTGTCGTTTTCCCAACTCCATTTACTCCCACAACCATGATTACATAAGGGAAATCTTGCTTTGGAATCTCAAAATCATCCAGATCTTCCATTTTATTATCCAACAACAGATCAACAATCTCCTCTTTCAGGATAATATTTAATTGAGAAGTGCTGATATATTTTTCTCTGGAAACACGGCCTTCAATACGTGAAATAATTTTCAGTGTTGTTTCAACACCCACATCAGAGGCAATGAGTATCTCTTCCAGATTATCCAAAACCTCATCATCCACTTTAGATTTTCCAACAATGGTTTTGGCTAATTTCTGAAAAAAACTCTCTTTAGATTTTTCAAGTACTTTATTTAATTCTTCCTTTTTATCCTTAGAAAATATCGAAAATATACCCATAATATCATTTTTTTGCAAAAGTACGAAATAAATTAACAAATAACAATTAACAAATAACAATTAAATGAGTTTTGGGTTTTGGGTTTAAGGTTTTGGGTTTAAGGTTTTGGGTTTAAGGTTTTGGGTTTAAGGTTTTGGGTTTAAGGTTTTGGGTTTAAGGTTTTGGGTTTAAGGTTTCAGGTTTAAGGTTTTGGGTTTAAGGTTTTGGGTTTAAGGTTTCAGGTTTAAGGTTTCAGGTTTAAGGTTTAAGGTTTAAGTGATAAATAGCACAACATTGTTTACACTTTTTTTCGTAGCATGACATAGTTTACACTTTTTAAAATTGAGTTGTATTCTTTGAGTGATTTGTTTC
>JAGDMF010000039.1 GCA_017860455.1 Bacteroidota bacterium
TTGACATTTACCCTTGAATTATATGAGTTCAATGGCAAATTTGTTAAAACAATCTCGAAATGGGGCTACCTTCTTGGAAATGGATATCATGGAGTTGTTTATGTTCAGCAAGGGGTTTATCCCACTTTTTTATCCAGTGTCGCTGTAGAAAAAGGGGGAACATTGACATACAAAGTATATGATGGTTCAGTCTCCGACTTATCGAACTTAGCCGATGAAGCCGATCTGAGAAAAGCTCTCAGAGAGAAGAGAGTAGATTTACCGGATGATATTCCACTGCAATTATCTTGTACATTCCCTCCCAAGCCTGTTTTTGATGAAGCAAAAACTGCACTATTGGATAAGATGAAGAGGGAATCTCCTTTTTTACAAGTAAAGTATTATCAAAATGGTGTTCATGATGCAGGTAAAAGAGATTTTCCTAACCCAAACCAGAGATGGAGTTTTTGGAATATGTTTGTTGCAAGTGAAATTACAAACAAGTGTCCTGTAGACTGGGGACCCAAGGGAGATCGTTATCTTCAGTTTGATGCCGAATTTGAAGGTAAACGTAACTATTCTGCGTTGGAAGACGATCTTTATTTCACAGGAAAACGATTCCTCTTTCCGCTTCGATTATATGAGAATGATGGACGATTTGTAAAGACAATTTCAAGTTTTGGCAACTTTTTTGGTTTTGGAGAAGGATCGTTTGTTTTTATGCAAGATGCAAAAAATGAAATAGCTACACTTTTCACCAAATTGCCGGTTGAAGTTGATAAACCTTTTTCATATATCTTTTTGGTCTCAAGTAACCTAGAAGTTGCTTCTATATTTAATTCGCAGTCGACCTGTATATTAGTGCTATTATATAGTGAATTTGCATAGCCCCTGCTTAATGACCCTTATCCTTTTTCTGCAGTTCCAGCAGCTTTCCTGCCGGTATTGCCGGGACTAAGTGCCCTTGGAGGTGTGAAGAAACATTAAGAAAGAATGCCCATAGATGGGTGGCATAGTTCAACAATGTTCTATTCATCATTACATTATCTCATTAAAATAATTGATTATCAAGTGTTGATTGATTCACTTTTGCTACATTTGTAGGGTAACGATGTGTAAAACACTTTTACGTTAGGCGCAAACAAAAACAAAGCAATGAAACAAACTGAAAAACTTGACGTCATTCTTAAACGGCTTTATGAATTCAAATTTGACGGCAATCGTTATGATATCAAAGAAATTTTTGCCAAATTAGGCTGTGATGTAACCAGAGACGAAGGGTTTGCACTTGCCAAACGATTGGAAAACGAAGGACTAATTAAAATGATTGCAACCAAAGAGGCTGTTTTTGGGTCAATTACAAGTTATGGAGCAGAATACTGTGAGGTTGACTCTTATACATATGCGGGAAGTGCAGTAATTACCAACAACTACGAGATAAAAATTGAAAATAGCCCAGGAGCTAACATAGTCAATCAATCAACGAACGTGACTATCAACACCCAAGTCAACGACATTGCCAGCATCTTGACTAAAATATTAACGATTATTGACAAAGACGACAGTGTTGACCTAGACAAAAAGGGAGTAATCAACGAATGTGCAAAGGAGATACAGAATAATCTCGACGTTGGACTAGTGCCAAAATTTGGACTTAAAAACCTGTTAGGACTTGTGGGAGACATTTCCTCCGTTTCAAGTTTAGCATTGGCATTAGGACAAATGATTTAAAAAAATAATAAATGCCTGCGCCCAACAACAGCTACCCCCGCGCAGGGATTTCGAGCTTTGTTGGACAAGAAAATATTGAATAAAAGTGGGTATAAACCCACTATGCGGGTAGCTGTAAACCTTTATGCGCAAGGTTGAGTGCTAAACAACACAAGAATGATAGAAAAAGAAGAAATAGAAAGAATAATTCGCTATGATTTGATAAAAGTATTATCGACTCAAATTTTTTATCATTTCTCAGACTTTGAAACTTCGGTGAATGATATTTTGTTGAAGCAATCACTGCGTTTTTCAGATCCATTGACTTTTAATGACCCTTTTGACTGTAACGAGAATTTATTGAAAATTTACAATACAAAAGAGGTGTATGAGGATGCCATATCAACCTTGGGGGGAAACCTATCTAGAAATGAACGTAGAAAACTAAAGCATAATATCCTTAAACCTTCAGTACAAGCAGGAATACTAAAGTCGGAAAGGAAGAAATTTAAGATAGCGTGCTTTTCCGAAATTTATAATGAAGTATTGATGTGGTCACATTACGGAAAGAAACATACAGGGATTTGTATCGGATTTGAATTTCCCCATCAATATGAAGATAAGTTCATTTTGTGTCCTGTTAAATATTTAGACAAATTTTTACCACTTGATGGAAAAACAGATGTAAATAGAACAATACTATATTGGTTGACAACGAAATCAAAAAGATGGGAGTATGAAAAAGAAATAAGGGCAATAACGAAATGCAAATCAACCACAATTAATGCGGATATACGTTATAAAAGCGAATTTGTAAAAGAAGTAATTTTTGGTTGCAAAGTGACAGATTCTAAAATCGTTGAAGCAATTTCTAAAATAAGAAAAAGTCACTTGCCCTTTGACCAGATTACATTTAAGAAAATGATAATTGATGAATCAACATTTTTATTAAAAGAGGAAATAATAAACACAGCGCATAATAGCAGGCTACCCGGTAAGTAGGGTTTCTGTGCTTCATTGAAAGGAAATTGAAATTTTGAAAAACAGCACTTAGTAGAATGGTTATTGGTTAAATCCAGCCCTACATGTAGATGCAAAACGTTATGAATCAATCGAAGAGACATCATTATTTGCCAAGGTTTTACCTCAAAGGATTTACCAACAAGGACGGAGATTTTTTCATCTATGATAAAAAGAAAGATGAAATCCGAAAAAGTAAACCCGACAATTCTTTTTTTGAAAAATATAGAAATACAGGAACTGTTAAAGAAGAAAAATCTGATTTACCAGAACAGGTTCTTGCAGAATTTGACAATAGATCCGCGAATGTCCTTGAAAAAATTAGGAATTCTAATTTCAGACAAAATATTTTGACTCCTGAAATTCTATATGAAATCAGATTTTTCATAGCATCAACTTTTTGGAGAATACCACAAACCGACAATCTGAGGGAAAAAATAATAGATGACTTTTCATTTCAAGAATTAGGATTTGGAATCTTTAATAAAAAAAGTGGAGAAAGAATGGAGGAGGCAGAACAGACATTAAAAGACATTGACCTTTTTAGGAAAATGTATAGTTCTTTACTCCCCCTGGTCTCTTTTATGGGTAAATACAAGACTCAAAATTTTAATGACTGGAGAATTATTCATCGGACTAACTCTATTCATATTACTGGAGATAATCCATTAATTTTAAGAGACAAATACGAGAATTTTTCTTCAATTCAGCAAAACATTATTATGCCTTTGAGCTCGCAGAAAATTTTGGCATGTACGAATAAAGCACCCGATTCTTTTGACCCTGTTTTCAATCTTAAAATGGATATAATGATATTACATCAGTCTGATAGATTTGTATGTAGTTCAAGTGAAGAATATCTTAAGTTACTTATTGACAAACCGTATAAAATGACTATTGGCAGAAATTGGGAAGAAAGAATTTTAAATGAAATATTTAGTTACTTTGATTAAAATGAAAAATACGCACCATAACAAAAACTATGTAACAATTGGGGTTTCGGTGCGGACAACAAAGTCCGCTGCCAGCAACAACAGGAAAGCAACCCTCAATATGCAACAAATAATAGCGTAAACGTTAGTGGTCAGGTAAATCAATTCATAATGAAAAAACTTTTTATAATATTATCATTAATAGCTTTATTCCATCATAATGGGCTAGCACAAACAAGTTCAATAAAACCAGAGCAAACGATTTTTATCTTTGGTGGAGACATTAATCAAAAATTCATACAATATATCGTTGATCTAACAAAAAAACAAAATCCTAAAGTCTGTTATATCCCAACAGCTAGTGCAGACAATGTGGAGAACATTAAGTATTGGAATTTTATCTGTAAAAAGCTATCCATAGAACCTTACGTTCTAAAAGTTTGGGTCAGTTCTGCTGATACACCAAAAACTTTTGAGGAAACATTGTTGGGTATGGATGCAATTGTAGTTGGTGGTGGAAATACCTTAAATATGATGGGTATATGGAAAGCACAAGGTATTGATGATATCTTAAGAAAAGCATTAAAAAAGGGTATTGTATTAGCTGGTGGCAGTGCCGGTTCAATTTGCTGGTTCCAAAGCGGAATAAGTGATTCTCGTCCGGTAAAACTTAGCGTTGTAAATGGATTGGGTTTTCTGCCAAACAGTAATTGCCCTCATTATTCGGATAGTTTAAGAAAGGAACTATATCATAATTTAATAAAAAGTAAAGAAATAGAACCAGGATATGCATCTGATGATCTTTCCGGCATTATTTTCAAAAACGGAAAACTTATTGAAGCCGTAAGTATTAATGAAGTCAACAATTCATATTACGTTTCATTGAAAAACGGAACAATTAATTCGCAAAAAATAACATCTCAAATATTAATTAATAAAGATGCGCTGCCAGTATCAGCTTATACGACATTCGATGTAAATAAATCTATTAAGAATTATCCCGAATTACTTGATCAAAGCTCAGCTCTGAATTCATATATTTCTATTATTAACATATTAAAAAATGGACAGCATTCGAAATTAAAACAAGTAGCTAGTTATTATCTTAAAAGCAGTTATAGTGACAATGTTTCTGATGTTAAGGTCGATGAAAATAAAGAAAATACCTTACTGAATTCTGATATAAATAAAGTTTTGATTTATAAAGATTCAATTGCTGGGATAATTAATAAAAGGCAAAAAGATTACTATGGTTTATGGTATTTCTATAATGAAAATGGCAAATGGATGAGTGCAGGTGAAGATATTGGAGGTGAAACATTATATGAATCTGAAATTACTTTTCGCGAAAAAGCAGAAATGCACCTGAAAAGAGTACAGAAATTACCTCCGAACCGCTAATATCGGCTTTGCGCAAGTTGGCCTGACCAAATAAATTGGATATTCGGAGCCATAAAATTAATCTTAACCATAATCACAATAAAAATGAAACAATCTAAAATCGTACTAACAATCATTTTGGGATTAATCCTGACTTATTTTTCCACTGAATTATTTGCTCAAGATCAAACACTATCATATGCTTGTGTGACAGTAGAGGGTAAAACATTCTCTAAAAAGCTCAAAGTAAAGGTTGATTTTGGAGACACACCAGAGCAAATAAAATTAGGTGAGGAATACTCTCAAATACTAACAAACAAAAAATCATACGCAGCAATATTAAATTATATGGTCGAAAACAAATTTGAACTTGTTGAAACACTTGATTATACCGAAAACATTCAAGGTTCAGGCGGGACTGCGGGTATTGTTTTTATTATGAAGAAAAAGAAATAACTACTGCCAATAATAAACATAGCTTATAGCTGATGATGTGCTAAGTTCGAGACTCTCAGCCCCCAACAAAGTCCATTTCAGGTGGACGGGGATACTACTTCGCAATCCGCAACTTGTCATTGCACCAGCTGTTAGCTCGTATTTAAAAATAATAAAATGAGAACAACATTCCTAATATTGATTTTGATTACTCTATTTTCTGGACTAAACGCGCAAGATAATGCCAAGCTTTATGGGCGAGTTACCGATTTTGAAGGAAATCCGATTGATAGCGTTTCAATAAGGCTGAAAAACAAACAATTTGAAAATTTATATGAAACTTTAACCGATAAGGATGGTAGATTTTCATTACTTGTTAAAATGGATAATTATTACTGTCTATATGCCATAAAACTATCAGATTATAAAAAAACAAAACTTGAGTACTGGGCATGGAATGTTCCAATATTTAATGATCTTGAAATCAATCCCCAGTATAATAATATGGAAGTTTATGGAGTAAATGCTTTTGAACCTCAAGTTACACCGCATGAAACATATAGAATATATTTCCGGCCAATGAGTTTAAAAAAAGGGAACGGAATTTCTGTTGAAAAAGGAGATACATTAAATATCGCTCCAGAAACAATAACCCCTAATGAACTAGATATTAAGATTAATGGCGTTGCTGCTGATATTGTTGGAATTAATAAAATCACTGAGTACGCAAGGGGTAACTACTTATACGGTTATGATATTCAAGTTTTAAAACCAAAAAATAAACCAGAGGCAATAAAAAATTCTGAAAGTGTAAAAGGATTCGACAAAATATCAATTATTCTGAGATCTAAAGAAACGGGTGAAATAGGGAAAGGTGAAGCATTTGTTAAACGAATAGAAAAGTAACCGTTGAAATCCATTTTGACACCCCAAACCTGACCGCAATTGTAAAATTATTATGAAGATAAATACAAACACCTGGAATAAGATTCGATATACACTCTATACTCCGGGGTATGATTTGATAGCCGGATATTTTAAAGCATCAAGAACAAAATCTATAGATTCACTGGATTTAAAACCAAGTGATAAAGTATTGATTATTGGTGCCGGAACAGGCTTAGATTTAGAGATTATTCAAACAGATTGCGATATAATTGCTACAGATATTACTCCGTCTATGATTGCAAGGATTAAAAAGCGTAATATTAAACTGAAGCGCAATGTCGATGCAATTGTTATGGACGGACAAGCACTAATATATGACGATAACTCGTTTGATAAAATAATTTTGCATTTGATTCTTGCTGTGATACCCAATCCGGTCGCTTGCATAAAAGAAGCGGAGCGAGTCTTAAAACCGGGCGGTTATATGGTTGTGTTTGATAAGTTTGTACGTAAGGATACAAAAGTTTCTTTCATTCGCAGGTTCGCAAACATATTGACCAATTTAATTTTTTCCGATATTACCAGAGATTTTGAATCAATCGTAAGTAAAACAGGATTAAAGATAATTTCAGATATTGATGCAGATTTTAAGGGAAACTTCAGATTGATAAAAATGACAAAAGAACAATAAACATTAATAATAAATGAAGAAAGTAAGCATTATCACTTCAATAATCCTGATATTATTCAATCTCAATACTTCAGCTCAAACCGGCAATAACCCGGAACAGAAAAAACCTGTAATAGCCTTATTGGGAATATTCCATTTTGCAGGCACATCGGATTTGATCTCTATCAAAGCAGATGATTTGTCCTCTCCCCAAAGGCAAAATGAGATTACACAACTGGTAAATTTATTGGCAGAATATAAACCAACCAAGATAATTGTCGAATATCCCTATGGAAATAACGGAATAGACTCCCTTTATCAATTATATTTAAAAGACTCTCATGTTTTATCGATACACGAAAGTCAGCAAATAGGATTTCGGCTGGCATTGAAAATGGGGAATAAACATATTTATCCCGCAGATCACAGAATGCCTCTTCCGTTCAATGAGCTGGCCGATTATCTTAAGGAAAACGGTAAAATGGACCAATTGGAAAATATGATAGCCGATTTGAAAAAGAATATATTGGATGTTTCTCAGAAAGCCTATGATAATCTTAGTCTTACGGATTATTTAGTCCTGATGAATGGTGATAAATTCGACTCAGCTAATAAAAATGTGTACCTGCAGTACACAAATAAAATGGGGGATGAGAAAAATACTGTAGGAACAAATCTGGTATCGAAATGGTGGGAACGTAACTTTAGAATCATGCACAATATAGATCGGATAGTGGAACCCGGCGATCGCATTCTGGTTATTTTTGGTCAGGGACATACTGCTGTTTTAAAAGATTTTTATAAATCACGTGATGATATAACTTATGAAGACATTCGTGATTACCTCCATACGAAATAACAAAGCCTAAAAAATATATAAATGTTTGATATAAGAAAAATTCAGGAACAGGTAATATTTGGAGCAGTGAAAGCAGAAAGCAACGAAACAATTGCTCAAAATATAGTGAACGGCAAATTTGAAGACAATCCGACATGGGTGAAAAACACAATGAAAAGATTGGAGGAGAATTTCGACACACAAACGGTTAAAAAAATCAGAATGAATTGCCAATGTGGATATGCCATGGATGAGAAATTTGCACTTGTAAAAGAGCTTATGGCATCGGCGACAAATCTGAAAGAATTTGCCGATAATGATAAAGCAAAT
>JAGDMF010000009.1 GCA_017860455.1 Bacteroidota bacterium
GTGGAAAAATAATTTTGTATATAATTATAAAACTGATAATTACAAAACATGTAAAATTAAATCTAACTGTTTCAACACTTTCTCGGAATAAGAAATTGAAGGGAAAATCTTTCGAATATTATAAAATTTATTGCTGAAATTGTTTACTTAAGATTTTGATTATTTATTCCTAATCTTACTATACCCCCTCTTCAATATCTGATTAATCTCAGGCGATATTTGTAACTTTATTATGACCCAAAGTCCTATCCCTAATAAAATAATACTCTTTACTATTCCATCAATGATTGAACTGTACAATTGATTTCTTATTAATTGATGAAATAAATTGGTAATATACTGATTCCATATTAGGGATATAAAATACAAAATTACCACAATCCCAATAATATAAAATTGACTTTTTGAAAATGGTGATACATGTAACTTCCTTTTTACTAAAAACAATAATAGTAACGTATAAATCAGTGTTGAAAATAATGATGCATAAGCTGCCCCATCCATACCCAGTTTGGGTATTAACCATATATTTAATAGTATTGCTGATCCTGTTAAAATGATCGTAAAAAATAATGAATAATAATAGTACTTTGAAAATCCTAATACTGTCGTCCCTACACTATACGTTGCATTAAATAATCGTGTAAAACCTAAAATTAATACTACATACTTCCCTGATTCATATTGTGATCCATTCGGTAAGATTTGAAAAATTAAATCAATATTGATCCATATTAATAAAAGTATTATTCCCCCTATAAGTAATTGATGTACTGCTACACTTTGACATAGATAATTGGTCATCTTCAAATCATTATCTTTTATTGATTGTGATATTTGTGGTTGGGTTATCGAGCCTAAGGAACGGTAGGGTATTTCTATAAATGCTGCCATATAGTTGGATATCGCAAAAATTCCAGTATATACCAATCCCATCTTAGCACTGATAAATATTGTATTTAAACTGGGTGTTATTGCACTTACCAATGTAGTTGTTATGATAAATAATGAATAATAATAAAAATCCTTTTTTAGCTTTGGATCTGGATATTTAAAATCAGGTCTAAATGTGATGTTTTTTAATGAAATCAAATAAACTACATTCACAATTGCTGCAATTCCATATACTGCACAAAATAAAAAAATAAACTGATTGAAATTGATTATACTATATCCATATAGTATGTATGTGCCTAATGTTAAAACCCTTACTATTACTTCTCTTACTAATTTTGGAACCACAATTCTCATCAATACATTAGCATTGATTTCGAAAACACTCATATATAATATGAAAAACGATAATGGGGCTAAGAGAATATAGTATTGACCGAATAATGGTGATTTTTCACCAAAAAAATGACTTATCGGTTCTTTTAAAACAAAAAAAAGAATTAAAAAAAATAAAAATCCAATCAACGGGATAACCAATGTCCAAAAAAAGAATCCATTGTGCTTTTTTTCTAAATTTTTAAAATAGGGGAAAAATCTTATAATAGAAGATCCTGTACCTAATTGTGCCAGTCCTGCAAACAACATGCCTACATCAATCAGTATTCTCGTTAATCCGATCTCCTCAGGTTTTAGGACATCTGTTAACACAACAAAAGTAGTAAAGATCCCTATCAGAACGCCAATATAGTTTACAATAGTACCTTTAATACTTTGTCTTATGATAATTCCCATATAAAATAATTAAAACTGACTGATCAGTTAATCTGGTACAGATTTAAAAAACTTATGCATATCATCATCTACCCCAAACATGGAATCAATCGGATTCTGTTTTTCCATTGATATCGTCATTGTTTCTTCCCTTTGTCTATGCATCGCTGGTGTATTATATAATTCGTTAAATGCGGAATCATTTTCAAAACGTGGATCTACATGTGTAACCACTTTTTCAGGACGAGTTAAATCAGCAGTTTTTGTAGCACTTTTAGGAATATTTACAGTCGCTCCTTGAATATTGGGAGTATATGGTTTGGGTTGTTGAACTGACTCCTGAACCATCTTTGGCTGTTCTATTGGTCGCTCAATATTAGGGGTTGGAGTATAAGTATTCTGAATGTTATTACTGTCTGAATTTCTCAAACTGTTTTGATTCAAAAATATGTCATCTAATGGATTGTCAAATTTTGATTTTTCACTAGAACCATATTGTTTATTTGATTCCTGAATAGTACCCTGACTTTGAGTAAATGGAGAATTTATATCATTCAAATCTGTAATATCAATGACTTTGCTATTTCCGTATTTTTGAGAGAAATAACTGTTGTCTCTTAGTTCACTTTCAAAATCCATATCTGATTTGTTTTCAGGGACAAGGGGAACTTGACTGATTGTGTCATCATTTAATATTGTTACCTGCCCATTTCCCATATCCGTAATCATCACTTCATCTACAGCATAGTTTGTGACAATTACAGCTAACTTGATCCTGTTGTTTAGGGATTTATCTTCAGTTCTTCCCCATATTACCCTTGCATTGTTTGATCTGAGGGAGGATAACAATTGAGTAAGTTCATCAAACTCATTAATGGTAAATTTATCATCTGGACCATAACTTAATGAGAATAAGAAGTTTTTAGCATTAGTAATATGTTCTTCTGATAATAATGGACAACTCAATGCTCCTTCAACTACTTTTTGAACTCTGTTTTCTCCTTCAGCTTCAGCTAAACCAAGCATAGCAGGACCACTATTCTGCATTATAGATTTTATATCATTAAAATCAATATTTTGATCTAAATTAATGGTTATCAATTCAGCAATACATTTGACAGCATTTTTCAATACATCATCTGCGTGTCCAAAAGCTGTATCAAAGTCAAGATCGTTATAGTATTTTAAAATATTTTGGTTTTTTACAATAATTAAGGAATCGACATGTTTTTTCAATTCACGTATTCCATCTTCTGCATGTTTTGCAGTAATTTCTCCTTCAAAACGGAATGGTTCTGTTACAACTGCAACTGTTAAAATACCTAACTCTTTTGCAATTTGGGCAACTATTGGAGTGGCACCTGTACCGGTACCTTTTCCCATCCCTGCCGTCAAAAATAACATCTTGGTATCGTGTCCAATAAATTCAATGATTTGATCTCTGCTCTCTTCAGCTAACTGACGGGCAACTTCCGGGTTTGCACCAGCTCCTAAGCCTGATTCTCCTAAAACTAGTTTTTCAGGTATCGGATTCCTTTCTAATGCCACTCTATCTGTATTACAAATCAAAAAATCAACCCCTTGAATTCCATCTTTGTACATGTGTTTTACTGCATTGCCACCGCCGCCACCAATACCAATCACTTTAATGATGGAAGTGTTTGCTTTAGTTCCATAATCAGGTTCAAAATATTTTTTTTCAGTCATGTTCTTATTGTTAATGGTTAATGGTTTCTTTATTCAGTTTTTTCAGAAATATTATCTAATAAATCTGAAATATATTTTTTAAATTGTTTAAATATGCTTTTTGATGGCTTATCTTTTTCTCCGGAATGAGTATACTTAACTGTCCCACTATCTTCAAAACCTTCTACATTTCCTTTTTGATAATTTAAAATCGTGCCATATTTTAAAAGACCTAGTCCTGTGGCATACATAGGATGTTTTAATTCAGGAGGCAATGCACTAAATCCTATGTCTGGAATACCAATTCTTGTTGGTTTTTGGAGCGTATATTGTGCTAATTCTTTAATATGCCTTAACGTAGCACCTCCTCCGGTTAACACAATGCTCATAATCTTTCTACTATAACCGGATTCATCGATAGCTCTTTTGACATTATCAAGAATATCTTGTTGAACTCTTGAAAATATGATTTTTGCCAGATAATGTTCACTAATCTTAATCGGATCCGATTGTTGAAATTGAGGTATGGTAATAAAATTATTTTGATTACTTTTTTCAACTACACAAGTTCCGTGATGAATTTTTAATTTTTCAGCAATCTCTTCAGTAATCTGACAAACACTGGAGATATCTTTGGTTATAACATTTCCCCCAAATGGAATCACTTTTGTAAATACAGGATTTCCATCCATATAAATAGCAACATCGGTTGTTCCACCTCCAATATCAACTAAAACAACACCCTGTTTTTTCTCTTCTTGAGTCAAACAGACCATACTTGATGCCAATGGTTCAAGAATGATTTCAGATGGAATTAAAGAAGCTTCTTCAACACATTTAATGATTTTTCTAATCTCACTTTCATTACCTGTAATTAATTGAAAAAATCCAACAATTCTTTCTCCCAGTTCTCCAACCGGATCAATCACTTCTCGCTCTGTGTTGTTATCAATAAAAAATTTCTGAGGAATAACATCTATAATTTTTTCACCAACTCCTACTGATATGGTTTTTAAATCTTCGGTCATTTTGTCAATCTCTTCCTGTTTAATAACCTCTTCACGACCATTTTTTCTCAACATAACATGCCTGTATTCAGAACTATTGATATGCCTACCGGCAACACCAACATAGACGTTTGTTACTTCACAATCTGCTCTGTTCTTAGCTATGGATACAGATTGATTTATCCCATCAATGGTTCTGTTTAAGTTATAAATCAAACCGTGTTGTACTCCGGTAGATTCGGCTTTTCCATGCCCTAAAACTTCAATTTTCCCGTCTGAAGATATATACCCGATTATTGTTGCAATTTTGGTTGTCCCAATGTCTAATCCAACAACAATTGTTGGAATCTCTTCTGTTAATGTGTTTTTTCTTTTTGCCATAAATGTCAGATATTTTCCTTGTTTGCAATCACTCTATTTTTAAACCTTACATCAATCAATTTATATTTCTTCTCACCACTAAAAGGTAGTACATTGGAATAAATTTCTTTAATCTTAAATATTTTTTCATTAACATCAACTTCATCACCAAATAAAATGGTAGTATTTCCATCTATTGGAATCAATTCAATGATGTTTTTATCATTAAGATAGATTTGCTTAAAATTAGCAACCATATATGGATCTTTTATGAGTTGGGAAGCTATAATAAATATTGATTTTAATGATGATGATTTTTCTAAAATATTTTGATTTTTTGTTAAGTTCATTTTTAAATTACCATTTACAATAAATAGTTTTTCTTTGATTTTATCAGTATAAGGTATTACAATACCTTCATAATCAATAAAATAAGAGCTATTATTGGGTAAAAAAACATGTAAAAGAATCTCTCTTAATGTAACGTTGATCACTAACTGAGTACCCGAAAAATTAATTTGATTTATTTTTGTAATATAAATATTACTACTTAAAACTTGCTTAATTCTTTCTAATGGGATAGTTTTAAGTTTCTGATTGACAATCTTTATTTGTGCTATATCAATCAACTTAATAATATCTTTCTCTGTTAAAATGGGATTTTCTCCTTGATAATTGATTAACACTTTAATCCCACCACAAGAGCGATTCTGCATTTTTATAACTGCAAAAACCGCAATCACAATTATGGTTAAAACCAGAACAACACGAAGAATGGTTTTAAATAGATTCATGGTTTGAGTTAATGATAATCAGCAAAATTAATGAAAAAGATTTATTTTTTGTTGATTTTTAAAAAAATAATAATTAACAATTGGTTGTTCATATCATTATTAATATGAGCAACAAATCAAAGGGTCATAAAATGTTTATTGTATTAATAATAAGCATTTTATAACCCTGTATTTTAGTTAAAAAAGTGTACTTTTACCGGATTATTTGGAGTATGGGATTATGATGTCATCACAATACTCACACCGATAGGATCTTTTTTCTCGATCAACAAGGTGAAAAACATGATCAATATTGGATTCAACAGAGGTAACACATCTTGGATTTTTACATTTAATCACATTGGTAACCTTCTCTGGAACAGTAAGTCTTACTTTCTTAATAATTTTACCGTCTTCAATGATATTAATGGTAAGATCAGCATTTATGAGACCTAAAAATTCAACATCAAATTCAATTTTATTATTAATTTTAATGATATCTTTTTTTCCCATTTTATCACTGAATGCATTGATAATCAGTGCAACTGTATAATCAGCTTTTTCCAATTTTAACAGATTGAATAGTTTAATCCCATAACCAGATGGAATATGATCAATTACAATCCCTTTTTCTATACTAGTAATCTCTAACATGATGCAAATTTTAATAAATTCCTAATAGTTTTAAAATAAGTGCCATACGAACAAACATACCATTTTTGGCTTGTTGGAAGTATTGAGCTCTTGGATCAATGTCAACTTCAACACTGATCTCATTAACTCTTGGAAGTGGATGCAAAATATAAGTTTCAGGTGATGCAAAACTCATTTTTTCAGCATCTAAAATAAAACGGTCTTTTAATCTGATATAATCCTCTTCATTAAAAAAGCGTTCCCTTTGAACTCTTGTCATATATAGAAAATCGATCTCTCCTAAGTATGGTTCCATTTTTTCAACTTCTACAAATGGAACATTTTTTTTCTTCATGATCTCTTCACGAACATATTCCGGCACTCTTAACTCTTCAGGAGAAATCAGAATAAATCGTACTCCTTCATAGTTACTTAAAAATTTAATTAAAGAATGTACTGTTCTTCCAAATTTTAAATCACCACAAAAACCATACACTTTGTTTTCAATATTTCCCTTCAATCTCTCCATGGTTAAAATGTCCGTTAAAGTTTGTGTAGGATGTTGATGTCCTCCATCACCTGCATTAATGACAGGAAATGAAACTGATTGACTGGCAACTTTTGGTGCTCCCTCTTTGGGGTGTCTCATTACTGCAATATCAGCATAACACTCAATTGTCTTAATAGTATCTGATATACTTTCCCCTTTTGAAACGGAACTGGAATTGGGTTCAGAAAAACCAATAATCTGTCCACCTAATCGTAACATGGCCGCTTCAAAACTGAAACGGGTTCTTGTGCTGGGTTCATAAAAAAGAGTTGCTAAGATTTTTCCTTCACAACTCTTACTAAACTTTTCCGGATTTTTGATAATTTCATGAGCTAAATCGAAGATTTCACGAAACTCTTCACGAGTAAAATCCGAGGGATCTATTAAACTTCTACCTTTTAACAATGGAGCCTCCTTTTATTAAATTATTTGATTGATTGATATATAGCGATCATATTTTGATATTGCAAATATACACCAAAATTTTTAAATATTTAAAAAAAATAGTTTTAAAAAAAATCAACATTTGTTTATTATTTGTATTTGTTTTTTGTATTTTTGTAGCATGAAAATAAAACAATATTAACTTAAATCTGAATCATTATGAAAAAATTATTTTTGTTATTAGCCGTATCAGGTCTAATCCTTGCATCATGTGGTAAAAAAGCTGAACCAACTCCAGAACCAACTCCAGCTCCTCAAGAAACTGTAGCTCCTGCTCCAGCACCTGCTCCTACACCAGCTCCTGCTCCTACTCCAGAACCTACAAAAAAAGTAACAAAAGCTCCTGAAGTGAAAACTGTAACTCCTAAACCAGGTGATGTAAAAACAATGCCAACTAAACAAGAAGCTGTTAAAACAGCTCCAACGAAAACTGTTACTCCAAAACCGGTTGAACGTACTTTAGAAGAAAAAATCAAACACATTAATGAATACTCTCCTGAAGAACAAAAAGCTATTCTTAAAGAAGCTCAACAACAAACCAATACAAATGTTGGTAATACCGGAAAAACTTCTAAAACTAAAAACTAATTTTTCATTAAATTGACATAAAAAAGGGAGTGATTTACACTCCCTTTTTTTATACAGCTACTTCCCCTTTAATATGTGGATCCGGATTATAATCTATCAATTTAAAATCTTCAAATTTAAAATCAAAAATATTTTTAATATCATCATTCATCTCCATCTTGGGTAAACTCTTAGGTGTTCTGGTTAGTTGTAGTTTAACCTGGTCTAAGTGATTTGAATAGATATGAACATCCCCAAATGTATGAATAAAATATCTAGGTTTAAGTTCACAAACTTGTGCAACCATCATGAGCAACAAAGCATAAGATGCAATATTAAATGGTACTCCAATAAACACATCTGCACTTCTTTGATATAACTGACAGGAGATCTCTCCATTACTTACATAAAATTGAAATAAAACATGGCAAGGTGGTAATTTCATCTTGTCAATATCAGCTACATTCCAGGCACTCACAATTAATCTTCTGGAGTCCGGATTGCTTTTTATCTGATTGATTACATTAGAAATCTGATCTATAACTCTTCCATCAGCACACTCCCATTGCCTCCATTGTTTTCCGTAAACAGGACCCAATTCTCCATTTTCATCCGCCCACTCATCCCATATAGATACATTGTTATCCTTTAGATATTTGATATTACTCTCCCCTTTTAAAAACCATAATAATTCATGAATAATCGATCTTAAATGGAGTTTTTTAGTTGTTAAAACAGGAAAACCTTCAGCTAAATCAAACCGCATCTGATATCCAAATGTACTATAAGTTCCGGTTCCGGTTCTGTCAGCTTTAAATTGACCTTCATCAATAATATGTTGTAATAAATCTAAATATTGTTTCATCGTATTAAATAATAGAATGTACTGACAAAAATGGATGTTGCTCTCCTAAATGAATTTCTGGTTTTTGTGTTCGGATCTGATGACATAAATTCACATAAGGATAGGCATCCTGTAATGTAAATCCTTCATTTTGAATAATCTTTTGATAGGAAAGTGTATGTAAATCAGTAAACCCATCACTAAATTCAAATGCTTCATTATTGATCAGAATAGAACGATAGGTGGTTTTTCCGGTATCCTTAATCTCTTTAGGAATATATTGAGCATCAATACTTAAAAACCATCTCACTCTTGCCTTTTCTAATTCTAAATATCCTGCAGCAACAGTAGGAGTGGAAAGATGAATATTACATTGTTGAACATTTCCGAAAATATGAATTAACATATCCAAAAAATGAGATCCGATATTGGTGGTTATTCCACCCGCCTTCTCAATATCTGATTTCCATGAATAGGTGTACCATTTTCCTCTACCGGTTATATAGGTCAAATCAATATCATATTTAGTTTCAATAGGATTGTTTTGAACCATCTTATTTAATTCAATAACAGATGGATGATGTCTGAGCTGAAGAATATGAAACACTTTTTTTCCGGTGTCTCTCTCAATATCAAATAACCCATCAATATTCCAGGGATTTAACACCAAGGGTTTTTCACAAATTGCATTTGCATTATTTCTTAAAGCGAGTCTGATGTGAGCATCATGTAAGTAGTTTGGGGAACAAACTGAAACAAATTGAACCCCTTTTTCTTCTGAATCTTTTGATAAACGATATAAATGTCGATCAAATCTTTCAGCCTCCAAAAATAGTGATGCTTCCGGAAAATAACTGTCAATAATGCCAACACTATCAGACTTATCCAATATGGCAACCAACTGATTCCCCGTTTCTTTAATGGCCTTAAAATGTCTTGGGGCTACATAGCCTGCAGCTCCAATCAATGCAAATCGATAACTCATTATTTAGATTTTACACTCATTTTTAAAATGTTCACTTCCGCAGTTGTTAAAAAGCGCCATTCTCCTCTTGGTAAATCTTTTTTAGTCAAACCTGCAAATACAACACGATCCAATTTAACAATTTCGTATCCTAAATGTTCAAAAATTCTTCTTACAATTCTGTTTTTTCCTGAATGAATAGTAACACCTACCTCTTTTTTGGAACTTCCCACATAAGCAATTTCATCTACTTTTATGGCACCATCCTCCAATTCAATACCGTTAGCTATGGTTTCAAAATCGTTTGCAGTTAAATTTTTATCCAATTCTGCATAATAAACCTTTCTCACTTCGTGTTTCGGATGAGTCAATTTTTTAGTAAGATCACCATCATTGGTAAACAATAATAATCCTGTAGTGTTTTTATCTAATCTTCCCACAGGGTATATTCTCTCTTTACAAGCTCCTTTTACCAGTTGAAGTACATGTTTACGATCTCTTTCATCTTCAGTTGTAGTAATAAAATCTTTAGGTTTGTTTAAAACCAAATAAACAGGTTTCTCTCTTTGAAGTATTTTATCTCCAAAACGAACTTCATCCGTTGGTAAAACTTTTGATCCCATCTCTGTAACAACCACACCATTAACCGTCACTGAACCCGACTCAATTAGAACATCAGCTTCTCTTCTGGAGCAAACTCCCGCATTACTGATATATTTATTCAAACGAATAGGTCCGTGCAATTCTTCATGTTCTAAAGAAAGAATCTTTTGTTTAGGAGGATTTTGACGTCCTTCAGCTATCCTTTTTTCAACAATTTCAGTTAATATTGAGGATTCTGCAGTAACATCTCTTCTTCTTCTTCTTGGTTTCTCTTCCTCGTTATTAAAAGATCTTCTTGGTCTGTCATCACTATATTCACGACGTGGTCTATCATCTCCAAATGATCTTCTTGGTCTGTCATCACTCGATTCACGACGTGGTCTATCATCTCCAAATGATCTTCTTGGTTTGTCATCACTAAATGATCTGCGTGGTCTGTCGTCACTTGATTCACGACGTGGTCTGTCGCTGCTGTATGCTCTTTTTGGTTTATCGTCACTCGACTCACGACGAGGTCTATCGCTGCTGTATGCTCTCTTTGGTCTGTCATCACTCGACTCACGACGTGGTCTGTCGCTACTGTATGCTCTCTTTGGTCTGTCATCACTCGACTCACGACGTGGTCTGTCGCTGCTATATGATCTTTTTGGTCTGTCATCACTGGATTCACGACGTGGTCTGTCGCTACTGTATGCTCTTTTTGGTCTATCGTCACTGGATTCACGACGTGGTCTGTCGCTGCTATAAGATCTTTTTGGTCTGTCATCACTGGATTCACGACGTGGTCTGTCGCTACTATAAGATCTTTTTGGTCTGTCATCACTGGATTCACGACGTGGTCTGTCGCTGCTGTATGCTCTCTTTGGTCTGTCATCACTGGATTCACGACGTGGTCTGTCGCTACTGTATGCTCTCTTTGGTCTGTCATCACTGGATTCACGACGTGGTCTGTCGCTACTGTAAGATCTTTGTGGTCTGTCGTCACTGGATTCACGACGTGGTCTGTCGCTGCTGTAAGCTCTTTTTGGTCTATCGTCACTAGATTCACGACGTGGTCTGTCGCTACTGTAAGCTCTTTTTGGTCTATCGTCACTGGATTCACGACGTGGTCTGTCTTCACCAAATGAACTTTTAGGTTTCTCATCATTGAAAGATCTGCGTGGTTTCTCATCGATTCTCGTTCTGCGAGGTTTCTCTTCTCCTTCTTTAAATGTTCTTTTTCTGTCAGTACCCTCAGATCTTCCTCTTGAATACTCTCTTTTTGGGCTCTCATCAGCTTTTTTGCGTGTTCCGGAAAAACTACGCTTCTCTTTCTTTTCTTCCATTATATCAATTAATTAACGTAAATTATAATCAAATAAAATTTGGGCATTATTTGAACCTGCAAAGATACATCAAATTTTTATATCTTTGCTTACGATTTTAATGAGTTTAATTTTTTTATTTATAACAATATTAATAGTTTATGGATCAATCACGTGTCATTCAACATTTAAAAAGTATGATTGGAAATACTCCTCTTTTGGAGATCCATTTTACCTATAAAAACGAACCCCGAAGAATTTTCGCGAAAGCTGAGAATTTAAATATGACCGGAAGCATTAAAGATAGAATGGCATACCATATTTTATCTCAGGCTTATGCGTGCGGATTGCTAAAACCGGGTATGGATATTTATGAGGCTACCAGCGGCAATACCGGTATCTCTATCGCTGCCATTGGTCGTGCTTTAGGTCATCAGGTGCACATTTTTATGCCCGATTGGATGAGTGATGAACGGAAAAATATTATGCGATCATTAGGAGCAAAATTGAGATTAGTTTCTAAGGAAGAGGGTGGTTTTTTAGGAAGTATTGAAATGGCCAATCGTGCTGCTGCAGAAAATAATGGGTTTCTACCTTTACAATTTAGCAACCTTCACAATCCTGAAGCGCACTATTTAACTACCGGACCTGAAATTTGGTGGCAAATGAAGTTCCGCAATCTGATTCCGGATGCTTTTGTAGCAGGTGTTGGTACAGGAGGAACAGTGATGGGTGTTGGTCAGTTTTTGAAAGAACAAAATCCCGACTGTAAAATTTACCCTTTAGAACCATCCAATTCCCCAACGATGTCTACCGGACATAAAGTGGGAAAACACAGAATACAAGGGATATCTGATGAATTTATCCCTGCTATTTGTAAGTTAGACCAGCTCGATGATATTATCAGTGTGGATGATGGAGATGCCATGATTATGGCTCAGAAACTTTCTTCTGAATTGGGCTTAGCTGTAGGTATCTCTTCCGGTGCAAACTTCTTGGGAGCTCTTTTGGTTCAGGAAAAATTGGGCAAAGATGCTTTGGTTGTAACTGTTTTTTCAGATGATAACAAAAAATACTTATCTACAGACCTCATGCGGGAGGAACCGGTAAAACCCGATTTCTTAACTACAAATATTCAACTTTCCTGCTTTCTTCCTTACAAAAGGGTATGCATGACCTGCTGCGACTCAACTCTTTGTTCAGATTGTAACATCCACGAACAAGACTATCTCCTTCCGGAATGCTGCAGAAGAGGGTGAATAAGGAAGCATTTAACAGGTAGCAGGTAACAGGTAACAGGTAGCAGGTAACAGGTAACAGGTAGCAGGTAACAGGTAACAGGTAGCAGGTAACAGGTAACAGGTAACAGGTAGCAGGTAACAGGTAGCAGGTAACAGGTTACAGGTAGCAGGTAACAGGTAACAGGTAGCAGGTAACATTTAACAGGTAACAGGTAACATTTAACAGGTAACAGGTAACAGCTGTTTAAGGGTTGAACGCTGCGCTGTTGAAAGTTTAAAGTTGAACGCTTCGCTGTTGAAAGGTTGAAAGTTGAAAATCCTATAAACTCTTTAAACCTTTAAACCTAAAACCTTTAAACCTTAAACCTTTCAACCAATTAGCACATTAATCCCTCTCGTGAGAAGATTTATTTACTTTTCAATACAGCTATTGATCAAACTATCAATTACTTTTTCTGAACACTCATATCCCTGATAAATCAATTTGGATTTATAGTAAAAATTATAGGAATAGACTTGGTCTGTTCCGTTGATCTCTTTGATAAAACGGGTTACCACTTTATTCCTGTTTTCTCCGTATTTTTCTTTATTATGTTCAATTACATACAATTGTTTATCAAATCCTGATGTAATAACACGATGTTTAATATCTTCAATATCATAGGTTTCACTGACAATTAAAAAATGAAGATCCCATTTTCTATATAGTTCCTCTAAATCGGAATAGAACTTTAAATTTTCACATTTTGAACTGGAACAATAGGGAACCCAGCTATAATAACACACAAAAGGATATCGATGAAGGATCTCTTTAATGGTATCAGAAGTGATTTGTTCAATTTTCAAAGTATCCGGATTATTCACTTTTTGAAACAAATGAACTGGATTATAGGATACAAAATAACTTTTTTCTGATTCATCTAATCTCTTATAGTTAATGTTCAATCCTTGTACCACACATGATACAAAACCAAACATTAAAATGACAATAATAAATCCAATATTAATTTTGTTTTTCATATTTTAAAATTGAATACAAAAGTAATGATTTTTTAACATAATCAAATTCTGGGTAAAGTTTTAGTCTTTTGTCTTTCGTCCTTCGTCCTTTGTCTTTCGTCCTTTGTCTTTCGTCCTTCGTCTTATAATTTAAGAAACACCGTACATTGTATTGTTTTTAAATACTTTCCCGGCGAAATAAAATACGGATTGTACATAAATCCTATCTCAGGGGTGACACCAATATCAACCTTTTTTCCCCAGTAAAAGTTGTAACCAGCTAATAAACTATAGCCTATTTTTGGACCAGAATCATACAAATTTGACAATTTATAACCAAACGACATCACTTGTCCATTGATATAGAAGTCTTTGTATGGATAGAACTTCACACCGGTACAAAAAACAGGTACAGATCCAAAAAGATTGGTAATAAAACCATACCCAAAATGGAAACCTAATCCTTGTTTTTCGCCAAATCTCGCCTGAACTTGAAATAAAGTATATACATAATTGTCAGACGCACCGAGCATTTGACCAATCATATAATAGTTCCCCTTATAATCCTTTCTTGGTTTGATAAATTCGGGCAATCTCCATTTCGAATCATTATGTTTAGATGAAAAAGAAACACTATTTCCATTCTCAAACTGAATCATATAAATATCCGGAATTGAGATCACTTTTTGGGATCCATCAGGAATGTCAAAATCAAAGTAAGTGATTGAATCTCTATAAATTTGTACATTTTTGGCTCTGATATCATCTCCATTTTGTGGAATAATAATATCCTGGGAAAACAGCCAATGAATATTAAATAATACGACTAAAATTAAAAGTAATGCTTTTTTCATTTTATACCTCCATTTTTATTTGTATGATTCTGATTTGTATTTTTATATAAAAATTTTATTTTTATCCGGTGCAAATATAGTAATAAAAACGAATCATAAAACATAAATGTTAATAAATGTGAAAAAAGTTAAAAGGTTAAAGGTTGAACGCTTCGCTGTTGAAAAGTTGAAAGGTTGAAAATCCGCGTTCTATATTAGAAAAATCAATTTTTTTTTTGATTATTAAATGGAAAATAATTGTATTTTTGAACTCTAAATTTATAAAACAAATTAACAATGTCCACCATTCAAGAATGTATTGCATTTGCTAATGAAAATCCCATGTGTTCATTAGCAACGATTGAAAATGACCAACCCAGAGTCAGATATATGGGTTTCTGGTTTGCAGATGAAACAGGATTCTATTTCCAAACCGGAAGTATGAAAGAACTTTACAAACAAATACTGAACAACCCAAATATGGAAGCCTGTTTTTACAAACACAGCGGCATGATTGGCACTATGTTAAGAGTTTCCGGCAAAGCTGAATTATTAGACGACATAAACCTTAAAAAGAGAGTCATTGAAGAGCGTCCATTTTTAAAAGGATTTGGTTTGACTCCTGAAAGTCCCGGGTTAATCATCTTCAGAATTGCCCATGGTGAAGCCCATTTCTGGACTATGGAAAACAACTTGGTGCCGAAGGAGATGATCCATTTTTAGATGATATTGGGTTTTGGGTATTGGGTATTGGGTTTTAGGTTTTAGGTTTTAGTCTTTCGTCCTTCGTCTTTTGTCTTTCGTCCTTTGTTAGAATAGAACGCTGATTTTTAACCCCCTTCCCCTTGTCCCATTTAACACATTAGCACATTAGCACATTAATCCCTCTCATGTTAACAAAATCTATTTTTTTTAACACGTCCCGATTCTCATGTTAAGATTTTAGGATTTCTTTAACTTGATAATTTGAGGTGCATTATTGAGAAAATCGTATAAAGCAGAGTTAATGTAATAGTTCTCCTTCCCAATTTTGTGAAGTTTTAAAATATCAATTTCTATCAATTGATCAAGGTATTTGGAGGCTGTTTGTCTACTAATTTCAAGATCTTGAACTAAAAAATCAATTTTTGTATAAGGATGTTTGAAAATATTGTTAATTAAATCCTGAGAATATATTTTGGGTAAATTTTTCCGGATATTGTTTTTATGCTCCATCATCAATTTCTTAATACCTCTGATAATTGCGGTGGTTTGTGATGCCGTTTGTTCTACTGCTTCAAGAATAAAAATAATCCAGGCTTCCCAATCTTGAGTTGTACGGGTAACCTGTAACAAACGGTAATATTCTCCCTTGTTCTGATTTATGTAGCGACTTAAATATAAAATGGGAAGATTCAACAATTCCTCTTTAACCAAATACAAGATGTTTAAAATTCTTCCGGTTCTACCATTTCCATCATAAAAGGGATGAATACTTTCAAATTGATGATGAATAATGGCCATCTTTACTAATGAATCTATATCTGAAATGGAGTCATCATTAATAAAAACTTCAAGATTGTTCATTAATGTTACAATCTCATCGTAAGATTGAGGAGGTGTATATATAATTTCACCGGATTGATCATTTTTTAATGCTGTACCTGGCAATTTTCGGAATCCTGCGTTGGTTTGTTCGAGAATATTTTGGATTTCAATAAGTTGATTACACGTAATAAGATTTTTTTGTTTTACCGACTGAAAACCCTCTTTTAAAGCTTGAGCATAATTGCATACCTCTTTTGCTGCAATGGTAGGAAACTGTTGAGTCGATGTATTGCTGATATAAAGGTCATCCTGAGTAGTAATAATATTTTCAATAGCGGAACTATCTTTTGCTTCTTGGAGGGATAAAGTATTGATAATAATAGCTTCATTAGGAATCGTTTCGGCAACACCATTCAATTCAGCAAGTGCTTTGTGAACTTTATTTAACTTTTTTAAAACTGATTTTGTTTCCAAATCAATTGGAAGTGGCAACAAAGGAATTGAATAATGATCCATAACACAAAAATAATCAAATTGATACCATTTTATTGGCAAATATACAACAAAATCGAGATTTTTTTCATTTTCATGTTAAAATAATCGATTTTTTTTAACACGTTGTGATTTTCATGTTAAGATTTTCACAAAATTGAAGCTATTGGGTTTTAGGTATTGGGTATTGGGTTTTGGGTTTTAGTCTTTGCCCTATGCTAAAATAGAACGCTGATTTCTAAACCCTTTCCCCCTTCCCCTTGTCCCTTTTAACACATTAGCACATTAGCATATTAGCACATTAGCACATTAATCTGGGCATTCCCCTTTGGCTGCGCTCAACACAATTTCTGGCACATCGAAAATCAACCCCGTCGCTTGCCAAAGGGTCGGTCTCCGGCCCATACTCCTGTTCTCGTTATGTTCAATGTGTTCCTATTCTCATACAACTAAATTCTAATAAATTAGAAATTGTCAGATAATTCTTGTTAATTGTACCTGTTACTTGTTACCTATTACTTGTTACTTTATTTGGGTATTTGGCCTCCGCCCTAATGCACTCAAAACCTTCGGTTTTATAATTGAAGAGAAAAGAGTTTTTCTTGTTGGTTACTCTAGTGTAATGTGCAAGTTTGTTTTCGTGATTAGTTTGTAAATGAATTATGATTAAATGTTAAAAAAAACACAAACATTCATTATGAATAATACCTTTATTATAATTTTTGTATTTTTGTTGAACTTTAAAAATATTGATTACTAAAATTTTACCATTGATGAATAATAGAGTAATTATTTGATAAATAAATTAAAAATGAAAAAGCTATTTCTTGTTTTATTAGTATTGTTTTCAATACAATTGATAAATGCACAAAATGAGTCGAAAAAAATTACTTTTCCAAATGGGGAAATCTATATCGGTGAAATTAAAAATAATTTGCCTAATGGTCAAGGAACGCTCACACTTCCAAATGGGGATAAATATATTGGTGAATTTAAAAATGGAATTTACAATGGTAAAGGAACTTATATATATTCAGATAGTTCAAAATATATCGGAGAATTCAAAGATGGAACAAGCAATGGCCAAGGAACAATGACTAATCCATATGGAGAAAAATATATTGGTGAATTCAAAGGTGGAAAATTCAATGGCAAAGGAACATATATACGATCAAATGGTTCCATTTACGAAGGAGAATTCAAGGATGATAAACTCAATGGGCAAGGAACTCATACATTTCCTGATGGAGATAAATATATTGGAGAGTTTAAAGATAATGTTGCCGATGGTCTAGGAACTTATACATTCACAGCTGGTCAAAAATATTTTGGTGAATTCAAAAATGATTTGCCAAATGGTCAAGGAACGATAATATATCCAAGTGGAGAAAAATATACTGGTGAATTCAAAGATGGAGATTATAATGGTCAAGGAACTCTCACATATCCAGATAGTACAAAATATATTGGAGAGTTTAAAGATAATTTACCAAATGGTCAAGGAACATTTATTTTCTCAAGTGGAGAAAATTATGTTGGTGAATTCAAAGAATGGAAATACAATGGTCAAGGAACTCTCACACTTCCAGATGGATCAAAATATATTGGAGAATTCAAGGATGATACACCCAATGGTCTAGGAACATTTACATATCCAGATGGGGAAAAATATGTCGGAAAAGTTAAAGATGGTCTTTATGATGGTCAAGGAACACTCACGCATCCAAATGGTGAAAAATACATAGGAGAATTCAAAGATAATTTACCAAATGGTCAAGGAACATATTTATTTCCTAATGGGGAAAAATATATTGGTGAATTCCAAAATGGAAATTATAATGGTCAAGGAACTCTCACATATCCAGATAGTACAAAATATATTGGAGAGTTTAAAGATAATGTACCCAATGGTCAAGGAACATATATATTCCCTGAAGGGCATAAATATGTTGGTGAGATCAAAAATGGTTTACCAAATGGTCAAGGAACAATGATCCTTAAAAATGGCAAAAAATATTTTGGAAAATTTAAAGATGGAGTCTTTCTTAAATAAAGTGAGTGATATTAGTAGGAGTTAACTTATTGATTTTTTTTAATGAAATGGTTATCATATTTCAATATCTTTAACGTAAACCCTATTGCATATAATATATTATTCACTCTAATAATTTAATTCAATAATTGGAATTTCAAAGAATTTGCTTTTCAGCACTTTGTGGAACTTTGTGAAAAACTTTGCGAACTTTGTGGTAGAAAACATCTTTAAAACCGCAGGTTTTTCGCATTAGGGATGTGGAGGGCGCCGAAGGCGGGGTGGTAAATCTTTAAAAATTGTACATATGAGCATTTGATAACACCAGCACATTGAACATTTTTTCTTATTTTTGTCCCGGAAATAATATCAGAGCTATGAAAAACGCCCTCACCTTATTCAATTTAATAAAAAGCAATAGTCAGAAATCAATAAAGAACGTTAAGGAATAGAATTGCAATGTTAAGGATTACAAATGTAATAATAAGAAAATAAGAATTATTCAAAAGATATTAAGATGTATGATTAAGGAAATGAAATATATTAGTAAGATAATGAAAAGTATTTAAAAGGAAATAGATTGTAAAGTATAAAACACCAATATGGCTACAAAAAGAACCATGAGTGATCTTCAATTGCTCGAAAATTGCAGAATTGCAATAGATAACCTTCAGAAAGAAACCGATTTTGCCATTAAAATGGCCGAGTTCGGATATGATAAGGATGCGGTACAGGAAGGAAAAGCCCTATATGATAAAGCAAGAACCTCGTATGATGATCACATTCGGCACAAGGATTTACTCAAGAAGAAAGTTTATTATTTCAAAGAAGCAAAAAGCTAGTTGCAGACACTATACGGATTACATCGCAAAAAAGCGAAGTTGGTATTCCAAAATGACCCGATGGCTCAGACCCAGTTGATGCTCACTGGAAGAGTTCCCCGCAATTTTATTCCCTGGCTGGAAGTGGTTCGGACATTTTACAAAACACTAACCGAAAACCCCAACTTAACAACTTCCCTCCTCCGACTTAAAGTAACACCGGAAGAGATTCAGGAGGGTCTGCTTCGAATTAAAACCATTGAAGAAACCCGGGCTGCATACTATCAAATTCAAGGAGAATCGCAACTCTCCACCATCCAAAAAGAGGCTGCCCTGAACGCTCTACACCAATGGAATGCAACGCTTCAGGCAACGGTGAAGATTGTATGTCTATTGAAAGGAAAATAAGATGTCCCATTCCCAATCCAGAAGGGGTGAGCTATTCAGTGAATTTTTGTTTTATTATTTTCAAATTATGTGATAGAAACTACTGAAGCCTGTTAATAATGATTTAAAAAAAAATACTTTCCTTTTCGTTTATTAATAATCCATTAACTTTTAAAATTGCGAAAAAAATTGTGATAAACATTCAAAAATAAAAGATTTAATTATAAAAAGACTATAAAGTTTTAGATTAAAAGTTAACTTTAAGTCCAACCTGATTTATACCTGAAGTTAATTCAAGACCAGCATTCTTTAAACTTTTTAAACTCTTAAAATGATATACAATTCCAGTTGTTAATGTAAATGCAGAAATCGTAAAAAAAATCATAGAAGGTATATATGAAAAATCTGAATTTTTAGTTAAAAAATTATCTGTGGATAAAAAATATGCACCAATAGTAGATGAACCAATTCCAACACATGTATAAATAATACTATTAGTTTGAAAATAATAAAAATTCTGAATTTCAATTCCAGCATTATATGTATTTTTCTCTAATAATTCAAATTTTTTGGTTAAAATTTGAATTGAATCTGAAGTTGATTGTGCTTTTGTTGTGATCGAAAATAGAATTAAAATAATCGAAATTATAACTGTTTTATTCATAATTTATTTATTAAATTTAACTGAACTATCTATTTTGAAGGTGGTGTTCTTTTATGAGGGCGTACTGGAACTGTTTTTGGTCCTGGTTTAGGAGCATCTGGATTTTTCCTTGGAACTGGAGAAGGTGTTGATCTTCTATGAGGTTGGACTGGAACTGTTTTAGGAGACATAATTGAATATTTTTAAATTAATAATTAATAGAGTTTGTTATATAGATTCATTAACAATAATTTCTTCAATCTCGTTAGGGTCAATTTTAATTGAATCTTCTAAAATAAGAATCGAACAATTTAGTACAATTTTATTTCTTAAAACTATTCCATTATTCAAGTAAATATCTACCTGATGAAAGCCCATCCCTGTTTCTGGAGTATTCATTAATTGTTGGACAAACTTTTCTGAAAGTTGTATTTTTTGTGGATCGCTCATTAATAGGGATATTTACCAAATAATGTATCTTTTGAAGTTCCATTAGCAAAATATGCTTCAACACCTCCCCCATTATGATTGTATGCTGGCTCAACAATACCTTTTTGAAGAGTATCTGTATTTTTAGGTCGAAAATGAAATGCCCATTTTATCTCTTCGTTATTAGGCAAAGCATATCGATCAATGGGATTAATATTATTTTTTTTACAGAAAATAAAATCATCATTAGTAGTTGCAAAACTTCCTGGTAATATTTTTTTATTAATAAAATCAATTCTTCTGTCATTTTCAAATGCTGATAAACGAGTAAACAATTCTATACCATTAGCATGGATAATAGGTTGATGTATTGCGCCTGTACCGTTATTCATTGAGTAAGATTTAATCCGATAATTTGTAAGATTCTCTACTAAGTTAATATTTTTAAATTCAACTTCTGGCAAAGCTGACATTGCTTGATATCCAGATTGAAAAAAAGATTTTATTTCTAAAAAAATTTGAGGATTATCCTCAATTATTATCTGAGAATTTAATACTAAGTACTTGTGTGAAAAACCATATCCACTTAAACTGGCTTCGATTAACTGAAATCCCATACCTGACTCAGGGAGATTTAATAATTCATGAACTTGAAATTCTTTTAATCTTTTAATCATAGTATATATTTTAAGTTATTCAATTTCAATCTTATCAATCTCTTTCATTAACCGATCTGTTTCACACAAGGCGATGATGATTTTTTGGTAGTGAACGATATCTTCATAGTTGAGGGTTCGGCCTTTGCGATCTTTGAGCCACTTTTGAGCGGGTTGGTAACCGCCAATGTAGAAATTCCATGCGACTTCCGGAACATGATCAAAATATTGGGTTTCGTTGATATACACTTTTCCGTTTTCATAAATTGGCTTGATCACTTCATGTGTGCCATCAATGGGATATTGGATTTGTGTTTTGTTAAGTATCGGACTATCTAGCAAATGGATCTGTCTGATCTCTCCTCCTAATTTGACTAACTCCCAAAATGTTTCCTGATCCTTTGGATAAGGCAATCTAGGAAAATCAATTTTTAAAAACTCTTTGTATTTTTCTCTGTATGTAGGTGAATGTAATACCGCATAAATATAATCTAAAATATCAATCGGTGCAAAAGTGTTTTCCGTTTCTTCTTTTTCGTTGGTGAACGTTAATCCAATCTTTTCAGCTACTTGATGGACTATTTCAAGGTTTAGGTTTGGAGTTCTTTTTGAAGAATTAACAGTTGTTTGTTTATCTTTAATAGTAGGGTAAAAATACAATGGAAACAACATACCACCTCCTCTATAAAACATATTAAAGTCAGTAATAGTATTTGTTATAAAGGATAAATTCCAAGGCATTGAACCAACTACCTGCCCTTGTCTGCCAATTATCAATCCCAAATTATCATATTTTAATAAATGGCTCATTACTTTTGGTTGAGGACTAGAGTACAAGCCTCGAGAGTTACTAGTATACAAACTCCATCTATCATCAAAAGGACGATAAGAAGCTTTAACATAGTTGGAATTTAAATTATTATTTTGAGCATCTTTTAATGCAGTTAAATATGTCCAATCTCTTGCATCTTTAGGTCTTTTATATTTTAAACGCCATAAATGTTCTTGCATTGTAATTAAATCTGATATTTTATTGATCTGCTCTTCTATCGAAAAAGAAAAATTTAAGCCATCATTTGCACTAACACAACCTACGGAATTAATCGTAAAAAAATCATTAACTCCAAAACCTTGATAATACTGTATACCACCATTAATATTCCTTTCAACAAATAATAGAAAGGGTTTTTCAGGACTTAGTTTTTCGAAATTAACAACTTTAAGTGATTTATCTGATAAAAAATTATATTTAAATTCTCTTTTCCCTAGTAAATCAAAGTGAAATACTTGTCCTAATTCCTTTTCTTTTTTCTTTCCTGTTTTAATAAAAAAATTGATAGAAACCCCTTGCATGATATCAAAAACATTTTCATCTATACTTCCATCAGGAGCTTTTTCCTTTTTCTTACTATTTCCATGTAAATCGATGGTATAAATTTTATCATACGTTTTCAACAAATTCCAACGCATACCTCTAAAAGTGGGATTATCTAAAAAGCCATGCGGATTGATAAACGCTAAAACTCCACTTCCATTTTTTTCAATAAAATGTTGTCCGTAACGTATAAATTTAACATAGTCATCATTTAACCAATGTTTTCTTTCATTAAAATGAACACCATCAATATATTTATAATCTTCAATTAATTTTGAAATCCATTCTCCATTATTGGATGATATTCCGCTATAAGGTGGATTCCCAATGATGCACATGACGGGAGTGTCTCGTTTGATGTGGTTGGCTTCGTTGGCTTCGGAACTGAGCCAGTTGGCAAATAGAGTGCCGGTGTCTTGGTGATATTCTTCCAAACTATTGGTTAAATAAACTCTAAAACGTTGGTCTTTGGTGGCTTTAAATCCGGTCTCTTTTAGTAATAGATCCAATTTTAAATGTGCCATCGCATAACTGGCCATCAGGATCTCAAATCCATTTAATCGGGGTAAAAGTTGATTTTCAACAAAGTTGCTCCATATTCCTTGTTGTCCCTCAAACTTTTGATAAATCAGCTTGATCACTTCGGCTAAAAATGTACCTGTTCCGGTGGCAGGGTCTAGGATCTGTACTTTATGAACCTCTTGATCTACCATTTTTCCCTGTACATTCACTTTTATTTTCGTTTTGCTCGTATCTGCTAAACCTTGAGGCATGTCAAATTCCGTTTTCAGAATCTCATCAACCGCCCTCACAATAAAATTCACTACAGGAGCGGGTGTGTACCAAACCCCTCTCGCTTTTCTTAGTTTAGGATCATATTCACTTAAAAAATCTTCATAAAAATGGATAATGGGATCTTCCATTTTGGAGTTTTTCCCATAGTTCTTTAACATCTCTTCCACATTACAGGCCAAAAAGATACTTACCAAATCATCCACAATCCATTTAATCCGATCATCCACCTCTAATCCGGCAATATAGCCAAACAGTTTCTTTAAAAAGGGATTCGATTTAGGGATCAATTCAAAAGCTTCCTGACGGTTAAAAGTGGTCAATGTGGGATCATTGGTTCTTGCTGCAAACATTCCATAAGCAATCGTTTGTGCATATACATCTGCGAACCCTTTGGGTGTAATATCATGGATCAAAATTTGTTTAAAAGCACTCATTTGATCCTGTAATGTACTGTTTTCACTATTTTGTTCATCAGATACAAGCGCTTTTTCAATCACTTCAGAAAGTAAACGAGCTTTTCCTGCCATCATTTGAGCCAACTTTTTGGAACTCTTTATAGTTTGTCCAATATAGAGACAAAAATCTTTGATATACTGTTCAAAACGTTCAAAATTCTCAGGAATAGGTTTAATCCCTTTTTCGGTCACTTCTCCAATTGAAATTTTCATAAGAAACGCCCCATCTCTATAAAAATGAAAATTCAAATAATCGGTAAAAATCAGATTACTCAAAGAGCTTTTATATCGGTCAAACTGCTCTTTATTTCCGGTTTTTTTCTGTCCATCGAGATCAGGATCTCCAATATCTTTTGCTTCAATAAAACCAATTGGAATATCTTTTTTTGTAAGGATATAATCGGGCGCACCACAACTTTGTCTTTTGGGTTCATTGGTAGCTCTGATACCGGGAACAAGATCTTCAATCAATTGTTGTAAATCCCCCCGAAATGTGTGTTCTGTAGCGTTTCCTAGTTTGTATCTTTTATTAATATTCTCAATATATTGTGTAGTGGTCATGGTTGTGATTGTATCTGTGAAACTATGATTCGATTTAAATGCAATAAGGAGCAAAAATAGTAAAATTTAATGAGAATTATTAAAATATTTTCAAAAAAATAGAAGTTTCTATCAGTGTTTAAATTATTTATATTTGTATCTTTGTGCGCATTAATTTAAATAAAAATGACTATAACTTTTAACCTTTATTGCGATTATAGTCGTTATATTTTCAAAATTCGCAATGAGTAAATAGATGACAAAACTACATATAAACTAAAAGACTAAGCCATGAAAGATGAGATTATAATTTATCAGGCAGACCAAATTTCAAAGCGTATTGAAGTTAGAATTAACAATGAAACTGTGTGGCTTAGCATTGAGCAAATTGGCACTTTGTTTGGGAGAGATAGAACCGTTGTAAATCGTCATATAAACAACATTTTTAAAGAAGGTGAATTGAAAAAAGAAGAGGTATGTGCATTTTTTGCACATACCACTCAACACGGTGCAGTTAAAGAAAAAACTCAAACACAAAATCTTGAATACTTTAATCTTGATGTAATCATTTCTGTGGGTTATAGGGTTAAATCGAAGCAAGGTACACAATTCCGAATTTGGGCAAATAAAATTCTAAAAGACTACTTACTCAAAGGGTACGCACTTAATACCAGAATGAACAGAATGGAAGATAATTTTGATAGATTAGCAAAAAGAATTGATGAAATTGATATGTTAATTAATTCTGGCATGCCTCAAAATCAAGGAATTTTTTTTGATGGACAAGTATTTGATGCTTATGTTTTTGTTTCTGATCTAATTAGAAAAGCTCAAAAATCGATTATATTAATTGATAATTACATTGATGAGAATATTCTTCTTATGTTATCGAAGAGACAAAAAGAGGTTAATGTTATTATTTACAGTTCAGCATTGACGAAAGAAATTAATCTTGACTTAAAAAAATATCGATTGCAATATCCTGATATAAAAATCAATCAGTTTAATAAATCACATGATCGTTTTATCATTATTGATAGGAAAACAATTTACCATATAGGAGCTTCATTGAAAGATTTAGGAAAGAAATGGTTTGCTTTTTCAATTTTAAATTTAGAAGTTGATGAAATATTAAAGAAACTTAGTGAAAATAATTAAGTACCCAATCTATCATAACGATTTCTAATCTTGATTTAGTTAGGTCAGTTTAGTATGGAATACTCTTTCGATCTAAGCAGGGGTTGAATTATTGGTGAAGAATGGTGGTATTCTTGTTTTTATTTCATGATAAGATATTTTCTACCTTTATTTTTTCCTTCAACTTGTAAAAGTCCCAGTTCAACAAATTTTGCAAAATATTTTTTAACGCTTATATCCGATTTATTAGTAAGCAATTGAGCACGATAATTGGTAATTTCACCTGTTTTATCAAGATAGTATGCAATTTGTTCTAGAAATTCCAATTCTGTTTTGGTTAATTTATCGGTATTTATATCGGTAAATATATCGGTAATTTTACGATTCGGAATCTCTTTTAATGATTCAAAAATTGCAAAAAGCATAAATTCAATAAAAGCTTCAGAATTTCCTGATTTAGTAGAAATTTGTAAGGCATTGTAATATCCTTGTTGATTTTGATAAACGACAGTTTCAACTGGAACCCAAGCAAAAAGTTCATTCCAATTTGAAAGGATCAAAGTTTGCCAAAGACGACCAATTCTACCATTCCCATCCACAAAAGGATGAATAAATTCAATTTCAAAATGAACAATGCAACTTAATATAAGTGGATGTACATTGGAATTCTTAGCCCATTTAAAAAGATCTGTAATTAGTTGAGGAACAAATGTATAATTAGCTCCCGCATGAAGAAGTTTTTCGCCATCAAATACCCCTACACCTTGAGAACGAAAGTGCCCTGAATCTTTTATTAGATCAGAAGTTATATAATGATGAGCTTTAAGAAAATCTTTAACATTGAATGGATTAAAATCGAGCAAATGTTCGTATGCCTGATATGCATTCTTGACTTCTTGAATTTCGTGAGGTAACCCTAAGACTCTTTTCCCTTCGATAATATCTGTCACCTGATTTAAAGTCAAACTATTATTTTCAATAGCAAGTGATGATTGAATGGATCTTAAACGATTAATTTTTCGTAATTTTAAATTGGTATGATATGCTTGAGAACCATAAATTTGTCCCACTTTTTCAGCAATTCTAGCAACATAATCAATGATATTTGAATTAATAGTAAAAGTTGGATCATTCATTTTATATCCTTTTTTGATTATGTAAAAATATAAAATTTTTCTGAATCTATACAATTCAAAATTATAAATTTAAAAAAATCGGATGATACTGACGTTTATTTATCTCAGGATATTGACTATTATATTTGTAAATATCTTCTTCCTCCATGAATTTTTGAGGTCACAATTTGTGACCTCAAAAATTGAGTTTCTTCATTATTTAATTGGAATCTAAAATTATCAGGAAATCTAATACTATTTATTTTAACAACTTATTTCCAGTATTTCAACCATAAAATTGCAGCTTTTTTCATATTTCAACTAATTCTTTATCATTTAAGGCTTCAGAAATCAAGCACATTTGATCACTTATTCATTTTGTACAAAGACTAAAACCTAAAACCCAATACCTAAAACCCATTACAAAACCGCAGGTTTTGTTCGCATTAGAGAAGAAATAAGATAACAGGTAACAAGTAACAGGTAACAAATAACAATTATAAGTCTTTTTTCCTTTGTCTTTTGTCCTTTGTCTTTTGTCCAAAAAAAAAGGAACAACTTGCGTTATTCCTTTTTTGCGGACCGGACGGGACTCGAACCCGCGACCCCGTGCGTGACAGGCACGTATTCTAACCAAACTGAACTACCGATCCTTGCTTAGTTTGAGGGTGCAAAAATACAACTTTTTTCTTTATCTACAACCATTCCTTAACTTTTTTTTCATATTTTTATGTTTTTTCTGTTAAGCAATTCATTTTCAGATTTATATTGATAGTGACTACTATTAATATTCATAAAATTATTTTAACATTTATTAATATTTGACGATTGTCTGAAAAAAACTTGTATCTTTGCATCTCAATAAAAATATTTATTAATATACCTAAAATCAAAAAGTTATGAAAAAAATTAAAGTGGGTATTAACGGTTTCGGTAGAATTGGAAGATTAGTTTTTCGCGCTTCACTTACCAGAAATGACATCCAGGTGGTGGCTATCAATGATCTATTAGATGTTAACTATATGGCATATATGCTGAAATATGATACAGTTCATGGCCAGTTTAAAGGGGACGTTTCTGTTGTTGACGGAAAACTTGTTGTAAATGGCAATGAAATCAGAGTTACAGCTGAAAAAGATCCTGCAAACTTGAAATGGAATGAAGTGAATGCAGAATATATCGTGGAATCAACCGGTTTGTTCCTTACCAAAGAAACTGCTGAAAAACATATCCAGGCTGGCGCAAGAATTGTGGTTCTTTCTGCTCCTTCTAAAGATGATACTCCTATGTTCGTTATGGGCGTTAACCATACCTCTTATGCAGGACAAACAATCGTTTCCAATGCTTCCTGTACTACCAACTGCTTAGCTCCAATTACAAAAGTTTTACATGATAATTTCGGTCTTTTGGAAGGCTTAATGACTACAGTTCACGCTACTACAGCTACTCAAAAAACCGTTGACGGTCCTTCAGCAAAAGATTGGAGAGGTGGCCGCGCTGCTGCCGGTAATATTATCCCATCCTCTACAGGTGCCGCTAAAGCTGTGACTAAGGTGATCCCTGAATTGAAAGGAAAATTAACCGGTATGTCATTCAGAGTTCCAACCTTAGACGTTTCTGTTGTTGACCTAACATGTCGTTTGGAAAAAGCAACCACTTACGAGGAGATCAAAGCTGCTATGAAAAATGCTTCCGAGAATGAGTTGAAAGGGATCTTAGGCTATACCGAAGATGCTGTGGTTTCATCAGATTTTATCGGTGATTCAAGAACTTCTATTTTCGATGCTGAAGCCGGTATTATGTTAAATCCAAACTTTGTAAAAGTGGTGGCATGGTACGATAATGAAATGGGTTATTCCAATAAAGTGATCGACTTGATAAGTTATATCGATAGTACCAAATAATGTAACAATGGCTGACACAACCTATTTCGCCGATATCCTCCTTCCCCTTCCTCTACCTGCTACCTATACTTACAGAATCCCTCAAGAGTTTGAAAATCGGGTTGACTTTGGGCAAAGGGTTGTTGTACAATTTGGAAAAAATAAACTCTATTCAGGGTTAGTTGTGGCGGTGCATACTCAAGTGCCGCCACACTCTTTTGTAAAATATATCATTGATTTGATCGATGAATATCCTGTCATTACCCCCAAACAGTTTGAGTTGTGGCGCTGGATAGCTCAGTACTACATGTGTACTTTAGGCGAGGTGATGGCTGCTGCTTTACCCTCAGGATTGAAACTTTCCGGCGAAACTCAGATTATGCTTCACCCGGATTTTATCGGGGATGTTTCTAATCTGAACGAGAGGGAATTGAAAATTGTGGAATCGCTCACTTACCGGGATAAAATGTTGGTTGCTGAGATCTCCAAAGTGGTTCAGGTTCAAAAAGTGTTCCCGATCATTAAAACGTTGGTGGAGAAAAAAGTGGTGATCGTAGCTGAAGAGATCAATGAACTCTATAAGCCTAAGAAAGAGCAGTTTATAACCCTTTCTGAACCTCATCAAACCGACGAAAATCTGTTTCTGGAAACAATGGATCATCTAAGTAAATCAAAAAAGACAGAGAAACAAGCTCATATTCTGCTGACCTTTTTCATGCTGATCCAGCAAAACCAAAACCGGAGAGATTTTGCGATCTCAAAACAAGAATTGATTAAAAGGAGCAATTGTTCTACTTCCTCCTTGCAAACCCTCATCAATAATGGCGTTTTGAGTTTGGTAAGCAAATCGGTCAGTCGCCTAACCGATTATGATTCTTATAGTTCCGCTGATGAGATTGCTTTTTCAGAGATTCAGTTGGAAACGATTGACAAAATCAAACATCAATTTGAGAAATTTAACACTGTTTTATTACATGGAGTAACCGGCAGTGGGAAAACGGAGATCTATATCCGTTTGATTCAGGATGCACTCGATCAAGGGAAACAAGTGCTCTATTTGTTGCCTGAAATTGCGCTAACATCTCAAATTATCAATAGATTACGTAAATTTTTCGGTAATAAAGTGGGGGTATATCATTCCCGTTTTAATGAGTTGGAAAGAGTAGAGATCTGGAATAAGGTTTTACCGGTTACTTCCGGAAATCTGAATAACTATTCTCTTATATTGGGGGCCCGTTCTTCACTACTATTACCTTACGAAAATCTGGGTTTGATCATTGTTGATGAGGAGCATGACGGCTCCTATAGACAAATTGATCCGGCTCCAAGGTATCACGCGCGGGATTCCGCTATTGTTTTGGCAAATATTCACCAATGTAAAGTATTGTTAGGTACAGCAACTCCTTCATTAGAAAGTTATTACAATGTTCAAACCGGAAAATATGGTCTGGTGGAGTTGTTTGAACGATTTGCCCAAAGTACATTGCCTGATATCTGGATTGAAAATTTAATTTTAGCAAAAAAACAAAATAAAATGCAAGGGTATCTTTCCGATTTTCTATTGGAAATGGTTAAAGAAGCTCTTGAAAAAAAGGAACAGGTGATTCTGTTTCAGAATAGAAGAGGCTACTCAATCCGAATGATCTGTAACACCTGTTCCGGAATGCCAACCTGTAAACATTGTGATGTGACCCTCACATACCATAAACATTCCGAGTTGTTGAAATGTCACTACTGTGGCTATGCGATTGAGGTACCGGAAGAGTGTCCCGATTGTCACAGTCGTGATATTGAAATGAAAGGATTTGGGACAGAACTGGTTGAAGAGAAATTAGCTGAACATTTTCCTGATGCCAGGATTGCGAGAATGGACTTGGATACGACCCGCAATAAATACAGTTACCAAAAGATCATTTCCCAATTTGAAAATCACGAAATTGACATTTTAGTAGGTACACAAATGGTTACAAAAGGGCTTGATTTCGACCGGGTATCAGTCGTTGGGATTTTAGATGCAGATAATCTATTGAGTTATCCCGATTTCCGATCTTTTGAGCGGGCTTTTCAGATTATTTCGCAAGTAAGTGGTAGAGCAGGAAGGAAAGAGATCCCCGGAAGAGTGGTGGTTCAGACTTTCCAACCGGCACATCAGGCGTTGCGGTTTGTGGTGGCTAATAATTATTGGGGAATGTATCAATCTCAAATCGAAGAGCGAAAAGCATTCCGCTATCCTCCCGTTTACCGACTGATCAAATTAACACTCAAACATACCGATTTTAGTGTTCTGAATCAGGGAGCAGCAGAGTTGGGATACAAATTGAAGAAAGTTTTTCCGAATTCTGTATTAGGTCCTGAATTTCCTTTGGTATCTAAGATTCAGAATCAATATTTAAAAGATATATACATCAAATTTCCGAAAGACGGACAAGTAGAAAACCGTAAAAAGGTGATACAGGAGATTATCAATCATTTTAAAGCCGAATCCAAATTCAAGGCGATTCGAATCAATATTCAGGTGGATGCCTGATAAAAATGTGAATTATTTTTTAGGAATTCAGTTGTTTTGTGATGTGATTACAGATCAGATCAACAGCACCAATATTTCTGGAAACAAATGTTTTACATATTGCGCATGTTTTATCATATTCATCCTGTAACAATTCCATATTGGTAATTTTTTGGATCAACTCATCTTCATTTTGAATAGAAAAAGCACCCTCTAAAGCTACCAAATCTCTGGCTTCCTTAAATTTTTGATATTTGGGTCCAAAGAAAAGAGGAATTCCAAAAACAGCAGCTTCTAAAATATTATGAAGTCCGGCACCAAAAGCACCGCCAATATACCCATAATCAGCATATTTGTAGATTTTGCTTAACATACCCATAGTATCAAGAATTAAAATCTGGAATCCTGATATATCCTGATTTTCCAACTCTGTATATGTAACAACATGATAATCAATAAATAGATCTTTAATAGATTGAATTCTATTTTTTCCGATTTCGTGAGGAGCAATAATCAACTTAAAAGTTTTTTGGTGAGCATCAAAAAATCTTTTTATGATTTTTTCATCAGGATCCCAGGTACTTCCGGCAACCATCAGTTGATGATTACTTTTAAATTGTTGGATTAAATCGAGGTCATAAGGTTTAGTTGCAATTTGATACACCCGGTCAAAACGGGTATCTCCGGTTCGGGTAACCTGGTTGATCTGAAGTTTGTGAAGCAGTTGAAGACTAACATCGTCCTGAACAAAGAAATGAGCGCATTGTTTCAATTGTTTTACAAACCAGCCACCATACCATTTAAAAAAGTATTGTTTTTCTCTAAAAATAGCAGAAATATAATAAAATGGAATCTTTTTCTGATTCAAATACCAGATATAATTGTACCAGTATTCATATTTTACAAACACAACCATGGTTGGATTCACCATTTTCACAAATCGGATTACGTTTTGAAGGGAATCAATTGGAAGATAACAGATTATATCGGCAACAGGATCGTTTTTTTTCACCAAATACCCGGATGGTGAGAAAAAGGTAAGTAGAATTGTTGCTTCAGGATGTACCTTTTTTATGTTTTCCATAAAAGGTCTTCCTTGTTCAAATTCACCCAATGATGCACAATGAACCCAAATAATCTGGGATTTACCCTGAATTTTTAGCTGTAAATCCTGAAATAAGTTTTTACGTCCGGAGACCCACAATTTTGCTTTTTTATTGAAAAGGGAAGCAATAAGAATAGCTATATAATAAAATTGGATTGCTAAAGAGTAAAGTAAACGCATGATTAATTTTTATAGAAATGGATCACTTTTTTATCTTCAAAAAGAGGGATAATCCAACCCACTTTTAATGCAATCATTCCACTAAATCTGATTGGCAATAGATCAGATGGTCCTAACATAAAGTTGTAACTTCTAATAGGTTTAGACCAAATTTCAGTCAATTCAATACCTGTATAAAAACTAAGAATCCGTTTTTTTTGCATAAATAGATAGCCTATAAACTGAGAGGAGCTGAACCCTAATGAAGATTGGTCATACCCTTTTCTGTATGAGTCTTTATCGAGTTGAGGAACACTATTATCGGGATCGGTAAAAAAGATTTTATGTCCAAAGATACCAAAATTAGTTTTGATCCAGATTCCTGAGTTTTTCCATTTATCAACGGGGATAATTTTTCCAATGCCGAAACCGGTAGTCCAATATCTACCTTCAAGGTAAATGGTGGCTTTTAATCCATTTTCATCCATAATATCACCATTTGAGTTCACCATACTTCCCAGTACGGCAGTATCGGCAAGGAGCACATCGCTTCCAAACATGTAATTAAAATAGAGGTCAAAAGTCCAATTTTGTTTATTTTTTAGAATAAGACCAGTTCCGATATTGTAGTTATTTCCGAAAGTACTACCAAGATAACCAGATCCAAAAGGGATATGGTATCCAAAATTGGCGTGAGTCCAAACCATCTTAGTAGCAGTATCCACGTCAAATTTGTTTTGGTTTTTAATTTGAGCAAAAGATGAAAATATACTTAAAGTTGCGATAATTAGTAAGATGTATTTTTTCATTTGTAATATTTAATTGGTAATCATTGAATAGATAGACTGAAAACAGTTGGCAAAAATATAAAAAAGGAACGTACAAAACGCCATATTATTTTTAAGTTAAAAAAAGCATTCAAGGTATTGCTTTTTTAATAAAAAAATACTATTTTTGGCAACAAGAAAATATTGATAACTCAAAATATAACGCTATGAAAAATATTGTCGTAGGTATAGATTTTTCTCCCAGTTCGGAGAACGCCTTAAAACATGCTATTGCTGTTGCTATAAAAGCAAAAGCTACCCTTCATTTAGTACATGTTAAAACACAAAAAACGTCATCTGCTTTAGGAGATAAAGATCAGATGGAGATGAATAAAAACATTGCTAAAAGGTTAAACGAACTTACATCAGATGCAAAAAGGGAAGCCCCTATGTGTGATGTTCAAAGCGTCATATTGGAAGGTAAACCAAATACTGAGTTATGTAAGTTTGCTCATAATCTTGAAAAAGCGATGATCACATTAGGTACACACGGTAACTCAGGTTATGATGAAAAAACAGTGGGATCTAATACATTAAAAATCATTTCTGAAACTAAAATTCCGGTACTTGCCGTTCGTGAAAGTATTCATATTGGTAGAGATTTAACGCAAATTTTAGTTCCTATTGATGAAAGTTTTGAAACCCTTCAAAAAATGAAACATGCGGTAACTTTTGCCAAAATCTTCAATGCAAAGATCATTTTATTAGGGACCAATACCTCTACACATCCTGAATCTAAACATGTAATCAATGTTCAGTTAGGCCATGCAAGAGCAATGTGCGAAAAAGCAAATGTTAGATATGAAACACAATCAGTTTCAATTAAGGAAAATATTTGTCAATCATTGGTAGAATACGCGAAAACAGCCGACGTAAACTTAATGATTATTATGAGAGAGGAAGAGGAAGAGTTCTTTGACTTCTGGTTAGGAACTTCCACCAGACGTTTAGTCTTGATTTCTCCGATGCCTTTGTTGGTTGTTCCGAATATCAACCACTTTTCCATCAATAAATAATCAGTGATGAATCCTTATAAAAGGCGTTCTAATCTAAAAGATCAGGACGCCTTTTTTTTGTCCGCTCCAGTTGCTGCTCAAATTTCCACTCAGAAATCTTTTGTTCATGTCCTGAAAGTAATATATCAGGAACTTTATGACCTTTAAAATCAGCAGGTCTGGTATATACCGGTGGTGAAAGGAGTCCGTTTTGAAAGGAATCGGTTAATGCAGAAGATTCATCATTTAAGACACCGGGAATGATGCGGGCAATAGAATCAACAATTACCATAGCCGCAATTTCACCTCCGGACAATACATAATCTCCGATGCTAATCTCATCAGTAATATAAAGTTCCCGGATTCTTTCATCAATTCCTTTATAATGTCCACATAAAATCATAATATTTTTCTTTAATGACAATGTGTTTGCTTGCAATTGATCAAATCTTTTTCCATCCGGTGCCATGTAAATGATTGAATCATAATCTCTTTCAGATTTCAATTTTTCAATACATTTACTGATAGGTTCAATCATCATCACCATTCCTGCACCTCCACCAAAAGGGTAATCATCCACTCTTTTGTGTTTATCCTCAGAATAATCCCGGATATTGTGCACATGGAGTTCTAAAAATCCTTTTTGAACAGCTCTTTTGATGATTGATTCGGAGAAAGTCCCGAAAAACATAGAAGGAAATAAACTTAAAATATCGATTCTCATATTACAATTTTTCTATCAACATGATTCCATCCCGAAAGGGTAAAATCGTATTTTTTACCCTGGGGTCATTTTGGATATAATCATTAAATGCCACAATTGCCCCTGTTTCTTTATCATTGGGTTTAATCTCTTCAATCACTTTGCCACTCCACAAAACATTGTCAACCAATATAAATCCCCCTTTTTTTACATGAGGGAATATTTTTTCGTAATATAACTGATAATCTTTTTTTTCAGCATCAATAAATACCAGATCCCACTCTTTCCGGATTTGATCTAAAAGTTGGGAGGCATCTCCGATATGTAAATGGATTTGATCTTTAAAATTTGACTGATTAAAATATTTTAAAATGATCACTTCCAATTCCTCTTCAATCTCAAGGGTATGTAGTTCTCCATCTTTTTGAAGGCCTTCAGCTAAACATAAGGATGAGTAACCGGTATAGGTTCCCACTTCAAGAATATATTGCGGATGTATCATTTTGGAGATCATCGATAAAAATGTACCTTGAAGTTGTCCGGACAACATTCTTGGGCGCAGAATTTTAATGTGAGTTTCCCTGTTTAGTTGATGTAACAGGGTTGATTCGGAGGAAGTGTGATCCTCACAATATTGTTCAATTTGTTCTGAAATTAAAGTAAACATCGTTACAATTTCTCGATTAAATGGGCCACTTCTTCTTCGGTTTTTGTCAATTTATCCTTACAAATCGTGATCAAAAGGGAGGCTCTTTGGATCATGGCAGAAAGTTCATCTACAGATATTTCAGCATCTTCCATTTTTTTGACAATCACTTGAAGTTCATCAAATGAATCCTTATAGGTTTTGGGTTGTTCCATGATTATAATATTGAAATGCAAAAATACACCTTTTTCATGAAAAAGGGTGAATGAAATCATTCACCCTTATGATTTTTCATCAAGGTATTGGAGTTTGATTCAAATCTATACAATAAACAAAACCATTACAATAGCCGTATAAAAAGCCCAGATTTTCATCTAAAAGCAAATAGCCTCTCATAGTTCCATGAACACCACGATCTCTCCATAGGATTTCTCCGGTTTCAGCAGATACGCAATTTAGCACCATATCAAAGTTATTGTATGAATTAAAATAGATTTTCCCTTCGTAATAGATGAAGTTGGATTTGTCAATGGGTTGAAAAATGGGTGAAGTTATACTCCAGATTTCAGAACCTGTTTCAGAATCAAAACAAAAGAGTTTTCCATCGTCGGTCAAACAAAAAACTTTTCCATTTTTATATAGAGGAAAGGTCAAATTTAATGAAATGGCCAGATTTTCTTTTTGCCAAATCAGTTTACCGGTATGCACATCCAGACAACTCAATTTGGATACGGTTTGAATGATCACCTTGTCATTTTCAATCAAAACGGGAAGATTATCGCTGTAATCATGATCATTCACAAACTGATCATTCTCCCACTCCATCAATCTGGTTCTTAAGTTAAAGCAATATGCTTGAAAGACACAATGAAAAGAGGTATAGTTTTGGTATGAAGTAACCCCAATTAATAGCGTATCATTCTGATTATTCACGAACCCGACCGGAGGAGAGATCCCAAACCGGTAACCCGGAATAGTCTCTTTGGTAAAAAGATCCTCTTTTAATCCTGTTTTGTAATTATATCTTGCCAATTTCGCCCATGTAATACTAAATGGATCTTCGGGCCAATAGCCCTGATACAAATTAGGTCCAATTACAGAAAACCGATTATCCATTATATATACTGAATTTGAGTATTCCCATATTTTTTTACCCGTATTGATATTATATGCATGAACATACCACGGATTTGACAGATAGGCAATCTCCCGGGACTCCCCTCCAATATCAAAATCATCAAATGATTTATTGGAAGGTTGCATCAAAACATAAGGATCTCTCAACCAATTGGGAGCTTTTTTGCCGGTTAAACGATTTAAAACGACAATTCCTCTTTTGTCAGGAATAATATCCATAGTTGCAAATGTGATATAATTTCCGGAAAAATAGCATTGTGAAGGTTTTAAAAAGGAACTATCCAAATAAACCGGTACTATCCATCTGAACATTAATTTCGTTTGGGAATTTGGTGTTGGAGGGATTACCGGATCTTCACACGATCCCTGAATTACAATAAATCCCAATAAAAAAAATACAAAACTAAGATTTTTGATCATATCACAATTTTTTTAGCGTTTTTACTTTCTTTTTAATTTAAAAAACATACCATATTCCCCCTCAAAAAGATTATGAAAAGATCTTTCTAAATAGCTGTCATTTCTGATTTGCATGTGAGAAGATCCATCATAACCTGACACATCACTACAGGATATTCTCAAAGGACAATGGGTTGCACCGGGTAAGTTGCTGGCACTTTCAGCAATAACGATTCCATCGTTTGCAGCTAAAGTGTATGTAACGGTTTGAGTCGGAATGGCACGCACTTCTCTGCAATTACAATCTAAACAGGGTTGAAGCGTAGGAGAAATAAACCAACTTTGCCCTATAGTACATTTACGACAATAGTAGTAAGTTGTTTGGTTTACAACATATTGTCGGGCTCCAATAATGGTTTCCCAATTTGCATTAGCACGATTAAACCAATCCACACCCGTTTGCCAGGCTCTCATTTTATTGATATAATCATTCATTAAAAACAAAGTGGCAAGATGCATCCCGGGAGTCAAGAATGGAAATAAGATATATTGAGATCCGGCCAAAATCTCTACTCTGCTTCTGTATATACAAACATTGCTAACATAAGACATATAGGTTGGATAGATGGTTGTATTAAAAAATTCCCAATCATCATTCGCTCCAAAGGGTGGCGCACTATTGGGATTTTTGATGAGCCAATTGGCAGTTCTCCATAAAATATTTTCGCGAGGTTCAATCCCATAAATGGCCAATTTGGGCATTGTTTGGTATGATGTAAAGTTTACATCGTTGTTAAATTGTTGAATGGCAGAAGCTCCCACTTTATAATCATTGGTAATATTATCATAATATTGAGAAAAAAACAGGGGTAATATGTTGGATGCTATTAAATTACAAACATTGTCATTCACTTGATCTTTACCCATTATTTTTAAAATAGTATGAATGGCAATATTGGATGTTTCCGGACCTTTTAAAAGACAATTGCAGGCGTCATGAGCCATTTGTTCAATTTGAGATCTATTGTTGATAATTTGAGCTCCCTGTAAAGGGGATGCAACGGTAATAAATCCACCATATCCTTTTCCAAGAGCCGGAATATTAGCATTTGGTTGCAAATCCATGTGCACTAAAGATCTGATGATTAAACCACCCTGACTGTGACCGATCATAATCGCAGCATTTGGATTCATGTTATTTTGATAGTAATCGATAAAAGATTGATTTCTGATTTGTTGCCTAACATCATAAGCAGCACTATTGAGTGTGGTCAGTGTGGAATAAATATATTCCGGCCTGGAAATTTCAACGTTTCGGGCAAAAAAACCAGAAATATTTAAAGTTTGATCCCAACAGGCATCCGATGCTTGTTGCCAGGAAGAAGCATCACCGCCTAACCCATGAATAAAGTAGATTCGACGAAAAGTGGAATCATTAAATTGTGGCGTTTCTATCGCAGACAATAAAGAAGGAGAAATAAATTGTGAAGGATGATCATCAACCTTAACAATGTGTTTAACTAATGATGTATCTATTTGAGCATGAACCCAAAGACTAATCATATAAATAATTAAAAGTACAATTTTTTTCATGACATTAGAATTTTAGTAAGGTGAATCTGTGGAATTTTTAATTAGTTTTGCTGAGGATGTCATGGTTCCATTCTGACATTGGATGATATAAAGTCCATCTTTAAAAGTGGATACATCAATTTCCATTGTAGATTGCTCCAAACCGGATGTAGAATAAACAAGTTGGCTTACACTATTATAAATTCCAATCAAAAAATGATCCTGCATACAAAATGGAATATCTATCCGCACTTTATCAGATGTTGGATTTGGTGAAATGTGAATTTCAAAATCTCTTTTATTGATCTCTTCATAAGGTTGTATTTGTATCCCTTTTTCAGGAAAAGGTTTCCACTCTTTGTTTTGATATTCAACAATATAGTTACCATCCTGATCAGTAACAAAATAATTCAGATAGTGAATAATTTCTGTTTTAATAAATGGAATTTGATTGGTTAAAGTGTCTTTATAGAGGTTTACTTCCATTTTTGGAATGATATAATCACCCCATTTTTGGTAATAATTGGTTTTAGACCATTCGAACCCTTGTGATGAAAAATAACGGATTTCATATATAAAATCGAGAAGATTAACACTGATCTCCACATCATTATTCATAGCGATCACTGTTGAACGATTAGCAAAATACCTGCAGGTAAGGCCCATCATCCGAAAATTTTGTACGATTTCTGATGGTGAGAGCGTAAAACTTTGATTAAAAAATCCAAAAAACCGAACTTCTTCATCAGTTAATCTTTTGATAACTGGATCATCATCTGCTGTTGGATTGCTGGAGATCACCTGTTGCTGATGATCATATAGAACGGTTTCCGTTTTATTAGTAATAGATTGATATACTGCATTTTCATAGTCAGTTGCATATTCCGGCTGATTTAAGAATGTTTGAATGATGGTTGGAAATCTATCCTCATCAATGATAAGTTCAGTTTTAATATCCTTCTCTTTAGATAACATTTTGTTATAATCTAAATCATTTAGATTTTTAATATTTTCAGAAAAAGGGATAGAAAAAAAATATTGAGAATGTGTCGTATAAGTGATCACTTTTTGAGGATGTTGCGCATATTGATAAGTAAGAATACTGAAAAGTATTACACTTATTCCAAAAAATCTTTTTAGTTGTGTTTTCATAATGAGAATTATTAAGTAAAATGAGTGAATATATGCTAGTTCCAATTCTCCCTTTCTATCGGGAGGTTAGTCAAATAAACTTGAACATCTTAAAAATGATAAATCTCTTTCTTTGTGTAAATATAGTGGGGGAAGTTTTTGCAGTATATGTATGGTTAGTTTTCATAGGTTAATGAGTTCATTGAGATTGCAAATATAAATATAGTTTATTAAAAAGCAAGAATTTTTTATTAAAAATAAAAAGAAATTTTTATTATTCTGATATTCAATTAATTATAATTTTCAAAGTTTGGTTTAATCAAAAATTTTAGTATCTTTGCGTATTATTAATTCTAAACTTAAAAAAGTATGAAATCGATCGATTTAGCTTCGTGTAAAGGGAAAAAAGTATTGGTAAGAGTAGACTACAATGTACCTCAAAATGAAAAATTAGAAGTTACCAATAAAACAAGAATTATAAGAACTTTGGATACCATTAATAAAATTGTTCAAGACGGAGGGATCACCATTCTTATGTCTCATCTCGGTCGTCCAAAAGGGGAAGCAAATGACCATTTTTCTTTGAAGCATATTGTTTCTGCGGTTTCAGAAGTTTTAGGAAAAGAGATTGTATTTTTAGGAGATGTGTTAAGTCAGGACGCAGAAGAAAAAGTTGCTCAATTAAAACCGGGTGAAATTGGATTATTAGAGAATTTGCGTTTTCATAAAGAGGAAGAAAAAGGGGATGAAAATTTTGCAAAAGCGATTGCAAGATTAGGTGATATATATGTAAACGATGCATTTGGTACAGCTCATAGAGAACATGCATCTACAGCTACGATAACAAAGTTTTTCCCGGGAGAAGCTTATGCCGGTTATTTGCTTTACAGCGAGGTAGTTAGTTTAAGAAAAATGTTAGATGAGAAAAAGAGTCAGTTCACCGCAATTATTGGAGGGTCAAAAGTGTCTTCCAAAATGAACATTTTATTTAATCTTTTAAATAAAGTGGACAATTTGATTATTGCAGGTGGAATGAGTTACACTTTTTTAAATGCCATAGGGGTTAATATTGGAGAATCATTATTTGAAGAGGAAATGATTCCAGTAGCTAAAGAGATTATCAAAAAAGCACATTTAAAAGGAGTGGATATATATATGCCAATTGATAATATTTGTGCAGATCGTTTTGCAGAAGATGCCAATATTTTTGTTACGACCGAAAACCATATTCCTGATGGTTGGGTTGGTATGGATATTGGACCTAAAACAATCCAAAAGTTTTCCCATATTATCAATATTTCATCTACTATTTTATGGAATGGACCTGTTGGTGTTTTTGAATTTGATCAGTTTGGAAAAGGAACGCAGGCTATTAGCGTTGCAGTTTCAGGTAGTACACTCGGAGGTGCCTTTTCTTTGATTGGTGGAGGAGATACAATCGCTGCTGTAAGTAAGTATGGAATGTCTGATTTTATTTCCTATATCAGTACCGGAGGTGGCGCCATGCTTGAATATTTGGAAGGAATTTCACTTCCCGGAATCAAAGCATTAGATGAAAATTGATTTTTTTGAAATTATTTTTAAAAACACTTTGATTATTACCAATTTAATTGTATATTTGCACCCCCAAATAATAGATGTTGAAAGCTCAAGATAACAGATCAGATTTTAAACTAAGATTAGCTGGTGTAGCAAACGGAAAGCATTCGTTTTCAATTATTTGCGATAAATCGTTCTTTGATAGTAATGAGTTATCAGATATACTTGACGGTTCTGTTCATTTGCAAATTCAAATGGATAAATCTGACAAAATGTTGAAGTTAGATTTCCATTATGATGGAACTTTGACGGCAGAATGTGCCAGATGTCTGGATCCGGTTGCCTATCCCGTTCTTTTTGATACGTCTCTTTTAGTTAACTTAGTTCAAAAAGTGGAAGAGGATTTTGAAAATGATGATGAGATCTGGGTGATTCAGGAAAAAGAATTTGAACTAGATGTGTATCAATATGTGTATGAAGCTATTGTTTTATCTCTTCCTACTCAAATTATCCATCCTGATGATGTAAACGGTAACTCAACCTGCAACCCCGAGTTTCTTAAAACACTTGCTAAATACTCTGTTGATGAAACTACTTTGAAAGATAAAGAAACCGATTCTCGATGGGATGCTCTCAAAAATATGAAATTTGATGAATAATCACTTAAAATTAATATAATATGCCAAATCCAAAAAGAAGACACTCAGCACAAAGGAGAGACAAAAGAAGATCTCACGACTTCATGACAGCTCCTCAATTAACCACGTGTGGTCACTGCGGTGCAGCTATTCTTACTCATAGAATATGCCCTGAATGCGGATACTACAGAGGTAAACAAGCTATAGAAGTTTAATATAGTTTAAAGGTTAATATTATGAAATATGGTGGTATAATTATTTATATCACCTGTTTTTTTATTTAATAAATTTGATATTATGGATTTAGTTTTTGCAACCAACAACAAACATAAACTGGAAGAGATTACCCATATTATTGGAAATCAATATCATATCATTTCTCTTCATGAAATCGGTTGTTTTGATGAGATTCCGGAAACAGAAGAAACATTGGAAGGAAATGCTCTGTTAAAAGCCAGATATGTTCATTCCCGTTTTCATTGTCATTGTTTTGCTGACGATACCGGACTCGAAATTGAAGCTCTAAATGGAGAACCCGGTGTGTACTCGGCTCGTTATGCCGGGGAACAATGTTCATTTGAAGATAATATTGTCAAAGTACTTCAGAAAATGGAAGGAAAAACCAATAGAAAAGCACTTTTCAGAACCGTTATTGCATTAATAATCCATGAAAAAGAATTTTTATTTGAAGGTTCAATCAAAGGAACCATTATAGAAAATAAAAAAGGTATTTCAGGTTTTGGGTACGATCCTATTTTTATCCCTGTAGGTTATTCTGAAACCTTTGCGGAGATGGGGAACGACCTTAAGAATCAAATTAGCCACCGAGCCCTCGCCACTCAAAAACTTACACAATTCCTTCAATCTGCTATCAGCTATTAGCTTTCAGGTTTTGGGTATTAGCTTTCAGGTTTTAGGTTTTAGGTTTTGGGTATTAGGTTTTAGACTTAATAGCACACTGATTAAAAGACAAAAGACGAAAGACAAAAGACAAAAGACGAAAGACGAAAGACAAAAGACGAAAGACAAAAGACAAAGGATAAGGGACAATGGGCTTTATTAATGAAAATACTTTATAAAAAGGATATTTGATTTCACAGTGTTTATTGGAGTTAAAAGGTGTCTCACTGTGTTTAAAAATGCGTATTTGAAAATATGAAAACACTGTGGTACACATTAGAACACTGTGGAACACTGTGAAATAAAAAAATAACATTTAAATAATGTACCAAAAAAATACAAAAATAGTAAGAATAAGGAACTAAAACCTAATACCCAAAACCCAAAACCCAAAGATCTAGTTCTGTTCTTTAAGAATCTCTAAAATCTTAATAGCACAATCACTGATTATAGATCCAGGGCCAAAGATTGCAGCAGCACCCGCTTTGTATAAATAGTCATAATCCTGAGCTGGAATTACTCCACCTACAATGACAATAATATCTTCCCTTCCTAATTTTTTAAGCTCTTCAATCACTTGGGGAACCAAGGTTTTGTGACCGGCTGCAAGGGATGAAACACCAAGTATATGAACATCGTTTTCTACTGCTTGTTTGGCAGCTTCAGCAGGAGTTTGGAATAATGGGCCCATATCAACATCAAAGCCAATATCAGCATATCCTGTTGATACTACTTTGGCTCCTCTATCGTGTCCATCCTGTCCCATTTTTGCGATCATGATTCTAGGTCTTCTACCTTCTGTTGCAGCAAATTCGTCTGCCATTTGACATGCTTTTTTAAATGTAGCATTATCTTTTTGTTCTGAACTATACACGCCTGTAATTAAATTAATTTTTGCTTTATAACGCCCATACACAACTTCCAAAGCATCAGAGATCTCACCCAAAGTGGCTCTTTTTCTGGCAGCATCTACTGCTAAGGCTAAAAGATTACCTTTTTCAGTTTCAGCACATTTGGTAAGGGCTAAAAGGGCAGCTTCAACTTCTGTCTGGTTTCTGTTTTTCTTTAATTCTGCTAATCGTTTTAATTGAGCTTCTCTAACAGCAGTATTATCCACTTCTAATGTTTCAATAGGATCCTCTTTTTCAAGACGATATTGATTTACTCCCACAATAGTTTCCAATCCGGAGTCAATACGAGCTTGTTTTCTGGCAGCTGCTTCTTCAATTCTCATTTTAGGAATACCGGTTTCGATTGCTTTTGCCATACCTCCTAATGACTCAATCTCCTGGATATGAGCCCATGCTTTTTCTGCGATCTCCTTAGTAAGGGTTTCAACATAATAGGAACCTGCCCATGGATCAACTTCTGCGCACACTTTGGTTTCCTCTTGTATAAAAATTTGAGTATTTCTTGCAATACGAGCTGAAAAATCTGTAGGAAGTGCAATAGCTTCATCTAATGCATTCGTATGTAAAGATTGAGTATGTCCTAATACGGCACCCATCGCTTCAATACAGGTTCTGGCAACATTATTAAAAGGATCTTGTTCGGTTAAAGACCATCCGGAAGTTTGACTATGTGTTCTAAGAGCTAATGATTTTGGATTTTTTGGATTGAATTGACTTACGATTTTTGCCCATAACATTCTGGCTGCTCTCATTTTAGCAATTTCCATAAAATGATTCATACCGATAGCCCAGAAGAAAGATAAGCGTGGGGCAAATTCATCAATATTCATACCCGCATTGACACCTGCTCTGAGATATTCTAAACCATCAGCCAAAGTGTAGGCTAATTCAATATCACAAGTAGCACCTGCTTCCTGCATGTGGTATCCGGAAATTGAAATAGAGTTAAATTTCGGCATATTTTTAGCTGTAAACTCAAAAATATCTGCAATAATCTTCATGGATGGGAGTGGTGGATAAATATAGGTATTTCTAACCATAAACTCTTTCAAAATATCATTTTGAATAGTTCCGGTAAGTTTATCCATAGAAACGCCTTGTTCTTCAGCTGCTAATATATAAAATGCCAATACCGGCAATACTGCCCCATTCATGGTCATAGATACTGACATTTGATCCAATGGAATTTGATCAAACAAGATTTTCATATCCATAATAGAATCCACTGCAACACCTGCTTTACCAACATCTCCTACTACTCTTTCATGGTCTGAATCGTATCCGCGGTGAGTAGCTAAGTCGAATGCAATAGAGAGTCCTTTTTGGCCTGCTGCCAAATTACGGCGATAAAAAGCGTTGGATTCTTCTGCTGTTGAGAATCCGGCATATTGGCGAATCGTCCAGGGTTTTTGAACATACATGGTAGCATAAGGGCCTCTTAAGAAAGGAGGAATTCCTGCTGCATAGTTCAGATGTTCCATACCTTCGAGGTCATCTTTTCCAAATACAGGTTTTACAGGAATTTGCTCAGCTGTTTTCCAATTGGCTTCAATATGTTGCTCTTCAGCCCATTTTTGGAATGATTTTTTATTTTTTGGTGCTGTTTTGTGATCAATTTTACTAAAATCCGGACGCATAATGTATTGATTATAATATATATATAATTTTATTATTTTTTAATTGAATAGGTTGCAAATATACATTAACTTTTTGGAACTATACCGATTAAAATAAAAAAAGGCTGATAAACAGCCTTTTGAAATTATTGAAGATGAAATTTGATCGGTAATGTATAACTTACCCTTACTTTCTTACCCAAATTTTCACCAGGGATCCATTTGGGTGAATTTTTAAGAACTCTTATTGCTTCTTCATCTAAATCAGGATAAACAGAATTTTTGACTTTTATTTGAGTTAAAGACCCATCTTTTTCAACAACAAACTCTACTAAAACAGTACCTTCAATTCTCAAATTAATACAAACTTCAGGGTATTTAAGATTTTCAGAGAGATATTGATTAAACGCGCCATCTTCACCTGGAAATTTTGGCATTTTTTCTGAAAAAGTAAGTGGAGGTGTAGTAGTTGTGGGGTCTTCTATTGTTTGAATAGGAACAATGAAATCATCTGGATTGTATTCAGAATCGTCAATATAAGGAATATTTGTATCAACGGGTTTATTGTCATCAATAATCTTTAAAACATAAGTTGCAATGATTTGACGTTTTTGAGGTTCCGGTTTAACGAAAGCATCTGGGGTATCTTTCTCATCAATGATAATACTATCATCGATCTCCGGTTTTAGATCGTTTTGTTTCTCATTGAGAGCATATAATTCAAATCCGGCATAGATAAGAGCTAAGGAAAAGATTAATCCAATTAGAAAGAAAGTACGTTTGTTTCTTTCGAGGTCTGCGTTTGGTTTTTTCTTGGGTGACATGACTCTGGTTTTTAAAAGGTTATTGTGTTAATGATATAACGATTAAAAGAGTCCTATTATTTTATAAAACAAAAAAAAAGCTAATTTAAAATTAGCTTTTTTTAGTATGATTATATAAAGTCTGATTTATTAATTTAAAGTAAATCGAATTGGGATTGTATAAGTAACACGAACAGGTTTGCCCATTTGTTTACCTGGGATCCATTTTGGAGAAGCAGAAATTACACGTTTAGCTTCATCATCTAAGTCTGGATACACTTGGGTAACTGCTTTTACATTTGAAATTTTACCATCTTTTTCAACAATAAACTCAACAACTACAACACCTTGAAGATTAAGAATACGACAAGATTCAGGATATTTTAGTTCTTTTTGTAAATAAGCAACCCATGCTTCTGCACCACCTGGGAATTGAGGCATATCTTCAACAAAACGAAGAGGTGGTTCTTTTTCTGTTTCTTCCTGAATAACTTCTACTACAGTATAGTCAGTAACAGTAGCATTTTCATCAAAATCAACACTGAAATCGAAATCGTCTTTCACCAATACATCATTGTCAACTACTTCAATTACTTGTTCTCTAATTTGTTCTTGTGGGGGAGGTGCGGTTTCAGGTTGTTCAACATTTTTTGTTTGTTCATCAAACACTTCAACAGCTTCTTCGTCTTGGATGGACATATCTTTAGCTTGATCCTGAGTGGCGAACAATTCAAATCCTGCGTAAACAAGACTTAAAATGATCACTAAACCGATTAACAAGTACGAACCTCGTTTGTTATCGATATTCCCTTTTGCTGATTTTTTCTCGATCATTGTTATAAAATTTATAATGATTATATCTTAATATAAAAAGTTTGCAAAGATATAACTTATTTTAATACGCAAATATTGTATTAGAATAAAAAAAATTAATCAATAATTTTGATATAATCGTCAGCAGAAAGCAGATGATTTAATTCAGCAAGATTAGCAGGTTTCATTTTAATAATCCAACCGGCTTGATAAGGATCTGCATTGATAGAACCTGGATTTCCTTCTAATGCTTCATTAAATTCAATAATTTCACCACTGATTGGAAGATACATATCAGAAACTGTTTTTACGGCTTCAATGGTTCCGAACACTTCTTCTGCAGCAAGGGTTTCGCCAACGGTGTCAATGTCAACAAAAACAATGTCACCTAGTTGTTCAGCAGCATAAGCAGTAATACCTACAGTTGCTACATCACCATCAATAGTAATCCATTCGTGATCTTTTGTGTACTTTAAATTATTTGGAACGTTCATAATTAAAAATTTTTAAATGTTGTTTATTAAATTGTCATTATCTCTTTTTCTTTTGCTTCCGCAATTTTGTCAATTTTAACGATAAAATCGTCAGTAAATTTTTGGATATCCGTTTCTAATTTTTTGATTTCATCTTCAGGAGTGCCGGAATCTTTCAATTTTTTGGCAGTTTCATTAGCAGTTCTTCTAACATTTCTAATACTCACTTTAGCTTGTTCAGCTTCCTGTTTTGTTTTTTTAACCAGCTCTTTTCTTCTTTCTTCAGTAGGAGATGGAATCACAATACGGATAAATTCACCATTATTTTGAGGTGTAAATCCTAAATTAGCGGCTAAAATTGCTTTTTCCATAGGTTGGAGCATGGTTCTTTCCCATGGTTGAATAATGATCTGGCGAGCATCAGGTGTGCTGATATTACCAACTTGTTCAATAGGAGTAGGATTTCCATAATAATCAACTTTTAAACCTTCCAACATTTGTGGGGAAGCTTTGCCAGCTCTGATTTTTTGAACCTCTTTGTCAAAAAACAGAACTACCTGACTCATACCCTCTTTGGTTAGTTCTAAACAATTTTTAGTTTCTTCCATATTTCGAATTTCAATTTAGTTTTTTTCTTTATTCTGAACAAAATCAGAGATCTCCTGATCTGTCAATTCTGTTTTATATTTTTTTAAAATCAATTTTATCTCATTTTCGATCAAAGTGTGATTCAATCTATACGAAATAAAGTAGTGTCCAATAAGTAGAATGCTCCAGGCCAGAGTTGTAAATAAAACAACATCAAAAAAAGTGGAATCGGTTTGATGTTTAAAAATAAAGTACCAAACGATCCACAAAAATAAGAGTACCAATAAATATATAAGAGCATGGATTTTAAATTGGACCCTTTTCTTTGCTTTTTTGTATATAGGATTTAACTCCGTCATGATTCCCTTTATTTAATTATTGTACCAATATGTTCACCGGATAAAACTTTTACTAAGTTGCCTTCTTTATTAGCATTATAAACATATATAGGCATTCTGTTTTCTTTACATAATGTAAATGCAGTAAGATCGAGAATGTTCAGATTTTTAGTATAGGCTTCATCATAAGTGAGTTCCGTATATTTAACAGCAGTTTGATCTTTTTCGGGATCTGCTGTATAAACACCATCCACTCTTGTACCTTTAATAAGTAAGTCAGCTTTAATTTCAACAGCTCTTAATGCTGCTGCAGAATCAGTTGTAAAAAATGGATTTCCTGTACCGGCAGCAAAGATCACAACATGATTTTTCAAGTATTCTTCCGCTTTTTTGAAGTATATTTTTTCACACATTCCATCAATAGCAAGTGCAGAAAGAATTTTAACAGGGATATTGATCTCTTCCAAAACAGATTGAAGCGCCATAGAATTGATCATGGTAGCTAACATTCCCATGTGATCTCCCTGACGGCGGTCAAACCCGATATGAGCACCTTTCATTCCTCTGAAAATATTTCCGCCTCCAATAACAACACCTACCTGAATTCCAAGTTGAACAGCAGATCTAATTTCACAAGCATAATGATAAACAGCGGTATAATCTATACCATAATGGTCGTTTCCCATTAAAGATTCACCGCTAAGTTTCAATAAAATACGCTTCATATTCATATTCTGAATTTAGCCGCAAAGATAAATCAATTTTTTAATAATTTCAAGGGGAAATTCTTAATTTTTTTCATCTTTGATTTCATCTGTCATTGAATCAAAATGAATTAAAAATGTATAAAATCAAATGAAAAAGTGTATTTTTGCGTTTTTATTCACTAAATTTAAAATTTATGAGCAAAATAGCGCATGTATTTCCCGGACAAGGTGCCCAGTTTGTAGGAATGGGAAAGAATTTGTACGATCAATTTCCAGTGGCCAGACAATTATTTGAACAAGCCAATGAAATTTTAGGGTTTTCCATTTCTGATAAAATGTTTTTTGGAACAGATGCAGATTTGAAAGAAACCCATATTACTCAACCTGCCATATTTATTCATTCAACTATTGCCTTTTTAATGTTAAAAGAGGGTGTAGTTCCTCATGGAGTTGCAGGTCACTCTTTAGGTGAGTTTTCAGCTTTAGTGGCTAACCAGACATTAGATTTTGCCGATGGGTTGACTTTGGTTTCCAAAAGAGCCAATGCTATGCAAAAAGCGTGTGTGATGAATCCTTCCGGTATGGCTGTCATTATCGGATTTGATGATGATAAAGTGAGAGAAATCTGTGCATCAATAGATGAAGTTGTAGTGCCAGCTAATTATAATTGTCCCGGACAATTAGTGATCTCCGGTTCCTTTAAAGGGATTGAATTAGCTTCTGAAGCTATTAAGGCTGCCGGTGCTAAAAGAGTTTTACCTTTGAATGTTGGTGGTGCTTTCCATTCTCCTTTGATGTCACCTGCACAAGATGAACTGGCTGATGCCATTCAAAATACAAAATTCAATAACCCTATCTGCCCTATTTATCAAAATTATACTGCTTTACCTTCTACAGATCCTTTGGAAATTAAAAATAATCTGATCAACCAACTAACGGCTCCGGTTTTATGGACTAAAACGGTTCAAAATATGACTCAGGATGGGTTCAATGAATACGTAGAGTTTGGGCCTGGTGAGGTTTTGCAAGGATTAATTAAAAAAATAAATAGTTTGGCACAGGTAAGTGGAAAAAAATAATTTTTTAAATCACTTTTTTCTAATTAGCTAATTGTCAAGAGAAAAAAATATTAACGTCATTTTGTTAATAATAAGTAGTAAAAAATGGATCTGAATTCAGATCCATTTTTTATCTTTACAAACTCAAATTGAACGATTGCCATTTCAATTAATAAACTGACTGCCAATATAATTAACTGCAATGTACTCTGATGACTAGTCCCGAATCGGCCAATACGTAGCATTTGAACAAAATAATAACCGATAAACAAAGTACACCATTATGAGCAATGAATTTTCAACTTCCGGCTTTATTTCCGATCTTTTTGTAGATGAAAAAAAATCAGAATTAAATGATCAAAAAAGTCAAAATATTAGAGACTCTAGAGAAGTGGTTTTAGAACGCTTATCAGGATTAATGGAAGATGAAATGGAAATTGAGAATATACAAACCGAGGAGAATCAAATTATGGAAAAAACCGAAACACAGTCTATAGGTGTAGAACCAAGAATCTACACCAAAAAAGAGATTTTTAACGAAGTGGTGGATTACTTCGATGGCGATGAATTAGCTGCTGGTGTTTGGATTGATAAATATTCACTAAAAAATGAACAAGGTGAACTTTTAGAAAGAAATCCGGATGACATGCACCGCAGATTGGCAAAAGAGTTTGCCAGAATTGAAAGAAAATATTCTAACCCAATGGATGAAGAGTTGATTTACTCTTTGTTCAAAAAATTCAAATATATCATTCCTCAGGGAAGCCCCATGGCCGGTATTGGCAATAATTTCCAAATCGCTTCTTTATCAAATTGTTTTGTTATTGGAAATGATGCCCGCTCCGATTCCTATGGCGGAATCATGAAAATGGATGAGGAACAAGTGCAACTGATGAAACGAAGAGGTGGTGTTGGTCACGACTTATCCCATATTCGTCCTTCCGGTAGTCAGGTGAAAAATTGTGCGATCTCATCAACCGGTGTTGTTCCTTTTATGGAAAGATATTCCAACTCAACCCGTGAAGTAGCTCAGGATGGAAGAAGAGGTGCTTTGATGTTGTCCATCTCCATTAAACATCCTGATGCTGAAAATTTTGTGGATGCCAAAATGACCCCCGGAAAAATAACCGGCGCTAATGTCTCCGTTAAAATTGATCACGATTTTATGAAAGCGGTTGTGAATAACCAAAAATATGCACAACAATACCCTATTGATAATCCAAAACCAAAATATAATCAAGAGATTGATGCTCGTAATTTGTGGAATAAAATTATCCATAACGCCTGGAAATCAGCGGAACCCGGCATCCTTTTCTGGGATACCATCAGTCAGGAAGCGATCCCAGATTGCTATGCAGATGAAGGCTTTAAAACGATTTCTACCAATCCTTGCGGCGAAATTCCACTTTGCCCCTACGATAGCTGCCGCCTTGTTGCCTTAAATCTATACAGCTACGTTAAAAATCCATTTACCGAAAATGCAACTTTTGATATGCCTCTTTTTAAAGAACATGTTCAATATGCCCAACGCTTAATGGATGATATTATCGATTTGGAAATTGAAAAAATTGATCAGATTTTAGATAAAGTCAAATCTGACCCTGAAACAGAAGATGTGAAAAGAGTGGAAATCGAGTTGTGGAACAAAATTAAAAAACAAACCCTTAAAGGTCGTCGTACCGGTTTAGGAATCACTGCTGAAGGAGATATGCTTGCGGCTCTTAATATTCGCTATGGTTCTGATCATGGCAATGCATTCTCTACAGAAGTTCATAAACAACTTGCCCTGGCTGCTTATCGTTCCTCTGTAAACCTTGCAAAAGAGAGAGGAGCTTTCCCTGTTTATAGTTGCACTAAAGAAGCTTTCAATCCATTTATCCTTAGAATTAAGGAGGCTGATGAAAAGTTGTTTAACGATATGGTTCGTTTTGGAAGAAGAAATATTGCTCTTTTAACCATTGCTCCAACCGGTAGTGTAAGTATTTGTACACAAACTACTTCCGGTATTGAACCTGCCTTTAATGTGGTTTACAAAAGAAGAAGAAAAGTAAATCCTAACGATTTGAATAACCGTAAGGCAACACGTGATATTACCGGTGATTATTTTGAAGAGTATCATGTTTTCCACCCTAAATTTATGGTATGGGCTGAAACTCAGGGAATCTCCAAAACTACATTATCCAATATGGATGATAATCAAATCCAAACATTAGTTGAAAAATCTCCATACTACAAATCTACATCAGCGGATACCGATTACCTTAAAAAAGTGGAACTTCAGGGGATGGTTCAAAAATGGGTGGATCACTCTATTTCAGTGACCATCAATCTTCCTGAAAATACGACAGAAGAGGTTGTAGGTGCACTTTATATCAAAGCATGGGAATCCGGATGTAAAGGGATGACCGTTTACAGAGAGGGTTCCAGAGATGGTATTTTTGTTTCTACCAATGCTACTCCTCCTAAAAAAGAGGTGGATGCCAAAAATTTAAAAAGACCTCAGGAACTGGAAGCTAATATCGTTAGATTCAAAAATAATAATGAAGATTGGGTTGCTTTTATCGGAACTAAAGATGGAAGACCTTATGAGATCTTTACCGGTAAAACCGAAGAGGATCGTTTCCCTATCCCTCAATGGCTTCAAAAAGGGATCATTATCAAAAATAAAGATCCTAAAGGAAGTAAACAATACGACTTTAAATATTACGATAAAGATGGATATGAAGTGATTATGCGCGGACTATCCCGTTGCTTTAACCCTGAATTCTGGAACTACGCCAAAATGATCTCTGCTCTTCTAAGACACGAAATTCCAATCGAAAATGTGGTGAACATCATTGGAGGTTTGAACTTTAGAGAGGAAACCATCAACTCCTGGAGAAATGGGGTGATCAGAGCTCTTAAACGTTTTATCGAAGACGGAACCAAACAAAAAGGGACCATTTGTCCTAAATGTGGTCAGGAAACCATTTTCTTTCAAGAGGGATGTCTCACATGTTCATCATGTGGATATTCCAAATGCGGATAATTATAAATACCTTAACTTTTTTAAATTGGCTGCACTTAAGGGCCGGGTTGTTCCCCACATTAAAGTGCAGCCATTTTTTTGTACCATTGTTTTAACCGAGCCACCATCCCGGGAGTGGGATTGATCGAAAAAAGCTCCCATAGATCCCGAATCACTTCCCGTGCGGTTTCCGATTCTTTTTGAAACTCGATAAAACATTCAAAAACCCACACTTTTACAGCAACTCTGATCTGAGGATCCGATGCCCATCCGGCTAAGGCAATAATCAATTGTTCTCTTTGTTCGGGAGTGAGTGGAAGTTGCCTGTTTTGTAATGCTGTAGCCAAAATTTTACTAAAATGGCGCATCGCACTTTTGTTTTTTACAATCAGACACAATTCAATAAAGTTCAATTTTGGATCCTGTAATAGTGGAGGATGATAAAAATAGATTTTTTCTAAAATATAAGCACATCGGAACACAATCTGCTGCCTGGCCACCGGCCCTCTTTCATTCAAATATTGGTAATATTCCGTTTTTCGCTCTTTGGGACATACAATATCGTATTGTATTCCATCATTTAAGATTTCAAATAATTGATAGAGTGTTTCTTCCAATAAGATTCTATCCCGATTGGAGTTGGCAAAATCGGGTTCAAAAGTGTAGATGTAACGATCAATAAATTCGGATTTAGTCATCATTTTTTAAGGATTACAAAAATAACAAAAATTCGGAATCTTTTAAAAAAGAATCCATTATTTGAATCCAATTTTGTACTTTTGTACTTTGATAATTGTGTGTAACATGTATATAATAGGTATTGCCGGAGGATCCGGTTCAGGAAAAACATCCGTTGTAAAAAAAGTGATTCAGGCTCTTTCATCTGATAAAGTGAGCGTTCTATCTCAGGATTCGTATTACTGGGATAATGGAAACCTCTCTCAGGAGGAGCGGGAACAGATCAATTTTGACCATCCCTCTTCGATAGAATTTTCTTTGTTAGTGGAGCATATCAAGCAACTGGAGCAAGGGGAAACCATCCCCATGCCAATCTATTCTTATGTTACCTGTAGCAGAAGTAAAGAAACGATTCCTGTTGAACCGGGCGAAGTTTTGATTGTGGAAGGGATTTTGATCTATACTTGTCCTGAACTCTGTGAATTGATGGATTTAAAAGTTTTTGTGGATACCGGTGCTGACGATCGGATCATCAGAATCATTCAGAGAGATGTGAATGAGAGAGGCAGAGGATTGGATAAATCGATCAAACATTACGAAACGTATGTAAAACCGATGCATGAGATGTTTATTGAACCCACCAAAAGGTTGGCCGATATTATCATTCCGGTTGGAGGACACAATGAAAAAGGGATCGATATCCTTACTTCAAAAATCAAACAAACTTTAGGTATTTTAGACTAAACAATTTTCGGAAACACTTTTTCTGCATTTTGGGTTGTGATTTTCATCACTTCATCAGTCGAAATCTCAAAAATTTCAGCTAATTTTTTGGCTATCAATGGAATGTAAGAACTTTCATTTTGTTTTCCCCGATAAGGATCGGGTGCTAAAAAAGGAGCATCTGTTTCCAAAACCAGGTGATCAAGACCCACCTCTTTAACCAATTCCTGTAATTTACTTTTTTTAAAAGTCACAACACCAGTAATTCCTAAATAGAATCCTCTTTCTATCAGCCATTTAGCTTCTTGTATTCCTCCTGAAAAACAATGAAAAACCCCTGATAAAGGTTGATGGTTAAACTGTTTGATCACTTGAAATGCTTCCGAAAAACCATCCCGAACATGAATCGACATAGGAAGCTGAAGATCAAGAGCCCATTGAATCTGGGTTTCGAATGCTTTGATTTGAAGATCCACAAACGTTTTATCATGATATAGATCGATTCCAATCTCTCCAATACCCACTACGGTAGGATTTGAAATATATTTTTCCAGAAGAGCCAGTTCAGAAAGATAATTTTCTTTCACATCTGTAGGATGGAGTCCAATCAATGGAAAAAGATGGTTCGGATATTTTTCGGATGCCAGAAAAAGATCTGATACAGTTTCAGATGAAACACAGGGTAAAATTATTTTAGTAACATCAGCATTAATGGCACGAATAACCGCTTCGTCAAAATTCAGGGGATAGTACTCAGGGTAGAGGTGACTATGGGTATCAATATAGCTCATATCTTCAAATTAGGACGCAAATGTAAAAAAAAAAATCGGTTTTTAAGAAAATCGATCAAAGATCAACCTTTTTTCTTATTTTTGCAATTGGAAAGTTGCTTAATTTTTACTTTTTTGATCCTTTTTTCGATCCTTTTTGGTATTAAATCTCTTATTTTCTGAATCAAGCAACATATCTTATAAAAAATACATCTTATAGATTGTAATTAAATAGTCAAAACGTAAAGTGATCGTGGTATGAAACACCCATTTAAGAGTCTTTTGTTTATCGGGATATTGCTGTTGACCGCAAAATCCGGAATAGCACAAATAACAGTTCAGAGTCCTAATGGCTGGACCCCACAAGTATTTTTAGAAAATGTGTTGGTGTTACCCACTCCCATTTCCGGAGTACAAGTAACCAATGGAACATTTAACACTTCAGCAGCCGCTTTACCCAGTACAACCACTTCAAAAATAGGACGCTTTACCAATGGCCCTGCATTTACCGATTTCCCAATCTCTAGTGGAATCATTATGACCACCGGAAATATTACGGTTGCTCCCGGTCCAAATAATTCAGATGGTGCATCTGTTCCCAATAGTGATGGAACTACTGATACTCAATTGCAATCATTAACAACCAATACAGTTCAAGGGATGTCAAAGTTGGAGTTTGATTTTAAATCGATATCCGGAATGGTGCAATTTGAATACAGTTTTGCTTCTGAAGAGTATCCTGAATATACTTGTTCCAGTTATAACGATGTGTTTGGGTTTTTTATTACAGGTTTTAATCCGGTTACATTAACCGATCAGAGTTGGAATATTGCACTTATTCCAGGTACAACATTTCCGGTTACGATAAATTCATTAAATTCAGGAGTTCCAGGTGTATATAGTGGAGGAGGTACTTGCAGTGGAGCTAATCAATCTTTAGCTTATTCAAGTTTTTATTGTTCTGTACCCACAGCATCAACCGGAATGCAATTTGATGCTTTTACCGTAATTCCTGCAGATAATATTAACGCACAAGATAATTTACGTTCAGGTCTTTTTGCGCAAGCCAGAGTATTATATTGCACCACCTATCACATGAAATTAGCTATTGGAAATGTTGCAGATAATTCTCTGGATTCCGGTGTGTTTATTAAAGAGGGAAGTTTTAGAGCTCCAAGAATTGACGTTGATCATAGATACACATTGGAAAGTAATGATACTTTGTATAAAATGTGTAATGAAGATACGGTAACGTACACTTTATCCAGACGGGATCCCAGCAGAGCCTACAACTTTAATATTTATACCAATGCTTTTCCCAATCCCGGGGTGGTTTTTAATCAGGATTATCAGATTTATTATACCAGTTCTGTTACCCATCTCTTTACTCAAATGACCACTGATGAAGCTTTCTTCCACCTACCTGCCGATTCATTAACTACTTTTATGGTGGTTAAAGTTCCGGAAACAGCTGTTTTTGCACCCGGTGAAGTGAAAACATTGAAACTGCTCCTCTCCATGGAAACCTGCTGGGGTAATAAATATGATACTTTAACCTACTACTTAAAGGATAATCACCCTATTATTTTAAGTGATCAGGTGATTAATGGGTGTGAGTTATTGTCCACCATACAAGTTCAGGAAACCGGTGGCGGAGATGTTCAGAACGTAACCTGGATTCCATCCACGAATATTACCAATCCGGATCAATTATCATCCCCCTGTAATATTACCGATTCGATTGTTTATACGGTGATTGCTCAGGATGACATCAACTGCAGAATCGATACAGCTACCATAACCGTGAATATTACAAGCCCTCCACAATCCTCCTTTATTGCAGATAAAACCAGCGGATGTGCCCCTTTAACCGTACGGTTTACCTCTACGACAGAGCCCACTTTTGCAACCTTCCAGTTTATCATTTTTAATGATAGTGAAACCGTAAGAGATACCATTTATGACCCCACTTTTACTTATACCTTCACGGAACCGGGTTATTATAATGTTACTTATTTTTCTAAAACCGCAGATGTAGGGGATTGTTTTGATATTATTGATAACAACCATTATATTTATGTATCCGATTTTCCGGTTGCAGATTTTACCTATATGCCAACAGAACCAACCAATGGAAGACCTATTGAGTTTACCAACCAGTCTGTTGGGGATGGAATTGTAACTTACTACTGGAATTTTGGAGACGGATCCACCAGTTATCTGGAGAACCCTACCCATTCTTACCACATCAACTCTGATGAAACTTTCAATGTATTATTCAAAGTAACCAACAATTACGATTGTTCTCATGATACGTTAAAATCGTTCATTGTTGTAGATAATTATGCCTTTTTTGTACCCAACGCATTTACCCCTAATAATGATGGGAATAATGATCTGTTTTTACCCAGAGTTGAGGATGTTTTGAAATATCATTTGATCATATACAACCGATATGGGGAAGCGATCTTCCAGACTATTAATCCGGATGAGCCATGGGATGGCACGCATAAATTTGAAAAATGTCCAGCGGGAGTGTACACCTGGGTGATCACCTACCGCAAA
>JAGDMF010000010.1 GCA_017860455.1 Bacteroidota bacterium
TGGATTGATAGTGCTGGAAGAACTTTGTTTAACAATTAGGTTAATTGTGATTGTGCTATCACAACCCACAGCATTTGGAATAATCGCAGTTTTAATGCCACTTGTAGTGTAAACTTGTCCATCAGGAGCGGTGTAAGTGTCACAAACAGTAGTATTGATGGTACTGGAAGAACTTTGTTTTACAGCAAGATTTATCGTAATGGTGCTATCACAACCCACAACATTTGGAATAATCGCCGTTTTAATGCCACTTGTAGTGTAAACTTGTCCATCAGGAGCTGTGTAAGTGTCACAAACGGTTGGATTGATAGTGCTGGAAGACCACACGCATTTGATCCTTTAACACTTATATCTCCTGAAATTGCAGTTGTGCTATAATCAACAGTAATGGAATTGGTTGTACTTGTTCCTGTTGCTCCATTGGGCAATGTCCAAATGTAAGAACTAGCATATTCTATAACAGGAACAGTGTAAGTAACACTATTTTCACCTTGGCAAACTGTTGCATTTCCCGAAATTGTTCCTGCATCTACTGGTAGTGGATTTACATTTATTGCTAGATTTGAAGAGTCACCTTTTCCACAACTATTATTTGGTGTGACTGATATTGTTCCATTATTTGATCCTACTAAAACTTCAATTTGATTTGTCCCTTGACCATTTATTATAGTCCAACCTAAAGGAACACTCCATATAACAGAATTATTAATAGTTACAGAATAATCATAACACAAACGAGCTGCATTACTTAAACTAGGACATCCATTTACAATAGCTTCTGTATTAGATAATCCAGTTCCAATAGCTGTTCCAGTAGCTCCAATAGAAGTGCCATAACAACCCCAATCTGCAGTCATACTATTGATTGATACTTCATAATATGTGTTTACATTATTTTGATTATTTTCAATATGAAATATAAACCCACCTGCTGGCCCAACATCCCTTAATTGATAACTTGTTGAAGAATTAAACATACGAATAGGATAAAAAGTCATATTTTGTCCATTCCATTTAACTTCTCCTTGTTGGCTGTTCCAATAGAAATTATGAAATAAGGCATAATTTTGATCTAATTCAGTACTAGTCCAATACAGACCATTACCACTACCAAATCCACCTAAACCAAATAAATATATTTTTTTTCGTACAGAATCTAATTCATCTTTGGAGGGTAAAAACCAATCATCATATATCGTAGTTTGATTGTTGACAGAATAGGCTACAATGCTGTTTTCACATGGTGAACTTGGTCCATTAATTATGCCAACACCATCCGGTAATGAATTAACAAATATACTCATATTTGAAGCTATTCCTTCTCCACATGAGTTTGTTCCTTTAACAGTTATATATCCGGAAACAGCAGTAGTTCCATAATTTACAGAAATTGAATTTGTTGTACTATTACCGATAGCTCCATCTGGCAAAGTCCATACATAAGAAGTTGCATTGGGGATGTTCGGTATAGAATAAAATACAGAACTATCTCCTTGACAAACAATTGCATTTCCTGAAATAACTCCTGCAGCTGCTGGAAGTGGCTTTACATTGATTGCTTTAATAGATACAATACCATCTCCACATTCGTTTGTCCCTTCAATACTAATATTCCCTGAAACAGCAGTAGTTCCATAACTAACATTGATTGAATTCGTAATACTTGATCCTGTTGCTCCGTTAGGTAAAGTCCATAAGTATGATATTGCATTTGTAATAGTTGGTACTGTATATGTTATTTCATTTTGCCCCTGACAAACAGTTGCTTTCCCTGTAATTATTCCTGCAGCAGCTGGAAGTGCATTAACAATGATCTCTTTTGTTGAAATAGCACCAACCCCACATGTATTTATACCCTTAACTGTAATGTTACCGGAAATAGCATAAGCTTCATAATTAACAGTAATTGAATTAGATGTACTTGACCCTATTACTCCAAAAGGTAAAGTCCAAACATAAGATTCTGCATTTGGAATAAGAGGAACAGTGTATGTTATAGCAGATTGTCCCTGACAAACAATTGAATCTCCAATTATAACCCCTGCAGCAGAAGGAAGTGGATTTATTATTACTCCTATATTGGACGGAATACCTTCTCCACAAGAATTGATTCCTCTAACAGTAATGTTTCCGGAAACTGTTAATGCATTATAATTCAAATAAATTGAATTTGATAACGTTGTCGTTTCTTCTCCATCTGGGAAATGCCATAAATATGCTGTAGCATTTGCTATTGAAGGAATACTATATAAAACTAAATTTTCTCCATGACAAACAAGAGTATTACCAGAAATTGGTCCTGCAGCTTCGGGATGTGAATTAACCGTAATTTCTCTTATAGAAACAGGACCTTCTCCACATGAATTGATTCCTTTAACACTAATCTCTCCTGAAGTTGCTGTTGCTCCATAATTAACAGTTATTGTATTGCTTGTACTTGTTCCTGTTGCTCCATTTGGTAAGGCCCAAATATAAGAAGTAGCATTTTGAATTAGAGGAACTGAGTATGTTACAAAACTGTCTCCTTGACAAACATTTGAACTACCTGAAATTAATCCAACAGATCCAGGAAGAGGTAAATTACAAATAAAATTGGCGACTAAATTTCTATTATTTGATAGAACAAATGAATAATTTGCATCAGTAGAAACGACATTTCCATTTTCTGTCCAATTAGTAAAAATGTATCCACTGTTTGCAGTTGCAGTTACTGTTCTTATGCTACCACCAAAGAAAACACCACTTCCAGTTGTTGTCCCTCCAATAGAAGGATTAGAAGAAGTTTGAATAGTAAAATCTTCAGTAATTGGTGCTCCTGATACATTTATTGTCATTGTATTTGATGCTAAAATAAAAGTGTTATTACAGTATTGGAAACCATTACCACCATAAGATAATCCTGCGGTATAATTAGTTGAGTTATCTGTAATATTACAACTGGCATTAGCACCTACTAAGTTATAAATGATAGAATATTGACCAGGTTGAGAAAATGCATTGATATCCACTGTTATGAATCTATCGTTAAAGAAATGCATATAGAACCAGTTGTATGCATTTGTATTCCAATTAACGAAATACCCATTATAAGGAGGAAATTGAGCAGTGTTTGCAAAAGGATATGTTCCAATAGAAAAAGGATTGAAATAAGTGTTACTTGGATTTGGGTTATTTATTCCGATTTGTTCAGTAAAGTAACTAACACTCAAGTATTGGTCTGTTAAATATTGCCCAAGATCTGTAAGAGCAACACCATCTTTGTAAACTTGGAATTGGATTTGAGCACGACGATTAAGATCTCCACATGCATCCACTTTAATATAGAATTTGGTATCTTGGCCTGTAGTAACATTTAGTTCATTGTTAGGAGTTGCTGCTTGATCAGTGTATAGGTTCAAACTTGAAAAGTTATTACCAACCGTATTGACCGCCAAAGTTCTTGCAGTTCCATAGCCACATGAGTTTGATGGAGTAACTGTAATATTGCCATTACCTGAACCTGCGGTTACAGTTACTGAATTGGTAGTGCCACCCGAAGTTTGTGTCCAACCAGATGGAAAAGTCCATGTGTATGAATAGGTGTCTGTATTTTGAATAATATCAATATCATCAATAAAAAATCTACTATTTGCATCTTGAAACCCTTCGAATATTATTGTTGTTAAAGCTGTTCCTCCAGAAGCAATAATTATAAATTCACTCATTACTGTACTGCTCAACTCAGAAACAATGTACTCAGTCGAATTAACAATAACTTTCATTTGTGACTGATCATTTCCCCATTTTCTAGCTTTAAACTTAATAGTAAAGACGCCACCATTACCAGATAAATCTAAAGATGGAGTCATAATAAATCCTTTTACTGAAGATGTTCCAAGTTTAACTTTGCCATTTGATTGATATATCTTATAAGCTGTCCAGTTTGGTGTTGAAGTAAAAGAATTTAAAGAAGAACTGATATCAGTTATATTTGAATCAATTATTAAATTGAAATTTTCAGAAATTAAACTTATAGGAATAATTGCTGATCCGGATGGAATAGAATATGTTTGAGAAGATCCTGGACAAACAGAAGTCATCCCATTAATTGTTTGTGGCTGCGGCGGAACTGTTATCACATTTACATCTATAGATCTTTGAATACTTGCACCACATGCATTAAAAGCAGTTAAAGTAATTGTACCTCCACTTAACCCTGGTGTGCAGGTAATTGAATTGGTTGATGAATTTCCTGTCCACCCATTTGGTAATGTCCAAATGTAAGAAATTGTGTCATTAGAATAATCAATCAGGTCCTGATTAATAGGTGAAGACATGATATGAATAGTAGTATCAATTATAAATGGTGCAGTATAAGTTATGGAGCTTTGTCCTTGACAAATAACGGTATCCCCAAAAATCATTCCCATTAAAGGAGTATCTTGGAAAATATGAGGATAAATTGAAAGAGGAGTACTTGAGCCACAGATGTTATTTGCAATTACATAAATGGTTGGAATAACAATTTCCATTAAATATGAATTATTATTAATTTGAACAATAGGACTATATGTAATTGAAATAGAATCTGTGATTGAAAAACCATTAAAATTCGATGGTAAAATCCATGTATAATCACTTACGTCACCTGTCGTTGAAACATTTATCGTTTTTTCTTCATTAGAACAGAAGGAAATGTTTTCAGATAATAAAACAGGTTCATTTGGTACAGATTTTACAGTAATAGGTAATATAGAAACAGGTCCATCACCACAGGAATTATTATCTTTTACTGTAATATTTCCTGAAACTGCTGATATGCTATAATTTATAGTTATACTATTTGGGGTACTTGTTTCAATATTTGTCCCGTTTGGAGTTGTCCAAATATAATTAGTTGCATTTGGATTATTTGTTATGGAATAAGTTACAGAGGTTTGACCTTTACAAACAGTAGTACTACCAGTAATTACTCCTGGTTGTACAGGAGGGGGATTTATGGTTACTGTTGCACTTCCTTGCGTTCCCCAACCGCAACTATTAAAAGCTCTGAAATAATATGTTCCCGACGAGGTGACTGTCTGGCTAGACAAAGGTATCGCAGTTGATGTCCCATTGCTAGTGGTGCCCTGCCAGTATATCGTACTGCCGTTATCGCCAATTGCAGTTAATGTTGCTCCGTTACAAAATGTTCCTCCACCGCTAACGTTCACTGAGGCAGGAGTAGTATTTATGGTTACAGTTAAAGACCTGCTTGTGCCATTGCCACAAGAATTGTAAGGAGTTACTACAATACTTTGTGAACCTGCAGTATTCCATGTGACTATAATAGTATTGCCACTTCCCGTAAAAGTGCCACCGCTTACTGACCAGTTATAAGTAACACCTCCAACGTTGGTAACAGAATATGTTTGTGTGCCTCCTCCTAAACAAACACTGGTGTTTCCAACAATTACGGAAGGCTGAGCAGGAAAACCTGTTACAATTACAGTTAGAGTGCGCGAAGTACCTGAGCCGCAATTTATATTTGGAGTTACTGTAATTGTTTTGGCTCCCGAACTTGTGAAAACAATATTTACACTATTGGTGCCTTGTCCTGAGATAACTGCACCTCCAGTTACACTCCATGTATAAGTTACACCAGACACATTGGTAACGCTATAGGTTTGTGTGGACGACTGGCAGACTGTTGTATTTCCATTTATAGAAGAAGGTTGAGACGGAATGTTACATACAACCGTAAAGTTTTTGATGTATATATTATTGCCCTCGTTCGTTTCTATTACTTGCCCGTTTCCATCAACTATCATTTTAAGTTCATACGTACCGGGTTGAAGTTGCCCAATATTGATATCATTAGCATAAGTATAATTATTTGCATTAAGACCTGGTGTGTTAAATGTATAAACCAATGAATTATTGAGATATAAATAAGAAACAAAACTATTGGTAATATTTTGGTTTGATATGTTAGAAAAGGCAACATCTACATAAACATTGTTAGTAGAATAAATGGTTGTAGCATCAGTATTTGTTCCGGTAGTTACCGATGTTACAAGTGGTGCAGACCATCCATTTGGAGTATATTGTAAAAGATCAGGATAAATAGGGCTCACATAGATTGACTTTACATACTCATTGTCATTTTCATTGCTTTCTTCAATGTTGAGTCCATAGTCAACCACCATCTTTATTTCGTGCCATCCGGCAGAAAGAGGTCCAACATTTATATCCTCAACCCATTCGTAATCGTAAGGTTGCAGTCCTGCTGAATTTGTATTATAAACGATACTTTCATCAACATAAATATATGTGTTATATGCTCCGCATGGAGCATCACTATCCTCAATTTGGCAGGCATCAATATAAATATTATCAGCAGTAGTGAAGCTACCTGAATTTGCATGTGTACCAAGGGATATTGATGCTATCAATGGTTCATCCCACCCTGAAGGTTTATACGGTTTAAGGTTTGGTAAGTAACGGTAAATAGTTGCTTCAAGTGAGTATGTACCATCGTTGCCAGTAGTATTAGAATATGGTCTTACACGAAAATATAAACTACCACCGTCTAATACTTCAAAAGTAGGCTGCTGAAAATCTTCATAATCAGACCAATCTGAACCATCAAAATAACGGTATTCCATATCCCCTGTATATGTGATTCCGTCATCTGAATCCCAGCTATCATGTAAACGCGATACTACTGTATAATAATATCCTGACGGTAGGTCTATTCTATAATAATCATCCCAATCATCTTCAGCATCATCTAAACAAGCGTCATCGGTTTTAAAATAAAATTCATCGTTTGTAAAATAAACAGGTTGTATCAAATAACTCGAATTACTTGAATTATTAGGTTCATAAGGATCATTACATGAATTGTTCTGACAAGCAAAAATTCTAAGTTGATTTAAAGGAGTGTAAGGGCCCCAACCTGCCGCATTTCTACTTCTTACTATAAAGAATAAATCAGCATTATACTGATAATTATTTTCAATTGGATATGTAAACGATGGTTGCGTAAATAACTCTGATACTTGTATTTGACCTGAACTATTTGTAAAAGCAAGCTCATATTCAATAACATTACAATCAGATTGAGCCGTCCAGGTAATAACAAGATCATTCCCTGCACATCCATGATGAAAGTATAACCCTGCTAAGGTAGGACCCAAAATAGATGTAATTGGTAGTGAGCAACTGCTCGAACAACTCCCAGTATATAAAGTTCTATAAGCTGTATAATTTGTAGAAACTTGGTTGGTTACATCATAAGCTTTAACACACCAATAGTATGTAGTATTTGGGTGCGCCTCTGTCCAAGTGAAAGAAGAAGAAGAATTCAGGTTTTGGTTATACACAGTTGTATTAAAACCATCAGATGCATTCCATGAGTTTGAAGTAGAAATTTGTATGCGGTATTTTACATTGCTTATATTGGATGACCAGGAAAAATTAATTCCTGAACAGGATAAACCGCTTGTTTCATTAGCAGGTGAACTAAGAGTAAGTGATGTTGCATTTTGATTAAGTGTAAAATTGTTTGTTGTGCTCCCGCAGGTTGCAGTGAGGGTGCAACTACGGCTGCTTAGTGAGCCATTTGCCAAATAAGTAATTGTAATAGTAGCGTTACCATTACCACTAGAAGGTGAAATATTAGTTATCCAAGGGCAGCTTTCACTTATGGTCCAGTTGCCACTACCTGTAAGCAAAAATGTGGTAGTGCCCGCCAGATAGCTAACAGTTTTGCTGGATGGCGAAACAGATACTGTACAGGTTTGCACAGGGGAAGTGTAACGGTAAGCTAGAGTGTAAGTCCCATTAATCCAATTTGAAGCCTTTACTTTTAAATACACATCTCCAACGTAAGTAGCAGTCCAATCAATTACTTCGGTATTTGATGGATTTGAACATATTGATGTTGCTGCAGTAATGGGGTTACAATCATAGTCAAGCAAAACCAATGAAGTTTCAAAATTTGCAGTTGCTCCATTACCACAACCTGTTTTAAAAGTATAAGTATTACCGCTTGTTACATGAATTTTATAAATAATCCATAACTCGTCAATCAGGGTTTTTGTATCTGTTTGCCATGAAGTTGTTGGTATTAAAATATCATTATAATCAGGGCATGAGGTAGTCAGCAAAGCTGAGTAAACAGCTTTCTCTGCATTAATTCTACCATAACCTAAATCTTGACTCCAGGTACCGTTGGGTTGTAACCCATTGTAACTATATGTGTAGCCCCCAACCTTATCGCATGTAACTTCTAATATGGATCGTGCATCTTGATAGGTGAGATTTGGATTCGTTGAAAATATTAATGCCATGACTCCTGCTGCCACTGGGCAAGCTGCAGAGGTGCCGTGGAAAGATGGATTGTAGTTACCACCATTGGGGACATTACCATAATCAACACAAGGAAGAATTCCACATGCAGAACCAGATTCACCTGCAATGTCCGTAGTATAAATTTTTACTCCTGGTGCTGAGACATCAAGACCTACACCATAATTTCCTCCCCAATTTTCGCCATCACAGGAAGTAGGAGATTTTCGTTGATCACACATACTTGTAGCACCAACAGCAATTGTATTTGTGTTTGATGCAGGATAGGCTATTGTCGAAGAGTTGCTATTTCCTGTAGCAGAAAAGAATGGTGTTCCATTTCCACTTCTCCCTATAGTAATAGAATTAGAAATTGCAGTATTGATTAAACTATTACTGCTACCAAATCCATTAGAATTACTAATCACATCTGCATTATTATATGCCCATGTAATACCATTTGAGATTGAATTGCCTGTAGCAGACCAATGGCCCGCTGTATCGTAAATCGTACCGATTTTTACTGCAATAATTTTACAGTTATAGGCTATTCCCGCTAATCCTTGAGAATTATTCCCGGTAGCTTTAATTATTCCTGCACAGTTTATGCCATGAGCATCCCCTTTATATCCAGTAGAATTAAAACCAGTACCTGTTGCATCATAAGTACTATAAAATGAAATATCAGGATGTATAAATTCTGCCACACTTCCAAAACAATCTAGTACTGCTACCTTAATATTTGAACTGCCTCCTGGACTTATTTGCCATGCATTTACAACATGTATAGAAGCATTTGCATTACCTGATGGAATATTTGATAAATTATATCCCGGATAATTAGATCCTGTATTGTTTAAATACCACTGCCAATTGTAATAAGGATCGTTTGTTAGTTGTTTACAAAAATACACAAAATCTGGTTCTGCAAAGTTAAACAGATTAAGAAGCTGTAAATGCTTAGCTATTTCAAAAGAGTTGCCTGATGAGTTTTTATTTACATAGCACCTGATTATCTGCCCTTCACTTTGACCAATCTCTAAATTGTAAAGTTTAGCGTAATACTTCAATGTATCTATATCGGTTGGTTTTCTTAAACTTACAAATAACATATTATACAGTGCCTGCATTTGTTCATTTTTGTACGTTAAGACAGGTGCTACATATTTTATTATTGAGGACTGCTGTATTTTCTTAATTGTGTTAAAATAGGATTCATCAGTTACTCCTGAGTCTAATTGTGCTATTGTAATAGATTCTGTAAGAAATTCCCAATCGGTTTGGTAACGTTTAAAAACACCTTTACTATTTTTTAAAAACTCCGCCCTTTGTTCATTTGTTACATCATCTTCAAAACAAATAGTTATTTTGCTTTTATCTATAGTAAAATGAACGATACCTTCTGGTAATAAAATATTGTAATCCTCAATCCCGAGTTTAACGTTCTGACCATACAAGCTTACTGTTGCAATAAAAACAAGGAGGAAAACAGAGATTAAAATTTTTGTATAAATTGAGAATAGGTTTATTGATTTGATTGTTTTCATAAATTTTTAGATTTAAATGGAGTAACCCGTTGTGATATTGAAAACATAACTATTTAACAGTCAGATTGAGCAAACTCTAAATCTGAACCGTCAATATTTCATAAATATTTGAAATTGTATGATTTCGTATTATCATAACACAACGTGTTGTCTATTAATAATATATTATTCTTTTAAAAAGGAGATCTTTTGCCTTATCGTTAAATTCATCAATAGCTAAAATTTTCAACAAGATAGGTATTGTTTCCTTGTATAAGGAGATCTCAAAAAGAAAATCAGCATATTTATGTAAAATAGTAACATTTAATGGATCTATTTTAAGTTGTTCTTCCAAAACAGACTTCATTGCAATGTCCTTCTGCTCAATATCATATTCATGTATTAAACGGGTTCCGCAATTTTTGCAAAAATTTTTTTCATCAGGAAAAACCAAATTACAAGATTCACATTTTTTCATGATTAATTATTTGTTGATTAAACATTATAGTTTCTCCCCGAATTCGTCACAGAAATTTTTTCTTTCTAATGAGTTATACTTTTTTCCACAATTGGAACAAAATTTTATGTCTTTTTGAGGATCATTGACAACCTCCGAACTTTCCTTATTTTTCTTTTTTCAGCATTAATGCAGATATAAAGGTAATTATAAACCCAATAAATGTGATATATGCACCCCATTTTATTTCAATCATACTTCCAAAATCGCCATCTTTAATTTTAAAATATTTGTATAATAAATAACCGATTCCAAAAGCAGATAAAACAATGTAGCTTATTTGTGCATAAATAAAATATTTTAATTTATCTTTTATTACAACTACAAACAAAATAAAAGTCAGAATAATCAAAGCGGCAGCACTGAATACAAGCCAAAATTCATTTCCTAACTTTGCCCCGGAAGCAGTTTCACCGCTACAACTCACCCAAGGTCCAAAAAATGATAAAAGAGCAATAATTCCACCAGTTAAACAACTATATTCTTGTTTTGCAGGTACATCTGGGTTTATTGGTTGATTTTGTTTCTTTTCATCAGAAATGAAATCTTCATTTTCTTTTGTATTTTCTATAGATTCGTTTTCCATACCATTAATTATTTTATTATTTTTTCTTTGTTAAAGCTATGATTAATATAATTCCACCAATAAGTAAACAACCTAAACCTCCGTACAATACGTACTCATTAGCGTATCTCGTTTCATTTACCCATTCTCCTCCTTGCCCAGATAAATCAAACATAGTACCTGCAAATGGATTTTTTTGAAATACTCTAACATGATAAGGAATATCTACAGCTTGAGAGATGATGATTAATATTGTAGCAATTAATATCATAATAAAACCAACTTGTTTTTTCTTTTGCGTTTCCATAATTATTTTTTTGTCTTAAATTTATATCCGAAAGATAAAGCAAAAATTTGATTTCGATTTGAATTTTGTTTTTCAAATTTTGTAATTCCTAAACCTCCTCTAATAGCAAAAATATACGATTTATATTCCAACCCAATTCCGATATTAAAGCTAAGTTCGAGTAAATTATAGTCATCATCATAAAATTCAAAATTATTATCTCTGAATTTTTCTCCATTTGAATTTTCATAAACTCTATGATAAAAACTAGATGTTAAAAAGCCTAATGATGGACCAAATTCCCCAAATATTGAATATCTTTCATTTATTGGATGTCTAAATTTAACAAGCAAAGGCATTTCCAAATAATTCAAATATGCATAAGTATTTTCCTTTTCTCCATACCAATTGAAATTAAATTTTGTCCCTTTTGTGTTTATCCCGAGTCCAATTAAAAAATCAAATGTTTTTGTTAATTCTGTGACTTGATAAATATAAATGTAAGGGCAAATAACCAATTCTTCAAATCGATGAATTGTAAAATCATTAGAAGTTGTTGCAATATTCAATCCCCCTTGAACAATATAATTTTGAGCTATGGCTGAAATGTTTAATCCTAAAACAACTAAACATAAAAAATAAAGTTTTTTCATTTTGTTTGATTTAAATTATTCTCCGGTCACTACTGTTTCATAAGTTTCAAGGATATAAAAAAACTTAGGAGTTCGTTTAATATCAACGGTAGCAATTTTTGTAATTCCTCCATTTTTTGCTGCAGTTTGGATACTATAATCTCCTCCATCCGGATAGAAAAACAAAAAACGGGTTGTCTTTGCTACTCCTACTTTTGTTCCTACATAATTTGAAGTAACTGCTAATGGAGCCGTTGTTGTACATGAAGCTAAAAAAACTCCAAGAATAATTAAAACTGTAAAAATGTAAATCAATTTTTTCATAACAATTATATTTATATATCTTCCTACTCTCTTTCGGCTTTTCGGAGGCTGCCGTATGGTTGGTTGAATTTGTTCGGATGTTTTTTCCCTAAAATGGTGAATTTATTGTTTTAGAAAATGGGAAATTGATTGTTTGACTCGCTCGAATTGTTTTCTCTTCTACGGGGCAAAGTTAGAAACTAAAAACCACTTATCCAAATGATTTTGAGATTTTTAAGGATTTTTAACAATTAGGAATATTCATGTTAGTTTCCTAATAATTAAAAGACGGCGGTCGGCAGTCCTATTATTCACTTTACCACCACGAAAGTGGAATGGAAATTCAAGGAGTTGTGTAATTGTGTAATTTAAAATGTCAATATTCATTAAACATATACCATTTTGGAAATCGTTTGATTCGTAAAATGAAACCAATATAACGCTCCGCTGGAGCGGGGTCGTTTGGTCGGGATTTTGCTGGCTACCAATATAACGCTCCGCTGGAGCGGGATTGGTTGGTCGGGATTTCGCTTTCTACAAAAGTGGCACTCCTACGGAGCACTTTAAGACTGCAGTCAGCGGTCTGCAGACGAGCATTTTAAAGAATTTCGTCGAACGTTTTCCGTCGAACTTCTCTCGTCTCCAGTCTCCCGTCTCCAGTCACTAGGCCTGCATTAGGGCGGAGCCGGAAAGCCCGTAAAGTAATAAGCTGTAGGGATGCAAGGAGTAAAAGAGCGAGCTTGTGAGCTACTTTTACGACCATGCAGTCCCTCAGCTTATTACTGCGGACTTGCAGGCGGAGACCGACGGCGAGCTTGCGAGCCGGAATGCCCAAAAGAGACATAAGATAAAATAAGTTCCGTAATTAATCCATCAAAATAGAGTATCAGAACTTGAAAAAATTGACTTGGGTGTTTTTTCCTAAAATAGTGGATTTATTGGTTTATAAATGGAAAACAGATGGTAGTTAAGTTAATATTCAAAATACCACCCTTTTAGGTATGGATTGATGATCTCTAAATCATCAAAATAGATCCTTATTGGTGAGAGATACTCTTTTGGGATGTTGATGGTGTAGTTTCTGTTGCTGTTGTTGATGGTAAGAGATTTGGGAAGTAAAAACCCTTCGTATTGAAAAAAATCGAACAAATAATAAGATATTGTACTGTTCGTCCAGTTCTTTTTAAATTGTGGAGCGTCACTGATGTTAACCGGTAAGTTTATTAGAATTTTTGTTTCATCTAAATTCAGAATGAGTGGAAAATATTCATTTTCAGAGTCGTATTCTGATATAGTGATTGCATGTTTATCATCAGAGTAATAATCGATGTATGATGAAGTATAAAATTTGGAGTATTTTTTGGAAGAACTACAGGATGTTTCATCATAGTATCCCACTTTTATGTAGGAATCAATAACATCTTTACAAAGCTTTGCGAATTTATTTTGTGATTCTGTTTTCAAACGTTCCCTGTATATTTCCTCTTTTTCAAATTCCCCTTTTTCCTGCCATTTATTAAAATACAATGAAATTTTGGAGTAAATCTCGGATAAATCACAATTACATGTGGAGTATTTTAAATTACTACCTGAACCTCTGTATAAACCTGAATTTTTTATTGCCTTTTGTTCCATTGAAGGGGAACTTAGTGAGTCTTTGGTTTTAGGAGTGTTGTTTTGTGGTTTTAATTCAGATTTAATAATCTGTTTTCCGTAAATCCGATTATATACATCTTCAATTCCTTGCGCATTTAAAGATGAATTTGAGTACAAGAAAGATAATATAATCACAATTTTTAAGGTAGTTTTCATTTTCTGATTTATTTAAAATCTTAATGCATAAGTTAATCCATATCCTTTACTTTGTGGGTCGTAAAATAATCCAAAATTATTGTTATTTTTCCATGCTTTGATTTTTTTACTATTACTTGCCCCTTTTGCAAGAACATAAATCAATTCGTGAGCATAATAAACACCTGCAATAATTCCAAAAGTTTTAACTACATCTTTATTATCAAATCTGGTATCCAGTATGCTAATATCTTTTTTCGTCAAATAAAAATACAAACTTGCTCCGGCAAATCCATAAGTATATATTCCAGTACTAATTCCCGTTTTGTCTGCAAATGGAAAAGCTAATAGACCTAACCCTGCTGTGTAGATAAATGAAGTACCAATGAGAGTCATGGTGCTTGGATTGTTTTTTTCACCCATATTTACATAATGCCTTCCTAATCCGGGAACAATCATGGAAAGAAAAACATATTCGGGGCCATAACTTTTTACTTTAATAAGTCTGTTCACTTCAAAAACTTTTCCATTTATTGTTGTTTTTTTGAAGTCAAAAGTATATTTACCAGTTGGCGCTTCACGTCCAATTTTTGATATGATAAACGAACGATAGGTAATAAAATCTTCGTGTCTGGAGAAATACCCATCCGGTATATTTTTAACTTTTATTACGGAATGATATTTATCATATTTATAGTTAAAAGTTGCTTTGGCCATTACATTATAGCCATATTTTGTTGATTGAGGAATGTTCATGTTCTCTATTTCCTTTCTGAAATTTTTATCAAATAGGTTGCTGGGAATTTTACATGAAATTTTGCCCAATGTATCAATATTATAAACAATTGAAATAGACTGATATTCTAAATCCTCTTTATTTTCTAAAATTTGTTTTATTTTTAAAAAAATGGAATTATCAATCTTTTCATATTCTGAATCGTTGATCTCTTTATAATCATAAATTGTTGTTTTTCTCTCTATTAAAAAATTTTTAATAGTATTGATGTTCTGGATTTTACGATCAACCTCCACTCTCTTTTCCGGATCAATAGCCAAAGCACTTTGATAATATTCTATCGCAAGATCATAATTTCGATTATCAAGTGCATTATCACCATTTAAAATAGCATTTCCATATTGCTCCTCTTTTAATCTTTTTTCTTCTGCAATCCGTCTTTCTTCTTCTCTTGCTTTTTGTTCAGCTAACTGTTTTTCTTTTAAAATTTTCTCTGCCTTTTCTTTTTCCCTTCTCTCAGCTTCTGCTTGCTCTTGTAATATTTGATCCACTTTTTTAAAGTTAAAAATGGTGATATCATACCGAATATCAGCACCTTCTTCTGTGTTTGTTTTTTTTAATTTCGTTAAAATAAATTCATATTGAGCATCCCGATATCGCGTTTGTAAACCATAATCAACTGTTTTGGTATTTTCAACTTTTTTAAACCCTTTTAATAAAATAGAATTTTCAATTTTATTAAATAATTCATCATTTGCAATACGGTAACTAACAATATTTCCATAGCTATCCGATGAATAGTATGTCAACCAAGATTGAGCTAAATTATTGTACCTGTTTTTATCAAAGCTCCATGTTGTACTTTCGAGAATTTCGATAATATTATTTACACTTTCTGATTGTTTTTTTTCAGTTTTTTCTAAAGACCAACCTACTTTAACCAAAAATTTATCAACATAGCCAAAATCATTGCTATTCAACAATTCTATTAACTGATCAACAGTAAGTTGTGCTTTTAAAATTCTGTTTTGTTCTCTTAATTCATTTTCTTTTTGTTCACGTTCAATTTCTTGTTGCCGTTTTTTTTGCTCTTGTTCATACTGTTGCTGTTGTTGTTTTTGTTGAAGTTGAGATTTTATAGTTTGAGCTTCAGAAATGGACCCAATAAAACAAGACAACATTAAAAATAAAAAAACTTTATAATTCGCTTTCATCAATTAATTCTGATTTAGTATTGATTATTTCCTGAAGTTTTGCTTTATTAAAAGCAATGATGATTGAACAATAATTATCATCATAAAAGATAGCAAAACTCCATTTATTGTCTTGAAGAGCGACGTATTGATTCTCTTTGATTTCCATATTAAGATTATATCTGCTTTCGATTTCACTTTTAAGAGCACTCGCTATTGCACCACCCTTTTCTTCAGCTTCATTAGAAAATTCTAAGTTATATTCAATTGCAGATACTGTTTCTGAAAATTTATATTGTTTACTGGTTCCTGTTTCATAAGAATATCCATAATAACTGGAATAGTTAGTAATATTTTCGAAAATTGGATTGGTAAAGTGAAAACTTGTTGTCGTAATTAAAATATCATTCGTCATTATTTGATCATCCAATGTATACGCAATAAATTGTGATTCAGCATTCAAATTACTGTAAATAGGATTATCTACAACATTTTGTAAAGTAGATGTGTTGTTAAATCCATCAAATAAATTGTCTCCAGCTTTTTTAAAAAATGAACTAATAAAAGCAGATGCGTCATAATAATCACTGGTAACATAAAAAAACCCATCAAAATTTTGAATCACATTATCAAATTGTGGATTAACAATATATTTACCTTCTTTGTCAATAACGCCCCATTTTTCAGCACTTTTAACAAAAGCAATATCACCAAAAAAAGAAGACGCATCTTCAAATTGAGGATTAATTACAATCTTTCCGGTTTTATCAATAAAACCAAATTTTTCATTTTGACTTACAAGAGCTAATCCACTTTTAAACTCTCCCCCAAAATCAAATTGTGGATTTATTTCAATTTTTCCATCTTCCATGATATAACCCACAACTTTTCCGGACATAATACTGGCCATTCCTTCACTAAATTGTCCGGCACGATCAAACTGAGGATTAATGACATAAGCCCCTTTTTGATCAATATAACCATATTGTTTTCCGTTTTTAAAGAATGCTTTTCCCTCTGAAAAATCACTTACAATTTCAAATTGAGGATTTATTACAATTTTCCCTTTTTTATCAATGAATCCACATTTATCCTTAATCTTCACAGCAGCTAATCCTTCACAAAAATAACTTGCCTGATCAAATTGCGCATTTATTATGACTTTTCCAGTTTTGTCAACATAACCAAACTTCATGTCTTTTGTAACAAAAATAGCAAGATCCTCTTTAAAGGAGGTTACATGTTTTGCTTGTTTAAGTGTAAAAATTGTTTTTCCTGATTTATCTATACAAGTAGGATATCCTCCATCATTAACAACAAAAGCGAGTCCATCAGAAAAAGGTGTTGCGTCTTTATATTGTGTGGCAATTTTATATTTTCCTTTTTCATCAATAAACCCAACTTTGCCATCAGGTCCGGTAACTTTTGCTAATCCATCTCTAAAAAAATCAGCATCTTTAAATTGCGGGTTAATAACGTATTCCCCTTTTTTATTAATATATCCCCATTTTTCATCGGATTTAACAGGAATTAATTTGATGTTTGATTTGTTTGAACAAGAAATGTTGAACAGAATAATACAACATAGTAACATTAATTTTAATATAAAATTTTTCATATTTGATAATTTTGGAAGTGATTTATTTTTTAAAAATTTGATTTTGTTCCATTTATAATTTCTTAATTATTTCTTATATACGGGGCAAATTTAGAAACTAAAAACCACTTATCCAAATGATTTTGAGATTTTTAAGGATTTTTAACAATTAGGAATATTCATGTTGGGTTCCTAATAATTAAAAGACGGCGGTCGGCAGACGGCGGTCGGCAGTCTTTTATTCACTATACTACCACGAAAGCGGAATTGAAATTTATAGAGTAGCTTATTTATGCATTCAAAAATTTCAATATTCATTAAAAGGATACCCCTTTGGAAATCGTTTGATTCTTGAAATGGAACCAATATAACGCTCCGCTGGAGCGGGTTCGTTTGGTCGGAATTTCATTGACTACCAATATAACGCTCCTCCGGAGCGGGATTGGTTGGTCGGGATTTCGCTTTCTACAAAAGTGGCACTCCTACGGAGCACTTTAAGACAGCAGACTGCAGTCAGTGGTCTGCAGACGAGCATTTTAAAGAATTTCGTCGAACGTTTTCCGTCGAACTTCTCTCGTCTCCAGTCACCCGTCTCCAGTCACCAGGCCCCGCATTAGGGCGGAGGCCAAATACCTAAATAAAGTAACAAGTAACAAATAAGAAGTAACAGGTGTTTAATAACTTAGAGTTTAGGTTATTGAGCACATGAGCACATTGAGCATCACGAGCACATGAGTACAGGCCGGAGACCGACGGCGAGCTTGCGAGCCGGAATGCCCTGAATAATGTGCTAATGTGCTAATATGCTAATTATTAATGAATAATGAAAAATTAAGAGTGAAGACCGCAGTCGGCGGACGGCAGTCGGCAGACCGTAAAATTGTTGTAGATTAGCAAATTACAAAACTAATAGTTGATTACTGAAACCTAAAACCTGATAACTGAAACCTAAAACCTGATAACTAAAACCTGAACCTTTAGCCCTGAGCCCTTAGCCCTGAGCCCTTAGCCTTGAGCCCTTAGCCTTGTGCTTATCCGAAAATTTCCCGGAGTTCTTTGTTGCTGAGTTTGCCGATCCAGTTTTCACCGGTGGCTACACTGAGGTCTGCTAACCTCTTCTTTTTCTGAATCATATCATCGATTTTTTCTTCAAAAGTGTCTTTGGTGATGAACCGGTGTACCATCACATTTTTCTTCTGTCCTATCCGAAAGGCTCGGTCTGTGGCCTGGTTTTCTACGGCCGGATTCCACCATAAATCGTAATGAATCACATGGTTGGCGGCAGTGAGATTGAGCCCCGTACCGGCTGCCTTTAATGATAAAATAAATATTTTGTCGGCCCGGTTGTTCTGAAACCGATGTACCATGCTTTCCCTGTCTTTAATAGTGCTTCCTCCATGATAAAACATGGGCTCCTCATCCATATTCTCCCTGATAAACCGATGCAATAGATCTCCCATCTCCTTGAATTGATTGAATATCAATACCTTCTCTCCGGCTTCACGAATGCTACTCAATAATTCAAATAATAACTCCATTTTTCCGGATAACGACGGATCAAAATTTCCGTTTTTTAAAAAATTGGTGGGATGATTACATATCTGTTTTAATGCTAAAATCATCTGAAGCACTAAACCTTGACGCTTAAATAACGATTCATGATCCGAGGCTGAGATCCCTTCAATCTCTTCCATGGCTACATGCATCGTCTTTTCATATAAAGCGGCCTGTTGCTTGGTCAATAACGCATATTGGTTTTGCTCCACTTTATCGGGAAGATCGGAAATGATCGATTTATCGGTTTTCATCCGCCGCATCATGAATGGCGCCGTGATTTTTTTAAATTTTGTGACTACCGATTCATCATTATAGACCTGTATCGGATCACCATAGTTGGCCTTAAACAGTTTGCTATTCCCTAGATATCCTTTGTTAACAAAGTCCATGATGGACCAAAACTCTGAAAGTCTGTTTTCTACAGGCGTTCCACTCATCGCAATGCGAACAGATGCAGGGATTGCCTTGATCGCTTTGGCTTGCGCCGTGTCGTTATTTTTAATGTTTTGTGCTTCATCAATCACCACAATTTGCCATTTTTGCTTTTTCATGAGATCTACATCACTACGCAAAACCCCATAACTGGTGAGCATAATGTCTGCATCAAACAAAGTGATCGTTCTGGTTGGTCCATGAAAAATGTGGGAAGTTAGATTTGGAGCAAATTTGTTTATTTCTGATTGCCAATTGGTTAACAATCCGGTCGGTGCTACCACTAAGGCTTTTTGTTTCTTGTTGAGCGCTTTCTCCTCTTTCATTTTCAAAAGGAGCGAAATTACCTGAATGGTTTTTCCTAACCCCATATCATCTGCAATAATACTTCCAAACCCGATTCTGCTGTTTTTATACATCCACGAAAAACCACGATGCTGATAAGGTCGCATTTCTGCACGTAATCCCTGAGGTAATGTAATCTCTTCATTAGATGTTAGTTCCGTAATCAGATCCTTAACTTCATCGGTCAAGAGGATCGGTGTTCCCTCAAACTCTTCTGATAATGCGGCTTGTAAAAGTTCATAAGAACTTAACGGTTTATTCTGGCTTAAATGTCTGAAAATTTTCTCAACTTCCGTTTCACTAACATAAATGAAGCTTTCTTTGAACCTAAATAGCTGATTCGCATTGCTTAATAATTTTCTGAACTCTTCGGGCGAGATCATGTTTTTCCCAATGGCTACCTGCCATTCAAAAGCAAGAAGATCATCTAAACGGATAAAACTGTTGTTTTCTGTTTTTCTTTTTAACTTTAATGAGACTTTCGGTTTCAGGATGTTTTGGAGTGATTTTGGCAATAATACCTTGATATCCAATAGTCTGATTGCCGGTAGGATCTCCATAAGAAAAGGAGAAAACTCTTCTAAATTGTATAGAATCGGATCTTTTCCCCCGGAGTTGATGTATTGATTTAGATTTCTGATGAAAGGGGTGAGCAGCGAGATGGTTTGGAGAATGGTAAACTTTTGGTTTTCAAAATTTTTCGATGTGAAAATTTGGGATAGCGGGATGGGAATCTGATCCTCAGAAGCGGAATCTATAATACCGATATTGACTTCAAACTGATCGGATTCCAATTCCGTTACGGTTATGATAGGTTTAAAATCCCCTTTGGTGAGATAAAATCGGTCTAACCAAACTTTAATGCCACCACTTAAGGCATTTTCTCCCACTTTTGAAAATGGATAGGAAAGATTTTTAAAGAATAGTGCCTCAAAAAGATCTCCGTTGGGTTCATGAGATAATCGCGATACTAAGTGAGTGATCAAGACAGAGAGCAATTCCTGAACTTGATTCTCAAGAGGAAGTAGTTTTTCCGATTTTCCAGTTTTTTTATAAATCAATAACAGATCGTGGGGAATAATCTCTGTCAACCTTGCAACCAAAGCCCTCACTTCAGCATCTAAAAATGCAGGAATCCAACGAATGATGAAATTTTGATCTTCCGTTTGCACAATTTGAGGAATTATATTTCCATTCGCCATGAGATGCAAAGTAGCTAAAAGAACTTTGTAAAATGCAGCCACTGAGGGTTGATAGTCAGCTAATCGATCCGGATTTAAGGCAAATAACACAGGATACAGATCCTCTTTGAAGACAAAAGAGTGGTTGGATCCGGATAGCTTTGTTTTAAATTGATGATCAATAGTGAAAAACAGTGTGGTGTGGTGATTGATCTCAAAAACATGTTTAGCCGGTGGAAAAAAGTTTTCAAACGAACTTTTTTTAGAGAGAACCTTTTGCGCTTCTTTGGCTATTCTGATAAATTGATTTGAAAACTTATTTCTAAAGTCCCCGGAACCATAAAAAGGGGGTGACTCCTGTAATAACATTACCAATGATTCCGAGATGTTTCTTAACTTGGAAAAATCGATTCGGTCATACGCCCACTCTTCATTGTATGGCTCTAATTTATCGTGACGAACTTTTAAAATAGCGGAAGCATTCTGGATTTCCGTTTTTTGAAGATCAGGAATGGAAACTCCACGTTTCTCAAGCTCTTGTAGTAGATTAACGTTATGGATTTCAAAAACCAGAAATGGATTGTTATCAATTTCACGACTAATCATATAGATAACGGAAGCGAGATGTTTGCAGGGAACGGCCCAATCGGGACAAGAGCACTGCATTTTAAAATCTGTCCATTGTTTAGGAAAAACCTTGAGATTATTTTGTTGAGCGATGGTTAAAATTTCGGGATCCAGTTCGCGGTTCAGCAATTTTGAGATCAAAGCGGGCCTCATGATAATGGCATCCATTAAGGTATTAATCTGATCTTCAAAAAAGGGGGGAACAATAATGGTAATTGAGTAGGGTTTTGGTCTGGAGCCGGCAACTTTGGCATGAATCTGGTTTCCTTTGATTTTCAAATCCTTAACATATCCGTTTCGGGCATAAGACGCACCTCGAGGCAGTCTGTTATCATAATCTACATTTGCTAAAGAGCGAAGCCATTGTTCACCCCACCAAGTTTTGCCAAATTGTAAAGCCATTGTTTTTTTATTTACAAAAATACGAAATAATAAGCTAATGTGATAATGTGAGAATAAGATAATTGGGCGAAAGGCGAAGGGCACAGGGCGAATTGGATAAGGGAAAAGTGAATGGTTTTTATATTACTTTTTATTGAGTATGATTCCATTTTTTGATTATATTTGCACTTTAAATGATTTAAGGAATTATTTATCTTGTTTCATTAAAGTGTAAGAATTAAAATTATTATTTCTATGAAAATTGAAAAGTTAAGGATTAAAAACTTTAAAGCATTACAAGATGTTGAAATAAAAGATTTACCTAATCTTTGTGTCTTTTTGGGAGCAAATGGTACCGGAAAAACAACACTATTTGATGTTTTTGGATTTCTAAGTGATGCATTGAAAAACAATGTGAAAACATCTTTGAATAAAAGGGGCGGATTTAATGAAGTGATTTCTCGTGATGCCTCCGGAGATATTGAGTTTGAAATAAAATTTCGAAACGATGCTATAGATGGAAAAAAACAACCATTAATTACTTATGAAATTTCAATCGGATTAAGAGCAAATCAACCTATTGTAACTCGTGAAGTGCTGAGTTATCGAAGAGGTCAAACTGGAAAACCCTATAAATTTTTAGACTTTTCTGAAGGTATCGGTTTTGCTATTGTGAATGAGGATGAGTTTGAAAATGCTAAACAAAATTTTCTTGAAAAAAGAGAGGAACAAAAATTAGAATCTCCTGATATTTTAGCAATTAAAGGATTGGGACAGTTTCAGAAATTTAAAGCAATTAGTAGTTTTAGAAAACTTCTTGAAAATTGGTATGTTTCAAATTTTCAAATTCAAGCAGCTCAATCGATTACAGATACAGGTTTAAGTGAACATTTATCAACAAATGGAAATAATCTAGCTCAAGTTACAAAGTATATTTATGAGAATTATCCATCACATTTTGAAAAAATTCTCAAAAAAATGCAACAAAGAGTTCCGGGAGTTGCTAATGTAGAAGCAACAGAAACAATAGACGGAAGAATTGTATTACAAATTCAAGATGGGACATTCAAAGATCCATTTATCTCTAGATATGTATCCGATGGAACCATAAAAATGTTTGCCTATCTTATATTATTAAATGATCCTGAACCATTTCCTTTATTATGTGTTGAAGAACCAGAAAACTTTTTACATCCCGAACTACTCTTAGAATTGGCTGAAGAATTTCGAGATTATTCAGTCAGAGGTGGACAAGTGTTTATATCTTCTCATTCACCGGATTTTGTAAATGCTATAAATATTGAAGAATTATTTTGGCTATCCAAAAAAAATGGATATTCTCAAATAGTTAGAGCTAAAGATGACCCTATTCTTAAAAAATTGGTTGATGAGGGTGATCTTTTGGGATCCTTATGGAAACAAAGTTACTTAAAAGGAAGTGGTCCAAAATCTTAATTATCAATAATATGAGAATTGAATTTTTATTAGAAGAATCTTCAATGAAAGTGTTTCTTGAAAGTTTTCTTCCTCGAGTACTCCCTTCAAATTTTATTTTAAATGAAAATTATTTTCTTAGATCTCATTCAGGTAAATCTGATTTACAAAAATCAATCCCTTTAAAAATTAAAGCATTTAATAATTATCATGAACCTGTTATTATCATTATTTTACACGATCAAGATAGTAATGATTGCCAAATTTTAAAAAATGAATTATTATCTTTATGTTCTAATTCTAGCCCCAATATTTCGGTTCTTGTGAGAATTGTATGCAGAGAACTCGAATCTTGGTATCTTGGAGATATGGCCTCTATTCAACAAGCCTATCCAAATTTTGCATCTCAAAAATTTGAGAAAAAAGCAAAATTTAGAAATCCAGATTTAACAAATGCCTCATACGAATTAAAAAGAATTTTACCTGAATTTCAAAAAGTTGAGGGAGCAAGAAGAATCTCTCCCTATATGAATATTTCTGATAATAAATCAAATAGTTTTCATCAGTTTGCAAGTGGATTAGAAAAAATCATCAACTCAAAAATTGGATAAAATCAGCTTATTTTGGTTTTAAATATGCAATTTTTTACTACTTTTGCGCGGTGAAAAAAATGGGAAAAATAGTTATGGGTTTCGGATTGGCATTGTTCTATTGCCTGTCTATGAATGTGGGAATCTTCTATTCCGCGTTGCCCGATACAAAACCTACATCTTCTTCAAAACAAACCCATTATTTCGTTACCGTTTCTGAAAATATTATTTGTCCTTCCGTACCGACTGATAAAACCGTTTCTACCGTTAAAGTTTTTCCAATTCAGAATTATAAAGTTCATTTTAAGGATCTTACCTTTTTGCAAATCCTTTTTGACCACCTTCTGGAAACTCAATTCGATTTCAATACCGGGTTCCTGAACCAGTATCATATCCAAAATCATCGATTTATTATCACATTTCCCTTTCACCATTTTGGTTAGTTAATAACTGATTTTCTTATTTCTTTTAATCCCTGTTGCTGAATAGGGAACATTTATCATTTATTAACTTTAAAAATTTACTTAAAAATGGATTCTAAAACTTTTATAATAGGATTAATCATCATCCTAATCTGTATCATTCCTTTCTTTATTTTTCAATTTTTGAAACGAAAAAAAACAAAACAAGCTGTTCAACTACTAAAAGATCTGGCTTTCCAACATGGCTGCGAAATTACAGAGTACGAAATGTGCGGTAATTATCTGATTGGAGCGGATGAAACTGAATCTTTCCTGTTTTTTATTAAACAATATGAGGGTCAAAATTATAAACAATTTATTGATTTAAAAAAGGTTCAAATTTGTAAAAAGAATGAATCTTCCAGAATAGCAAATAATACTACCATCATCGAAAAACTGGAATTGGTGTTCATTCCAAAAGATAAATCGGAAAAAGAGATTCGCCTGGAATTTTACGATAATGATATCGCTTTTCAGTTGTATGGTGAACTTCAATCTATCGAGAAGTGGTATAGTATTGTGAATAAATTGCTGGCTAAATAGGACAAGGTTCGGAATGCTCGAGTGCTCGAATGCTCAGAATGCTCGAGTGCTCGAATGCTCATGTGCTCCTGTGCTCAATTTTTCATTTTTCATTTTTCATTTTTAATTTATCGTGTGTCGAACTTTTTTTTATATTTGCGCTTCGTTATTGAAACAACATTTATTTCATTTAAAATATAGAGATTATGATTATCACTACAACAGAAACAATTCCAAACAGAGTGATTGTTGAACTATTAGGCGTGGCGAGAGGAAGTACCGTTCGTGCTAAAAATATTGGTCAGGATATCTTCGCCGGATTGAAAAATATTGTAGGTGGCGAGATTGAAGAGTATACCAAACTTCAAGCCCAATCAAGAGAACAAGCAATGTATAGGATGGTTCAGGATGCCGAACGTATGGGCGCTGATGCGATCATCGGTTTTCGCCTGGCTACCTCGATGATTATGCAAGGAGCTTCTGAGATTTTAGCTTACGGAACCGCAGTAAAATTAGGTTAATATGAAATTTTTTGGTATTGCCATGACCGTTTTGTACGGTCTGTTTTTTGCCGCATGCGTGGCGCTTATTGTCTATCTGATTATCAAAAGAGTGGGGAAGAAAGAGGATTTTGAAAATCGGGAGAATTGAGTTAATGTGCTAATGTGCTGATGTGCTAATGTGCTGATGTGCTAATGTGCTAATGTGCTAATGTGCTAATGTGCTAATGTGCTAATTATTTGACGGGGGACGGGAGATTGGATATTGTGGATGGAGGGTTTGTGTGGTGTTAGTATGATGTGTTGAATCAATTCTTTTTAATTATGATTAAAAATAGATCCTTTTATTCCGATTTTAAGCAAAAATATGGACCGTGGGCGGTGGTTGCCGGGGCTTCTGAGGGATTGGGTGCTGCTTTTGCGGAAGAACTGGCCCGGTTGGGTGTCAATCTGGTGTTGCTGGCTCGCCGCTGGAATAAACTGAACACATTGGCTGATACCCTTAAACAGAAATATTCAATTGATGTGTTGTTTCAATCTGTGGATTTAGCGGATTTTGATGCTACTCAACAGTATCTGAATTCGCTGGATGTTGAGATTGGCCTGCTGGTGTATAATGCAGCTTACGCTCCTATCGACTATTTTAAAGATGTGGCTGATCATGAACTGGATACCCTTGTTTCTGTGAATATGAGAACCCCTTTGCGCCTCATAAAACATCTGTCTGCGAAAATGATCTCTAACAAAAGAGGAGGCATTGTGATTATGTCTTCCATGTCGGGTCTTCAGGGAAGTCCGAAGATTGTGTCATACTCTGCTTCCAAAGCGTTTCTGATGATCTTAGCCGAAGGGTTGTGGAGTGAACTGAAACCCTACGGAATCGATGTTGTTGGGTGTTGCGCCGGCGCTATCATCACTCCGGGGTATCAAAATGCGCAGTCAGGAAGTGCCCCCGGAACATTGAGAGCTGATCAGGTTGCCCATCAGGCGCTGCTGGCTCTCGGAAATGGTCCTATCGTAACTCCCGGCTTGATGAACAAAATCGCTCGTTTTGTTATGGGAACACTGCTTCCTAAAAAATGGGCGATCTCTATCATGAAAAATAATACTAAAAATTTATCCCGATGAAAACACTTTTAGGTTTCTTTACCCCCTGGCTGATCTACTTCCTGATCACCTTTCTGAACTATTTTCTTCCCGGACGAAAAATGGCGGGCTATGTTACCGATTCAAAAACGGGAGAGCTTTTGCACTATTGGCTGAACGGCAGACTCGTTTTGATCATCACTGTAGCTATTTGGGCAATATTGGGAGCTCTCAACTGGGTCCCTTTCGACTGGCTCTACGAGATCCGCTGGTATAGTCTGGCGGGTGCTTTTACTTTTGGACTGATCTTTTCTCTGGCTATCGTACTGCCCTACCCTTCTACCGGTAAACCTTTTTTGGTGGATCTTTTCTTTGGAAGACTCGAAAATCCTCAATTTCAAAAGGGTCGCATCGATGCTAAAATGTGGCTCTACCTGGTTGGTGCCGTCATGTTGGAACTTAACGTATTGAGCTTCGTGGCACACCATTACAATAGCTTCGGGTCCCTATCCCCCAATATTTTGCTGTGTTGCGGAATGATCACTTTTTTTGTTGTGGATTATCTCACTTTTGAAAAAGTACACCTCTATACTTACGATTTCTTTGCAGAACGGGTAGGAATTAAACTGGGTTGGGGTTGTTTGACATTCTATCCTTTTCTTTACGCAGTTGTGCCTTGGAGCACGGTTGATCTTCCTGCTGCAAACACACCTGTTTGGGGATTGATCCTTTTTGGCATCATTTTTCTTTCGGGCTGGACGCTCGCCAGAGGAGCAAATATGCAAAAATATTTCTTTAAAATCGATCCAACTCGCTCATTCTTAGGGATAAAACCTCAAACTATCACCGATGGAAACAAAACATTGCTGGTGAATGGTTTCTGGGGTGTAAGCCGACACATTAACTACCTGGGCGAAGTTCTGATGGGTGTTGGGATCGCCCTCAGTGTAGGTTATCCCGATGTTTGCTGGGTTTGGATCTATCCTTTATATTATGTTTTACTTCTTTTTCCACGACAATATGCGGATGACAAACGATGTCAACGAAAATATGGCAGTTTGTGGAATCAGTACACTCAAAAAGTACGTTACAGAATTATCCCTTTCATTTACTAAAAGCTCAACTATATGATGCCCCTTCTTTTTTTAGGACATGGAAATCCGATGAATGCGATCAGAGACTCCATTTTTGTAGATGGATTTAAAAAAATCGCTCTTCAGATTGAAAAGCCAAAAGCAATACTTTGTATATCTGCTCACTGGTATATCAAAGGTTCGAAAGTAACTGCGATGACACACCCCAGAACGATACACGATTTTGGCGGGTTTCCACATGAACTCTATCAGGTGCAATATCCGGCACCGGGAGATCCGGAGCTGGCACAACAGGTGATGGCATTAAATCCTGATATTCAGATAGAACCTGATTATGAGTGGGGTTTAGATCACGGAACGTGGTCTGTGATTAAACATCTCTATCCGAATGCCGATATTCCTGTTGTTCAGCTGAGTATAGATTATATGAAACCTACCGATGCTCATTTTGAAATGGCCAAATACTTACTCAAATTGAGAGAAGAGGGTGTTTTGATCGTGGGTTCAGGAAACATCATCCACAATTTAAGAGCTGTGGACTACGATAATATGGATCAGATTGACTATGGCTATCAGTGGGCTATTGATGCACATGACGAGATCAATGATCTGATAATCAATAAAAAATATGATCAATTGATTGATTATAAAAATGAATCACCGGAAATACAATTTGCGATTCCATCCCCTGATCATTTTCTTCCCTTGTTGTATATTTTAGGTTTACAACAAGAAAACGAAAAGGTGACTCTTTTCAATGATCATTTAGTGGGTGGGAGTTTAAGTATGACCAGTTTGATCATCACTTAAAAATTAGGCCATAATCTGAAACATGGTTTGAACATCCACTTTATCGTTTACCATAGATAAAACAGGGCAAATCCCTTCCATTGACTGGATTGCTCTTACCATCTCAGTATCCGTTAATCCTGCTGATTTCACGTGAATCATGATGGTAATATTTTGAAATCCAGTTGGATGTTCACTTTTTCTTTCCCCTTCTGAATAGATTTCAAAATGGGTGATCTCTTTTCTCATTTTTCTAAGAATCGCTAATAAAGCGGTTCCTATACAAGAGGATAAACTTAATAAAAAGAGCTCTAAAGAGGTGTATCCCAAATTGTTTCCCAATGGTGGGGTGTAATCAATAGAGATAGATGGATTCCCTTCTACAGTTCCTTTAAAATTAACGGCATCATTCACTAAAACGATGTGAGATTGGAGCATTTTTGATTTATCGATTTTGTTTTCCATTTGTTTTGAATTTTTGAATTAATAATTGGCAAAAATAGGATAAATTTTTTCAAAATGGAATAAAAATTTTCTATAGCTACATAGATTTTAGTAAATTTTGTTTTGTATGAATTTTTTCTTAATTTTGCATTTTATTCGAGTCCCCAAAAAGTAAAAAATAAAACATGAAAGAATCTATCATATTAGCATTATTGCAAAACACCTCCATCTTATTGGCTTTTGCCATGCTGTATGAGAATTTCTGGATTAAGGACAATAAGGAAAGATCATTATTAACCAAAATTATTATAGGTTTTGTTCTGAGTGGCATTGGTGTTGTGATCATCTTTTCAACCTGGCAGTGGGTACCCGGAATTGTATTTGATACGCGTTCTGTGATGATTTCCATTGCAGGTCTCTTTTTTGGCACCATTCCTACGGTCATTCTGATCGTAGTTACCTCATTAGTTCGATTTTTTATGGGTGGCGGTGGACAATGGATGGGGATCGCTGTTATTGTCTCTTCCGGAACGATTGGATTACTATGGCGCTATTTCAGACCCAACTGGAAAGACGGAAAATACAAATGGGAACTTTTAGCCATGGGAATTGCAGTTCACCTCGCTATGGCTTGTTGCACTCTTTTTTTACCTCCGGAAAAAACTTGGGTTACTTTAGAAAAAATTGCGTTCCCACTCGCTTTTGTATATACTCCCGCTACTCTTCTACTAGGTATTCTAATGATCAATCAATACAGAAATGCCGAAAACAGACAAGCTCAACTAAGACTCAAGGAATCTGAAAAAAGATTTATGCAGATTCTGGAAAGTGGAAATATTGTTTCGATTATCTTAAAACCAAACGGAACCATCAAATATTGCAACAATTATTTATTGGAAATTACCGGTTATACCTATAAGGAAGTGATGGATAAAAATTGGTTTAATCTTTTTATTCCCCCTGAATTAAAAGCAGATTTGTATGAGATGTTTTTAATCAACAATAATACTGAACATTTCATCAACAATAACCAATATCAAATTCTAACCAAATCGGGTGAAAAACTCTATTTCTCCTGGTACAACACATTTCTGATCTCCGATACTAACGAATCTTCGGGTATTGCCAGTATTGGTGTCAATATCACTGAGAGTAAGAATTACGAAAAAACGTTGCGGGATAAAAACCGAAAAATTGCTATTCAGAATGAAGAGTATAAGCTCATTAACAAAAAACTTCAGGAAGCTAAAGAGAAAGCAGAAGAGAGTGAGCGCTTAAAATCTGCCTTTTTAGCCAATATGAGCCATGAAATTCGAACCCCAATGAATGGAATTTTAGGTTTTGCTGATCTTTTACGGGAACAAAATTTAACCGGTCAGGAACAGGAGCAATACTTGAATATCATTGAAAAAAGTGGAAGAAGAATGTTGAATATCATCAATGATATTATCAGTATTTCCAAGATTGAAGCTGGTTTGATGACTTTAAGTATTCAGGAATCGAATATTAACACTCAAATGAACTATATTTACACTTTTTTCACGCCTGAAGTAGCTCAAAAGAATCTTCAGTTTACCTGTCACTCTGATGTTTCCGCTGAGAGAGCTACTATATACACCGACAAGGAAAAAGTGTATGCCATTCTCACAAATCTGGTAAAAAATGCAATTAAATATACCGAAAAAGGGTTCATCGAATTTGGTGTAAAAGATAAAAATGACACATTTGAATTTTATGTTAAAGATAGTGGAATTGGTATCCCTAAGGATAAATTGAAAGATATTTTTGAAAGATTTATTCAGGCAGAGAGAATTGATCAAACTATTAATCAGGGAGCAGGATTGGGTCTTTCTATTACAAAAGCTTTCGTGGAAATGATGGGTGGAACCATTTCCGTTCAATCTGAAATAGGAAAAGGAAGTTGTTTCACATTCACTATTCCAAGAGAGATCCAGAATCAACCCATCCCTTATTTGGAAATAAATTCAAAAAAGGATAGAATTGCTCCTGACCCCTCTTCCCATAAAACAACAAAAATCATTATTGCTGAAGATGATGACTCCTCTTTAAAATATCTGACTTTGATTTTGAAAAAAAGAGGATATGAGGTGTTTAGTGTAAGTAGCGGTGCGGAAGCAGTGGAACTGGTGACCCAAATTAAAGATATTGATATCGCTCTCTTAGATATTCAAATGCCCATTATGGATGGTTATGAAGCTTCCAAACTGATTCGATCCCTGAATAGTACAATCACCATTATTGCTCAGACTGCATTTGTTCATGAAAATGATAAAACTCTAATGTTACATCAATATTTTGATGATTATCTCTCCAAACCGGTGAAACCAACAGATCTTTTCCAAATCATTGATAAATATCTGCCCCAAAATGTCAATTAATATATCTAAAGAACTCTTTCTTAAAATTGTATTCATATTTGGAACCGTCGCATTTCTGATAGGCGTTATAGATCCTTTAGAAGGTTCCATTGTGATCTGTTTTGGAGCTATCCTGATCACCATTGCATCCTATTTCAGAAAAGAGACCTTTTTTAAATGGTTTCTTGTTTCAACATTATTAATTTTAACGGGTGTCATTGCCTTGTTTGTTGTCTCCTCTTTCGGAGGACTCGGTAAAGATGCCTTATCTCCCTGGTGGGGATTGGTTATAATCCCATACCCAATCGGGTGGTTTTTTGGCGTAGTTTTATTGGTTAAGAAGTTATTCTTTACAAAATAATATTGTCTATTAAAAAAACAAAATTCAAATTATTCTATTATTTGAATTAAGAAAATCCCTTCGCCGTTTTTGTTAGCATTGAAAAATTGAACATGAACTTCTCTCTTTAAGATCGTTTCAGTAAAATCTCCAGATTCTGTTTGATGTTTTTTAATATACTTGATCGTTTTTTGGATCGCTTTATTGAAAATTTTGTAATGATTACTTTCTGTTGAGTCGAAAATAAAATAGTTTTTAGATATTTTACATTGTTCATACCCAGGATCATGACAAATTAATGTATCACATTGATTAGAATGATGTTGAAAATGGAAATAATTATATTTCAAATGACCCATAAAAGAACTTTTCCCTCCATCTATTGAAACATACAATGAATCTTTTTGTGCGAAAACAAATGTAGTAAAAAGAATTACGATAATGAATAAACTAGTTTTTTTTCTCATAATTGTAATTTTAATAAAATTTATAATTTTGCAAATATAATATTTATTATTTTTGCCTGACAATTATTTTTATGTTTGCTATTATACTTTTTACAATTTTATCTTTTATTAACCCATCGGGTAAATGTAAAGATTTTTGGATTTGGAATAGTAAAGTTATTAAAACAGAATTAGTTACACAAAATTCAACAAATCAGAATCTATATAAACTTTCTGTTAAAAAATTTCTCAAATTATCTACCCCACATATAAATTATTTTTTCAACCTTCAATTTTGTCCTTTAATTGAAAAACTGATTCATGATAGATCAGCATTACTTTTTTTGAAACAAAATTACAACTTTATACAGTATAGGAAACAATTTTTATTTTTTCAGATTATTAATGTTATATACCCTCCTGAAGTTAAATAATTCGTATCATTTCAACAAAATTTACTAATTATTAACTTTATAAAAAACATTAATTATGAACACCTTAAAAATTAAAATAGCTCTTTGGAGTGCCCGAATCTGCTTGCTCTCTTTTATAATATGGATCATCTCTTTTATAGGGATAGCTCTATCTTCTCCCCTTTTTATCTGGAGTGATCTTCATCAATATCTTACCTTTTACAATACTTATCCTCAGTTTTTCTCCTATTTTGCCAAAATTTGGATGATCTTTTTTTCAATCTCGTTTATGGTTTTGATTTTGGTATGGGAAGCATTTTCAAATCCGGATTCAAAAATCTTAACGAAAATCGGATCCGTTTTTGCTATCCTATTTGCCATTTGCTCCTCTTTACACTATTTCGTACAAATCAGTTCTGTTAGATTTGCTTTAAATAGTGGAAACATCTCAGGATTAGACCATTTTTTACAGGCCAATCCTACCTCATTTTCTTCATCTGTAAACATGTTAGGATGGGGATTATTTCTTGGATTAAGTAATCTTTTTTTATATTTTGAATCGATTGCAAACAAAAGATCCAAAGGTATAAAATTGGGATTTTTAATCGTTTCCATCTCTTGTCTATTGGGTTGTATCAGCTTTTTAGCACAAATAGATCTTTTAACATTCCTATTCATCAATCTGGGATTAGGCGGTGGAATGATTTTATTGTCCGTTAGTAGCATCAGAAAGTTTAAAAAAATATAAAACAATTTACTAAATATTAAGAAAGAGCTTTTCACTGATATGAACCGATTGAAACCTAAAAAATACTTTGGCTTAGAAAAAAACATATTCTTTACAGGATTAACAAGCTTTTTTACAGATACTTCCGTAAAAATGATTTACAGTGTAATGCCATTATTCCTGTTGTCAATTGGGGCTTCAAAAACGTCTATTTCATTAATTGAAGGGATTGCAGAAAGTACTGCATCCCTTTTTAAAGCTTTTTCGGGATACTGGAGCGATAAAATCGGCAAAAATAAACCGTTTATGATTTTAGGGTACGGAATTACAGCTTTAGTAACTCCCTTGTATTTTATCATTCGGTTTCCTTATCAGGTTTTAATCCTGCGGTTTATAGAAAGAGTAGGAAAAGGTTTTCGTGCTGCTCCAAGAGATAGTTTAATCAGTGGGTCCGTGAAACAAAAAGAGATTGGTAAAAACTTTGGATTTCATAAAGCGATGGATAACAGCGGCGCTATTTTGGGTCCGTTGATTGCTTTTTTGTTCCTCTATTTTATGCCCGATGATTATAAGTCTATTTTTTTATGGGCTACCATTCCGGCTATCTTAGGTGTTCTCAGTATTATTGTTTTCATCAAAGAAGCAGGTAACAAAACGGCAGAAAAAATGAAGTTTCAATGGAAACAACTTCCCAAAAAATACTATTTTTTTCTTGTCGTTATCTTTGTATTTACCTTAGGAAATTCTGCTGATGCATTACTTTTAGTGAAAACTGCAGAAACCGGAATCGATAAGTCATATATTCCGTTTGTTTATATGATTTTTAATCTGGTTTCTGTTGTTTTAGCGATTCCAATTGGCAAAATTTCAGATAAGATCGGAAGAGAAAAGTTGATTATTCTAGGATACTTGATTTATGCCCTCGTTTACTTTCTTTTTGGAAAGCACAATTCCATTTCTGTTTTTCTCCCATTATTCGTAATGTATGGTTTTTACAGCGCATTAACCGATGGTTCCCAAAAATCTATGATCTCCGATTTGGTAAGCAAAAATTTGAAAGGAACCGGATTTGGATTGTATCACTCAATTCTCGGAATCACTTTACTTCCCGCCAGTTTAATTGCCGGTGTTCTGTACGATAAAATGGGCTCCAATGCTCCTTTCTATTTTGGATCTGCCATGGCTCTCCTTGCTGCATTGCTGATGATCATCTTTTCTTTGATTTACCGAAAAAAGAGTTACTCCATCTCCTGACGAATATGGGTTTCATCTTCTGGTTCAGCATGAATAAATATTTCACTTCTTGGAATTTGAGCTTTAATGTCTTCTTCAATTTGATCACACAATTCATGCGTTTCCTTTAAAGAAATCAATGGATCAACATGTATGTTGAATTTTATAAAAGTGTCGGCTCCCGATGTTCTGATCTTAACCTGATGAAATTTCTTAACATCTGGATACTTTTCAAGAACCTGATTAACAATGTTTTTTGATTCTTTTGGGGCACTATCTAATAAAACATCAATCGCTCTTCTTCCTAAACGGTATGATACAAAAAGCACAATAAGAGCTACAGATATAGCTGCTACGGAATCGGCCAAATGGAATCCGAAATTAGCGCCAATTAATCCTAATAATACAACCGCTGAACTCCATATATCAGTAGAAAAATGCAATGCATCCGCTTCAAGGGCCTGACTATTGTGTTTTTTGGCTGCTTTTGACAACATTCTGGACCTGTTGATATCAATAATAATGGAACTTATTACAACAATATAACTCCATATTGTCACTTCTATTTGGGTGTTTTTATTCACAATTCTGTCCACTGCTTCATAAATAATCCAGACACAAGTAATTAATAAGAGAAATGTTTCAATTAATGCAGAAAGATTCTCCACTTTGCCATGTCCGTAATTGTGCTCTTCATCGGCAGGTTTATCTGAAATCTTAACTGAAAAATAGGTGATCACTGCAGCAACCAAATCTAATCCTGAATGGAGTGCTTCAGATAAAATACCCAAACTGCCTGTTAATAAACCAATAATAAGTTTAAATCCGGTTAAAAAAACGGCTGCAATAACAGAGATAAACGCGACTTTTTTCTTTTCTTTGATCATAATTTTCTAAGATTCTAATGTGATTGATGTTGTTTATTATTGATTTAATGATCTAACTGCTTTATTCAATAAAACAATCAAGATCTCCTGTTCAGACTCTGTAAGATCCGACACTAAGATTTCAGATATTCTGGTATGTAATTCCTCATGCAATCGGGCTGCTTTTTCCCCTTTATCTGTTAAATGTAGATGTGCCGTTCTTCGATCACTATCAGATTGTACTTTTTGTACTAACCTGTTTTTTTCAAGACGATTGATCATAACCGTCATCGAAGGTTTTGCAATATTCATGATCTCTGCCAACTCGGATAAATTGGGATTCTGTATACTTTTTATTTGTTCAATGCAAAATATTTGTCTGGATGTCAATTCCATCAATTCACTTTTTCCTTTCATTTCTTCCTCCATTGCGTCAAAAGTATGAATGATTATTTTTAATAATTGTTCTAAACTGTTTTCCATTCAAAAAATTTTTTCGCAAAAATATAATTTAATTAGATATGTCTAACTAATTTTTAAAAATTTTATTTATTTATCATTCAACACTATATGGTTTTTACATATTGGTTTTGCAATCATCTAGGTATAAAAAAAACAAAAAAATAGTTGAAACAAAACATTGATAAAATAAATACAGTGTATTGATACTATATTTAGAATATTTGTTATTTTTGCTACGTTAAATAACAGTTATATCAAAACCATGTCCATGAAAAAACTACTTAGCTTATTGTTTCTCCTATTTTTTTTACAATTAGGGTATTCAACGAATCCTTTTTCTTTAACACCGTTACGACCAAACAATGCCATCCATTTTGATGATACGATTAAATTATTGCCGGATCACTATCTTTTTACTCAAAAAATATTTTGGGGAGAAAAAGGGTTGATGCGAAATTTTGACATGTTTAAACTCTCATCTACTTCCCGGGATATCGAAATGAATATCAGATCCGTGATGATTACAACGCATCAATATCTGGCATTTGCTTCTTTGGTTGGTATGTTGGGAACAGGAATTACCGGTCAATACTTGTATAACGGAAGCCGTATTAAAGATATTCATGAAGGTTTTGCTACTTTTACAAATATCACATACTTCACCTCTTTAGGAACTATCTTATTTACTCCACCACCTATGAAAGACAGGGCCAAAGGATTTACCAAGTTTAGAATTCACAGAGCTATGTCCATCGTTCACGTATCGAGTATGTTAGCTGTTAATATTTTGAGCAGTTTAGTTGAAGACTATCCCGTATTAAGACCTTATCACAGAGCTGCAGGGATTCTTGCATTTAGCTCCCTTTTTGTTGCCACTGTAACTATTAAATTATAAAACTATGAAAAAATCCATTTTATTAACCATGGCCCTTGTGCTGTTTGCTTTTATTGTAAAAGCTGATCCTCCTAAGAAAATTAACCTTTCTGTTAAAAATAATAAATTAACAGTTGAGATAGTTCATCCCGTTAAAAATCCCGGTGATCACTATATTGATCAGGTTGTAATTACTATTAACGGTAAAGAATTTAAAACTTTAAAATATACCAAACAATCTTCTGAAAAAGGAGAAACGGTGGTTATAGATATCCCTAGCGCTAAAGCCGGAGATGTAGTTGAAGTGAAAGCCAGATGCAATGAATTTGGAAATAAATCAAATAAAATTAAAATTTAATCACTATGGAAATTTCATTTTATGATATCGTGATATATCTTGGCATTTTGGGATTATTAATGATGATTATCTCCTTTTTAACTGGGATGAGATATATTAAAATTAAACCGAAATATAAAGTTCATAAAAGAATTGGAATTCTCGGGTTCATTTTTGCAATGATACATGGTTTCACCATGTTATATAATTACTTTTTCAGTTAATAATTTAAAAAATTAAACTATGAAAAGATTCTTTTTATTAGCCATTCTATCCATTTTCTTTGCGTTTACAGTAAATGCACATCCTGCATCAAAAGTGGTATTAAGCTACAAAAACGGGAAGTTGGATATCAACATCACCCATAAAGTGAAAAACTTCAACACGCATTACATCAAAACGGTTGTAATCGTTGTAAATGGAGAAGTTGTTAAAACAATGGAGCTTACCCATCAAAATGATTTGGATTATTCAACATTTCTTCTTGATTTACCCCTTAAAAAAGGAGATGTTGTTGAAGTGAAAACCACTTGCAATAAATTTGGAAATAAATCGGGAAAAATAACGATTTAGTTTTTATGAATTTATTGATTGATGAGTCAACGTGCATTCAATGTGATCGTTGTGTAAAAGTGTGCCCCTCCGAAATTTTTGTAAAATCGGAGTCAGGAATCCCTGCATTTCAGAATATTGAGTTTTGTATCAAATGTGGTCACTGCGTGGCTGTTTGTCCTACAAATTCGGTGATTCATGAGGCTTTCCCTGAAAATAAAATTCATTCTTTTGATAGAAAAGAGCTTCCGACTTCGGAACAGCTGATGTTGTTATTAAAATCGCGCCGATCCAGACGAATTTTTACAAAAGAACCTGTCCCCGAATTCTTCATAGATCAAATTCTGGATGCTGCTCATCGCGCTCCTACAGCAAGTAATGCGCAACGTGTTTATTTTAAAGTATTTTCCGATCCTCATGACTTACAATTGATTTCAGATTATACCATTGAAATCTTTACAAAAATTGCCAAATTTCTAAATTTTCCACTCATTAAACCCTTTATTAAACTTTTTGCTCCTGAAGTGGCTAAATATGTTTCCGGATTTAAAAAGATGGAAGATGAATACAAATCAGGTAAAGATATCATTCTAAGAGGTGCTACTACTGTTATTTTTATTTATACGACTAAAAATCAATACTTTGGATGTGCTGATGCTAATTTAGCCTATCAAAATGGTTCTTTAATGGCTGAAACTTTGGGAATCGGTCAATTTTATACCGGTTTTGTTCTTTCCGCTTTAGCCCAGGATAAAAAAGGTAAATTGTCTAAATTACTGGGTGTCAAAGGAACCATTCATGCAGGAATGGCACTGGGTGTTCCTCAACTCCATTTTTCTAAATATATTGATCGAAGAGATGTGATCAGATAATCACTTTTTTCTGTATTTTTGCTTTTTTAGTTACAAACATAAATTTATATACTATGAATTTTGATCTCATTGTCATTGGAAGTGGCCCGGGAGGCTACGTTGCAGCCATTAGAGCCAGTCAGCTGAATATGAAAGTGGCTGTTGTTGAACGTTCCGAACTGGGTGGAATATGCCTCAACTGGGGCTGTATCCCAACCAAAGCATTGCTAAAATCTGCGCAAGTGTTTAATTATACCAAACATGCCGAAAATTACGGTATTAAAATTGACGGAACTATCTCTCCCGATTTCCCTGCTGTTGTGCAACGCAGCCGTACTGTAGCTGAAACCATGAGTAAAGGGGTTCAGTTTTTATTGAAAAAAAATAATGTTACCGTTATTGAAGGGTTTGGAAAAATCGAAAAAGATAAAACTGTATCCGTAACTGCTTCTGATGGAACAATAAACTCATACACCGCAAATCATATTATTCTGGCTACAGGTGCTCGCTCCAGAGCCCTTCCTCACATTCCTCAGGATGGGAAAAAGGTGATTGGTTATCGGGAAGCCCTTACCCTTCCAACCCTACCTAAATCGATGGTTGTAATGGGTTCCGGTGCAATAGGCAGTGAATTTGCCTATTTTTATGCTACAATGGGAACTGCAGTTACCATAGTGGAATATCTCCCTAACTTAGTACCCGTTGAAGATGAAGAGATTTCAGGACACTTAGGTCGTGCTTTCCGTAAATCGGGTATCAAAGTGATCACCTCTGCAGCTGTTGAGAAAGTGGATAGTTCCGGTGATCTTTGTAAAGTAACCATCAAGGATTCAAAAGAGAAAATTACTGAAATTGAATGTGAGGTTGTCCTTTCTGCTGTTGGCGTTGCTACCAATATTGAAGGGATTGGCTTAGAAGAGTATGGTGTTGCTGTTGAAAAATCTAAAGTGGTTGTTGATGACTATTACAAAACCAATTGTGATGGAATTTATGCCATCGGTGATATCGTTCACGGTCCTGCTCTTGCACATGTTGCCTCTCATGAAGCATTGATTTGTGTAGAAAAAATTGCAGGTTTAGATCCTCATCCGATCAACTATGGATTGATTCCGGGTTGTACGTATACTACTCCTGAAATTGCTTCTGTTGGAGTTACAGAACAAGCTTGTAAAGCTGCCGGAAGAGAAGTGCTCATTGGAAAGTTTCCGTTCACTGCTTCCGGAAAAGCTACTGCTGCAGGTAGTCGAGATGGTATGGTAAAAGTGATCTTTGATAAAGAAACCAACGAATGGATCGGCTGCCACCTCATCGGAGATAATGTAACCGAAATGATTTCCGGTGCCGTTATTGCAATGAATAAGAAAGTTACCGGAAGAGAAGTGCTTCATTCCGTTCACCCCCACCCTACCCTTTCTGAAGCTATTATGGAAGCAACTGCCGCTGCATATGGTGAAGTGATCCACTTATAATCAAAATTATGTTGTATAAAAGACTGATTTTCATATTGTTCCTTTGCTTCATCCTTTCCGGATTTGCTCAAACCAACGGAAAAGGAAAAAAGGAAACCTGGTCAACTGCCGGTTTCGATTTTTATATTGGCGGTGGTGTCTACCTGGCAGACAAATCTACCGCAAATTACTACAATGGAGCACCTCAAAATGAAGTGAATCTGAATCTTTTATTCGATAACACCTATAGATTTAACGAAATCTCTTTATTGGTAAAAAACAACTACGCTTATGTAGACTCGCTCTGGTTGGGAGAATATCCGGAAGATATGTCCTACAAAGTGGGCACTATTTTTGGTCTTGGCGTTAAATATAAACTGAATAAAGACTGGGGAATCGCCCTTAATTATTCTACGGTAAAGCTCACTGCTTCGGATGTTTTTCTGATAATGTTTGACCTTCCACCGGGAAATGAGCGCAATAACTATGCGATCGAATATCTGAATGCCAAAGAGGAACGCTCCTTTTTTGATTTGTCAGTTAGCCGGTTATTTCATGTGAATTCTGTTCTTAAACCGTTTGTAGAATTGGGACTTCAGTTTAACTATTTGAAAGTGAAAAGTTTCCAGGCTGTCATTGAGGATCGCCCTTTCGATATGCTCTCTTCTGTTTCATCCAATTATATTCCGGGACAAACCAATCCTCCCAACTACAGAAACTGGGCAGCTCCTGGCTATGGACTCTCCCTGACAGGTGGACTTAAAATTGTTTTCAATGAATCTTTTTCATTAGATCCTGCCATTAACTTTTCCATAAGCTCTTTCGGACATTCCGATAATTTATATGGTTTCTTTACCGGTTTTACTTTTAACTATAATCTCATGATTCGCTTAGTTATGAGTGATTTATATTTTAATAAAAAATAAAATTTTATTTATTTAAAATTACACCTGATGAAAATTGAATCAAAACTGTTTTTCTATACTACATTTTTGATTTTTTCCATTCTTTTTTGTTTTAATATAAAAATGGAGGCACAACCAATGCCTTATGTTGAAAAAAAGGGTGAATCTTTTATTCTTCCTCTTTCAAACTCAAAAATGTGCCACGCTTCAACGATCGTGGAACTTTCAAATGGAGATCTTATGGCAGCCTGGTTTCAGGGAAGTTATGAAGGAGCTAATGATGTAAAGATCTGGGGTTCCTTTTTTCATGAAAATCAATGGAGTGCCCCACAACAATTGGTTGTAGGATTCAACAGAATCGGTACAAATCCTGATTTTTCCGACACATTAGCTTGCTGGAATCCTGTTTTATTCAAATCTCCGGATAACATCATCTTTCTGTACTACAAAGTGGGAAAATCTCCCCGGGAATGGTGGGGTGAATATATTTCTTCAACAGATAATGGAAAAACCTGGAGTTCTCCGAATTTATGCAATCCTTCATTAGGACCTGTTAAAAACAAACCACTTATCACCTCTACCGGAACATGGTTGTTTCCAACCAGTACTGAAACTCTGGAAGACTGGAATGTTTTTATTGAACGATCAACAAACGAGGGTAAAACCTGGAGAACCATAGCCATTGATAGCGTGAACCCAGCAAAAGTGATTCAGCCTACCCTGCTTCAATATCCGGATGGTTCAATCCATGCCTTTTGTAGAAGCAATCAGAATTGTGTTATGGAGTCGGTTTCAAAAAATGATGGAAAAACCTGGTCTCCATTGAGTAAAACCAATTTAGTGAATCCCAATTCCGGAATTGATGCCATTGTCCAAAAAAATGGGGTTATCTATCTGGTTTATAATCCTATGGAAAGTGGAAAAGAGTGGGTCAATGGTCGCAATGTTCTGACAATTGCCATCTCTTTTGACGGAAAAGAGTGGTTTGACGTTTATCATTTAGAAAAAGAAGAAAACGGTGAATTTAGTTATCCGGCTATTATTCAAACTTCAGATGGATTAATCCATATCACTTACACCTATAACCGAAAAAACATAAAACATATCATATTCAAAAGTAACTTTTAAAACAAAATAGTATGAAACAAGGACCAGTAGCCGCAATATTAGGCTTAACACTACTCTCTTTTCCTTTAATGTATCTCTTTTTAGGCACACCTCTCGGTGAAACGGAATTAAACGCTTTAAAACCCCTTTTATGGGTCTTAGGAGCCTCTATTCTTTTAACGTTCATCGTTGGTGAACTTACCCGTAATAATAGCCAGGTGGACAAAATATGGAGTATTTTGCCATTGGTTTACGCATGGATTGTAACCTACTATGGTGATTTTTCAACCCGATTGGTTGTAATGAGCATTTTGGTCACAATTTGGGGATTAAGATTGAGTATAAATTTCGGATTAAAAGGCGCCTATCAATGGAAATTCTGGGGTGGTGAAGAAGATTACCGATGGAAATATTTAAGAACTCAACCGGAGTTTCAGGCCAAATGGAAATGGAGTTTGTTTAATTTCGGATTTATCTGTGGATATCAGAATCTCCTCATTTTCTTATTTACCATGCCCATCATGATTGCATTACAATTCAATAGTGAGCCATTTGGAACTTTAGATCTCATTTTTGCGATACTTATGTTCTTTTTTATCCTTTACGAAACGATTGCTGACATTCAACAATTTCGTTTTCAAACCGCAAAACATGCATTACTCAAACAAGGTTTACCTTTAGATGAAAAATACAGCAAGGGATTCTTAGACAGAGGATTATGGAAATACAGCCGCCATCCCAACTACTTTGCCGAGCAAGCGATCTGGTTCATGTTTTACGGATTCAGTATCGCTGCAAGTGGACAATGGTTTAACTGGAGTATCGCAGGATCAATCTTATTAATCGCTTTATTTTTAGGCAGTTCCAACTTTAGCGAACACATCAGTGCCTCCAAATATCCCGAATACAAAAACTACCAAAAAAAAGTATCCAGGTTTATTCCATTTCTAAAATAGGCAAAGGGCGAAAGGCAAAGGGCGAATTTTGGGTTTTGGTTATTAGTTCTTACTTTTTACCTATTACTTTTTACCTATTACTTTTTACCTATTACTTTTTACCTATTACTTTTTACCTATTACTTTTTACCTATTACTTTTTACCTATTTTCTGTTCACCAAACTTCCTGTCCAATCCGATTCGTTGTACTCAATTCTTTTTGTCCAGTTCCCTAGGGAATCCCATTCTAAATACACCACTTTATAAATAGTAAATGGATCATTTTTAAGATTTCTTGATTTGATGATGGTATCAAAACCGTTGGAATCAAATTCAAATAGTTGCTCATAATATGATGAGCCTAGTTTCGATTCCCACTTTGACCATACAATCTTCGAGTTTTCCCATTTTTCTTCCGTTTTTGAATGGTATCCTAATACAGGGGCATAGTTTTTAGTATAAAGGATATTGTTTTTGTACTTTGAAATTTTTGTTTCCAATTCAATCACCCCTTTCATCGTATAAGTTGAGGAAAACATTTGGCTTGTTTTACTTGTTTTGAAATAAAACCTTTTACCAAAAAAAATAGTGTCCATTTTTGCAAATAATGTAGAATCCAATTCTAATAAAGGGCTGAAATAGAAATATTTGGTTATTCCATTAAATCGGTTCGTATCTATGGTGTAATTCAATAAGGAATCCACATGGATGGCTTGACTTTTTTCAATCATAAGTTTCACATTTCCTTTTAAATAAAACGTTTGCGTATTATAAACCGGGAAGGTTTCGATTTTCTTACTGCTACACAACAACGTAACTAAACAGATTACAAAAAACAGGTGTTTCATAAGGATACTATTTTATTTCTTGAATATTTGAATTAATGAAAGACAAAAGTAATCATTTTTTTAATAAAACCTAAGAAATGTAAATTAGCAAATTTGTGAATTTGTGAATAAGCAAATTTAAAATTTGGTTTTTGGGTTTAAAAAACTAATAACCAAAACCTTATAGCTAATAACTTTTTGGGCATTCCGGCAGCAGCCGACCCACACTCCTACCCTGCTGCCGTCGGGCTCCGGTCTAATGCTGATAGCTGAGAGTTCGCTGCGTTAGGGCGGAGCCGAGAAAGCCCGCAAAGCAAAAAGCCGCTATGATGCAGGGAGTAAAAGAGCGAGCTTGTGAGCTCCTTTTACGACCATGCAGTCATACGGCTGTTTGGTGCGGACTTGAAGGCGGAGACCGACGGCGAGCTTGCGAGCCGGAACGCCCAAATAGTGAATAGTGAAGAGTGAATAATGAATAGTGAATAACTTATTTCTTAATCACTTTCTTAGCAACAGTTCCTTCTGGCGTTGTTACTTTTACAAAGTAGGTTCCTGAAGCATAAGGTTCAATATTGATGCTGTTTTCTGTTCCGGAATAGATCTTTTGTCCTACAATATTAAACATTTCAATCCATTGGATATTATCTCCTGTAATATGAATTGTTTGAGTAGCAGGATTTGGATAGATTTTGAAACTTTCTGTGTTTTCAGTAACAGCTACATCATCCATTCTTAATTTAAAATTGTCAACATAGTAAGTCCCATTAGTTAAATCAGGTGGTGCAGCAGAAAAAAAGTTAACACCTCCTAATTGAACTAAACCTGTTGTATCATTTGCCTGATAATGATATGGCCATGTATGAATCTGATTATTGTTAATCTCCATTTTAGCTTCATCTTCAGTTAAATCAATTTTAATATACATGTGAAAAAACTGATTAGAAGGATAAGTAAAGGAAATTTCTCCATCTGCAGCTTTTCCAACTTTCAGATACCCTGTTCCGGTATTGGAAAAATAGCATTCTAAGGCCCATTCAGAGCTTGTTCCGGCAAAGTTGTGCAATACATTAAAATAAGCTCCGGTGCCGGTAGAGGGCACATAATAGTCAAATTCGATCACATATTCACCTGTTGTGAAATTGGCAATCGGGAAAACGCAATCATTTCCGGATACAATCTTTAATGAATTGGATGGAGATGCTGCTTGTTCCGCTGAAATAGTCGCATCTTCTGATCCACCCGGGGCGGCACTCCAAGTCGTGAAATTCGTGTTCACGACAGCAATCTTGTCTCCGGCTGTATAGGTATCAAAATTTTCCTGAAAAATAATGGTTTGGGCTTGCATTGCGACACACGCAAAGAGCATACCCGTAAAGAGTAAGATTTTTTTCATAGCCTTGTTTTTTTAATTAATAACGCCCAAATTTACAACAATTTTTTAAAAAACAATGGCTTTTTAATTTTTTTTAATAAAAAAGGCACATTTGATAAAATGCGCCTTTTCTGATATGTTGAAAATTTAAACGTAAGACTATTCGTCTTCTTTGTTTTCTTCTTCGTATTTTTTGATAATTTCGCTTTGAACATCTGCTGGAACTTGTTGATATTCAGCAAATTTCATTCCGTAAGAAGCACGTCCAGATGTGATAGAACTTAGTGTTGTAGAATATTTATTCATTTCTGCTAATGGTATTTTAGCACGAATGATTTGGAATTCTCCTTCACTGTCCATTCCCATTACCACCCCTCTACGTCCCTGAAGGTCAGTCATAACATCACCCATTCTGTCAGAAGGTACGAATACTTCCACATCATAAATAGGTTCCAAAATTTTAGGACCTGCATTTTTGAATGCTTCACGGAAAGCCTGACGACCGGCTAATTTGAAAGCCAACTCATTAGAGTCAACAGGGTGCATTTTTCCATCATAAATGTTGATCACGATATCACGTGCATAAGAACCTGTAAGTGGACCCTCTTCAATTCTTTCATTGATCCCTTTTAAAATAGCTGGTAAAAATCTGGCATCAATAGCACCTCCAACGATACAGTTATTGAAAATCAATTTTCCGCCCCATGGTAAATCATAGGTATCAGTTCCACGAATCGGATATTTGGTTTGATTTGACATTCCTTCATAATAAGGTTCTACAAGCATGTGAACTTCACCGAATTGTCCGGCTCCACCTGATTGTTTTTTATGACGATACATCGCTTCAGCAGATTTTGTGATGGTTTCACGATAAGGAATTTTTGGAGCATAATACTCAATTTCTACCTTATTCAACTTTTCAATGATCCATTTAACGATATTCAAGTGTTGTTCCCCTTGTCCGGAGATGATCACTTGTTTTAACTCTTTAGATTGTTCTGAAAGGAAAGTTAGGTCCGTTTTGCGGAATTCGTTTAAAATAGCACCTAATTTTTCATCATCAGAGCTGTTTTTAGCTTTTACTGCAGTACGGAATTTTGGTTCAGGATATTCGGTAGGTACAATCATTTCATCACCTGATTTAACTAAGGTGTGAGAAGATTGAGTTCCTTTTAATTTGATAGTAGCTACGATATCACCGGCAACAGCTTTTTCCACTTTCTCTCTGTTTTTTCCTGCTACACAAAGAAGTGAAGTTAATCTTTCCTTTGAATTGGTTTTATTGTTCACCATATCCATAGCTTCTGTAATCTCACCGCCATAAATTTTCATGATGGAAAGTTCTCCAATGTGTTGTTCTATAGATGTTTTGAACACATAAGCAGTTGGAGTATCAGTTGTTTTACAAGCTAATGTTTTTCCGGAAATTGTTTGTACTCCAGCCATTTCATCAGGTGCTGGACAACTTGATTTGATGATATCCATAACTCTGGTAACACCTTGATCTGTTTTTGCAGCTACACATAAAACTGGGAAAGTTCCACGGTTGATGATTCCTAATTTTAATCCTCTGGCCATCTCCTCTTCTGTAAGTGTTCCCTCTTCAAAGAATTTGTCCATTAGCGCTTCATCATTTTCAGCAGCAGCTTCAACTAATGCATTGTACATCTCTTCTGCTTTATCTTTTTCAGAAGCAGGGATATCTTCAACGATAGCTTTTCCACCCCCAACAGGGAATTTTAAAAGTTTCATCTGAAGTAAATCGATTACACTGTCAAAACCTATACCAGCGTTTATCGGATATTGGAATGGCATTACACTGTTTCCAAAAAAATGTTTTAATTGTCTGATTGTTTCATCAAAATTTGCTTTTTCATGATCCAATTCATTAACAACGAAAAATACAGGAACATTCATTCTTTTAGTCCATCTCCATTGAATTTCAGCACCAACGTCCACCCCATTTTGAGCGTTGATAACCATCATTGCTGTATCAGCAACTCTTAATGAACCTACAACTTCACCAATAAAGTCATCAAAACCTGGACAATCAATCATATTGATTTTACAACCATCGTGTTCAGCATACATTACTGTAGCCTGGATAGATTGTTGTCTTTCTAATTCTACATCACGATAATCTGAAATGGTATTTTTATCTTCAACAGTTCCTCTTCTGCTAATTACTCCGCCATGAAAAGCCATAGCTTCGGCAAGGGTCGTTTTTCCAACACGGTTACCACCGATAAGGGCGACATTTCTAATTTCTTTGGTTTGATAAACTTTCATTGTGGTCTTAAATTATTATTAAATCTTAATTTTTTTATATTTTAATTTGAGGGCGCAAATATAGTGAAAAAATCGTTTGGTTTGGCTCCGAATTTGTGTGATTAAGATTTCACTATCTTTTTTACAACATATTGATTTTTAGAGTTTTGTATTTTTAACAAATAGAGAGATGGGGGATATTCAAATTTTTGATTCCATCTTGAGCTTCCACTTTCAAAATAATTGGTTGTTTTTTCAAGCAATTGCCCACTTAAAGAATAGATCTCAAACGTTAACTGATCGGGTTGATCTAGTTGTATTTCCATACTAATCTGATCCTGAACAGGATTGTTCACATTAACCTGAATAACAGAGGCAAAATCCTGAACAGAAACGGTATAGTCAATAGCAAATTGCAAAATAACAGGTAAGTGATCGGACAAATTATATAATGCATTGGCGATAGAATCAGGTACAGATGTATTGGTAGGGTTATTGATAGATCCATTGAATCTTTGCCCATCTTGTCCTAATGCCATATAAGAGTCATTGATAGATCTCACTTTCTTGCTTCCGTAGTAAATGTATGGGGAAACCAATATGAAATCAAAACGATCATCCATTCCTCCGGTTGAAAAGCAACCATTATCAGATGATGTATGGGTTGATTGAGTATGAATATTTGCAAATTGGGAAGAATTATTCCAATTTCCGGATTGGTTGATGGGATCATAAAAGCGATAAAGTGTATTGGAATAATTGATCAGATTCTGGTATGCGATTTCTGAAGAGGAGTAGAGGTTAAAATCCCCGGAAAAAACATAATTGCTGGCTGCGCCCATTTGTTCTAATTTCGTCATTAAAGCCTGGGTTTGTTGTCCTCTGACAATGGCTTCTGCATCTGAACTACCTGCTTTTAAATGCGTTACAATAAAAGTGATAAAAATGGTATCCCCATTGGCTAACTGAGGGGTTTTATAATACATTTTGTATGCATTAATATCTCTAACACTGGTTGTTACATAAAAAAAGGAGTGATACCCCAATTTTCTGGAATCGTAGTAAACCATATTGGCAATCGATCCACCTGAGAAATTGGTTAGGGGACAATTTTGATAATAGGTTACTCCATCTGTATTCAATGCATTATTTTTGATTCGATCCACATAGGTTGACTGACTTCCTATTTCATTGACACTTAAAATATCGGGTTGAACATATTTGATGATTTTTTTAAGGTTCATATCCTTATCGTTCAGATAGGAGGAAGTCACGGTACATCCGGATGGAACTGCCGTTGTATAATACATCAGATTATACTGCATCATTTTAATAGTATCTACTTGACTATATGAATTATAAAAAAATAAAGCGATGAAAGCCAGTGTTAAAAATTTTTGTTTTTTCATGTTTTTTTTTGGTGATTTTTTTTTGTTAAAAAAAGAGGAGAAAAACTCCTCTTTTTGATGATTTAGAATGGTAGGTCATCTGAGACGAAATCGGTTTCCACATTGACAGGACTCGGTTCTGCATGTGGTGCATTGACCACTTTTTCAGCAGTAGGTTTATCCGCATCGTCTTGTTTAGAGCCCAACATAGTGAATGTTGTTGCTTCGATTTCGGTTACATACTTTTTCACTCCGTTATCTTCCCAGGATCTGGTTCGGAGTCTTCCTTCCAGGTAAATGAGTTTACCTTTCGTAAGAAATTTTTCAGCAATTTCAGCTAAATTCCGCCAGCACACAATGTTGTGCCATTCGGTTTGTTCCACTTTCTTGCCCTCCTTGTCTTTGTAGATTTCGGATGTTGCTAATGAGAAGGAGGCTTTCTTTGTTCCACCTTCGAAGGCTCTGACTTCAGGATCTTTTCCTAGTCGGCCAATGAGAATAACTTTGTTAATACCAGACATAGTAGTTTGTTTTTAGTACGCGACAAAGATAATAATTATTCTGAAAATAGGAGTGTGGTTTGTGCAAAATTTTTTATTTTTTTACAACCGGTTTAAATGCTGATTTATTCAGGATCATTTGAAGATCTGTGGTTTGCATTAACTGCTCGAGTGTAATATTAGGATTGTTGTCCATATATGCTTTCACAATTTTCCATCCTAAAAACTGGCCAAATCTTCCGGGTGAAACATTTCCGAAAGGTTTTGTAAAAGGGGATTCCTGAATATAGTTTCTGAAAACACTCTCTTCCTGAGAAAAGAGTAAATTATTTTCAATCATATAAGTCCACACATTGGGATAGAATTGTTCTGCCCATTGATATTTTTCTTCTGAATAACCAATAATATCTTTTTGTGATTTTTGAGGTAACATCATTTCAGTAAAATAGAGTTTTTTTCCTTCAATAATCATACTTTCCATCACATTTGAAGGTGTTTGGTCAGGCAGATGTTTATACACTATTGCTTTTTTAAAAAGGTCCACCTCCATATAACTGCTATCCATTCTTTCAGAAATATATTTAGGGACACCCAATTGATTATACTTGGAAAAATCTTTCCCTAAATAGTGATCTAAATTCAGAATAACATGTTGGTCATAGATATAAACCGAAGGAGTTTGAAAATCAAGACCGGTAATCAGTGTGATGATTTTAGGAATAGATTCTTTAGGAAAATAGACTAAGTAGTGGGCAAAAGCTTCTTTAAAACTATTTTCATAGGTTTCAAAATTTCCATATTTTTTTTGTGTAAGATTATAAAGTTCAATAATTTTAGGATCTTTTAAATAATCTAAAAACTTTTGAACGAATAGGGTATCTGAAAAAAGCTGGGGATCAATTAAAAAGGAGGGATATTTTTGAGAAAGCATGGAAATACCTTGTGCAAAATGATCCGGATTCACTTTAAAAACATCCTGATCATATCTCAGAATATGGAGATGAACTTGCTTTTTGGCTTCTTTCAATTCAGAGGCTGAGATTTGAAGTTTTCTCTCTTTTGGTGTTCTAAAAACAAAAAACAGAACACCGGTTACCAAAAGGGCAACAACTACGACACTAATAATTATCTTTTTTTTACTCATACTACTGGTTATTTCCACTTCCAGGTTTCAATTAAATGTAAAACATCTGTTTTTAAATAATTGATAACGGGTTGAAGGGAGTCATTATTGGGTGGAAAATTAAAATAAAGGGAAGCACTCACAAAATAACGGGTACTGTCTGTGATCCAGAATTTGAGAGGAGTAGCAGCTCCTTTGCCAACCAATTCATACATTTGTCCATACACTTTTTCTTTGGTATCGCTGATATCCGAGTAAAGAATATCATCCGCTTTTCTGCTCTCCACGTGGAACATCAGCATTTTCTCCTCATTTACAATGAGTTTCCGAAGATTATCTTTTAGGGGAAAAATGGACATTTTCAAAGACACATTATATTGGGGATATTGAAGATCCATCCAGTATATTTTAGGTTCTTTTTCCTCAAAAGAAAACTGAGCATATTTGGAATATTCAAATGAAAAGGGTAGGAGAGAGTCCCATTTTTGATACTCCGGTTTTGGGGTTTCAATTCGAAAATATCCTTTTGGTTTTGCTGAAGTTGGTTGTTCTTTATGAATACAGGCAACCACTAAGATTGCCTGTAATATGATTACTAAAATGATGATTTTTTTCATTATTCCTGTTCGTTTTTTATTCTCATGGAATAGAAAGATCTATAGGCAAAAACAAGACCAACCGCTAAAAACAGAATCCCAATTATAGGGGTAAAATCGAATGAATCTGTTGCCTTAGCTTCCTGTTTCATTAAAACGGCTATTTCTACCGCTAAAAGTCCAAATAAAGTAGAAAATTTGATGATTGGGTTAATAGAAACCGCTGTTGTGTCTTTATAAGGATCCCCAACGGTATCACCCACAACACAAGCTTCATGTAAAGGTGTGTTTTTCTCTTTCAAATCAACTTCTACCACTTTTTTGGCATTATCCCATGCACCACCTGCATTGGCCATATATAATGCCTGAAATAATCCAAAAATGGCAATTGAAATCAAGTAGGATACAAAGAAATTCGGATCAAAGAAAGCAAAAGCTAAAGTCAAAGTAAAAATAACAATAAAAATATTCCACATCCCCTTAAGTGCGTACTGTGTACATATTTTCACCACTTTCTTCGAATCTTCAATATCTGCTTCCGTTTTATTAAGATTGATGTTTTTCTTGATAAATTCAACGGCTCTGTAGGCACCAGCTGTAACAGCCTGCATGGAAGCTCCGCTGAACCAAAAAATCACGGCACCACCGGTTATAAAACCAAGAAGAACCGGGGCATCTGTAAGACTTAGTTTTAAAAGTCCCTGCGTTTTCAACATTAAAATAATAGCAAAAATCATGGTAGTAGCGCCCACAACAGCAGTACCTATTAATACCGGTTTTGCGGTTGCTTTGAATGTATTTCCGGCACCATCATTGGCTTCTAAGAAATGTTTTCCTCTTTCAAAATCAGGCGTAAATCCATAATCTCTTTCTATCTCCTCTTGTATTCCGGGGATTTTTTCCATTTGGGACAATTCAAAAACAGATTGTGCATTGTCGGTAACAGGTCCATAACTATCCACAGCAATGGTAACCGGGCCCATCCCTAAGAATCCGAAAGCAACGAGTCCAAAGGCAAAAATGGAGGAATATTCCCCAAAAAGTTCGAGTCCGTTTAAAGAAACAAAAAATCCAAACACCATGAGGGCTACCATCAGCATACCGATCCAGAAAGCACTAAAGTTTCCGGCCACCATACCCGATAAAATATTGAGAGAAGGACCCCCTTCTCTAGAGGAGATAACCACTTCATTAACGTGGGCTGACTGGGAACTGGTAAATATTTTGGTAAATTCAGGAATAATGGCAGCAGCAAATGTTCCCAAACTGATGATTGTAGCTAATTTCCACCACAGATCAGGCGTGTATTGTTCCTCAATACCCACCAAAGAGTTGTTGCTCAATAGTAAATAACTGATGATATAAGTAACAATGATAGAAACAATGGAGGTTACCCAAACTAAAGCGGTTAATGGTCCTTCAAAATTAAAACGATCCACATTTTCGTAGCGGGCTTTGGCAACAATCTGATTAATTTTATAGGAAAAAATGGAGGTAAACACCATTAAAATACGCATAGCAAATATCCAGACAATCAATAAACTTTGAAATTCAATCATAGTAGGCATCACCAAAATGATGAAAGTGATAAGAGCAACACCGGTTACACCATACGTTTCGAAACCGTCAGCTGTTGGGCCAACACTATCACCGGCATTATCTCCGGTACAATCGGCAATTACACCCGGATTTCTGGGATCATCTTCTCCGATTTTAAAAACAACTTTCATTAAATCGGCACCAATATCGGCAATTTTGGTAAAAATACCACCTGCAATTCTTAATGCACTTGCTCCTAATGATTCCCCTATGGCAAAGCCTATTAAACAGGCACCTGCACTAGTTGCAGGCATGAATAACAAAATAACCAACATTAATAGTAACTCTATGGTTATCAATAATAAACCAACACTCATCCCTGATTGTAATGGTAATGAGACCACATTCCAGGGTTTCCCCTTTAATGAAGCAAATGCTGTTCTACAATTTGCTAAAGTATTGATTCTAATACCAAACCAGGCAACCGCATAAGAACCTGAGATTCCCAGAATAGTCCACATTAGAATTAAAAATACTTCCGGGATTGTCTTATGACTCAGAACGCCAAAATAAAAAACGATGGCAACCCCAATAATGACAAAAAGGATCATCAAAAATTTTCCTTGTTGAACCAGATAGGTTTTACAAGTTTCATATATGATTTTGGCAATATTTTTCATTGATCCGTGAACCGGATGTTTTCTGATTTGTACTGCCTGATAGAGACCAAAAAATAAACCTAAAAACACAATGATGGAACCCCATAAGAGCAAATCCCAACCTGTAAATAGTTCATTAAAAAACTTTATATTTCTTAAATTCGGCAATACCATATCCGCTTCGCTCGCTCGGACAAAAAAAGGAGTCAATAATCCTCCTAGAAGGAATAGCTTTTTCTTCATAGATTTCTGTTTTACATGTTTAATATTTGTTTTTCGTATTTATAGACACAAAGTTACACTATAAATTTCTAAATTTTTGTTAAAATTTTATAATAAAAATTTAACAGGAAAAAAAAGGAGCAAAATTTGCTCCTTTTTTAAAATATTTTGGTTTTAACTTTTCTTATTTGGTAATTCCAATCCATACCCTTTTTTCTTATCTTCCACTTTCAGCCATAAACCTAAAAGTAAAGCAAGAACACCAAATGATGCAAATATTAACATCGGCGTTCTGTAGTTATAAAGTGTAGAACCTTCTACTGCAGCAATTTTATCAAGTCTTTGATTCATATCATTTAATTGAGCAACAGATTGTTTGTTCATATTTTCAACCATAGGTACAATAATTACTTCACTAGAAGCTGTTGAATCTTCATCACTTTTGCGATTAACATATTTTTTTGCTTCATTTAGAGCTAAATAAGTATCAATTTCTGTTTGAAATTTAGAAATTCTATTGGTTCTTTTATCAATATTTCTATAGATAAGATTTAAATCTGATAAGTTAATTGCAATTGAGTCATTTAGTCTTTTAGTGTAATTAACAACCAAAGCATCTTCTTTATGTTTGTAAGAAAATTCTTTTGTTTTAAATTGATCTTCATATTTTACCAAAGAGGAATCCATAGATTTTAAACTTAAACTATAATCCACCGAAATGTTTTTAATGGTATCCAATTCTGATTTAATCAAGGTTAAGTTTTTATTAACACCGGGATTTGTTGAGTCTAATGTAGTACCAATAATAATTGGAACAGCTAATAAACCAATATTTTGAATCCAGAAAATTACAGAATATGCTGAACCTAAAACTTTATTATCCACTAATTTTGGAACGGATGGCCAAAGAGCTGCTGGTACCAATGAGAATGAAACACCTAATACTACAATAGCTGCAATTGCAATAGGATAGGTAAAGTGTTCTGCTGGAGTTAAAGCAAAAATTAAGTGACATATGGTCATTAAAATGGCACCAATTATTAACATAGTTGCACCTTTTCCTTTAGTATCTAAAAAATATCCTAAAAGAGGTGTTAAAATCATTGCACCGATTGGGAAGTAAGAAAATAATGCACTTGCATCTTTAGATGAAATTTCCAATCTGGATGAAAGCATATCGGAGGCAAATTTTTGGAATGGGAAAATAGCAGAATAGTATAAAACACACAAACCTGCTACAATTAAAAATGTTTTAGAAGTGAAAATTTGACCTAAATCTTTAATGTGGAATGGATCCTCTTTTTCTAGTTCAATCTTTTCTTGTTTATCTAATTTAACATCAAGAAAATAATAAATAATAAATGACAATAAACCAATCAAAAGAAAAGCTGTCATAATTAAAACTGGTCTTGCAACAAATTGTCCATCAGCAAAATATGGAGATAAACGGAAAACAGCAAATACGCCTAATCTTGCAATTGCCATCTCTAATCCCATGGCTAAAGCCATCTCTCTTCCTTTAAACCATTTTACAATTGTTTTGGAAACAGTGATACCGGCCATTTCAACACCAACCCCGAAAATAGCAAAACCTATACAAGCCAAAGTTGCAGATGCTGGAAGTGGTCCTATTTTAAATAAACCAAAAAAATTAATTTTGAAACCATCTAATGCTTGGTATAAACCTGATTCCGGTTTGAACATATCAGATATACCGTACATTTTGATAGATGCACCTAATACCATTAATAATCCTGCAATAATTGCTGTTCTTCTAACCCCAATTTTGTCCAAAATAATTCCGGAGAAAATCAACATAAAAGCAAAAACATTGAGGAAAAACTCTGATCCACCTACTGTTCCGAAATCTTCAGAAGTCCAACCTTTTTTTGTTTCCAAAAGATCTTTTAATGGTGATAAAACATCAACAAACATGTATGCAAAAAACATGGTTAATGAAACAAGAATCAAGGCAAACCATCTCGCTGTTGCCGATTCTCTTAATGATTTAGTAATTTTTTCTGTCATATTATATAGTTTTATTTAATAATTTTTTAAATAACCTGCAAACTTAATCATTTTATTTCAATCTTTTTTGTTCTCTCTGTTTTTTCTTATTGAGTTGATTATCAAATCAAAAGAAATGTATCCAACTAAAATTCCAAAAATTGAAATGATAAAAATGTTGTTTTTTAGAAAATAATCGTCAAATCTTCCCACTTTCCACCAATAAATATCAGATAAAACAAGTCCTGATACAATTCCAATTATATGATAAATGGTCACATTTTTTTTAATAAATTCTTTCATTTTTTCTTCTCCTCTTCTAAAATTTTATAATATTCATAATCACTATATTTTTTTCTAATCGCCATTATAATCTCTTCTGAAGACATTTTGATTATGTCATAATAACTAAATCTACAAAACATCATAAATTCCAATAATGGAGCACCTGTTAATCCTGTTATTTCTGATACCAGATCCCTGTTATATTTTGCCGGAACTTTATCCACTTCATCTTGTAATTCGTTTAACTCTCTGGCTAATTGAATATTCTGATACTTTTTATTGTATTTCTGATACAAATAAGTGATAGGTGATCCGGCAGGAGTGCCACTTAACATATTGGGTGGTCCTTGCGCATACTTGATATTCATCAGATCCATTTCTGATAATTTTGATCCTTCGACATATGTGTAAATTTCAGGTAATGGTGTATGAACAACATCTTTAACAAATTGTTTATAATTAGGTGTTAATGCATATACGGTTACCTCTTTTAACATTATAGCTTTATAGTACAATGGTATATCTATTTGTCCAATTTTAATATCTTTACCTGATATATAAATAATTAACTGTTTATAAATTGATTTAGAAATAATTATGGTATCATTTTGATGAACATCTAATTTAAAATTTCCATTTTTATCAGAATAGGTAAATTTTTTGGAAGTAAAGTTAAATATATTAACATCTTCAACAGGATAAAATGTTAAACCATCATAAACATTTCCTGAAATAGAGACTTGTTGTCCTTTTAATGATAAAAAAACAATTGAAAAAAATAGAATAAATAGAGTTGCCTTTTTCATTTTGCAAAATTAATAAATCAATTCATATATTTTTTTAAATTAATAAAAAAGAAAAAATAAGAATAATATAATCATGTTTAAACTGTGAATAACTTTTTTATAAAAAGAAAAAATAATTTATAAATATCTATGATTCAATTCATATAAATGATTATTTTGTTTTTAGTTATTCTGTTTTTAGTATAAAAAATGTTCATAAAACTACAACAAAAAGGTAATAACTTCTCATAAATTTTTTTTATTTTTTTGTAGTCTTAAAAATGACAAGTTTATTAACAACGATTAACATCAAAATAAATTGTTTATGTATACTTATCAACAATTAAATGTTAATGAATTGAAAACTAAGTATCATATTTTATAGGTCATTGTGAATTTATTGATTTTAAATTGGTTATAAAAATCTTTGTTTTTAGAAAAATATATAAAATAATTCTTTTATTATATTGATTTATATTTATAAATAATTGGTATTTTTGCAAGTTGTCTAAATAGTATCATTATGAAAATAGTTATTGGATCGGATCATGCCGGTTTTTCTTTAAAAGAGTTTATTAAAGAACATTTTAGAAATAGTTTTGAATTTGAAGATGTTGGAACTTTTTCAGAAAAAAGTGTTGATTATCCGGATTTTGCCCACCAATTAGCTACTTTAATTTCTAATGGAACTTATGAAAAAGCCATTTTAATGTGTGGATCCGGTAATGGTGTTGCGATGTCTGCTAATAAACATCCTAATGTAAGAGCTGCATTGTGCTGGAATGAAGAGATTGCACAATTAGCAAGACTACATAATGATGCCAATGTTTTAGTTTTACCCGCCAGATATTTGAATCATGATGAAACAGATAAAATTATAACTATTTTTTTCAATACCCTTTTTGAAGGGGGACGACATACGAACAGAGTAAACAAAATTAATATTCACTAATATGTTCCAAGATATTCAGTATATTAAAACAAGGGCAAACCTGATTCGCCAATCTTATATTGAAGATATGGAAAAACATTTATTGGCCTTTGAACAAAAATTGATCAATAATGGAATTCAGGTTGTTTGGATCAAAGAGGAAAAAGAGCTAAGTGAAACTATTTTAAAAAGCTTTTCTAAACCAAACAATAATAAAATTGCTTTTGATTTACCATCAATACCTAAAGATTTTCAAGAAAAAAATGCCTTTTTTAAACAAATTTCAATAAAAGAGTTTGAAGATTTTAAAGATCAGGTGGAGCATTTAGTGGTTAAAGCCAATTTTGGTGTTGTTGAAAACGGTACTCTAGTTTTAGTTGATAAAGAATCAAAATCTTGTTTTAATAAAGTAGAATATCTTCATATTATACTGGATTTGAATAATTTAGTTATTAAACAATCTGATCTGGAACCTCTTTTGTATCTTTTAAAAGGGGATAATAATAACTTTTCATTTCCAAAAGACATCAAATTTATTTCCGGACCCATCTCACAAATCATCAATAGTACCAATTTTGGGTTTGATGAAAAATTTACAACAAAACCAGTTAAAACGATTGTTTATTTTTATGATAATGGAATCACAACTATTTTAGAGGATACGGTTCTAAGAGAATCTTTATATTGTATTGACTGTGGAAAATGTAAAAATGTGTGTCCCGTTTATAAACATACACAAAACTTTACACCTATCGAATTGGTTTATAACAATTGTTTTGATGAGAACAGAAAAACGACACAAATTTTTGAGAATACTACTTTGTGTGGAAATTGTAATGAAGTTTGTCCGGTTTTAATTCCCTTTACAGATCTTTTAATCTTTGAAATGCAAAAGGCTAAAAACAAGCATTCCAGAGAAAGAAATATTGATCTGTATAAATATTTCTCGAAACGTGTAAGAATGAATAAACTATATACCTGGTACAATAAATATTTTTTCATCAAAAAACAGTATCCTAAAAATAAAAAATTAGCCAACTATTTCAAAGAACAAAAACTGCCCTTTTTTAATATAAAAATGTCTCATAAAAACGAATCAAATGACTAATAATCAAGAATTTATTAAACATAAAATTCACGAATTTGTAAAGAAATATTATTTAAATAAACTTTACAAAGGGGTCGTTTTTTTTATTTTAATAACTTTAATTGTTTTTATCCTTTATACAACACTTGAATATTTTTCCTATTTAAATTCAACAGGAAGAGTTATTCTGTTTTATTCTTATCTCATTTTACTTTTACTAACCACAGGATTTTATTTGGTTTATCCACTAATTAAATTGATAGGTTTAGGTGATCAAATCAATAAAGAAACGATTGCCAAATTAATCGGTACCTATTTTCCACAAATTGATGATAAGCTTCTAAACATATTTCAACTTCAGGATTTAAAAGATCAAGGGAAATATAAAAGCTATGATCTTCTTTTATCAGCTATTGATACAAAAATTGAAGATATAAAACCATTCCCGTTTGTAAAGGCAATCCCATTTAAAAAAACTGGGAAATATGCGAAATGGGCTATTATCCCGGTCTTACTTTTGATTGCCATTTTTTCAATAAAAAGTGAAATCATAACAGAATCTACAAAAAGAATTGTACAGTATAATACTCATTTTGAGAAACCGGCACCCTATCAATTTGTTATTCAAAATAAAGAACTTATAACTTTTCAAAACGAAGATTATATTTTAAGTATTAAAGTTTCAGGAGATGAAACACCTAAAGAACTCTATATCAAATATAACGACAAAACTTTTAGATGTGTAAAAGTGAACACCACCACTTTTAATTACACATTTTCAAATCTACAATGTTCTATTGATTTTCAAATGTTAACGGATGAAGTTACTTCTAAAGTTCAACAAATCAGAGTCTTACCTAAACCAATAACTATAAGTTATACATTAGATTTAAAATACCCATCTTACTTAAATAAGAACAACGAACAGGTTGAAAATAATGGAGATATTACAATACCGGAAGGCACTAAAGTTACCTGGACCGTTTATTCCAAAAACACTGAAAAACTCTATATTGTTCAAGATCAAGTTGTTAAACAGTTTGCTTCTGAAAAAGATAAGTTTAGTTTTACAAAAGTGATTCAAAACAATTCAACTCTAACTTTTATAAATTCTAATCGTTTTTATACCAGTAAAGATAGTTTAACACATCACATTACGGTCATAAAAGATCTTTTTCCTGAAATTTATACAGAAAATCAACAAGATTCACTATTTGCAGACCGTGTTTATTTTAAAGGAACCATCAAGGATGATTATGGATTTTCACAGTTAAAATTTGTCTATACAAAAAGAAATAAAGAGGGTAATCTTTTAGAGCAAAACAAAGAGATTCAGATTCCACTTAACAAACAACAAAACATTCAGGATTTTTATTTTTATTTTGATGCTCCGTTATTACTATTAAATCCGGGAGATCAGATTGAATATTATTTTGAGATTAAGGATAATGATGGTGTAAATGGAGCAAAGGCTACCAAAACCGGTATTACAAAATTTGCGCTTAAAACGGCTGAAGAGATACAACAAGAGATTTCAGAGACTAGCAAAGAGACCAAAAGTGAGATTGAAAAATTGGTAAAAGAGTCTGAAGAATTAGTGAAAAACATCACGAAGTTTCAACAGCAAATGATCCAAAACAAGGATATTTCATGGCAAGACAAGAAGAAACTTGAATCTTTGATTAATCAATACAACGACATTAAACAACAAATCCAGGATATCAAAGAAAAACAGCAAAACAACAACATCAAAGAGGAGCGATACAAAGAGGTTAAAGATGAGATTTTAAAGAAACAGCAAGAGTTATTGAAAAGATTTGATGATATTCTTTCAGATGAAGTAAAAGAATTGTTGAAAAAAATGCAGGATTTAATGAATCAGATGAACAAAGAATCGGTTCAGCAGGCGATGGATAAGTTCAAAATGAATGCAGAAGAGATCAATAAACAATTGGATCAGCAGCTTGAATTGTATAAATTATTAGAATTTGAGAAGAAATATCAAGATATTATAGACCAAACAAGAACCCTTTCAGAAGAACAGAAACAATTATCTCAACAAGTGGAACAAAAAGCAATATCCAAAGAGGAGTTGGCAAAGAAACAAGATGAGATCAATCAAAAGTTTGAAGCTTTACAAAAAGAGATGAATCAGCTTCAACAGATGAATAAAGGGATGGAAGATCCCATTAAGATGGAAGATAGGAAAGCTCAACAGCAAGATATTTCCAATGATTTGAATAATTCTAAGCAACAATTAAACAAGAATAACAGATCAAAAGCAAAAGAGAGCCAACAATCTGCTGCAGAAAAGATGAATCAAATGGCTGATGAGATGGAACAAGAGAAAAATCAGCAGGAAAATGAAGATATTGCTGAAGATATTGAATCCCTTAGACAAATCATGGATAATTTGATGAAAGTATCATTTATGCAAGAGAATGTTTTGAAAAAGACGCAAAGTACTTCACCAAAATCACCACAAGTATCCGATATTGTCAGAAATCAAAAAGAGATCAACGATTACATTAAAATGATTGAAGATTCTCTGTCAGCACTAGCAAAAAGGCAAACATCTGTAAAGCCTTTTATTCAGAAAGAGCTTCAGAAAATCAAGGAGTACATCAGTACCTCCCAGCAACAATTGAATGATCGGTTTATGCAACAAGCCTCAAGTGGTCAGCAATTCACATTAACCTCCATAAACAATCTCACATTAATGCTAGCGGAATCCATGAAAGAGATGAAACAAAAGCAGAAGGAGAGCAATGGCAAATGTAATAAATCAGGGGGAAAATCTTCTTGTAGTAAGCCAGGAGGGAATAAGAGCAAACCGAAATCTGCGAGGGAAATGCAACAACAGTTGAATAGACAAATGGAGGCTTTGAAGAGATCCATGGAAAATCCAAACCAACAAGGTCAAACAGGCAAACCAAACAATATCAGTGAACAATTTGCAAAAATGGCAGCACAACAGGAAGCGATCAGAAGAATGTTGCAGGAGTACAACGAAGAGTATAAAAGAGCAAATGGGGTAGGGGACAAAGCTGTTGAACAAACGATTCGGGATATGGAAGCTACGGAGAAAGAATTAGTAAATCGTGTCATCAATCAACAAACGATAAACCGGCAAAAAAACATAGAAACGCGCTTACTGGAAAGTGAAAGAGCCGAGATGAAGAGAGAAAAAGAGGAGAAGAGGGAATCGACGGAAGCCCAACAAAAAACAAATCCAAATCCACCTAAAGAATGGAATTTTGAAAAAGAAAAACAAAATCAAACAGAAATGTTAAAAACGATACCACCATCACTACAGTACTACTATAAAGAAAAAGCCAATCAATATTTTCATAATATAGAATAGATATGTATTATTTTGAATTACCTGAAATGTCCCTAAGTGAAGCTTTTCAAGCAAACTTAGCATTAATTGAAGAGATCACTCAACAGTACTCTTTAGAAAATTATTTTGGAACGATTAGTACAGCGACGCATGAGTTTCTGAATATCATTTCAAAAACAACAAAAGGGGAACACGTATCCTTATCAGCGGGTTACATTTTGGAAAATGACACATTTTTTGCTCATTTTGAAGTATCCGGAACGTTGTTATCTTTACCAACCCTTTTTGAAGAGGGAAAGGAGTTTTCTTCAATTAAGATCGTATTAATGTTAATTGATGAAGTTTCCTATACACAGGACAAGAAAGGGATATCCTTTGCGTTCCACGTGAAACAGGAAACACAAACACATACTATTCAAACAAATAAAGAGATATCCTACCATAAATCTACCAAATGATAAAAAAAATATTTTTTAATTTTGTTCTATCCGTTTTCATTATTGGATTACAGGCACAGGATGTAAAAGTTTTGTTTATTGGAAATAGTTATACAGCTGTAAACGATCTACCCAATCTATTTAAAAATCTGGCATTATCTACAGGCGATCACATTACTATTAGTTCAAATACACCAGGTGGATCAACCTTTCAAAACCACTGCTCCAATCAATCTGCTACTTTAATTCAGCAAGGTGGCTGGGATTATGTGGTTTTGCAGGAACAAAGTCAACTTCCTTCGTTTCCCATTTCTCAGGTACAAACACAATGTTTTCCTTACGCTACTCAGTTAAATCAGATGGTAGAAACGAATAGTCCTTGTGGGGAAACTGTTTTTTATATGACATGGGGAAGAAAGTACGGAGATCCTGATAATGCAGGTTCATTTCCTCCCTTAGCGACTTATGAAGGGATGGACAGTTTGTTATATGAGAGATATATGCAAATGACACAGGATAACAATGCGATAGTATCGCCGGTTGGTAGAGTTTGGAGATACCTCAGAACAAATCATCCTGAAATTGAATTATATGATTCAGACAATAGTCATCCTTCGTTAGCCGGATCTTATGCTGCAGCATGCTCTTTTTATACAACCATTTTAAGAAAAGATCCCACTTTAACAACATATAACCCCGGAATCACCCCAAACGTTGCTCAAATCATTCAAAATGCGGTAAAAGCAGTTGTTTTCGATACCCTATCAATGTGGTATATTGGAGAACGAAATTTGACAGCTGATTTTAGTTATAATAATATCATCGGATTTTCCAATCTTTCACTAAACACAAATAATACGACAACGTATTATTGGGATTTTGGTAATGGTGATTATTCGACAGACATGAATCCTACTTACAACTACAATTCAAACGGAGTTTATATGGTTCGATTAACAGCAACAGATTCATGTGGACAAGAGAGTACCATTGAAAAGGAGATTACGGCTGAAGTCGTTCAGGTAAAAGATTTTGAATCGAATTTTCTGATCTATCCCAATCCGGTAATCACAAATTTAAATGTTGAAAATAGAAGATCAGAAAATAGTTTTTATATTCAAATAATTGATATAGCAGGAAAGATTGTTTTCGAAAAAAGCTCAAAATCAAATATGGAAACAATAGAACTGTCCTATTTAAAACCGGGTATTTATATCATCAAATTTGAAGAAAACGGTAAAGTTACCTATTCAAAAATAATTAAACAATAGATATGATTTTATTCCATTTTGAAACAGATTTAAAATTACAAAATAAATTGTTATTCAAAAAATGGATTCAATTTTTCATTAGACAATTGGGTAAAAAGGTTGGAGAGGTGAACTATATTTTTTGTACGGATGAATATCTGCATGAGTTAAATGTAAAATATTTAAATCACGATACTTTGACCGATATTATCACTTTTGATTATTCTGAAAACAATCTGTTACATGGAGATATTTTTATAAGTATTGACAGGGTGAAGGAGAATAGTGAAAAATTTAAAATAAATTTTCAGGAAGAGTTGAAACGAGTAATAGCTCATGGCGTATTACATTTAGCAGGTTTTAAAGATAAGAAAAAAGAGGATAAGGCTATAATGAGAATCCAGGAAGATCGTGCTTTAGAACTGTTTAATAAAGTGCTTTAAATTTTGTAACTAATAGATAGAACGAAACATAGATACATGTTTCACGGGAAACAATATGAAACTTGAATACGATATAGTGGTTGTTGGTGCCGGTCATGCCGGATGTGAAGCTGCAATGGCTGCAGCCAAAATGGGTTCAAAAACTTTACTTATCACAATGAACCTGGCATTGGTTGCACAAATGTCATGTAATCCCGCTATGGGAGGGATAGCAAAAGGACAAATTGTGAGAGAGATTGATGCTTTGGGAGGGTTTTCCGGGATCGTTACAGATCATACAATGGTACAATTTAGAATGCTGAATAGATCTAAAGGTCCTGCAATGTGGAGTCCAAGAGCTCAAAATGATAAATATGCTTTTTCTTTTTATTGGAAACAGATTCTAGAAAATCAAGAAAATCTCGATTTAAGACAAGATATTGTTGATCAAATATTGATAAAAAATCAAAAAGTTTATGGGGTCAAAACGGTGCAAGGATTAGAAGTTTTAACCCAAAAACTGATATTAACCAACGGAACATTTCTAAATGGAAAGATTCATATTGGAGAAATAAATTTTCCGGGAGGAAGAATGGGAGAACAAAATGCTCCTAAAATTTCCGATCAACTGAAAGAGGAAGGCTTAACTGTAAAACAACTTAAAACAGGCACTCCTGTAAGAATTGATGGAAGAACTATTGATTTTTCTCAATTGATTGAACAACCGGGAGATGATCATCCTGCGAAATTTTCGTTTACTGAAACACCAAAATTGACCAATCAATTAAGTTGCTGGATCACTTATACCGATCAGGAAGTTCATGATATCCTTAGAACAGGATTTTATGCATCGCCTATGTTCCAGGGAAGAATAAAAGGTGTTGGACCCAGATATTGTCCATCCATTGAAGATAAAATTGAACGGTTTTCGGATAGAGATCGGCATCAGTTGTTTATAGAGCCGGAAGGAAGATCAACCAACGAATATTACTTAAACGGTTTCTCATCATCACTCCCAGAAGATGTTCAGATAAAAGCATTAAAACGAATTAAAGGTTTAGAAAATGCTAAAGTACTCAGACCCGGTTATGCCATTGAATATGATTATTTTGATCCAACGGAACTTTATAACACACTGGAATCCAAAATGTTAGCAAATTTGTATTTAGCTGGCCAAATAAATGGAACAACTGGATATGAAGAAGCAGCTTGTCAAGGACTCATGGCAGGAATCAATGCACATTTAGCTTTGCAAGAAAAAGATCCACTTGTATTAAGTAGATCGGAAGCGTATATAGGAGTACTGATAGATGACCTGACAACAAAAGGAGTTGAAGATCCCTATAGAATGTTTACATCAAGAGCAGAATACCGTATTTTATTAAGACAAGACAATGCTGATTTTCGTTTGACACCGGTTGGACATAAAATAGGGTTAATCACTAATGACAGATTAGTAAAATTGGATCAAAAATATTCCAAACAAAATGAGTTGATTCAGTTTTTAAACAACACTCCAATTGGACCTGTAGAAGTGAATGACTATTTAAATGAAAGGGAAACACCTCTTTTAACTCAAAAAGTCAAAATAGCCTCATTACTTTTACGACCACAGGTTGAGCTTAAAAATTTAATAGAAATATCTGATTCAGCAAAAAGTTTTATCCAATCTCAAAATATAGAACAAGAGATTATTGAAAATGTGGAGATTGCTATCAAGTACGAAAGTTATATCAAAAAAGAGGAGGAGCTGGCCAACAAGATGCAATTGTTGGATCATATAAAAATTCCCAAACAAATCAATTATAAAGAGATCTCATCTTTGTCATTGGAAGCTCGAGACAAACTCACAAAAGTTCAACCACAAAATTTGGGACAAGCATCCAGAATTAGTGGAGTAAACCCATCAGATATTGCAATTTTAATGGTTTTAATCAATAAATAGTGTAAGTATCTAATTAACAAATAGATACAAAAACACGATTTAAGACACAAAAAATTTATTTTAATATCGGGGTTCCACAATGGGTTAAAACCTCTTAAAATCGAAATTTTTAAGTTTTTTATATTTTGGGTAGGTTTTAAGGAGTGTTACGGGGAGATAATTTTTAGTAGTTATGAAATAAACTTTCCGACGAAGCACAAAAATTATATTCTAATATTTGTAGGTTTTTATTTTTGATAAAATTTTGTATAAAACGATTATATAAATTTTTTCATTTTTACATCATAACGAAAACCGTATTTTATTAGAATATAGTCCTTCGTCCTATATCTTAAATTAGGTCTATGATTTTTGTTCCCTGGAGATCAAGATTCGTTTATTAATAGTGAAATCAAAAGGGTTTCTAATGTATATTATGTCAAAAAAACGCAGAAAATGATACATTAAAATTCAAAAATGTAAAAAAATTTACAAAACTGATAAAGAATGAAATAACTTTTAACAATTATTAAAAGCTAAAATACAGTAATTCAGATAGATAAAAAATTATTAAAAAAATTTTAAAAAATTAATTTTGAAATTAATTTTTTCTTATTTTTGTCCATAATCACACTAAAGATAAAGCATATGAAAGTAATCACTACATTTTTTTTCATTGAGAATAACGATTTAGAGAGAATTGTTATTGAAACAGTTAATAGTTTTAAAGGAATTGAAATTATGGAATGTGTTTCCGATAAATATTCCTTTTTAGAACGAATAGGTGCCAAAATGCCTGATATTGTTTTTATGGAGATTAATGATCAGGTAGATCAAAAATTACAAATTTTTGATATGATCAACAAACCATTATTTCCAATTGCCATTGCTTCTGATGAATCATTTGCACAACGATTGATGGATAAAGGTTTTTTTGATGTAATTTCAGGATCCATTACCAAAGAACTTTTGGCTAGTAAAATTTATAAAATTTTTAAAATGACAAAAGATATTGTAGAAAGGTTTAACACCAACTTAATAGTATCTTCTCCAAAAAATGAATATGTTAAAAAATATCTAACAAAAAGTGTCCAATCAGAATATGTTTATTTAAAATACAAAATGACTCGGGTAAAAGTTCCCATTGAAGAGATCTTATATATTTCCAATATTAAAGAGTTTATAATCGTCGTAACAGAAAGTGGTAGGAAATTATTTCATCAGGGTTCTCTCAAAAGATTATTAGAGATTTTACCTGGTGATCAAATTATAAGAATCAACAACACTACTGCCTTAAACTATAAAAAGGTGGAGCAAATTTATCACAACAGCGTAACTGTTGGATCACAAAAATTCAAAGTATCAAGACTTTACAGTAATAAACTTAAAGAATTATTAAAGTTAAAGCAATTGGGTTAAAATCGGGAAGTCACACTTACAGAATTTACTTTACCACCAATTGACGGATTTAATTTATATACAGTCACTTCAGCATGAATTACGGTCGGGTATTGAGTTTGAATCATTTGAAGTATTTGTAAACAGATGGTTTCCAGAATATTAACAGGATGATTCATGATTTTTTTAATATCCTGATATACAGACTGATAATTGATGGTTTTTTTCAGATCATCATTTTTTGCAGCTTCAAGGGTATCTGTTGTTAATTTTAAATCCACTTTAAAACGGGTACCAATGATTTTTTCTTCAGCAAAACAGCCATGAAGAGCATAAAACTCCATTCCGGTAAGTACGATTTCACTAACCAATTTATCCATTATTTTGTTGTTTATTAGCTCTTTTTCTTTCGTTTTCATCTAAGAGAATTTTTCTCAGACGAAGATTTCTGGGTGTTATTTCAAGATACTCATCTTTGTTAATCAGTTCCATATATTCTTCTAACGATAATTTAATAGCGGGAGCTATTCTCATTTTTTCATCAGATCCGGAAGCTCTCATGTTTGATAATTTCTTTGATTTACAAACATTTACAACTAAATCATCCTGACGAATCGATTCACCAATCACTTGACCGGCATAAACCTGATCACCCGGATCAATATAGAAAGCACCTCTATCTTGAAGTTTATCAATAGAATATGCATAAGCCTGACCTGTTTCCATTGCAATTAAAGCACCGGCGTGACGACCGGGAATATCACCTTTCCAGGGTTGGAATTCGATAAAACGATGAGACATAATAGCTTCCCCTTCTGTTGCGGTTAAAATTTGGTTTCTTAAACCAATTATCCCTCTGGAAGGAATCAAAAAATCTAAGTGAATTCTATCATTAATTGTTTCTAACGAGATCAGTTCACCTCTTTTTCTGGACACATAATCGATCACTCTACTTTGAAATTCTTCAGGTACAAGAACAGTTAATTGTTCAACAGGTTCATGAGTTACACCATCTACCTCTTTTAAAATAACCTGAGGTTGACCCACTTGTAATTCGTATCCTTCTCTTCTCATGGTTTCAATCAGAATCGATAAGTGTAAAATACCACGACCATACACATTCATCATGTCAGGAGAATCTGTTTCCTGAATTCTCATTGCCAGGTTTTTCTCTAATTCTCCAAATAATCTATCTCTTAAGTGTCTGGAAGTAACATATTTACCATCTTGTCCAAAGAAAGGAGAAGTGTTGATTGTAAACAACATACTCATTGTTGGTTCATCAATTTTAAGAGGGGTTAATTGTTCAGGAGTTTCATAATCAGCTACGGTATCACCAATTTCAAAATCATCCAAACCTAAAATGGCACAAATTTCACCGGGATAAACAGTCTCTTTCATTTTCTCTTTTCCCAACCCTTCAAAAACATACAGTTCTTTCACTTTGTTTGGAATGACTGTACCATCTCTTTTCACCAAAGATACATTTTGACCCCAGGTCAATGTACCCCTTTTCAATTTTCCAATAGCAATCCGACCAACATAAGAGGAGTAATCAAGAGAGGAGATCATCATTTGTAAGTTGCCCTCTTCCGGATGCATGGAGGGAATATGTTCTACAATTTGATCTAATAAAAAAGCAATATCAGTGGTTGGATTTTTCCAGTCAGGTCCCATCCAGCCATTTTTAGCTGATCCATAAACAGTTGGGAAATCCAATTGATCATCATTAGCACCTAAGTTAAACATCAATTCAAAAACTGCTTCTTGAGTATAATCAGGATTACAATTGGGTTTATCCACTTTATTGATAACTACGATTGGTTTTAATCCCAATTCGATCGCTTTTTGAGTAACAAAACGGGTTTGAGGCATGGGACCTTCAAAGGCATCTACTACCAGAAGAACACCATCTGCCATATTTAAAACTCTTTCCACTTCACCACCAAAGTCACTATGCCCGGGAGTGTCAATCACATTAATTTTACAATCTTTGTATCTTACTGAAACATTTTTTGATAAAATAGTGATCCCTCTTTCCCTTTCTAAGTCATTGCTGTCCAATAACAAATCTTGAACTTGTTGATTCGCTCTAAATAGATTTGATTGATATAAAATTCTGTCAACCAATGTGGTTTTTCCATGGTCAACATGGGCAATAATGGCAATGTTTTTAATTTTTTGCATGTATATATATAATAAGTTAAACTCTTAATTTTAGTCCGGCAAACAAAGTATCCGGTTTTAGATTCATAACTGCTCTCATTTCACCGGACATACAGAATCCGCAAGAAGCACAAAGATTTAATGTTTTTCCTTCACATTCTCCTCTTTTTGTTCCATCAGGATGTATAAAATTGGACAAATGGCAATATTTATTTGAAATATCTTTTTTCATATATTTCAATCCGGAAATAGAATTCATAATAGGATATCCGGATCTTTTCATTTTAATAATCTGATCAATAATTTCGTTTCTTTGATCGAGAGGGATTGATAGAGATTCAGTTCCCGGAAATGGAGTATGAAAATTTAAAGCAATCGATTTTAATTTTGGGTTGTTTTTAACCCATTGAATGGTGTCTTCAAAATTGGAATGGTTGAGATTGTTAATCACCATATTAGCATGAAGATTTGGATGATTACTTTCTAAAATATTTTTTTCTAACTTATCAAAAGCCCCTTCACCTCTAATCATATCGTGAAATTTGCCAATGCCATCCAATGAAATCCAGATAGAATCAGCTTTTGAGTCAATGATAGGCAATTGAGCATTAGTTGTTATGGTTGTAGAAAAGAACCCAATTTTTTTAGCCAAAAAAGTCAAATCGTTGATTGTTAAATCATTGTATTTCCATAAAAAAGGTTCACCACCTTCAAAATCAACAAATCTGGAACCTAGATTATAAGAGTATTCCAACTCTTCTTTGATTTGTACATAAGGTTTAGTGATAATATGATCTTTGCTATACACACAGCAATGACGACACTCTAAATTACATTCGTTAGTAATAAACAATACGGTTTGTAAGGGTTTGTTCTGTCCCAAAAACCGGGTTTTAAAAAACCATAATGGAAGGTAAATAAAGGGTTTCATATATTAAAAAATAAACCGATAAAGGCAGAAATTAAACAAAAAAGAATGATAATATTTCTTGCAGTGTACCATCTTAACATAAACCAACCGATTCCGGCTGCATTAACTTCCTTCCATTGTTCCATGGGAACATGAAACCATTTTTTTATGGGATCAAGATTTGGATTTTTTTGAAAAGAAAGTATAGATTTAAAAAGCCAAAAAGATAATGGGAGTGGAATTAATGTCAAAAGATAAATAGGATGAAGAATATTAAAAATTACTCCCAATAATACGATTATATAGGGTGAAAAATTAAAGAGGAATGAAAAAAAGGAGTTTAGTTTTTTGTGATTCAGAACCACAGCAAAAGTTTTTTTATGAATCATTTTGTCGGGTTCATAATCAAGAATAGCATGAGTATAAACAATATTTCCAACTAAAATTCCAATTGGAATTGATATAAAAAAGAGGGGAATGCTTATAGTTCCAGATGCACTTAAAAATACACCTTGCATAAGAAGAGGACCGAATAACACGGCGATACTAAATTCACCTAAACCATGATAACTCAATCTGATAGGCCAGCCTGAATAAAAAACCCCGATAATAATGGTAGTTAAAACGATCCATAAAAATTGATTCCATTGGTCAAATCTGAAGATCAAAATGATGGTTCCTAAAGCCAGTGCTGTAAGGCAAAATAGGGTAGCTGCTATAAACAATTGTTTAATTGTTGCACTTCCGTCTGTAAGGTAACTGCATTTTGCGATTCTGGCTCTGATCCCTTTTGATGCCAGGCGATCTTTATAGGAAGAATCGTTCATTTTAGCATCAAAATAATCATCTAAAAGATTGGATCCAAGGTGAGCAAAAACAACACCAATAACTGAAACAACACCAAGAATTAAGGAAAATCCGGGTGTTTGAGAAGCAAAACAAAGTGCAACTAATGCCGGTAATAAGCTTTGAGGTATCGCTGCATATCTGGCATTTTTAAACCAAATCAAAAATGTTTTCATGGATTGAAAAACTACTCTTGATTTGGTTTGACTTTGGGATGGTACATAATTGCTACAATACCAATAATCAAACCGATCAACATTACTAATGGAGCAATGACGATACGTCTGGTATTAAAAATTTCAGGATTAAATACGCTTGGATCATCTGATCCACCTCCCGATAATAGAATATAACCAATGATTAGACATACGATACCAATAATCATTAAAATATAGTTAAATCTTCTAAAAATAGGGGGAGAATTTTTGGCTGGAGTTGACATGATAAAAAAATTATAAATATAAACGATCTGTATTAATGCTAATATATTTATTTACTGATGTTAATGAAATAATAACGGTAAACAAAATTGAAAAAACAAATAAAGATCCTAATATTAATGAAATATAAAAAATATTTGAAAAATCTACAAATTCAGGAATAATCAAATTACCCTGATACACAAAAAAGGCTAACAAAATGATGGAGATAAAACCGCCCCAAACACCTTGAACAAATCCTTTAAATAAGAAAGGTTTTCGTACAAATCTTTTGGTTGCACCTACCAATAACATGGAACGGATACTGAATCTTTTTGCATAAATTGTTAAACGTAAATAATTGCCAATAAGCAACATAGAAATAACCATAAAAATGGTACAAATCACAAAAATGATGATTTGTATTTTAACAAAGTTATTGAGAACAGCTTTTACAATAGCGTCAGAATACTGCACATCCTGGACGGAGCTGTTTGTTTTAATTCTTTTTGAAATCATTTCCAAAGAATCGCTATTGGCGTAATCGGGGGAAACGCCAATGATAACAGAAGCATTGATTGGATTGGCAATGATTTCGGTATAGTCGTTTCCTATGGTCTTAATCGCTTCTTTGGTATTTTCAATTTGGGATGAAAAACGGGAAGCTGAAATATAGGGTTCTAACTTTAGTTTTTGCTCAAAAGCCATGATATCTGCCTCTTTTATATCGGGATAAAATAATATTTCAATTTCAATTTTCTTAGAAATATTATTGATAAATTGATAAGAAAAGAAAGCAAAGAAAACCAAAGTTCCGATAAAAAACATGGTCAAAGCAAGACTAAAAATAGATCCGAAAGCGGATAATTTTAATCTGGCTTTTGTGATTTTATCGATTGAATCTGAATATTTTGACATAGGGTAATTTGGTTAGGGAAAAACTATTTTAATTCAAATGAAGATTCTCCTAATAAAAGATTATCTGTATAAACCTGAATAATATATCTTCCTTTAACGGCTTTATCTTTTTCTTTCAAATCCCATAATAATGAAATAGTTTCAGCTGACCCATTATAATTGATTGTTTTTTTAACAGAATATTGAAGTTTTTGTTCTTGATAATTAAAAGTGAAGGCATCACCGGAACCAGGAGTTAAAACTCTTCCTGTTTCAGGAATTGCTATTCTGCAATATACGTTAACCGGACCTGCAGGAATAAGAGAGTTCTCACTTAAAATAAAAGTTGTTTTGATTTGAGTAACACGGCTCGCTTTTTCAGTTATAACTTCTTCCCCTTTTCTTTTGAAATAGATAGGACGAGCGTAAATATTATACGCTTTTAAAACAGCTGCATTATTGATTTTTTTGTTCAGATTTTCTTTATCTTGTTGTAGATTAGCGGATTCAACTTTAGATTCAGCTAATTGAGTTTTTACTTGTGTATTTTCCTCTTTTAATCTCTTGTTTTCGGTGTACAACTGATCAATTTCTGTAACATACTCTTGTGCAATATTTTGAAGACGAGTTAATTGTTTTTTAATTTTTCTATAGTCAGCCTGACTATTGATCAATTTTTTAATTTCAGCAGCATTAGCCAAAATGATACTATCTTTTTCAGTAAGTTGATTAGATAGATCACCATATTCTAATTTGATTTTATTATGTTCGCTAATTAATGCGTCTAATTCCGATTGAAGATTATCTTTTTCCTTAACGGTTTGAATATACTGAGTATTGAAAACCGGTTTTGAAAAGAACCCAAAATAGAGTGTAGTACAAAGAAAAACACCGGCTAAAATTCCTAATAAAACGACCCATTTTTTTAAAGGATTTTTTTCTTCATTTTTTGAATTATACATTTCCATAATATTATATTTTTATATTTTTGTTATCTAAAATAATGAACTGCAAAAATACTAATAAAATTGTATTGAAATGAAAAAAATCTTACACCTACTCGAAAACATTTTAGCCTTCTTTTACCCACATATTTGCGTATCTTGTTTACGTGCTTTAAAACAAAAAGAGCAATTTTTTTGTTTGAAATGTTTGCATCAGCTACCCGAAACACATTACCATGAATTGGAGCATAACCCATTGATTTATAATTTTATGGGTAGAGTAAATGTTGAAAACATTTATAGTTTTTTATTTTACCGAAAAGGGAATAGTGTGCAATCTATTTTGCATCAAATCAAGTACAAAGGAGGAAAGGAGTTGGCTTCCTTTTTAGGTAGTTACTATGGAAAGCAATTGATAGATCACCAAAATTTGGAAGATATTGATTTTTTAATTCCCATTCCATTACATAAGAAGAAAGAGAAAAAGAGAGGATACAATCAAAGTGAATGGTTGGTTAAAGGGTTTAGTGAAGCTATTAACAAGCCTTATTTAAATACTGTTTTAATAAGGAAAGAGTTTACAGAAACACAGACTAAAAAGGGGAGATTTAATCGTTGGGAAAATGTGAAAGATGTTTTTGAGGTAATTCAACCGGAACAAATTAAGAACAAACACATTTTAATCTGCGATGATGTATTAACTACAGGAGCGACTTTAGAGGCTGCGATTGTAAAATTAAAGGAAGTGGAAGGGGTGAGAGTAAGCGTAATTACTCTGGCTGTTGCGGGTTAGATTCAGTTACAGGTTCAATAGTTTCAACTATAGGTTTGTGTGATGGAAAGAATCTTTTATTAAAAACTAAAACCGTCAAAACACCTATTGTAACGCAGGAATCTGCAATGTTAAAAATGGCAGGAAAAAAATGGTTTCCGCCCCAAAGAGGAACCCAATTGGGTATTCTAAATAGTTGAAAATAAAACATATCCACAACTTTTCCCAACATAAGGGGAGCGTAATTATAGAAAATGCCATAAAACAGGCTATCAATAATATTTCCAAAAGCACCGGCAATTATTAATGAAAACGATGTGACGATAATAAAATCAGCTTTTGCCTGTTTTATGATTTTTACTAAATAGTAAATCAAAAAACTGGCAACACCAATTCGGATTAAGGTTAAAATGATTTTTCCAAATTTAGGACCAAAAGAGAGCCCAAAAGCCATCCCTTCATTTTCAACAAAAAAGAAATTGAACCAATGACCCAAAATAGGTTTAATTTCACCGATATGCATATTGGTCTTTACCCAAAGTTTTAAAACTTGGTCAGCAACAAGGACAAGAAAGATGATTAAAAAGGATACAAGGGTGTATTTATTCCACTTTTTCACTTTATTTTTTTTCGTTTACCTTTGCATCAAAACTTAGGGTAGCATGAGGAACACTTTTAAGTCTCTCTTTAGGGATCAGATTTCCCGTAACTCTACAAATTCCATAAGTTTTATTTTCGATTCTAACTAAAGCGGCTTCAAGATTTTTGATATACTTATCCAAACGACTTGCCAGACGACTATTTTCTTCTTTAGACAATACCTGATTGCCTTCTTCAAGAATTTTGAAAGTGGGGGAAGTGTCTGTTGTGTCATTACCCGAGTTACTATACGCTTCGGAGTAAACATCTAAACCTTGTTTTGCTGCTAAAATTTTTCCCTCAATGAGAATACGGAATTCTTCCAATTCTTCATCTGAATATCTGTTTACAACATTTTCTGACATGGTAGTATATTTTATGATTAGGATGCAAAGATAATAAAAAATTAAATACAAAATCGTATCTTTGCAGACTGAAAAAGGGCTCCGTAGTTCAGCTGAATAGAACGTCAGATTCCGGTTCTGAAGGTCGTGGGTTTGAATCCCGCCGGAGTCACTAAATTTCAATCAATGAAAAAGATCCTGAAAATAATTGCACAGTTTTTTACCCTTCTTTTTGTGGGGTTGATTAAACTGTATCAGATCTTTTTATCCCCTCTGATGGGTAGAAGTTGTCGCTTTACACCCACCTGTTCGGTCTATGGTGTTGAAGCAATTAAGAAACATGGCCCCATTAAAGGGTTATGGTTAACTATTGTGAGAGTGATCCGATGTAACCCCTGGGGTGGAAGCGGGTATGATCCTGTTCCATAAGATTTTAGCCTTCAAAATAGCCAAATCTTTTCATCATTAAATCCTGATTTCTCCAATCTTTTAACACTTTAACGGAAAGATCCAGGTAAACTTGTTTTTCTAAAAATGCTTCGATTGATTCTCTTGATTCTATTCCTAATTGTTTAATAGCAGAGCCTTTATTTCCAATAAGAATCCCTTTTTGAGTATCTCTTTCGCAATATAACATCGCACTGATCCGAACAATATTATCACTCTCTTTAAAACTTTCAACCACAACTTCCACACTGTAAGGAATCTCTTTTTTATACAATAAAAGGATTTTTTCACGAATGATTTCGGAAATGAAAAATCTCATCGGTTTATCCGTTAATTCATCTTTTGGGAAAAAAGGAGGAGATACCGGGAGTAATTCAATTACTCTGTTCAATAAAAGATCCAGATTTAAGTTGTTTAATGCAGAGATCAGGAATTGTTCAGCCTGAGGCAATAATTGAGCCCAAACTTGTTTTGTTTCCTCAATAGTTTCAGTTGTAGCTTTGTCTATTTTATTAATAATAAGCAAAATAGGACTTTCGAAATTTTTAAGTCTTTCAATGATGGTTTCATTATAATTTTTTTCCCCACACTCTACCATGTATAGAATAATATCTGCATCTTTTAATGCTTCATTAACGAATTTCATCATCAACTCCTGCATCTTGTAAGCTGGATTTAAAACTCCGGGAAGATCAGAATACACAATTTGAAAATCATCACCATTGACAATCCCCTTGATTCGGTGTCTGGTTGTTTGAGCTTTATGTGTGATGATGGAGAGATTTTCACCCACCAATCTATTCATCAAAGTACTTTTACCAACGTTGGGATTTCCAATTAGATTTACGAATCCCGCTTTATGATTTGTTTCTGTCATTTTTTCTTTGTTATTCATTATCAACAGCATACCACTCTGCAAAAGAGTTTTCTGTTTCTTTTAATTTTATAGAATATAAACAAACACCCTGAGGAAGAAGTTGTATAATAGTTTCAGCTAAATGGCATAACATGTTTTCTGTTGTGGGTTGAAATGGAACCAAAATGATCCTTTCATAACTCCTTTTTAATAAAGAGATCAACTCCGGATTGGTAGCTTCATTGAGCATCAATGCATGATCCCATACATCTACAATATTCTGATTTATAATTCTTTTCAAATCTGAAAAGTCAATCAGCATCCCTTTTTTCGGAGAAGAATTTTCGCTTACAGGGCTTCCAATCACAGTAACTTCCAGATGGTAATTGTGTCCGTGAATATTTTTGCAAAGTCCATCATAGTTTACAAGGGCATGTGCCATTGCATAATTGAAGACTTTAGTTAATCTTAAAGTTGCCATAATCTATTGTATTACTAACTTATACACTTTATTGTACTGAGGATAAACCAATTTCACAACATAGATCCCATTTGGAATCTGATGAAGTGCAATTGTATTGGGTTTATCCGTTAATTTTTCCTGAAGTAGAAGTTTTCCCTGAATATCATATAAACAAAAAGAAACTTCATTATATCTTTCAAAATCACCGGAATAAAAGAGTTGAATCTCCTCATTGGAGGGATTAGAAAAAGATATATAATTCACATTGGAATATTCATCTATGGCATTTGGAAGAAAAACATTTACAGAGTCAGATCCATAAATTTTCCCCACCAATTCAGGATAATCAACAAATGGATTTCTGTTTCCCTGAAGCTGATAAGCCGCATTGTTTCTGTTGATCTCTTTTTGGCTAACAGGATCCTGATTGCTCCACTGAATTAACATTGCCAGAGCCCAAGGTTCTAAGTTTCCAGTTCCATCAACGAACATTGAAGGATAGGAAGAAACACCCAAATTTTTATCCATATAACAAACAGACATATAAAAGTAGATTCTCGCAAAATCACCTTTGTACTCATCTATCGGTTCAAATACGGTTCCGGTGTATCCCGAAACAGCGCTCGTACCCAATTTGGAGCCATTTTGACTAGTCCAACTTGGTGAAGCAACATCTCCATAAGGATAATTACTCCTCATTCCATTAACTTTTCCATCAGTTGGAACAATATGCATTAGATCTGAAACCATTGGAGAAAGATCATTAAACCAACTTTTAGGAATACTGTGTTCTCTATTATAACAAACACCCTCATTACTACCAACATTTCCACATTGATCTGATCCATAAGTATATTCATAAGGGGGATTTTGTCCGGGTCTGTCAGAATACATATCCCATATTTTCCCATTTTCTTTTAAATCAGTTTGTTGATAGGCCTCCCATAAACCATTATAAGAGATTACCGTGTGATTTTTGATAATATTGTATAAGGATACCCTCAAAGCGTACCCTTTTTTATTTTGTGCAGCAGTATAGTAATTGGCTGGAATTTGCGCAAAAATGTAAAGTGCAGAAATAGAGAATATTACAAATAAAAATATTTTTTTCATTGAGATCAGTTTTGAACCTGCAAAGATACAAAATATTGAGCAATGAACCGTTTTCTCTTTTAAAATCTGGATATGAGACCTATCGACGGTTTTTAAAATAGAGTTCCAGATTTTCGCAGGAGGATAAATCATCGTAATATTCAGGAAATATTTTTTTTAGTTTTTTATATTTCCTTTCAGGATCAGTAACATACTCTTCCATTCTCAAACAGAGCGCTTTAAAAGGTTTTGTTTTGGCATGCAGATAAGCTAAATGGTAAAAATGTTGTGCTAATGTTCCATTTCGGTATTCCTCCTCATCAATATAGGAGTCCCGACTCTCATCTTCATAGTTAGAGGTAGATTGAAACCGGCGCATCATCCATGAGTTTCCGTATTGAGACATGTTATAATAGCAATTAGCAACCAAAAAGTAATAGTAATCTCTGTTTTCAGACTTGGGATTGTTGGCTATTTCAATATATTTGATTAGGTGTTTGATTACGGATAACTTTGTTACAAAATATTTTTCTTCATGTGGAATAAAAGATTTAGTGTATTTAATATCATAAAAAGGGTTTTGTTCAAAATTATACGAATCACCAAAACGATCTCTTTCCCAGGGATTGTAATTATCTTCCCAATATTGATTTTCTAAAGATTCAAATATTTTTAATGCATCATATAACCGGTTTTCTCTGATAAATTTGGTGCCCAGCAGATCGGTCAGATATTTTTTATCCATTATTAAAGTGCTGTAAATAATTTTGTCAAAATCGTCTTCTATCGGTTTGTTTAGTTTCGTTACCATTTTTTGAAGTTCATCTGCACTGTAAACAAAATCCAGATAATCAAAATAGTCGTAAAAATAGACCAAATTTCCTGACTTTTGTGATCTATTTCCTCTCCAGATAACATTTTTAACACTTAACCCATCATAATACTCATATAAATAGTAATAATTTTTCATATTGGTATTCTGATAAGCGATCAAAGCTATCCCATCAGAAAGATTGTCCAGATACTCCAACTCTCTGCCTATTGAAAACATAAACTGGGGTTCATTGATATATTTTAAGATGATCGGTTTTACCTGATCCTTGATGATAGCTTTCCCTTTTTCCTGATCGGAAATCAAACACAACGCCTTGATTTTTTCTACAATGGCAATCGCTTTTTCTTTAGAATAGATTTTTTCAAAATCACGAATTTTAGTTAGGCAGGTTTTGTAATTTCTGGTAATAAACAATAATTGAATTTCAGCAGCTTTCCATAGGGGTACATCCTTTATTTTAGTGTTATCCACAGAAGAAACAAAATCAAGAAGTTTTTGAGCATAGCGTCTGTCTTTTTCAGATCGTTCTCTTAATAAATCGGTAGAAAGGCGATTATTGATATCGTCATTCCACCAGATTTTAGAGGCAGTTGTTGATGGGCTGTAGTTTGTATAGTAAGGGGTAAATACCCAGTCCTCAATTTTATTGATTTCCCGAAACAACAAAAAATCTAATATTCTTAATTGATGGCTGTTTTCATAAATTTTGATCAGATAATCTAAGTTTGGAGCTAATCTTTGTACCGATGCAAAAGCGTAGAGAAGTGCTTTATCAGATGAATTTTTAGTTTTCGAAAGTGTTTGATTCAAATGAAATGATTCGTGAAAATGATAGTAGGTTGCATTTCTTTTCTCTTTTGAAAAAGCCATAATTTTTGCCAGATCCAGCTCATTATTGGGTTTTTCAAAACAGGAAAAATAGAGCGCCCAGTAGTACAAGTAATCTTTATTGCTTTTTGTAAAATAAGTGTTAAATAATTCTTTAATTAGTTTAGGATTTTCATTATAAAAGGCTGTTCGAATCGTTAAAAAAGCGTATTTTCTTTTCAACCAACCGATCTTTTCATGTTCCAGTTTTTGAGTCAATTCTTTGATAAATGCATCATATTTTAATTTTAAATGAACATCTTTTTCCCAGGGATCCTCCACTTCAAAACTATTAAAATCTTCACATTTTTTGGCCATTTTTAAGTACTCTATCACTTCCAAATGTTTGTTTTTATATAAATATTGTAGAAAAAGATTGGAAGATTGCTCATGAATATCACTATATTTTAAATGATTCAAACATTGATTTATGTCTTCAATCGCTACTTTATTATGCGTAAACTGATACCAGTCATATACATTGGATTCATATTGGTTTTCATATTCAGTATAAAAACCAAATAGATCAGCATTATAATAAAAATTTTCAAAATCCTGATAGTCAAAATATTCAGGTAGAAAAAGAGAATACCTCAATTGTTCCCCATAAGGTTCAAAACCACAAGGGAAAACCTTTATGAAACTACTCAGTAAAACGATTATAAAAACCGGAAATCTCTTCATGACTATATTGTTTAAAGGTATTGTCGTCTAAATCAAATAAACTGATGGTTGTATTTTTATCTAAAGAAACCATTTTTTTAATCCAATCGATAGCCTGATTAATGGTTTCAGCAGAAACCTCTTCACATTTCAGCTGATCTCCCATTTTAAAATACTCATAATTGATAACGGTATCTCTTTCCACTAAATACCAAAAAGGTTTCACTTGTTTGGTAAAAGTTTTGATCTCTTTAGGTGAATATTTTATTAATTTTACAAATCTATTATTTTGATACATCTGAGTCCAGTAAAAGGTAGGCAAAGCAATATCCAAATGGAGAGGATACGATCTTTTCTTATCCAGATATTTTTTCAGTTCCGGAATATCAAGAATGGAGTTTTTGTTATGTTCGGATAAAGGTTTAATAAGATTATAACACATTAGCATGGCTTTATCCACAGGTGGAACACCCATACTTTTCGGATATTTATAAGCATACAATCTTAAAGTACAGCTGATCTTTTTATGGGATAATTGTTTGATTTTTTTGAGTAAATAGAAGTATTGCTCTTTGGTTGATTTTGTCCAGTCACAATCAATTTGAATCTCTTTATAATCGAATATTTTTTCTTTTTTATTATCGTAATAATCCGTATAATAGCTGTATTTTTCAATCAAATAAACAATATTATCGGCTAATTTATCGAGTGATTTTTCATCATTATATTTAAAAATCTCATTTTTAATAAAAATGGTTGGAATCACCTCCAGGGAATCTTTTAGAAAATCTCTGTAATACCAGGGCTGATTTTTATTAAAAGGGTAATTTCCCATGGTTTCACTATAATCAATTTCAAAAAGTTTCATATAGATTTTTGAAATATTGTTTTTTTGCAGAAGATCCATATTTTCACGAGAAACATCAGGGTTTTTCCAGCAATAGAAAGCTCTTTCCACATGAATCACTTTGTCATTTTGGTTGCAGGAAACTAAAAGAAGTGATAAACAAAATAAAATCAGTGTTTTTTTCATAATTCCATTTTTTTATGATTATTTTGCAAACTCCTGAAGAGAACGCCAACCGTTCCAGTTTTTTTCCAGAATCATCTCCTTTCGATGTTCCAGTTCTTGAAGTGTATTCTCTTTATTGCTCAAAAAGGGATTACAGGTTCCCTTTTCAGTGACGATATCAATCGCCTTTTGATTCGCATCGAGCGCTTCCTGAGTTTTATCACTGCAATACAGAAACCAACTATACTTATCCCAGAGACCATAAGCGCAAGGATTGGAATCTTCAGACATATAACGAGCATTTTTAATATAGAAAATCTGGTCCCCTTTAACAAACACTAAAACACTAGAAAGTGTGAGTAAAACGATTACTATATAATGGATCCATTTTAAACGTGTTTTTGATGAAATAAGAAAAATAAAAGTCAGACCAGAGCACCCCAATGCACTCCAAAACCATAAATAGGAGAAGGGGAGGAAAACCAATCGGAAAGTCACATAAATAGTGAATAATGTGATCACCAGATAGGCTGTTTTTTCAGAATTTGAAGTAGTGTTGGGAATAAAAAAAAACAATCCAAAATGGATTAGTAAAAGAAGAGATCCAAACAGCAGCATGATGTCACTTCCGGGCCAGTGCATTAATTGAAAAAACATGCCCAAGCCATAGAAAATCCAGGAAATAATGTAAAAGTTTTTCATTTTATTTAATTTTTTATTAATAACGACAAAAGTAATAAAAAAGTGTGATCAGAAAGCTCGAGAATAACAGATTGGTGATGGGTGACAGGAGACTGGAGAAGTTCAACGTTAAACGTTCGCCGACTGCAGTCTAAAAAATATGTTAAAATCAGGCAACTCAGATAAGTTTTTTACCCGTAAAACCCGTGCTATTCTTAACATTTCTAAATAATTGATAAAATCGTTGAATTGGAGTGGCTCACCTCGACAATTTTTACTATTTTTGCGGGCAATATTGATATTATTGTAATGATAGATATAAACAAAATTAGGGTTGTCCCCGATTTCCCTACGCCTGGTATTCAATTTTTCGACATTACCACCATTCTGAATGATGCCACTGAATACCAAAACGTATTCCAGGAGCTCTTGCAAAAAGCACAAATCTATAAACCTGATGTAATTATCGGATTAGAAGCCCGTGGGTACTATTTTGCGCCTGCTTTGGCTTTGGAGATGGGATTGCCTTTTGTTCCTATTAGAAAAAAAGGAAAACTTCCTTTTCATACTTTTACAGAATCTTACGACTTAGAATATGGATCTGCATCTATTGAGATACATCAGGATGCTTTTCCGAAACATCAAAAAGTGCTCCTTTTTGATGATATTCTGGCAACCGGCGGAACTGCTCAAGCTGCAGTTAAACTGATTCAGAAATTTGATCCGGATTCGATACAGGCACTCTTTTTAATGGAACTCTCTTTCCTGAATGGTCGGGAAAAGTTACAAAACATCGCTATTGAATCTCTTTTAATCGTATAAATATTTTAAAAATCTATAAAAATTATATTATGAAAAACATTGATTGGAAAAGTCTGGTTTTTGGTTATGTCAAAACCGATTATAACATTCGCTGCTATTACAAAAACGGTAGCTGGGGACAACTGGAAGTGAGTTCATCTGAAATGGTTAGCATTCACATGGCTGCTACCGGACTTCACTACGGACAAGAAGCTTTTGAGGGATTAAAAGCGTATCGTGGCAAAGATGGGAAAGTTCGTTTATTCCGTTGGGAAGAAAACTGGAAACGAATGAATCGTTCTGCTGATGGTATTTTAATGCAACCTGTTCCAAAAGAAATTTTTGAAGCAGCCTGTATGAAAGTGATTGAACTCAATAGTGAGTTTATTCCTCCTTACGGAACCGGTGGTTCTCTTTATCTTCGTCCTTTACTTTTTGGTTCTGGTCCTAAAGTGGGTGTTAGTCCTGCAGATGAATATCTTTTTATGGTATTTGTTTCTCCTGTTGGACCTTACTTTAAAGAAGGTTTTAAACCTGTAAAAATGCAAATCGTTCGTGATTTTGACCGTGCCGCTCCAATGGGAACAGGCCATATTAAAGTGGGTGGAAACTATGCTGCAAGTCTAAAAGCTGGCGAGAGAGCTCATAAAGAGGGTTTCTCTGCTTCCATTTTTGCTGATTCAAAAACCAAACAATATATCGATGAAGCTGGCCCTGCTAACTTTTTCGGTATTAAAGACGGAAAATATATTACACCTGATTCAGGATCAATACTTCCTTCCATTACAAATATGAGTCTTCGTGAAATCGCTGAAGATCTTGGATTGGTTGTTGAAAGAAGACATGTTGCCATTGCTGAAATTCCCGGATTTGAAGAAGCAGGAGCTTGCGGTACTGCTGCTATCATTTCTCCTATTGGAATGATTCAGGATAGAGAATCAGGGGAAGAGTTTATCCTTTCTAAAAATGGAGAAGCCGGTCCTTGGTGTACTAAATTGTATAACTACTTAACCGGCGTTCAATACGGTGAAGTGGAAGATAAATTTAACTGGTGTACAATAGTAGATAACGTTTAGACGTTATCTACTTTGCTATATTAATATTAAATAATAAACTATAATGAAAACGAAATACTTCGTCCTTTCTTTTTTTGTCTTCTGTTGTGGCCTTTCTTATGGTCAAAATAGTACTTATCAAATTAATTACAATAAAATGAGTCAACTCCTTAGAGCTATTAATGAGCTCTATGTGGATACCGTAAATTTTAACGCCATTGTTGAAAATGCCACGGTAGAGATGTTAAAAGAGTTAGATCCTCATACCATCTATATCCCGGTAAAAGATGTTCAACAAGCCAACGAACCACTTCAGGGTGCTTTTGATGGAATTGGAGTTACTTTTCAGCTGATTAAAGACACCATCAATGTGATGGAAGTGATTGTAGGTGGTCCTTCTGATAAAGTTGGATTGATGGCCGGTGATAAAATTATTCAGGTTGATACTGCAGTTGCTTATGGAAAAGAGATTAACAATCAATGGGTTATGACCCATTTGAGAGGGAAAAAAGGAACGAAAGTGGAGATTCATGTTAGAAGAGGAAATAATTCAGAGCCTTTGATTTTTACTATTGTACGTGACAAAATCCCGATGAATAGTATTAACGTTTTCTTTATGGTGGATCAAAATACCGGCTATATCCGGTTGGAAAGATTTGCAGCCACTTCAAAAACTGAATTTTCAGAAGCACTTCATAATCTTCAAAATCAAGGTATGAAAAATCTTATCTTTGACTTAAGAGGAAATGGAGGTGGCTATTTGAATACCGCATTTGAGATAGCTGATGAGTTTATCGAAAATGAACGGGTTATTGTTTATACAGATAATTTCCGTAAAACCGGTGAAAATCTGTTAGCTACGAAAATTGGAGATTTTGAAAAAGGAAAACTGATCATTTTGGTAGATGAGGGTTCAGCTTCAGCCAGTGAAATCGTTTCCGGTGCTGTTCAGGATTGGGATAGAGGTTTGATTATGGGTAGAAGAACTTTTGGAAAAGGATTGGTTCAAAAACCTTTGAATTTAGCAGATCAATCACAAGTTAGATTAACCATCTCCCGTTATTATACACCAACAGGCAGATGCATCCAAAAACCTTATAATGATGGATTAGATAGCTATCTGGAAGATATTCAATATCGTTCACAACATGGTGAATTATATACGGCCGACAGTATCCATTTTCCTGATTCTTTGAAATATAAGACCCCTAACGGTAAAATTGTTTACGGTGGTGGTGGTATTATGCCCGATATTTTTATCCCTTTAGATACTACAAAATACTCATCACTCTACGGAGAGATGTTCAGAAAAGGGGTTTTTAGCGGTTTTACTTTAGATTATATGAATTCAAATCGCGAGCTTCTTAAAGCAAAATATCCAACCATTCAAGATTTTAAAAAGAACTTTGTTGTCTCTGATGATCTTTTGAAACAAGTGATGGATTATGCTCATAAAGAGGGAGTTGAAGATAGTGTTCCGCTCTATTTTTCCAGAAGAGCAGAAATCTTTTTTAATGAAAAGAAAGAGCTTTTAGATTCATTATACAAAGATCCATCTTCAATACAATCGATGGAACAATTTAATAAAATGTTTGCAGACTATATGAATCAGTCCTACTCAGAATCTATGCAACTTAGAAATTTGGCTAAAATAAACGAGTTTATCAAAGAAGCCATCATGTTCGAATTTGCCAGAAATCTATTCTCTTATGGAGAAGCTTATCAAATTTTCTTATTAAGTGATGAAACATTTCTAAAGGCGGTTCAGGTTATTAATGATGATAAAGTTTTTAAGAAATTTAAAGTGAGCAGATAATGATCTCTAAGAGAACAATAGATGAAATTCTATTGGTCGCTAAAATCGAAGAGGTGGTTGGCGACTTCGTTTCTCTGAAAAAAAGAGGGCAGAACTGGGTTGGTCTTTGCCCTTTCCATGAAGATAAAAATCCATCCATGTATGTCAGTCCCAGGTTGGGAATTTACAAGTGTTTTGTCTGTGATGCCGGGGGTAACGCAGTCCAGTTTTTAATGAATCATGAGAAGATCTCCTATCCGGAATCATTAAAAATTCTGGCAAAAAAATTTAATGTTACGATTGAAGAAGATGTTGATAAAACGCAGGATGAGATTGTAGCTGATTCTGAAAAAGAGAGCTTATTCATATTAAATCGCTTTGCGGAAAATTATTTTATTGAGCAACTTTTTGAAACAGAAGAGGGTAAAACCATTGGCCTAACTTATTTTAAAGAACGGGGACTTCATGAAAATATCATTAAAAAATTCAAATTAGGATATTCTCCGGAAGGGTGGGATTCATTTCTCAATTTTGCCAAAAAAAATGGATACAAAGAGGATCATTTGATAAAAACAGGTCTTATAAAAAAAAGCGAACAGGGTCGTTTGTTTGATTTTTTTCACGGTAGAGTGATGTTTCCTATTCACAATACGTTAGGGAAAACGGTAGGTTTTGGTGGACGTACTTTAAAAACGGGAGAAAAAATATCTAAATATTTCAATTCTCCTGAAAGTGAAATTTACCACAAAAGCGATATTTTATATGGCTTTCATTTAGCCAAAAAAGCGATCAGAACACTTGATAATGTCTATTTGGTAGAGGGTTATACTGATGTTATTTCCATGCATGCTTCAGGAATTGAGAATGTGGTTGCTTCATCAGGAACTGCTTTGACAAAAGGTCAGATTAAGCTTATAGCATCTCAAACCAAAAATATTACGGTTGTTTATGATGGCGATACAGCAGGTATTAAAGCCTCAATGAGGGGGATCGATTTGTTGTTGGAAAGCGGACTTAATGTTCATATAGTGGCACTCCCTGATGGAGAGGATCCAGATTCATTTGCACGCAAAAACGAAGATGCACAACTAAAATTGTTTTTGGAAGAAAACAGTGTCAGCTTTTTGATTTTTAAAGCTAAGGTTTTATCTAAAGAGGCGGGTAAAGATCCCATGAAACGCGCGGACATGGTAAATGAGATCATTAATAATATAGCCGAAATACCTGAAGTGATTGCACGGGCCATGTTTGTTAAAGAGTGCTCTCAACTTTTTGAATTACCGGAAGAAACACTCAATATCCAGTTGCGAAAAGCAGTTTGGAAAAAGATGAATCAAAATAAAGCAGATTCTAAAGATCCAAATAATTCAGAGACTTCCTCTATAGAATCAGTTGCAACCAATGATTCATTTAAACTTCCCACTACTGTAGAATCCAGGTATGATGCTGTAGATGCCATGGAAGAAAAGATTATTCTTCTAATTCTGAAATATGGAATGTTTGAAATTGATATTGAAAAACAGGATAATGAAGGTGTTTATTATGATCAAATAAGGATTGATCAATATCTTTTTGATGAGTTTCATGACCAACAGATTAAATTTAAAAATCCGCTATATCAGGATATTTTCTTCGAGTATGCCGAAATTGCAAAAGTTGCAGAAAATCAGGATAAGATAAAAAATTATTTTTCTTCCCATTCCAATACGGATATTTCCAATTTTTGCATCAAACATTTGATCAAAGAGGATCCGGATTATAGCCATTTATGGGAATCTAAATTTGAAATTATTACCAGATCAGTAAGAAATAATATCAACAAATTAAACAATAAGGTAGAGTCCACCATAAATAGTTTTAAATTAAGAAAACTAGAGGATTATAGAGAGCTAATATTTCTTGTTTTAAAAGAGGAGTGTCCTGAAGAATTACTTCCTTCTGTTTCGAATAAATTAAGTCAGTTGAATACGAGGAGGGAAGAGATCGCAAAATTGCTAGGAATTGTAATTACAAAATAAAAAAAAAGGCTGCCATAAGGCAGCCTTTTTAATAGGATTAAGATCTATTCTTATTTAGTAATATGTACTTTGTAAGAAGCAGTTCCATTTGCCGTAGATAATCTTACTACATAAATACCTGTAGCAGCATTTAATGAAATGATGGTTGGATTTTCAATAACGTTTCCGCTATAGATCAATTTGCCACACATATCAAAAATAGAAGCGTTGGTAATAGGTACGTTTTCTTTATTGACGATAAAGATGTCAGACGCATTGCTATAAACTTGAACAGAAGTTAAATCAACATCATTAACACCTTCATGTCCTACAGGAAGAGTTGTGAATCCTCTTTCAGCAGACCAATCACTTGCGTTAGTTGCAGTACAATTTGCTTTCACTTGCCAGATGTAGTAAGTTTCAGCAGTTAAACCTGTTAGATCATATTCAGTAGCAGCTACATTATTAACTACAGTATAATCAGTAGCATCAATAGCTTTATATTGAATGGTATAAGCAGCAGCCCCAGTATTGTTCCAATTCAATGTTGCAGTATTTTGTGCAATATTTGTAACATAAGCATTGATAGGAGCTTCGCAATTAATTAATTGGAAAGTAACATCAATAGTTTTGTTTGCTGTAACATTTACAAATTGATAAGAAGCAGCAACGCCAACAGAAACGCCATTAACAGCAACATCAGCCACTTCATAACCTGAAGCAGGAGTGAATGTGTATACAGCAGAGTTAGCGCCATAATTTAATGTAGCAACACCTGATGGAGTGATTGTTCCATTAGCACCTGCAGTTGCAGTAATGGTGAAAGTTTTAACGGCCATTGTAGCGGTTACAGTTGCATTAGCAGCTACTGCTGGTAATGTAATAACTGCTGTTCCGGCTGAATTAGGAGTGAAAGCAACAGGAGTACTATTTACTGTGATAGTGGAAATGTTATATCCGGTATTTGGTGTAATAGTGAATGAAGGGGTAGCACCATAAGTCACCACTTGTGTACCTGGAGTGATGGATCCGTTTGCAGGTTGATTAACAGTAATGGTATATGAAGCAGAATTTGTAATAGCTTGAATAGTATGGTTTGCTGTTACATTAGAGAATGTATAGGTAGTAATTGCACCTTGAGCAACACCATCAACAAATAGATTTACAAGAACTGAACCGGTTGCAGGAGCAATGGTATAAGTTTGATTTGCACCATAATTAACAGTTGTAACACCAGCAGGTGTAATTGTTCCATTACCATTGATTGAAGCTGTTAATGTATAGGTATTAATAGCAAAAGTAGCAGCAATAGTATGATTTGCCATTACGTTAGCAAAAGTATATGTACCAATTGGACCCATAGAAATTCCATCTACTAAAACATTAAGAATGTGATATCCTGCAGCTGGAGTAACAGTATAAACCTGACTTCCATTATAATTAACGACTGTAGCATTGGCAGGTGTAATGGAGCCATTTGCACCGGCAGTCGCTGTGATTGTAAATGTATTAATTGCAAATGTAGCAGCAATAGTATGATTTGCTGTAATATTATTGAAAGAATGAGTATAAGATGTAGCATTTGCAGGAACAGTTACAGGAGAACCATCCACAACTACAGAAGCAATGGTATATCCGGTTGCAGCTGTAATTACATAGTTTTGAGATACACCATAGTTATAGGTTGCACCACCATTTGGAAGAATTGTTCCACCAAGGCCACAAGTTGCAGTAATGTCAAATGTTAGAGGTTCAAAATATACTTTAATAGCTTTATCATCAGTGATATTAGTTAACTGACCGGTATAACTCATGGGATTAGCTACAGTAACTGGAACATCATTAACAAGAACTGCTGAAATATAATAACCTGTAGCAGGAACTGCAGTGTAGTTATATACAAAAGCAGGATCATAAGAATATGATGTGCCAGCAGTTACAGTACCATTTCCGAATGTTTGAGTAGTAATATTGATGGTTTTAGGAGCATAAACAACGTAGATGAGTTGGGTTGTCATGATGTCATATAATTGATATTGAGTAGCAGCTCCTACATTTAGACCATTTACAGTTGTAGATATATTTTCATATCCAGGAGCAGCAGGCATAGTAGCCATTAAATCATCACCATAATTAACATAAGTAGAATGAACAGTAGGACCTAAAACAGTAACACCGTCTAAAATTCCGGCACCACCTGTAACGGTGTATTGAACAGCAATAGTGTCAATTTTAACAATCGCTTCAATGGTGTGGTTTGTAGTTACATTGCTAAATGTATAAGTAAATGTATTATTACCTTGAGCAATAAATGGAGCACTTACACCATCAACCAACAATCTATATAAATGGAAATTTGGATTAACATTGATGGTAAATGTAGTTGCTTCACCATGAAGAACGATAGTTGGAGTACTTGGAGTAATAGTACCAGGCATGTTACCATTATCTAGGTAGTTAGCACCATGGAAGTTGGTGATAGAAGGAGTTATTGTGTAAGGTATTTTTTCATAAGTAGCATTTACAGCAAGTGTGTCTAACCCTACAGATAAAGTATATGCAAATGGTCTGGAATTTGTTAAATCAGAACCTTGAACCTCGTTACCATTGATAGTAATGGAAGCAACTCTATATCCAACAGCTGGAGTAAAGTTAATTAAACGGGTTGTTCCATTTAAGATACTTTGATAACCGGTAGGATTGGAAGTACCGTTTGGTCCATTTGTAATAACAACAGGAATGTAAACAGGTGTAGTAACTTCAATTTCATCAAAGAAAATATTATTACCAAAAGCACTATAACCTTGGAAAATAACATAATTAAATCCAGCAGCCGGTACACGACCAATATATTGATACCAACCAGGAGCAGATACTATTGGAGATAAACCGGTACTTCTATGAACGTTGATAAGTTCAACACCTCCAATTGAGGATGCACTATCATTAACGAAAACTTTGATACCTTCATCATAAGAAATATAGGAAGAGTAGTCATCTCTGTAAACCCAGAATTTGATTAGTGATCCAACACCAATACCATAAATATTAGGAGTACTTAATTCAGCAACACCACCACCATAAATACTATATGAATTAAATCTTGCCATGTAAGGTCCGGCTTGAGGAGTACAAGTTGGATTTGATCCAGATGTAACAAAATCAAAAACACCAGGAGTTGTGGTTCCTGCAGTTTTTTCATTCTTCCATGCAAATGGAGTTGTATTTGAAGTAAACCCTTGATAATAAAGAGTTTGATATTGTGTACGGAATGTAAATGTGGAAGACCAATCGCTACCACCACCACTACAATTAGCTTTTACTCTAAACTCATAAATATTGTTTTTAACCAATCCGGTTAAATTATAAGGTCTTGCTACATTAGCTTTTACAATCCATGTAGTATCACCTACTAATCTGTAATTAACAGTATAGTTCGTTGGTAATGAAGTGGTTGGATATGCCCAGTTTAACATAGCAGAAGTAAATGCTGAAGAGTTAATTGATAAATTAATTGGCTCAAAACAAGCAGGTTGTGACATTAATGTTACACTGTCTAATCTTGCAGAATAACCGCTACCCATATTAAATACGATAGCCATTCTTTCTGTTCCGGTTAATGTATTTGAAGTAAATAAATCGTAATTATACCATCCTAAATTAGTTATACTATCTTCTTTTAAAGTAACAAAAGTTGAAGCATCATTAATATTTGTGATATATCCGAATTTGAATTTATGATTAGCACCACCATCATATTTGAATTTCAATCTTAATGTATTTACATAAGCCTGAGTACGTGGTAAAATAAGCATGCTGGTTTCAATACCACCGGTGCTCATTTCAATACCTTTAGTTCCAGTCATTTGAACTACTTTAATATAAGCAGAACCTGTAGTTAGTTTGTTAAAACAATCTGGGAATCCATTTACTGCAACAGCTTCAAAATCTTCAACATAAGGTAAAGTTACAAGAGGATTACATAAAGTTGTGAAAGTTTTACTAATATAACCACTATATTGTCCAGAACCACAGTTAGCTTTAACGCCTACTTCATAATTCATGGAAGGATTCAAATTAGATATGATATATGATGGAGATGTAGTCGTAACTACATTCCAAGTAGTTGCACTAATTTCTTTATATCTAACAATCCAGGATGTTTCAGTTCCAACAGGAGTCCAAGTTAAATTAGCAGATGTTGTTCCAATATTGGAAACTGTGAGTAAGCTTGGAGCTTGACATCCAGTGCCGCTTGTTTGGATGATTGAAATATCATCAATACTGATATAATAAGGATCACCATTCATATACCCTTTAATACCTACAGTATAAACACCTTCAGTAGTAATAGTAAAAGTACCTGTTAAATTTTGATAATTACCCCAAGTAATACCGGTTTGAGGAACGATAAAAGATCCAGCATCCATTGCTGCCGTTGTTGCGGCTGTTCCAATTTTTACTGTAATATTTGAAAGACTGGTAGATTCATAATCTTGTCTTGCGTACATTGAAAATGAATATGTTCCGGGTTGTAAAGAAAGTTGTTTAAACAACCAAGTATCGCACGACCATTGTAAAGTTGCATTAAACGAACCTGTTCTTGGTGTTCTGTTATAATCTGTGTTTGTAGAATTATAAACCCAATTTCTTGATCCACTCACAATAGCTTGGGAGAAACATCCACCAATAGTAGAACCATTTGTGCCATCTTCAAAACCATAATTCCAAGGAGTTTGACTTAAACAAGCTGAATTTACAGTTACAGGTAATCCAAAAGTAACAGGAAGATAAGATGTCAAATCAGTTGGAGTAAAAGTAACATTAATAGTTTGCGCACCTGCAGTTGTTAAAATGGTACTTGGAGTTGTCCACGCAAATGTTCCGGGAACAGGAGTGCTATTAAATGCTGCAGAACCTTCAAGAAGAATTACAGTTGATAATAATTGATTTTGAGTCATTGCATCAGGGATAGGATTTGTAACAATTGTTGGAGCATATCTATGTTGAACAATGTCAGCTGGATCTCTTGGCGCAATTTGACGAGTTGCATTAAATGTGATTGCAAAACCAACAACATCTTGAGGAATGGTTGGGGCAACAATACCGGTAAGTGTACCAAAATGATTTCTACAAACAGTTACATCTGTACCTTGAGTAATATTGATATTGGCTGCACTTCCTGTACCAAAAGTAGCAGCAGCAAAAGTTACTTCATTAACTTTAATCAATTGAGATTCATAATTGGCATAATTAGTAAGAAGTTCACTAACTGTGATTGTAATGGGTTGAACAGCTGTTCCGGGAGTACCCACTGCTGTTGGTTGGGTTGGAACTAATTCACTTAATCCGTTATAGAGCGTGTAAGTACCATAAACACCACCAGAAATAACATCACCATTGTTGTAAGGATTTGCAATTACCGGTGTAGAGAAATCATAAATTAATAAACCTCCGGTAGCATCTTTTACAAATACGTTTCTTCCGGCTCTGTGAACGAAGGTAACATCTCCGGTAATTTTGTAAACAGTTGAATTGGTTGCAGTGTTAGCCGCTTTGAAAGCAGCAATATTGGCCACTTCAACAGGGAAAGTATAGGTTGCCGTAGCTATGTTACTTGGATTAAAACCGGTAGCCATAGCAATCGCTTTAATGGTTGTTGTTGCTGTAATATTAATTGGTGCAGTAAAAACATTTGAAGAAATATCTGGGGCTGTCCCATCAGTAGTGTAATAAATAGTTGATGCAGGTGTTGTACACTCAAGAGTAACGGTTGCAGGAGCATATAAAACGCCTGAAGGAAGAGTGAATGTTGGAGTAGCTGTATTGGAAACCACAGTTGGAACGGTTCCTGTAATAACCAAACTGTCAATTCTATTGTTTCCATTTGCAGCAGTTGCTCCGTTAACAGTTAATCGGATATATGCTGTAGAAATATTGTTTATGGCTGATACACTTGAAAAATCAACGATTTTTTCTAACCAGGTTGAAGTGTTATTTGCAGTATTAATTGTAGTTAAATCTGTGAATGTAGTACCATCAGTACTATATCCCCATGTATGAGTGTTAAATCCTGCGGATGTTCCTCTCGTTTTGAAAGCAATACTTATGTTTTCTAAACCAGTTGTTGGAACTAAAATAATAATACTATAACCGTTTGAAGAACTATTTGCAATGCTTAATGCTTTACCTGAACTTGGTGTTCCTCCAAATGCTGTTAATTGTAAGTTTGTTGATGTGGTATCCCAGTTTGATGAACCATGAGTGCCATCTAGGTAAATTGTTCCTGTTCCGGAATCAGAAGAGATCACATTAATTGTGTTTGATGCTGTCAATCCATCAAAGTTCCAGGATGCTATTGTTGTTTGCGCAAAAGTTGTGCAAACCATAGCAAAAAGAAGCATCATACTAAGAAATGCCCTCTTGAAAACGTCAATTTTTTTCATTTTTGAAATGTTTTAGTGAATAATATTTTTTTAAATTTGTTTACTTTTTTTTTAGGTTTTGTTTAATATATTGATTTATAAACATTTAATCAATAAAATACGAAACAATAAATAAATTGTTACATATAATATGATAAGCGGACAAATATACAAAACAATTTGCAATTATGTAGCGTTTTAGAAACTTTTTTTCATTTTTCTTCTTTATTGACCATTTTTTTTAACAAAATGACTACGAAACAGGCTGGTTTTTAACAATTTTCAACGTAATTTTCAACAATTTTTACTTTTTTTTAAAATTTTAAAACATTGTAAATCAGTGCGATGTTTATAATTCTAACAACTTTTTTAGATCTTAAAAAAAAGTTATAAAAAAAACCTATTTCTGATATTATTTTTGACTCATATCCGGTTGTCGGGGAGTCCCCCCTTTATATCTCATAAAATTCCCTTCACTTTTCTTTTTGGCAATTATCCACATGATCCCCGACCCAGATATTTTATCTTTTAATAATCCGATACACTTTGCCAGGGCCACACTCAATAATCCCCTGAAATTCCAGTTTTAAAAGTTGTGTTACAATTTGTGACGGAGTATTCGAAACAGATTGAGCTACAATTTCATCAATGGTTAGTTTACCTTTTTTTTGAATCATTCGTAGCAGTTTTTCCTCTTCTTCCGAAAAATCGAAAAAAAGGGAAGGCTGATAGGAATCTACTACCGGGTTATCCCAAAACAACATTTGCAAAATCTCTTTACCCGATGTAACCATTTTTGCCATCCCATTTTGAATCAATTCATTGCAACCGGATTGTCCCGATTCAAAAATAGATCCGGGAACTGCAAACAGTTTTTTTTGGTACGCATGTGCCATTTTTGCCGTAATGATACTTCCCCCCTTGGTTTTGGTTTCTACTACTAAAGTGGCATCAGAAATAGATGCAATAATCCGGTTCCTTTCCGGAAAATTGGTCTTATCAGGGGTTTGATGATACAAATATTCTGACATGACCGTGCTTCCGTTTTGTACCATTTTATGGATTAACTTTATATTAGATGCCGGGTAAATTTTTCCCAATCCTGATCCCAGTATTCCTATCGTTTTTAAGTTGTTTTTTAATGCAGCTTCGTGTGCTAACGTGTCAATTCCTAAAGCTAAACCACTTACAATTAATGGATTGGAAGGTGCAATTTCTGAAATTAATTTTTGAACAACGTCTGCACCATAATTGCTGGCTTCCCTTGTCCCAACAACAGATAAAACTTTGTCATGATTAAAAAGTGGTTCTCCCAGATAAAAGAAAAGATTTGGAAAACTTTTACAAACTTGAACTCTTTGAGGATATTCTGGCTGATCAAAAAAAGCCACTTTAATCCCATTTTTTTGAATGTGAATCCATTCTCTTTTAACCTCTTTTTCTATCGATGAGGTTAATTCAATGGGTGGAATTTTTATTTTAAAATTTTTTTGAATCGTTCGGGAATCTGCTTCGTAAATGGATTTGGCTGACCCCAGTTTTTGAATCATTTTTTTGATCATTCCATTTGAAATTCCGGGTGTTACGAAAAGAGCAAGTCTATAAAATAGTTCATCATTCATTTTAAAAAAGTTTAAAATGGGTTAAAAGAGAAAAAAGGATTTTAAAAATGTAATTCTGTGTTTTATAAGCGTTTCTGAGTTTCATTTGAGTCATTATTAGCGTTGATTTGAGGGAGCAAATATACAAATAATTCTACTAAAACAAAGAAAAAAATAATACATAAACCAGACAAACCAGAACAAAACTATTTTAAAAAAATAAAAAATTGATAAAAAAAATGGACTATCAAAGAATTTTTATATTTTTGCACTTTAAAATATATTAAAATGGTAAAGAAAACTTTTGTATTCATTCCTGTAGTTATTGCAATTTTGTTGGTTCTACTTTTTTCAAGTTGTGATAAAGAGATAACCTATCCTGTAAAAATTGATTGTAATTTTTCACTTACCGGTATTGATACCGGCGATGTTGTGATTGGTGCTGTCGTTGAGATTGGTAAAGAAAATTATGCTGCATTTGCACAGGCAAGCGGTGTTACTGATACAACCGGATCTTATTCTCATACTTTTACTTATGAAGCTCTTTTGGATGTAAAAGCTACCTATACCGTTGATGACGGGCTTGGAAACATTACTACCTATATCGGCGCCGGGCAAGTGAAACTGATGCCAAACGAATTAGTTGAGAAAACAATTTTACTTATTGAACAATAACAATACGCCTATTTAGTAACCAACTTTAACCATTTTGAAGAGATTTTTTTCTTCATACTTAGTTGTAATAATAGCAACATTCCTACTGCTATTGGTTCTTTATTTCATCTATCCTGTTTACTTTTTACCTAAAAATAATACTGAAAACACCTTTTTTAAAAAGAATGATTCAACCATTCGGGTGCTTTTGAATTTTCATGCTTCCGATTATTTCATTTATAAAGGAACCCCTATCGGATTTCAATATGATCTTTTGAAAGAGTTTGAAAAAACATCCGGAAAAAAAATTGATATAACCGTATGTTCGAGTTTTGACTCTATTTATAAAGAACTTTTTAAAAATAATTATGATATTATTGCTCTAGATTTCAGAAGATGGGGTTTGGTGACCCCATTTTTAGAGTTTTCTTTACCCCACTCCTTTAGTAAACCGGTTTTGATCTCCAGAAAAGATCTCGCCTTAAATAAAGATACACTCAAAAACGTTCATGTTCCAAACGATTATCACCATTTTCTTTATATCAAAGAGCTCAAACAACAAAAATTTAATTTGGTTTACCAAAAAGAGTATAGTAGCGAGGAATTATTTGATCTCCTGCAAGATAAAGAGATCGATTACCTGGTTTGTGACTATAACCTGGCTGTTACATTGCTTCCCTTTTATTCTACTTTAAAAATTATTGATAAAGTAGGTCCGGAATACGAAAGAAGTTGGGTTCTCAATAAAAAAAACACAGAATTGAATCATCAGATTAATGACTGGTTATATAATTTTATGAAAACCAAAAGATATACCAGTATTATAAATAAATATTTTTCCTCCCGTTCCACTGTCATTAACGGAACATTTACCAAATCTAAAAGACATACGATATCACCCTACGATGCTATCATCAAGAAATATGCCACTCAATACAACATTGACTGGAGATTTATTGCGGCAATCATGTATCAGGAGAGTAAATTTGAAGCAGGCTTGTTAGGCTTAGGGGGAAGCTATGGTTTGATGCAAATGATGCCTGAAACGATGAATAATTTTGGTATTGATGAAAATTCAGGAGAGGAAGCGCAAATTGCAGCAGGAGTTAAATATGTTTACAGAATTGCTAAATCTTTTGATAATATTACTGATCTGAAAGAGAAATTACATTTTATTGCTGCTTCCTATAATGCCGGCCGGGGTCACATTTTGGATGCGCAAAGATTGTGTGAAAAATATCAGGAAAACTCCACGCAATGGACCTGTGTTTCCAAATATTTAATTCTAAAATCCAAAAAAGAGTATGCTAATGATCCTGTTGTTAAATCGGGATTTTTCCCCGGTAAACAAGCTGTTAAGTATGCAGCAGAAGTAGTGGAACGCTTTGAGGCATATTTGCTAATGTATCCCTGACAGAACCCCTTTTTTCATTATATTTGCAGATTCATTCATCTTATAAGATGTGTGAATAAACTCAATATGATACCGGTATGAACAAGATTGCAGAAACTCCTTTAATGAAACAATACAATCAGTTTAAGGCGAAACATCCTGATGCTATTTTACTGTTTAGAGTCGGAGATTTTTACGAAACGTTTGGAGAAGATGCAGTGAAAGCATCGCAGGTTTTAGGAATTGTGTTGACCAAAAGAGCCAATGGATCAGCCCAGTTTATTGACCTTGCAGGATTTCCTCACCATTCCATTGATGTCTATCTTCCTAAATTAGTCCGGGCCGGTTATAGAGTCGCTATTTGTGAGCAATTAGAGGATCCAAAACTCACTAAAACAATTGTAAAAAGGGGAATTACGGAACTGGTTACACCCGGTATCTCTATCAATGATAAGGTTTTAGAACAAAAAGAGAACAATTTCTTAGGCTCTCTGTATTTTGGAGATAAAATGATGGGGATCGCTTTTGTGGATATCTCCACCGGCGAGTTTTATGTGGCAGAAGGAAATCAGGAATATATTGATAAACTCTTGCAAAATTTCAGACCCTCTGAATTGGTTTTGTTGAAAAATAAAGTGTCCTCTTTTAAAGAACTTTTTGGAGACAAACTGTTGCTTACTACTTTTGAAGACTGGGTGTTTACTACCGATTATACGTACGACCTACTTACTAAACATTTTCAAACCAATACGTTAAAAGGGTTTGGCGTAGAGATGTTAACGTTAGGAACCATAGCTGCCGGTGCAGCGCTTCATTATTTATATGAAACTCAAAATCATAAAATTGGACATATCAATAAGATCAACCGAATTGAAGAGGAGTTGTATGTTTGGCTGGATCGGTTTACGGTTCGGAATTTAGAGCTGATTCACTCTCCCAATGAAAATGCGGTGACGCTTCTTCAGATTCTGGACAAAACCCAAACTCCCATGGGATCAAGGATGTTACGGAAATGGCTGGTGCTTCCTCTAAAAGAGAGAGTGATGATCGAAGAGCGCCTAGCCATTGTTAACTTTTTCATGGATCATGAGGAAAAATCTCGTCATATTATTCAAATTATCAAGCAGATAGGAGATTTGGAAAGATTGGTTTCCAAAATAGCAACCGGTAAAATCAATCCGCGGGAGATGCTTCAACTGGGGCGTGCCCTAAGAGCTGTTGAGGCCCTTCAAAAAGAGTGTCTTCAGTTTCAATTTCCGGCATTGATCAAAATCGGAGAACAACTCAACCCGATCCTCTCCCTTTGTCAAACCATTGAAAACCAGATTCTGGAAGATGCTCCGGTGGTGCTCAATAAAGGTAGAATTTTCAAAAAAGGGGTTGATGCGGATTTGGATGAGTTAAACTCTTTAGCTCATAATAGTAAAACGGTATTAGCCGATATTCAACAACGGGAAGCGATTAAAACCGGAATCTCTTCATTGAAAATTGGATTCAACAATGTTTTTGGGTATTACCTTGAAGTGACCAATACTCACAAAAACAGAGTTCCGGAAGAGTGGATCCGGAAACAAACGTTAACGAATGGTGAGCGTTATATCACAGAAGAGTTAAAGGAATTAGAAACTAAAATTTTAGGGGCAGAAGATAAAATTCTGGACATCGAAGCCAGATTATTCAACGATTTGGTTTTGAGTTTATTGGATTATATTCCTATGATTCAATTAGATGCCCGATTGGTTGCAAAAATGGATGTCTTGCTATGCTTTGCCATGGTTTCTATTGAAAATCATTATGTAAAACCGATTTTTGAAGAGGGGACTGCGATTAAAATTAAAAACGGACGACATCCGGTTATTGAAAAACAGTTGCCTCCGGGTGAAAAATATATTTCCAACGATCTCTATTTAGATAATGAGCGACAACAAATCATCATCATCACCGGCCCCAATATGTCCGGGAAATCTGCATTATTAAGGCAAACTGCGCTTATTGTGTTAATGGCACAGATGGGGTGTTTTGTCCCTGCGGAGGAAGCCACCATCAGCATTGTGGACAAGATTTTTACCCGTGTTGGGGCTTCCGACAACATCAGTACCGGAGAGTCCACGTTTATGGTGGAGATGAATGAAACAGCGAGTATCCTAAATAATATTTCGGATCGAAGCTTGATTTTATTGGATGAGATTGGTCGTGGAACCAGCACTTATGATGGGGTTTCCATTGCTTGGTCTATAGCGGAATATCTCCATGAGCATAAAAAATTCAAAGCCAAAGTGCTATTTGCTACCCATTACCATGAATTGAACAACATGGCGGATCAATTTCCGAGGATTAAAAATTATCATGTGACGGTTAAAGAGATCAACAATAAAATTTTATTTTTACGCAAACTGGAGCCGGGCGGAAGTGAGCACAGCTTTGGGATTCATGTAGCCAGAATGGCCGGGATGCCGTATCAGGTTTTGCAACGGGCGGAAGAGGTTTTGCACACCCTTGAAAGCACCCGGGAGCATAAAGAGTTAAGATCGGCTAAAAAGGAGAAAAAGGAACCCGGTTATCAGTTGAGTTTTATTGCCCTCGATGATCCGTTGCTATTGGATGTCAAAGATCAGATTATGGATATCGACATCAACACCTTAACTCCGGTAGAGGCATTGATGAAGTTGAATGATATCAAAAGTTTGCTCACGAAAAAGAAGTAAAATTGAATTAGGCGAAGGGCGCAAGGCAAAGGGCGAAGGATTAAAGACAAAGGACAAAGGACTAATGTCTACCTTGAACCATTATTCATTATTCATTATTCATTTATAATTAGCACATTAGCATATTTGCACATTAGCACATTAACTTGCGGGGTATTTGGCCTGCGCCCTAATGCAAGCAAAACCTGCGGTCAGGGTATATCTGCCATTCATCAATCAATCTTGGAGATTCCCCTGCTAACAGCATCCTGGGGTTTGTTGACATTATTATTGGAACCTGAATGTCTCGATCCATTTCCAATAGACTTTTTATTGTGCAAAAATTAGACTTTTTATTGTGCAAAAATTAGACTTTTTATTGTGCAAAAATTAGACTTTTTATTGTGCAAAAATTAGACTTGCAGGTAACGTACTATTCACAATCCCACTCCGGGTTCGTTAAAGTGAAATACTTGTTTTTTTTATATTCATCCGGTTTATTCATTTTAAAATCATCATAGATACTTTTTAATTTTAATTCGGCTTTTTCACTACAAGGAGAGCCGTATAAAGTAATTCTTGCCAAATTAAAATCTTTAGTTCCATGATAAAACTGATATATATATTTTTTCATTTCATCTTTAGGGGAATTCAAATAGAACGGTTTTCTCAGTTTAGGGGAATCCTTTTTTGGATATAATCCAAAAAATGTTTTATTGGCTATAGCAGCAAAACAAAAAGGAATTTTTGCATACATTTCTTGTTGTTCAGTATTGCCAATTGTTCCAATATAAACACCATATATTTCTAAATAATCTCTCACATCTAAATATCCATTTTGAACTTGTTCCCATAATATGTCTTCAGGAAATCTTTGAAATGGAATATTATGACGAAGTAGTAAAACAGGGGTATTAAAGAAATAGATTCCCAAAGTTTGTTTTACTCTTTCATCATTAATGTTATAAAATCCCATCCAAATATTGTAATTTATTAAATCTAAAGAGTCAGTTACGTGGCGGTTTTCTATCTTGTATGCGAAGCCATTCTTCCGATACGACTGATCAATTATCGTAAGTGTATCCAGTTGTTTTAATAGGGAACGGTCGTAAATGATTTGAGTTGTATCCTGAATTTGTTTTATTTGTGCATACAATTTGAAGTCTTTAACAGAATCTATTAAAGGCGCAAAAAATCCTCGTTGAGCCAGTTTATGAGTATAAATGAGTGCGTTACTTTCTTTTCCTGTAAATTTATAATCCACAGTAAAGGCATTTCTCAAGTCTTTCTGAAAGCAAATTCCTGTTTGAAATGCTTTTTGATAATATTTAGAAGCCGCCTGATATTTTGATTTACAAATCGCTAATTCCGCTTTGTTCACATACTCATAATACTTTTTTACATTTTTTTGTCCTTGCGAAAAAGAGATACTAAAAAGGAGAGCGAAGATTAAGAAAAATCGGTTCATTTTTGATAGTTTATTTAGAATTGCTAATGATTTATTACTAGTTTAATATGAAGATACTATTTTTTTATTCAACCGAAAAATTAATGTATATCAACGGATTACCGGTGTTTAAATAACCCCAATTATATTGATCCCCAAAATATTTGAAATCCATATTATATCCTGGTAACAACTTTCCAAAGGCAGTCCAGTGACTTGGTTTTTTCTTTGACTTTTTTGAATATAAAAGATGCAATGCTTTGTTTCTGATCTCTTGATTTGATTTTGATACCAAACCACTAATCAAAGTACAGGAACCATCTAATGTCTTTATTTTATTTTTTATAACCGGTTTACATTCTATACTTTCTAAGAATTCTAATGAAACAAAAATCCCGTTCGCTGGAATCTTTATTCCATATTTTTTGACATCCACTTGAATCCACCCTTCATACTCCGGATACTGAAGAATGATATTTTCGGGTATTAATGCCTTTCCATGAGAGATCGTGCCATCACTGTTTGGAATCGCCTCATACACTTGAACTCTAAATGGAAATCCATTTTTGGATGGATCTATGATATAATAATTTAAAGTATCTATGTAAGTGGTTTCACCATTAAGAGAAGGATTTTTAATAAATAATGATACAAACATAGATGAAACGGTTCTGAAAAATCTCCGATTTCCTTTTCGTTTGATGATTTTTTGCGGATCATACTCACCTGCAATTTTTGGGGAAGAATTGGAATTATATACAAAAGGGGGCAATTGATAAATTTTCGGGGTGCATTTGATGGCGCCCAATTCAGAATTTTGTTTTACAGAAAACTCTTTTAATTCATACTGAACATTACTGATTTGCAACTTTCCGGTTTTACTATATGATATTTCAAAGTATCCATTTTTATCGGATAACACGACATTCGAAGGATCTCCAAATGTAATTCTGCTATATTGAATGGGTTGATGGGAAATCGAATCTTTCAATGTTCCGGTTACTTTTATTTGCGAAAAGCCGGATAAAACAATGAATAATAACAGAAGCAATAAAGACGATTTTTTCATAAAATAAAATTTTTAGTGGTCAACGCTTTTGATTTCGGATAAGTATTTTTTACAGTATTCGACTGTTTTGAAGCGTTCAGCAATCTCTAAGAGGTTTTGTCCTTTGAATATTTCCATAATTATTTCGTTTTTCTAAGTGCAAAGATATGAAATTAAATGGTGACCTCTATTTTTTTATTTCGTTTCAAAAATCAAATCGTAAGGTATGGAGCCGTAATAATCCACAGCATCTGCAAAATCCTCGATTACTCTGAATCCATATTTAGTATTGGGTTTCAGATTCTCACTCCAAGAAACGACATAGAGGTAATCATTAACCCAGTATGTTCTATACCCTTCATAAGGAAGTGGTGTAACTTCAGGGTCATCAACTCTCGATCTCACACCAACTTTTTGCATCGGTTTTGAGAATTGAATCATAATGAATTTCAAAGTGGTATCGACTACCTCATTGTTTCCCGGATAGGTTGCCACTGCACGTGGTCTGATTAAATCATACTTAGGACAATAATAGTGTTCCATTAAGTCAACGGTTCTATTCAAGAACAATTTGAGAGATGGAAAGAAATGCTCAAAAGTTTTAAATTGTTCTCTGTTTTGGAAAAAGACATCCAAATATCGTTGCATATCTTCGAACCAAAAAAATCCCTTATATATCTGAGACACGGACATTTCATGTAATATGCTATCACAGAATATCTTATGGCTCTTATAATAGGCAAATTCGCACAATTTATTGAAACCTTCATACATTATTGCTCCAGGATTTCCGTAATACTCTTTGATTAGTATTACATTGACAAATGTGTACAACGTGTCGCATACAGATTGAAATTCGGCTTCGTGTCGCATACAAATAGGATTATTGTAGTTGTGACATATTTCGTGAATAAGTGTTTGGAACGTGTGTTCATGGAAATATGGATTCCCTGAGGAATCTTCCATCATCCCTGATATAGCACAATTATGATGGTCCTTACCGTTACGATCAATACGGTTGATGGCAAAATTAAAATATCCGTTCGCAGGAACCAACCATATATTGTCTAACTCAAATGGTGACCCAAAAAAGTTAAAGAACCATGTAGTGTCAATCTTAGTAACTATGGAAGAGAAAGCGATTTCTACTGTTTCATAAAAAGACTTATGCGCAAGATAAAATTGATGAAATTTGGAATCCTTATAGAATTTGTTCAATAAACGCAAATATTCATTCATCTCTTTTTTATTCCATATTTTGTTGTCCGGAAGTGTATCATACAACTCAAAAGTCGTAGTCCATTCGTCTGTCCACACGATACCTTTGGG
>JAGDMF010000011.1 GCA_017860455.1 Bacteroidota bacterium
TCTTTGCATGGATTCTAACAACGATATTCATTAAAGAGGATGCACAATATTTGTTGTGAATTGCTTTCAAAATTGTATCTTTGCATGGATTCTAACAACCTACATAACTCAAAACAACTATCCTGAACTGTTGTGAATTGCTTTCAAAATTGTATCTTTGCATGGATTCTAACAACTGTGTTTTATCCTGATTAGTTCCATAAGAGTTGTGAATTGCTTTCAAAATTGTATCTTTGCATGGATTCTAACAACTGGAATATAACAAAGCACTTGAAGAGGTTTGTTGTGAATTGCTTTCAAAATTGTATCTTTGCATGGATTCTAACAACTATAGAAACGCAATTCCGGAAGATGTAAAGGTTGTGAATTGCTTTCAAAATTGTATCTTTGCATGGATTCTAACAACCATACGGAGATTTATATATTCAAAATTCTTGTTGTGAATTGCTTTCAAAATTGTATCTTTGCATGGATTCTAACAACGGAGCTTAGGCTCTTGAACCACTTGGTTCAGTTGTGAATTGCTTTCAAAATTGTATCTTTGCATGGATTCTAACAACCCAAGATTTACAAATGCCACTCCTATTGAGTTGTGAATTGCTTTCAAAATTGTATCTTTGCATGGATTCTAACAACGGTTAACTGTCAATATCTTTCAACTTACTAGTTGTGAATTGCTTTCAAAATTGTATCTTTGCATGGATTCTAACAACTTCGGCTTTCGCCTACTAATCGAATAGAGTAGTTGTGAATTGCTTTCAAAATTGTATCTTTGCATGGATTCTAACAACTAGCCTCAATCATGAAGTTATCAGCTGAATGTTGTGAATTGCTTTCAAAATTGTATCTTTGCATGGATTCCAACAACAAAAGCAGTTTTTGTTTCCGAAGAAGTATGTTGTGAATTGCTTTCAAAATTGTATCTTTGCATGGATTCTAACAACAATCGTTTTGTTTTGCCGGCACATCGAAAGGTTGTGAATTGCTTTCAAAATTGTATCTTTGCATGGATTCTAACAACTCACATCTAAACTTTAAAAACCGTTTCTTAGTTGTGAATTGCTTTCAAAATTGTATCTTTGCATGGATTCTAACAACTATTAACCCCGTAATCCATGAAACGAGTTAGTTGTGAATTGCTTTCAAAATTGTATCTTTGCATGGATTCTAACAACTCCCATAAGTGCTATTAAAGAAAATAGCAAGTTGTGAATTGCTTTCAAAATTGTATCTTTGCATGGATTCTAACAACTTTGCTAACATATGCATTTGATAAAGGATAGTTGTGAATTGCTTTCAAAATTGTATCTTTGCATGGATTCTAACAACGTTACCCATTGGCGACCAATAGAAATTAATGTTGTGAATTGCTTTCAAAATTGTATCTTTGCATGGATTCTAACAACAAAGGTTGCAAAGTCTTAATAAATAATATAGTTGTGAATTGCTTTCAAAATTGTATCTTTGCATGGATTCTAACAACGGATCCTGATCAGATCGCTGAGAAAACTTCGTTGTGAATTGCTTTCAAAATTGTATCTTTGCATGGATTCTAACAACTAGCCTTGAAAAACTACTTACATTCTTGAGTTGTGAATTGCTTTCAAAATTGTATCTTTGCATGGATTCTAACAACTATATCTAGTATATGTGTACCGCTTTTTAAGTTGTGAATTGCTTTCAAAATTGTATCTTTGCATGGATTCTAACAACGATAGCTTAGTAAATAACAAATTAAAAATTGTTGTGAATTGCTTTCAAAATTGTATCTTTGCATGGATTCTAACAACTGTTAAAATGTCACCTGTTACTCAAACAGAGTTGTGAATTGCTTTCAAAATTGTATCTTTGCATGGATTCTAACAACAAGAAATTCAATTAGAAATAAGTAAATCTAGTTGTGAATTGCTTTCAAAATTGTATCTTTGCATGGATTCTAACAACTAATAATGATTATCAAATGTGGCATGTTTAGTTGTGAATTGCTTTCAAAATTGTATCTTTGCATGGATTCTAACAACGATAGCTTAGTAAATAACAAATTAAAAATAGTTGTGAATTGCTTTCAAAATTGTATCTTTGCATGGATTCTAACAACAAGCAAAAAGGGTGTAGTTATACATCATGAGTTGTGAATTGCTTTCAAAATTGTATCTTTGCATGGATTCTAACAACTTTTCTTTAAAATCAACACATGGCATCAAGTTGTGAATTGCTTTCAAAATTGTATCTTTGCATGGATTCTAACAACCGTGAAATAAATGTAAACGCGCGCCATAAAGTTGTGAATTGCTTTCAAAATTGTATCTTTGCATGGATTCTAACAACTGGCGAGGATTTACTCTAACATTTAATTATGTTGTGAATTGCTTTCAAAATTGTATCTTTGCATGGATTCTAACAACGAAAATACAGTATGGGGTCAGGTTACGATAGTTGTGAATTGCTTTCAAAATTGTATCTTTGCATGGATTCTAACAACAATACTACTTATCTAAAGCTATTCAACCCAGTTGTGAATTGCTTTCAAAATTGTATCTTTGCATGGATTCTAACAACTAATCAGAAACAAAGACCTAACAACAATTAGTTGTGAATTGCTTTCAAAATTGTATCTTTGCATGGATTCTAACAACCGATAATGACGAGGCCTTCATCGACACGGAGTTGTGAATTGCTTTCAAAATTGTATCTTTGCATGGATTCTAACAACGTGTACGCGACTTCTCGCAACAAAGAATCGGTTGTGAATTGCTTTCAAAATTGTATCTTTGCATGGATTCTAACAACAAGGTTGACACCATGAACCCTGAAGCTCCCGTTGTGAATTGCTTTCAAAATTGTATCTTTGCATGGATTCTAACAACCTTACATTCATATTTATACCGATTTGTACGTTGTGAATTGCTTTCAAAATTGTATCTTTGCATGGATTCTAACAACACTGAAAAATATGCACACCGGTTAAATGCAGTTGTGAATTGCTTTCAAAATTGTATCTTTGCATGGATTCTAACAACTAAAAAACTTTTTCAACAGATTGAAGAGGAGTTGTGAATTGCTTTCAAAATTGTATCTTTGCATGGATTCTAACAACAGAATCCATGCAAAATACTGTTAATCTGCACGATATAAACACATTTACAAAATAAAATTTAAGTATTATTTTACTACTATTTTTTTCAAAAAACCCACTTTTTTATTTCTAAAATAGTTCTAATTGCTGTGACGTTTGCGGCGTTTCCTGAATTTTTTTTCCATAAAAGATCTCCATGCTTGCAAATTGCTTGTCCGTTATGGTTAGGATTCCTACATGTCCTTTTTCCGGTAATTTCGATTTAATCCGATTCGTATGTACTTCAGCGTTTTCAGAACTAGGACAATGTCGTAGATAAATTGAAAATTGAAACATATTGAAGCCATCTTTTAATAACTTCTTCCGAAAATTGGCATATATTTTTCGTTCTTTTTGTGTTTCTGTTGGTAAATCAAAAAAGACTAAAACCCACATAATTCGATATTCTGAATACCTTTCCATTTCATATAGGTCTAATTATAAAGAAATAATGGGATATAAAATCTTTCGTATTTCTCCTGAATAGCACTTAAACAGACTGGAAGTTGTTGTGGAAGCTGCAATCATTAAAGGACTTCGATTGTTATTTATAGTTACATCTAAAACAGGAATTTTTAACAATTCTGCTTTCACTTCTTTGGTTAATTCTGTTTCTTGTGGAAATTGTTTCATCACCGTTAAAATAAAGTCATCGACATAAGGACGAAAAGGTTCCATTATATCATCTGCCAAACAATATGGATTATATTTGCTATGATGATGGATTCCCACTGCCGGAAGCAAACCGGTTGAAACAAGAGCTCTAGCAATTATAGCTCTAAGAATAGCATAACCATAATTTAAAAAATTATTTGGATAAATCCCATCCCGATCTCTCTTAAACTCGGGAATATTGGGAAAAATATGTCCCCAGTAGTAAACTGCTGCACGAGCTTCTAAATTGTCTGAATCATCACTTTTAACTGATTGTGACCATTTTATCATATTTCCAATTTCAATTTGAGTATTCTTCTTTAAAACAGCAGCTTGATTATTGATTTTCGCCATGATTGTTTGTTGCCATAACTGTTTTTTTAAAGGCAAACTGGCTTCTAATTGAATCCCATAACGTTCAGATTGTAATGTGTTTCCAACCATTGGCAACATAATCCCATTGGGCATAGATTTGGAATTACAATGTATTAATGCAATGTTGTTTTGTAGCATTTTCTCAATGAGCCCTTGTGTAATTGTAATTTGAAAGTTGTCTAAAATGCATATGCCAACATCTTCAATAGGAATCGTTTTTTCAAGTTCAATATTGGCTGTTCCATCAGTTCTTACTTCATCAGATGAAGGTTTTTTAATCACAATTTGCTCATTTTTTGTACTTAAATAAGCAGGATTTCCAAAAAATAGTGTTTTCTTAATCATCAGTCTTAAAAATTGATATGATTCTTCCTAAACGATCTATTTTTAATGGGATACATATTTCTTTAATCTGTTCTCCATTAAATTTTGCCGTTTTCGAATTAAAACTAGTATCTATTTCTTTCTCGGTAATCTCTTTTGAAAAACTTACTGGAGTGAAATATATTGTTCCTTCACTAAAATCATTTACACGAAAAATTCGATCTCTTTCAATATGATTTAAATTTGCTTGTTCTTCATTTTTCCTTGGAATATAAACTAAATCATAAGGTGATAAAATAAAAAAAAGTGGATTACCATCTTTATCAACTGACGGAACTGCTTTTTCTCCAATTTTGATTCTACAAATAATTTCTCTTAATGGAATAGTTCGGAAAATCCTTTTATTACAATTTTCATTTTGATCAAAACATTTTTTTAAATAAATTGCAAAAAATAAATTTGTACCATCAGCAGCTTCTACGAATTTTTCTTTTTTGTTGCCTGTTTGACCAACAGAGAATTTTTCCGCTTTTTCATAAACCCGAACTTTCAAAATGGGTTGATGATCTTTCCCATTATTGTATTTTTTGATATTCAAATTCAATTCCTCAATTCCTTCAGGAGAAAATGCTATTTCAGGATTATTATCTTTAGTTTCCAAAAATCGCAATAGAATTTTTTGAATTCCTGTATCCGTAATTTTTAAAATATTTTTAAAAATTTTCTCAATTTCCAAAAAGGTTCCCTTATTATTTTTAAAAATTGATCCTAATTCTTTTCTTGTTGCAAAATATTTATCATTCGTATCATTTTTTGTGAAATAGTAAATACTAATTTTGGATAGATTTATATCACTCCAAATCTCTTTGTTTTCTTCAAAATATTTTTTGATTTTTTTAAGATCATTTCCGGAATTGATTAACTCCATGATTTTCTTTTTGAGATCAATATTAACAATTGATGTTGGATTCATAATCGCAATAGGTAAAGAAACTTCTTTGATTTTTCTTAAATTTACTTCGCCAAAAACAGTATCCTTATGCAGAGGTTTCCGAATAGACCAATGTTCTCCTTTTGTTTGCTCAACTAATTTCTTCTTACCGGATTCGTCCATTTTTTGGGTTAAATTTTTGGTTTTATAGATAACCCTTAAATTTTGTTTAAAACTAACAATAATCTTATCCAATTCATTTTTAACATCCACAGGAAAACTATCCCAAGGTTTATAAAAATCTTTTGGAACTTCAATTTTTTTAAAGTTTTTACCTTGAGTCCATACCCCATTTTCATTTTTCTCTTTCAAAGGTATTTCAATCTCTTCAAATCTTCTTAATTTTTTTGCCAGTCCCTTTTGTAAATGAAATTTCTGACTTTTTGCATTTTCATTGTTTAGATACTGAACATGTTCTCTAGTTGTACAAGCAATAACGACTGCATCCATTGCGTGGTGTCTGTGATCAATTCTTTTAGTACTAAACCCTTTAGATATAAGAAAAGGAACTTTTGGAATTTTATGTCCTTCTTTGTTAATAGCTATATAATCTAATGTTCCGGTCATTTCATTTAACCTTTCAAATCGAGGTAAAACCAATTCATTCCACTTGTCATTAATTCCCCAATGTTGTTTAAGTTGACTGGTAATGCTTCCGGTTACGGAAATTAAATTTTTGGAAGTCGCTTCTTGCTCTAAAGAACCATCCTCTAATTTTTGTCTCACAATATTTGATAATAATCGTTTGATCTCTTTACTGATATATTTTGTATCGTTTAATTGTCTTTCAATAAATTGATCAGGAATATCTTCCATTAACATTTTTTTCATTTTACTTCTATTGTATGAATATTGACTTTTAACAAAATCAATATATTTATCTTCCGAAACAATATCTATAATTATGTTACTGCTTGTTAATAGAACTTTTTCTCCATGATGATTTTTTATAAACTCATACCCCAATTCTCTATCTTTTAAAGCATTAACTTCAGATTCACAGATTACTTTATTTGAAAACGAATCATCAAAAAACCTGGATTGGGGTATAACGTGTTCAATCTGATATGCTTCTGTAAAAAGTTTTCCTAATGGAATAATAAGTCCTGTGTATGGGGATTTATATTTTTGTTCTAACCATAATTTATATCTCAATATCTCTGAACTTGTTAGATTTGCATTTTTCGAAATTTTGTTTATAAATTCGTATTCTGAATCCTCTTTAGTGAGATTCCCAACTGCAAATTCTTCATAAATTTTAAGTATTTCTTGTTGCGTTGGAGAATGAGGAATCACTCCATCAATATGAAAATTTGGATTTTTAAACTCCATAAGCATAGCTTTGATTCTCAAATTGGTATTCTCATTTTCAGAAACAACTTTTGATAATCGTTCACGTTCTTTCTTGTCATTTCTAAGTTCTCTTCCTAATTCTAAATGAATTTCATCAATGTGACCCTCTTTAATCCAAATATCTCTTACAGTTCTGAGAGTCTCCAATATGATCTGTTCTACAATTGGATTTCTTAAAGAGTTTTGTTTAAAATTTATTATAAAATCATCTAATTCTTTTGGAGTCTCCCATTTGGTAACTTCCTTTGCTTCAGAAAACCTGTTATAAACAATATAACAAGCTAAATGTTCTTGTAGCCCTTTATAATCGTAAATTGATTGTAATTTTTTTAATTTTTCTCTAATATGAATTTGAATATTTTCATCATCTTCTGCATCGATAATTTTTTCAATTCTTTCGATTGTTTTACTGTCGATAGCATCTATTGACCAATATTTTCCCATTCTCATTAATGGAAGCATTTTTTTGATTGCTTTGGCTGAGAATGAACCGTATTCTTTTTCAAAACTACGAATTTTTTTAAAAGAATCAATAAAATCACTATTTAGTCTATTTTTTTCAGCAAATCTATTTAACGCAGTTTCCAATTCCACTTTGTCTTCAACAGAATATAAAATATGCCATAATTGTTCTTCCTTTTCTGATGTTAAAAAAGATTTATCAATTTCTGCTTTTTCAAGTTTTGACAGAATTTTTCCTCTAGTTTCGTTACATGGATATTCTTTTGTTTTATCGTCAACATAATTCCAACGATATGGATATGAATATTCTTTACCTTTAACCTTTTTAATTTTAAAATAACTACCAAATAATGAATCTTGAGTAATTTTTTCTTTATCATTTAACCAATCAAAAAGGGCAACATAATCATCTTCAGATTGAAGAAATTCAGAAGTAACTTCATAATCTGTATAATATTTGCCGTTTATTTCTTTTTCTCTCTCGAATATTTTTAGATTTGCAATGAATTTCCATAATCTAAACTCCTGAAATAAAGGATGAGATTTGGCAATACATTTTACACCAAAATGATCACCTTTAGGAGAATATCTTGATTCAAAAGGACAGTTGCTGATTAATGATTTTTTACTTTTTAAAGGTCTTTGATAAAAAAGAATATCTTTGATAAAAAGATCCACAAAACTCCAACTTTGAATATTGTTTTTCTGATTTTCATTTGATGGATATAATTCTGAAATACATTTTTTATATAATTTTTTATCCTTTAATTCAGGATGAAATTCTGATTGTTTTGTTAAAATGGCTTCAAATTCTTCACGATAATACTTTCTTTCAATAGTTCTAACAAGTTTTCCTCTGATTTTTTGAGTGGGATTATTCAATAAAGAATCATAAATATAGGTTCCAACAGTTTTATGAGACTGATCCAAATCTTTTTGAGTCTTTAGTTTAATCAGTTGCCATTCACTTTCCCATTCTGCATCAGTTGGTATGGCAAACCGTTGACTAATATTTCCGAATTCATCCTTTTTTTCATTTCCTTCACTATCAATGTCAATAGTTGATATAATATTCTTTTCCAGTCCTACCCATTGTGGAATCTCTCTTTTAAAAATTTTCCCTACACTACCATTTTCTAGTTCCACAAAAAGTATTTTTAATCCTTTGTATTCTTTCCCAGTATCAGTGATTTTGTTAATTTTGTTCGTGTAAAACACTTTTTTTGTTTTGGCAGTTTTTGTCCCATCCTCATCATCTTCTCCTCTTAATTGATAATATCCTCTTTTTTGATTGAAATTTAATATAATCCAAGCTAACTCTTCTTTTGAAATTTTTTCTGTTAATGCTTTCTTTCTCAAAAAATAGATTGTCCAGTCAAGAGGAATTTTTCTTCCATTTTGGATAAAATTCAGATTGATTTGACGAAATTCTTCTAACATTTGATAAAATGAATCCATAAAGATAAATTGAAAATGATCATTTTCAGGACGCCAAGCTAGTTTAGGTTCCTGATTTTCAATGAACTTACCAAAGGTTTTTGGTTCATTTTTATTCCACCCAATTTCTTGTGCATAATGTTCCGGTAAAAAACCAAGAATGTTTAGAACTCTATGTAAACGTTCTCTTCTTAATAAAGATCTTTCCTTTAATCTTCTTACTCCTCTAAAGGCTGTTCTATTTGCAGTTTTTGAAATTGTATTTCCACTGTTGAATTTTCCCATTTCTTCTGCATCCATGGGAATGATTCTACTACCCATACATTCAATTTTTTGAGGAGTATCATTTTCATTAGTAGATACTACAGCCCAGCCAATACTGTTAGTTCCTAAATCTAATCCTAAAATATTTTTCATATTTCTTGTATTTTATAAATTTATTTGTATATTTGCAGCACAATTTTGAAGCAATTCACAATAAGGATTATTCCGTTGTGAAAACATCTAAAGCGGGAGATTTTTTCTCTCGTTTTTTTTGATTTTTACTTCTCAACTTTTTTTTCATTCTTTTTCAAATAGATATTGCAAAAATACAAATTTCATTCAATTATCAATAATTTATTTTTTATTTATAATCTTCAATATTGATTTTAAAAACATTGAATACCACTCATTTAAAAAATATTTGTCCATTATACATAATTTGTAAAAATGTTGTATTTTTGCAGCAGCTCGGGAACCAAGTGAATAACTTTAAGTGTTCAAGGAGTTTTAGAAGCCGTTTAGTAACCCTAAGCGGTTTTGGTTTTTTAAAAATTCCTCGATACAAAACCCATTGATTCTCGATGGAATGAAACCATGTGTAAATCAATAGGTAATGCATCAAGAATTGCAAAAATAAATAATAAAATTGTCAACTAATGACAATAAACTTGATTTCTGAAAAATTTTTCAAAATAATTTTTGGTTATCAATTTCATTTACTATTCACTATTCACTACAAAACCGCAGGTTTTGTTCGCATTAGGGCGAAGCCGGGAAAGCCCGCAAGTGAGGAAGACGATGTGATGCAGGGAGTAAAAGAGCGAACTTGTGAGCTCCTTTTACGACCATGCAGTCACACGGCTTAGGAACGCGGACTTGAAGGCGTAGCCCGACGGCGTGGGATGGCAAGTGGGATGGGAAAGCCGGAATGCCCAAATAGTTATTAGCTATAAGGTTTTAGTTATTAGTTTCTTATTCCTAAACTAATGAAAAATGAAAAATGAAAAATGAAAAATGAAAAATGAAGAATGAATAATGAAAAATGAATAATGAAAAATGAAAAATGAAGAATGAAAAATGAAGAATGAAAAATGAATAAAAAGCATTATCAACTAATACCTTAAACCTTAAACCTTAAACCCAAAACCTAAAACCTTAAACCTTAAACCTTAAACCCAAAACCCAAAACCTAAAACCTAAAACCTTAAACCTAAAACCCAAAACCCAAAACCTAAAACCTAAAACCTAAAACCTAAAACCTAAAACCTAAAACCTAAAACCTAAAACCTTAAACCTAAAACCTTAAACCCAAAACCCAAAAACTTTATTTCACCTCCAGCTTCTTCACCTCTCCCGTTGGGGTCACGATGAAATACTCTTTGGAGATCACTTGCCTGGTTTCAACGTTATACTTTATCGTCATTTGAATCTCATATAGAACTTGTATTACAGGCTCTAAGATTACAGGGTTGAGGATAAAATCAAACTCCTTATTCAGGATGGGCTGGTAGTAATTGGTGGTGGATTTGGTGGTTTGGGTTACATTGGCCCGATTGTTAAGATTAAGAGATGAATTGTTGTAAGCCTGATACGATTTATACATCTCTACAGGATATAAAACACGATACCCATCTAAAACTCTTTTTGAAAGCGTGTCAAATTTCATTTGTAAAAGGGTTTCTTTATCTTTTAGTTTCTCTTTCAAAATCACTTGTGCTTTTTCAGAAAGTTCCCTTTTGATGGAATCCATTTGAGCAGCAAAATAATCAACTCTCACTAAATCATAGATTTCAACCGTTGACAATATTTGAATAAACTCATTGAGTTGATTAGGATTTGAAAACTTGATGTGAACATTTTTCTTTAATTCAAAACCGATTGGGATCTCATTGTATGTTTTTCTGCTGAATTTCTTTTTAGTCACTTCATATTCAAATACCGGAACAAATGAGATCATATCGATGTAGGTTTCCACATTGGGCTTTAATTGGATGAGCGCTAACGCCTGGTTGATTCTATCATCCATTAATCTGTTCACCTCTTCGGCGGTTTCCGCTTGTTGTGTAACACTAAAAATGGCTACATAAGCATCCGCTTTTACATTGGCCATCCCTTTGACACTGATCACAACATCCCCATTCGTAGGGATCTGCACATCAATATTGTTTTCAGAAAAATAAACGGGAGCCAGATAATTGCTGTTTCCCATAACCTGACAAAAAACAGCACTTGTGGAGAATACCAACAATGTAATTAGAAATAACTTTTTCATATTGTTTTGAATTTTAAAAAAACAAAAATACGAAATAATAAGCTAATAAGCTAATGAGCTAATAAGCTAATAAGCTAATAAGCTAATAAGCTAATAAGCTATTAAGATAATGAGCTAATGGAATTGAATGATTATTGTTGCAAGATATCGTGTTTTCAATGGCTAATGGTCATTTTAAATTTCATTAATCGCAAACATTTATCTTTACATTGTTTTTTAAACACTACTCCATAAATAAAACCTTGATAAAATGCCATTGAATTGGGCTCAAAGTTTAATTCGTACGTATCAGATTGAAAACTTGAAGTACAAACAAACTTTCCTTTTGGATCAAATGTATATGCTCTAAATTTATTGCTCTGATCTGTTTTTGTGTATTCAAAAACGATTAAATTGCCTTCAGAGTCAACAATTAATGAAGTAAAAAAGGGAAGATGGTCAGGATAGTTTTTCTTTTCTTTAAAACTTAATGCAGCTGAATTGTATTGTTTCTTTATTTTTTCCAATTCGTCTTTTGAATATTTTTTCATTTTCATTAAATTTTCTTCAAATTTAGTCCATCCTTTAATTGTTGTTTGATAATAGTCATTAATATCTTCTTCCGTTATTTTTAGAGGAGGAATATTTAAATTGAATTCCTGTATTTTTTTACCATCTTTTGAATATTCGGTAACAACACCTGTTGAAGTTAATGCAACCAATAAGTTTCCATTTTTAGCAGTTGCGATACATATTTTTTCAGAACTTGTTTGAGAATAAGGTGGTTGAAAATACATTTTATTTCCACCGGGAAGTTCAATACTCATGCTTCCTTCTATTGAACTGGAATTTTCAGTAAGGATCCTTTTTTCAGTTTCCGTATTAAAATCTTTAATTACTACAATTGATTTATTATTAGTATAACCAAGAATAGCTAGTTTTGAATTGGCTAAAGGTATTATTTCTAGAGGCATATACTTAAGTTGAATCATTTTAACAAATTTTCCGTTTAAATCAAAAAATTTAATTCTTCCCTGACAATCAGATGTAAAAATATATTTGCCATCCATGATTCCTTCCACTGTAGGAAGAAAAGGAAACTGATCTTTTCCGGATCCCTTTTTTCCGAATTTTAAAACGAAATTTCCATTTTTATCAAATTTCCAAATTTCGTATTTTGATTTATGACTCATAAAAATGGACCCATCCGGTGCTACAACAATTCTTTTCATTTTACCGGTTTCTTTCCCGTATTGTTCTAAATTATAATCAAATAAAAGCGAATTCCAATCATTTTTTGAACCATAGTTTGTCTCTTCAACCAATTTTATATTTCCATTTTTATAAAGAGAAATTAAATTTTGACCATTTAAATGTGCAACAGTGATCAATAAAATCATCATTACAATAAACCTGTTTTTCATGATAATTGTGTTTTTAAATTGTTAATTTTCTAAAGTAAATGCTCCTTCAAAATTTCCTTCTGCATCAGTAATGACCACATCAATCTGTTTTTTATGCCATGTTTTATTCTGATCTTCTTTTTCTAATAAATCATATTGCGCCTGAAGTAATGTATTTTTTTTCATTTGTTTATTTTGATGTATTTGCCATATAAAACCTAATCCGATTAATATGATTATTGAAGCGGCAATTTTGAATATTTGAAATCTATTTGATTTTTTTTGAACACTATATTTTTTAAATTCCGGAATCTCTTGTTCTGTAAAATCTGAGTCTAAATACGATAATGCTTTAAATATCAAATTTTTATCTTGTAAAGTGTTGTTATATAATTCTGAGCATTGCTGACAATGTTCTATATGAAGGGAAATATTTTTTTTCTTCTCACTAGATAATGCATCATCGATAAATAATTGCATTTCCAATTTATTCAAACATTTCATGATATTGATTTTTTAAACTATTTTTTATTTTTTCAATAACTCTTAATAAAGTTGTTCCTATTGAAGATGTTTTAATTCCAATTATTTCTGCAATTTCAGAATATGAAAAACCATCATAATATAGGATTATTAACTCTTTATCTCTTTTATCTAATGTTTCAATAATTTCAAAAACGATCCTTTTTTTTTCTTTTTGCTCTAAATCTTCATTTAAATCAAAACAGCTTTCCGTTTTATAAATCATTTCCTGATCTTTTTGTTGATGATTTTGAGAAGTTTTATATTTTGATCTTATTTTATTTAACATTGCTTTATATAACCATGCTCTTGGATTTTCAATTTCAGAACAATCTAAAGTTATCTTGTATAAACTATAAAAAACATCCTGAATGAAGTCATCAACCTCCTCAGAATCAGAATATAATTGAATAGTAAATCTTTTCAATTCCGGATAGTACTTTTTATATATTTCTTCAAAAACCATTCTGTTTTTTATGTTTTAAATCCACTATAAAACGATTAAAAAACGTTTTTGTGACATGAAGCACAAATATAATTGAAAGTTTTTTATAATTGGGTTTCAATAGAAATATTGTAATTATCTTTGCTACCTGTAATTCAATAAAAAAATATGAATCAAGTAGATCTTTATATTGCAACTTTTCCGTTGGAAACTCAGATTATTTTAAATAAAATCAGAGCCATCATTGTTTCAGTTGCTCCCGATGCTGTTGAAGGATTCAATTATCAGATGCCCTCCTATAAATTGAATAAAAAACCATTGGTTTACTTCGCCGCTTTTAAAAATCATATCGGCTTTTATGCTACACCTACCGGACACGAGCAGTTTAAAGGGGAATTGTCTGCTTATAAACAAGGGAAAGGATCAGTTCAGTTTCCATTGAATCAACCCATTCCGTATGAGCTGATTCAAAGAATCGTGGAGTTTAGAGTTGCAAATTGTCAATAAAACTACCCTCAAAAAAGTATCATCATTTGAAATATTTTTTAATATTTTTGCGTTACCATAAAAAAACTTGATCTATGAAAAAAATATCTTTAATCTTTGCCCTTATTTTGGTTATTTTTGCTCAAACAGGATGTGATAGAGGTTCAACATCCGGAATTAAAACTGAAAATTATTCAACAGGGAAAGCCGGTGAACTATTAATTGTGATGGATAAAGAGCTGTTTGGGGACACAATGGTATCAAACATAAACAAAACTTTTACTCAACCCCAACCTTCTATCAATCAAACGGAACCTATGTTTGATTTGTTAAAACTAAAAAATACAGATTTTAATTCCTATTTTCAAAAACACAGAAACATAGTTCATTTTGACATTAATTCCAGTTATGGTGTGAATAAAATGGAGATTGAGAGAAATGTATGGTCATCTCCTCAGGTGTATGTTCATTTTAAATGCAATAGTGTTGATTCCTGCATTCAATTGTTTTTCCAAAATCAAAGTGAAATTATTGATATATTGTATGAGAACGATTTAGCCCGATTACAATCTTTTTATCTGAAAGATCACAATGCTGCCATTGAAAAGAAGATTAAAGAGAAGTTTGGTTATACAGTTTCAGTACCTCAAAATTATTCAATTGCCCGGGAAGAAGCAGATTTTATCTGGTTGCTTTTCAGAACGACTAAAAATGATAGGTGTATCATGATTTATAAGACAACTCCCACACAATTGACACAAGACAATTTGATCCAATTAAGAGATCAGATAACTAAAAAGTATATTCCGGGAGCTGTAACAGGAGCATATCCAATCATCGATCAAAATCCAAAATATCTCAATTTCAAAGAGTTAAACATTGGTTCCAAAATAGGAGCAGAACTAAGAGGTTTATGGATCTCCAAAAATGATATCATGGGCGGTCCATTTTGTACGTATGTATTTAATGAACCAACCGGTAAAAATTGTATTGTAGTGGATGGGTTTGTTCATGCTCCTCATGAAAACAAACGGGATTATATCCGCGAAGTAGAAGCTATTATTAAAACAATTCGATAAGAATCTAAAATTTTAAAATAAAATGGGGAACATTTCCCCTTTTTTTTCGTCCAAAAGTAACGTGAGCATATCTAAAATTGATAAAGAATTGGTGGAAGGCTGTCTGAAAAACGACAGAGTTAGTCAAAGGAAGCTATATGAAAAATTTGCGCCTAAGATGTTGGTTATCTGTATGCGATATGCAAAAACAAAAGAGGATGCTGAGGATATTTTAATTGAAGGATTCGTTAAAGTGTTCGCAGGATTAGAAAAATTTAAACAAGAAAGTTCTTTGGATACCTGGATTCACTCTATCATGGTCAACGCTTCGATCTCCTATTTCCGAAAAAATAGTAAACATTATCAAGTAGGTTCTTTAGAAGATGAATTGTTTGAGATCCCAAATAGTTCAGATTTGGATGGGTTAGCGCATCTGACTGGTAAAGATTTGATGCAGACACTTCAGTCGATGCCGGATCACCTTAAATGTGTGTTTAATTTAGTCGCATTTGATGGGTATGATTACGAGCAGATTTCCACAGAACTGGGAATCAATATTGGAACGGCAAGGTCCAGAATGTCAAAAGGAAAAGCATGGTTACAAGAGCGAATCAACAAAATTCAAAAATTATCTTAGAAGGGGGGCAAATATGTTGAAACAAACGGAACAAACAAACTTACAACATTTATTGGAAAATTTTACGGAGCAACCATCTCAGGGTGTTTGGAACTCTATTGAATCTCAATTAAATGTCGTATTACCTCAATCTGGACAATCTCTGACACAAACAACTGCTACCGGCAAGGGTAGTTCCATTTTTTCTAAAATAGCTGCAGCGCCTCTAAAAGCGGCTGCCATTACAGGATCAGTTGCTATTGTTTCAACTGCCGCCATTATCACCATTCAAGTTCTTAATCATAAACCAGCACAACAAAATTTTCAAATACCAGCAACTCAAAAAACAGAATTAGCCCTTGTTTCAGATTCTGTAGCTTTACAATCGGATGAAAATCAGACTCCGGTTCAGGAACATGTTTCTAAAGGGATCATTCAAAGTCCGCAAATAGTAAATGAACCAGTTTCTCAAAATCCAGTAAATAATTCCATAAATACTACTCCAACATACACTGTTGCTCAGGGTAAACCGGTAACTTCAAATCAAACAGCAAATACCAATACTCTAAAACAGGAACCCACTACAAAACCTGTTGTTTCCAGTGTTACAAACATGTCTGATCCAGTGCTTCAAAATCAGGAGTTTGAGCCATTTAATCCGGTGAAAGTAACCATTCCTAATGTCTTCACTCCCAACGGAGATGGATACAATGATCAATTTGTTATTGAAGGGATTGAAAATTGTAATGATAACAAACTGATTATAAAAAGTAGTTCCGGAAAACTAGTATTCCAGTCATCTGATTATCAAAATGACTGGAATGCCGAGAATTGCCCTGATGGCGTATATATTTACTATTTTGTTTATAAAGTGAACCAAATAGAGGAAAAAATGATGGGAAAAGTGATCATTAAAAGATAACTATTCTTTAATTCCCAATTCCAATTTTACACGTGGTCCAATATCTTCACCTTTTTCGTAATTCAAAAGTGTTGAAGTATCGAAAATATACATAAAATTTCCCTCTTTTGCTACTTTTTCAATAGCTTTGGTTAATTTATCCTGAAATGGTTTCAATAATTCCAACTGTTTGATTTGAAGTTTTTCCTTCATCTCTTCAGAGAAATCTTCAATTTTTTGATACTGTTTAGTTAGTTCATCTTCTCTGATTTTTAATAAAGCAGGAGAGATTTTTGGATTCGCTTTTAATGCTTCATATTCTGCATTATTTTTTTCAAATTCAGCATACATTTGTTTGCCTTCCTCTTGAAGGTCTTTTTGGTACAATTCCAATACTTGTTGAGCTGTGTCAACACCAGGAATCAAACGAATAATAGCAGCATAATCAATATGTCCGAATTTGGCTTTACCTTGTGCAAATGTTGATCCGGAGCAAACAGTTAAAATAAGTGCTAAAACGATGGTTATTTTTTTCATTAATCTCAATTTTTAGCTATTATTTAATTCCTAATTTTGCTTTTACGTAAGGGGTAATATCTTCTCCACCAGAATACAATAAAATTTGGGTATCGAAAATATAAGTGAATCCTTTTTCCTTACAAACATCATCAATAGCTTTTTGTAAAGCATCTTGGTAAGGTTTTAAAAGTTTTGTTTGTTGTTCTTCAATATCAGCTTGAACATCAGTTTGAAAAGTTACAATTCTGTTTTTCAAAGCTAAAATTTCATCCTCTTTTACTTTTCTAACAGCAGTAGTTAAAATTCCTGCATTTTGATTTAAGTAATCCATCTTTGTTTGATACTCATCCATCATGGATTGATACATCTCTTGCATTTGCATTTGATAATTTTCCATTTTAATTTTAAGAGAATCGATCCCTGGCATCATTTTCATCACCTCTTGTGAATTAATATGTCCATATTTTCCTTGTGCATTTGCAGTAATGGTTCCAACAAAAATCAGTACCAAAACCATTAAAAAAGTCTTTTTCATAAATTTCTAAAAATTGTTTTTATATATTAATAATTATTTAGTCGGGGTAATTCCTAATTTTTCCAAAATGGCATCGTTAATATCAAATTTGGTATCGGCGTATACAATGGTCATGGAACCGGAAACATCAAACACGAAAGCATACCCTTTTTCTTTAGCATACTCTTCGATAGCTGAAAAAACTTTGTCTTGAATAGGTTTTACCAATTCTTCCCTTTTTTTGAATAGGTCACCATCTTTGCCAAAACGTTTTTTTTGTAGATTTTTTGCATCTTGTTCAGCTGCAATGATCATATCTTCTCTATTTTTCTTAAGGTTTTCAGGCAATGTGATAACTTCAACCTGAAAGCTTTTGTATAGGGAATCAATACTTTTAAATTTGACTTCTATCTCTTTTTGCCATATAGCAGCAATTCTGTCCAATTCAGCTTTTGCTTCTTTATATTCCGGTACATTACCTAAAATATACTCAGAATCAATATAAGCATACTTTTGAGAAAAAGCGGGTAATGAGATTAAAATCATCACCAATGTAATTAAAATGTTTCTTTTCATAGCGTTTATGTTTTAATTTTCTTAATTAGACAATAAAAACCTCAATTTGTTAAATGTTAATCTATGGATTGGTTAATTGAGATATGGAAGTGACCTTTGTTGGCAGTTGGCTGTCCTTGAATTGGATCAAAACCGTATCCCCAGTCAAAACCAAGTAACCCAAACATTGGTAAGAATATTCTGACACCAACGCCGGCAGATTTGTATAAGTTAAATGGAGAATATTGTCGTGGATCCAACCATGCTTTACCGGCTTCAGCAAAAGCTAAAAGATAGATGGTTGCACTTGGATTTAAAGTTATAGGATATCTGATTTCTGCGGTAAATTTATTGAAAATAGTACCTCCAACAGTAGATCCGTTCACTTGAGGAGTCAAAGCACTTTCATTTAAATAACCACGCATACCGATGATCTCTCTTCCATCTAATGCCCAGGTTGATAATCCATCACCCCCTAAATAAAAACGATCAAATGGAGCTGGGCCTATCCCATTGTTGTAATGTCCCATAAATCCGGTTTTAAAACGGATATTTAATACTAAATTCTCAACAATTTTAGTGTACCAGATCAAATTGAATTTGAATTTATACAACTCTAACCATTTGTATTTTTCCTGATCAGATAAATGGGAGTAATCTTTATTGGTAAAAAGGGAGTAAGGAGGTGTAATCTGGAAAGAAAACAATATATCAGAACCTTCACGAGGATAAATAGGAGCATTTACAGAGCTTCTTCCAATATTTAATGTATAACTTAAATTATTGGCATACCCATTAGAGAATACGAAGTATGAGCCATAATTTTGAACATCAAAACGTTGAAATTGGAGAGTGTGAGAGATGTTAAAATAATCATCCGGCCATTTTAGTTTTTTAGCATAGGAAGCGGAGATTCCTAAAACTTTAAGACCCCTGTAACTTGCATCAGAACTTAACAATCCATTGGCTTGTACCTGATAAGTAAACGAAGTAGTTAAAGAGTTTGGTTTTTTACCACCCACCCAAGGTTCGGTGAAAGAAAAAACATAGTATTGGTAATATTTTTGAGTAATTGATGCTTTGAGAGCTAATCTTTGACCATCTCCACCGGGAACGGGAGTCCAGGCCTCTTTTTTAAACATTTTTTTGAAAGAGAAATTATTAAATGTAACACCGGCACTAAGAATAAGCCCAATAGATTGCCCACTATACCCTAATGATAATTCCAATTGATCAGAAGAAGCTTCTTCCACTTGATACACCAAGTCAACGGTTCCATCCGCTTCATTAGGTTTTGGAATCACATTCATGGTTTCCTGATTAAAATAACCTAAAGAGAGGAGTACTTGTTGCGTTCTTATTAAATCGGCTCTGTTGAATAATTGTCCGGGAAGTGTTGTAACTTCTCTTAAAATAACATTATCACTGGTTTTAGTATTTCCTGAAATGGAGATTTTGTTATACACTGCTTGTCTTCCTTCTCTGACTCTGATCTCAATATCAATAGAGTCATTTTCAATTAGTACTTCAACAGGCATAGCATTAAAAAACAGATATCCATCATTCATATATAAAGAGCTGATATCGTTTCCACTTTCATTAGCAGTAAGGTTTTTCATCAATAAAGATTGATTGTAAATATCCCCTTTTGATATGTTTAACAGTTGATATAAGAGATCAGATTTGTATTTGGTATTCCCGGCAAAAGTGATATTTCTAAAATGGTATTTTGAGCCTTCATTCACAAAAAGGAAAATATTTACTTTTCCTTTGGAAAAAACAACAGAATCTCTTTCAATATAAGCATCTCTATATCCGTAATCATTATATTTATTGATTAAATTGATTTTATCCTGTTCGTAACTCTCTTTAATAAATTTAGAAGATTTGGTAAGTCTGATATTGACGCGATCTGCAAAATAATCTTCTAAGTGTTCTAATAAATCTTTAGATTTGTAGTATTCAGGATGTTTTATAAAGTAGGCGATAACGGTATCTGCTCTAAAGAATGGCATGATTTTAGTCATCTCTTTGGTTTCTTCCATTGCTTTTTTTAACTTACCTGGAGATACTTCTCCGGAGTTTCCGACAAGATAAATTTTATCAATTTTAACTTTTTTATCTTTATTAATATCAAAAAGAAGATTAACACCACGGCTAATTTTTTCATCCTTAAGTTCTTCAACATTAACAGAACAGTTGTAATATCCTTTGTCTACATAATACTTTGTGATAATATTAACACATGTTCTTTTCATATTTTCGTTCACGATATTTCCTTGTGCAATTTTAATCAAGTCCCGTAAATCGGAATCTTCAGATTGTTTTGTTCCACGAAATCCAAATGAAACCAAACGGGATCTTTCAACTACATTTATATTAAAAAATATAAGATCATTTACAACATTAGTCACAGAGATATCAACATCTTCATAAAGACCGGTACTCCATATTCTTTTCACTGATCTGGAGATTAAATCACCAGGAACTTCAATAAGATCACCAACGGCAAAAAGTAAAAGACGATTATCAAAAGTAGAAGAACCGGTAGAAGTGATTCCCCCTACTTCATATCTTTTGGTAACAGATAGATCAATAATTGGTTTTTGATTACCTGATGGGGGATCGGTTTGACCTAAGCTTACAAAAGTAGAAAGGCAAAAGAGCGAAATTAAAAATAGTGCTTTAAATAGGTGTTTCGTCATTTATTTTTGATATTAACTGCAAAAATAGTAAAAAATCATTGATTAATAAGTTGTTCAGATGTTTTTCCAAAGCGTCTTTCTCTATTTTGAAAATCAGAGATGATATTCCAGAGATCCTCTTTTCTAAAGTCGGGCCAAAGGATTGGAGAAAAGAACAGTTCAGTATAAGAGATTTGCCAGAGTAGGAAGTTACTAACCCGTTCCTCTTTTCCTGTTCTGATTAAAATGTCAGGATCAGGAATTTGAGCGGTATATAATTTATTTTGAATGGTTTGTTCAGTAATCTGATCAGCTTGTAGGGTTCCATTTTCTACTTCAGAAGCAATTTTTTTTACTGCTTCCAAAATCTCTTTACGAGAGCTATAGCTTAATGCAAGCACTAAAGTGAGCCCTGTATTATCTTTGGTATAATCAAGAGCTTCATTGAGTTCTTCTTGACAATCTTCCGGTAAGGTTTCAATATCACCAATGGCCAACATTCTCACTTTATTGTTCATCAGGTTATCCAATTCGGCGCGGATACATTTTACAAAAAGGGACATTAGGGCATTCACTTCTTCAAGAGGTCTATTCCAATTTTCAGTAGAAAAAGTATATAAAGTAAGATATTTTACACCTACTTCACCGGCACCTTCAATCACGCTACGGACAGCCTCTACAGCATTTTGGTGGCCATAGATTCTATCCTGTCCTTTTTCGACAGCCCAACGGCCATTACCATCCATGATGATGGCAATATGAGCAGGGATTTTAGAAAGATCAATATTTGTAGCCACTATTATTCATTTTTGGTTTTAGATTGTATCTGATTCGGCAGGAAGTATCCTCATTTCCAATTTTAAAGGTTGCGGTAAAAACGGCGAAGGAGTACCAGTCTAAAGTATGAGAATTTCCCCTTTGAGTACCTGCTTCATTTTTAACTACAGAGCGATCTGCTAATTGAGCGACTACATTTCCTTTTTGAAATTTCAAAAACTCATTATCGATATAAACGCCACTTACATCATCTAAGTAATCGGTAAAAGTGTATCTCATACCCCATTCAAGGCCAAGAGAAACATATTTTCCGGCATTAAATTTAATACCCAAACCGAAAGGGATAGCAACACTAACGAGGCTATAAGGTTCAGGTTGACCTTCTAAACCCTGACCTTCTGTTCCTAAACTTTGTAGATCGTAATAAATTCCGTTATATTCAGCTTGAGGATTAAACGAGAAAACAGTTATTCCGGTGTAGATGTATGGAGTAAAGTGGTTTCTGGCAGGAATATTATAAAGTTCAAGAAAATTGAGTTCAACCTGAGCTGAAATTTCGGTTATGGGGGATCTGAAACTTAGGTTTCTGGAGTAGTTATTATTGGTGAGTTTATCACTTGCTTCCACTTGTGCAAACAAGATATTTGACTTAAAAGCCCATCTGGGATTAAAATTATAGCGATATATAATTCCGCCACAGGTTTGAAAATTGGGAAAAAGTGTCCTCGGATTGAGATCTCCCATATAGAAAGAGGTTCCAACCATACCACCAATTTCGGATCTTTGAGCGTTGGAAATCAATCCAAAACATACAAATGCGAATACTATGAATACTTTTTTCATCCTTAATAACTTTAAGCTGCAAAGATATAAATTAACGACAATATATAGATATTATTATAATAAAAAAAGAAAGGGATTTTACTCCCTTCTTTTTATTTTGCATTAAACGTTAAATTTGAGTTTGTATTGATTAAATAAAAGACTATTTTACTAAATCAACGATAGCTTTGAAAGCTGCCGGATTGTTCATAGCGAGGTCGGCGAGGGTTTTGCGATTTAATTCGATACCCTTCTTTGCTAAGTTACCCATAAATACTGAGTAAGAGATGCCATATTCGCGAACGCCCGCATTAATACGGGTGATCCACAAACTTCTAAATGCTCTTTTTTTCGCTTTGCGATCGCGGTATGCGTATTGTTGTCCTTTTTCCCAAGTATTCTTGGCAACGGTCCAAACGTTTTTACGTTTACCGAAGTACCCTTTGGTACGATTCAAAATCTTTTTTCTTCTTGCTCTTGAAGCAACGTGATTAACTGATCTTGGCATAAATTCTCCTTTCTTTTTTGCTGAACATAAAGTTAATAATTATTTTAACAAAGACCCAACATGTTTTTGATGGTTCTTTCCATGGTCTTATCTGCTATAGCACTGTATGCTAAAATACGTTTTCTTTTAGTAGATTTTTTAGTTAAGATGTGGCTATGATAAGCATGGTGTCTTTTTACTTTACCGGTACCTGTAAGAGTAAATCTCTTTTTAGCAGCGGATTTGGTTTTCATTTTTGGCATTTGAAATGTTTTAAAATGTTAATATGATAGTGTTTAATGCAAATTTCTATTTTTTGGGAACAAGAATCATAATCATTCTTTTTCCTTCTAATTTAGGCATACTTTCTACTTTCCCGAAATCTTCTAAAGCTGTAGCAAATTTAAGTAAGATCAACTCTCCTTGATCTTTATAGACAATCATTCTCCCTTTAAAGAATACATCAACCTTTACTTTACATCCTTCTTTTAGGAATTTCATGGCATGATTGACTTTAAATTCAAAATCATGATCATCAGTATGGGGTCCCAATCTTATCTCTTTTATAATGATCTTTGCAGATTTTGCTTTAATCTCTTTTGATTTCTTCTTTTGTTCGTATAGGAATTTTTGGTAATCCATCACTTTACACACTGGTGGACTAGCTTGTGGTGAAATTTCAACCAGGTCAAGACCTAATTTTTCAGCAATTGCTAGAGCATCACGCAAAGTGGTGATTTGCGGTTCAAGGTTATCACCCACTACCCGAAGGGTTGGCGCCGTGATAAATTCATTGATTTTATGAAGAGCTTCTTTCTTTTGCGGAGCTCCTCGACGTATTACCGGACGATTGAATTGCGTTGCGATACCGATTCTCCTTTCTTTTAATTACTAATAACTTTATTTAAAATGTTTTGGGGCGCAAAAATACAAAAAAAATCAATTCAAAAATCATCAAATTTTTTTTTTTGATTCTCAAAAAAAAATAGTCAATAGTCGATAGTTATGTCTTCACCTTTCACCTTTCGCCTTTCGCCCTTCGCCTTTCACCTTTCGCCCAATTATCACATTATCACATTCGCTTATTAGCTTATTATTTAGTATCTTTGCATACACAATAAATCGAAAAATATGTGGTACAAAAATATTAGATTAGTTGATGATAATCAAGACTTTATCGGTGATATTTGCTTTAAAAATGGAATAATAATTGCTATTGGAAAAAATATTTGTCAGGATACTGATGCTATAGATTTTAAAAGATTTTCTCAGTATGTTTTATTTCCTGCTTTTACTGATTTACATGCCCATTTCAGAGATCCGGGTTTTACTTATAAAGAGGATCTGCATTCCGGTTCACGTGCTGCACTGAAAGGTGGTTATACTGCAGTAAATCTGATGCCCAATACAAAACCTGTTTGTAGTTCTATGGAGATTGTTCATGACGTTGAGAACCGGGCTAAAGAGATTGGTTTGATCACAGTGAATCAAACACTAAGTATGACCAAAAATTTACAAGGACAAGATTTTGAGCATCTTAAACATTTACAAAAAGGGGAAGTTTTATTCGTAACTGATGATGGTCGGGGAGTAAGTGATGATGAGGTTATGCGTGAAATATTTACCATTTGTAAAGAGAAAGATGCTGCGATTATGTGCCACGCTGAAGATCCTAAATTTAGCAAAACAGATATGAGAGTCGCTGAAAATAATATGACTTTTCGCGATATCAATCTTTTTAAAGAGATTGGCGGTCACCTTCATTTTTGCCATGTAAGCACAAAAGAAGCCATTGAAGCTATACGTAAAGCTCAAAAAGAGGGACATCATGTGACCTGTGAAGTTACACCTCACCATCTTTTTGCTACCGGATCAGAAGTGAACCATTATCGGGTTAATCCTCCCTTCAGAGAACAGGAAGATATTGAATCATTGATACTTGCCTTAAAAGATGGCGTTGCCTGTGCTATTGCAACCGATCATGCTCCTCATACTCAGGAGGAGAAAGAAGCGGGTGCTCCCGGAATGATTGGTCTGGAACTGGCTTTTCCCCTTTGTTATACAAAATTAGTAAAAAATAATTATCTATCATTAAATCAATTAGTTGATAAAATGTCAACCCAACCTTCACGCTTAATGCAACTGAATAAAGGAAAACTTCAAGTTGGTATGGATGCTGATTTTGCTATTTTTGATATTGAAAATGAGTTTACTGTTTTTGAAGATCTGTTTGAATCAAAATCAGTCAACTCACCTTTTATTGGTAGAAAAGTGTTTGGAAAAATCATCCAAACTATTAGAAAAGGAATTATATTTCAATGGTAATTCTTAAACAATGGTAAAACAAAGAGATACTTTTAATGAAAGACCTGTTTATACCCTCTCTGAGATTTCAAAGAGTATTGAAAATATTATTGCGAAAACCTACATAAAACCTTACTATATAAAAGCTGAAATTCTGAAATTAAACTATTATCCTCACTCAGGACACTGTTACCCTGAACTGGTTGAAAAGGAGAATGGAAAAATTAAAACTCAGTTAAGGGCTGTCATCTGGGCTACGCAATTTCGTGATATTAATGAAAGATTTATTAAAATCACGGGAGAACCTTTAAAAGAGGATATCGGAATTTTATGTTTGGCAACAATCGAATTTAGCTCCCAACATGGATTAAGTTTACATATTCAGGATATTGAACCCACTTTTACATTAGGAGAATTGGTAAAAAATAGGATGGAAGTGATCCAGAAATTGAAAATGGAACACATTTTCAATGCTAATAAACTAAAAAAACTCCCGTTAGTTCCGAAAAGAGTGGCCGTAATATCAGTTGAAACCAGTAAAGGATATAGTGATTTTATGGTCACTTTGTCTCAAAACAACTGGAATTATCGGTTTGAATGTGAACTTTTTCCTTCCATTTTACAAGGCGATAAGGCGATAATATCTATATCTTATCAATTGGATATGATTGCCAAAAGAAAAGAACAATTCGATTGTGTTGTGATTGTTCGGGGAGGTGGCGGAGATGTTGGAATGAGTTGTTATGACGACTATCAGCTGGCTTCAAAAGTAGCAACTTGCCCTATCCCGGTGATCTCAGGTATTGGCCATTCCACTAACGAAACCGTAACGGATATGGTGGCATTTGAAAATAAAATTACCCCTACAGAGGTGGCCTATTTTTTAATTCAACAATTTCATAATTTTTCAATCCAAATTGATGAACTTAAAAATCAACTTCTTAAAAAAACAGATGAGATATTGACCGATCAGGAGATCTATTTTAACCAAATAGGTCAATTGCTGAAATACTCATCCGAAAAATGGGGTAATAAAAAAATGAAGGAAGTGGATCTGATTTCTCAAAAGATCAGATTTTACACATCAAAAATGATCGAAGGAGCTAAAAATAATATAATTCAGGCTGAAACAAAGGTAAAATTACTCCATCCTGAAAATGTGCTCAAAAGAGGGTACAGTATCACTTTCTATAATGGAAAAGCGATTAAAAATCATACCGATATTCCGGAAAATGGAGAGATAACAACTCAGTTATGGAACGGAAAATTACAAAGTTTAGTAAAAAAACATGAAAAATAATTATCATACACATACCACTTACTGCGATGGAAAAGAGGAAATGAGCCAAATGGTGGAACGGGCTATTTATCTTGGCTTTAATCACTTGGGTTTTTCATCCCATGCTCCTATTGAAAAGGATAATAATTTTTCTATCAAAGAGGAGAAAATTCCTGATTATATTAAAGAGATTGAATTTCATCAGGTACATAATCCAAATATTCAATTGTTTAAAGGATTGGAGTGTGATTTTATTCCCGGTCTAACCAAACCATTTACCTATTTTAAAGATACTTATAAACTTGATTTTATAATTGGTGGGATCCATTTGGTAAATAGTGGAATCGACAATCAGTTGTGGTTCATTGATGGATCCAAACAACAAATTTATGATGATGGATTAGCACAATTGTTTCAAAATAATATCAAAAAAGCAGTCACTTGTTTTTGGGAACAAACATTTGAAATGATTGAAACACAACCTTTTGATATTATTGCCCATATTGATAAAATAAAAATGCATAATAGAGGGCGTTTTTTTAAAGAAGAGGAACCATGGTATAAAGATTTGGTTATCAAAGCTATCGATCTGTTATACCATAAAAATAGAATTGTTGAAATTAATTCCAGAGGACTCTATAAAAAAAGATGTGATCATTTTTATCCTTCCGATTTCATCATTCAAAAGGTTGCTAAAAAAGGTATACCCATGGTGATTAGCAGTGATGCGCATAAGTCGGAAGAGCTCGACCTCTTTTATAATGAAGCGGTTGCTAAACTAAAACAATTTGGAATTTCAAATGTAGTGTATTGGTCTTCTGATGGTTGGAAAGAAACTGCAATTTAAGAATTCAAAATAGTACAATAAAAAAAGGCTCTTATCAAGAGCCTTTTTTTGTCTAAACTAAAAAACTTATATTTTTCTTAGTCCATTTTACGAACATTTCTTGCTTCAACACCTTTTTTTCCTTGACCTAATTCAAACTCTACTTGATCACCTTCGTTTGGTGTTCTTCCAGAGATGTTTGATTCATGAAAAAATACATCTTTACCACCGTTATCAGGAGTAATAAATCCGAATTTTGAAGTTTGTTTGTAAAATTTTACTTTACCAGTTTCCATACTATTGTTTTATTGATTAATTGATTACTTTAAAATGGTACCATTTTAAAGGTTTGAACTGTTGGCAAAGGTAACAACTTTTTATTTATAAATATATGATTTTCAATATTTTTTTATTTTTTTAATAAGATTTAGTTAAAAAACTAATAGTCAGGCATATATTAATCATGAAATGATCTGTTTTTTAGTTTTTTTAAGAAAAATGGAATACATTACTGCTTTAATAATAGAAACTTAAACGTTTAATTCTGAAACTATTTAGTACTTTTGCACCAAATTGAATAATAGAGTAAGTGACTATGATATACCCAGTAAACTTTGAACAAAAAATCGGTTTTGATACAATACGTACTTTATTAAAAGAACATTGTATCAGCTTAATGGGGGTTGAACATGTGGATTTGATGACGTATGCTACTGATTTTGATCAAATCATATTGGCATTAGAACAGGTGCAACACATGCAAACAGCCATTCAGTTTGACGACCCTGTTCCGGCACAAGATTTCTTTGATATTAGAGGTGTTCTATCCAGAATTAGATTAGAGGGAACATTTGTCGAAATTGATGAATTGGCTGAAATCAGAGCTGTGTTAAGTACTGTAATACAAATTTTTGTGTATTTCAGAGTTAAAAATGAAGAGGATAAATATTCCCGAATATGGGATTTGTGCAAGGATCTTTATTTGGAAAAAGATCTGTTGGAATCAATAAATAAGATCATTGATCCTAAAGGTCAGCTAAAGGATAATGCGTCTGAAGAATTACGAAGAATAAGGAGAGAGATTATTAAGATCTCAGGTGAGGCAGATCGTAAGATTAAAAAAATATTGCAATTCGCTAAAAAAGAGGGTGTTGTTAAAGAGGATGCAGAAATGACCATCAGAAATGGTCGTTTATGTATTCCCGTACCAGCGCAATTTAAAAGAAAACTTCATGGATTTATTCATGATGAGTCTGCAACAGGACAAACGGTTTTTATAGAACCAGCGGATGTTTTTGATTCCAATAACGAATTAAAGGATCTGTTAAATGCTGAAAGAAGGGAGATTATAAGAATTTTAACGGAGATTTCCAATCAAATCCGGTTTTCATTACCTAATATTCATCAGACAATAAGTTTTCTGGGAACTTTTGATTTTATTAGAGCGAAGGCACAATTTGCAATAAGAATTAAAGGGGTTCTCCCTCATGTTCACAATGAACAAATGATTGAATGGAATCAGGCGGTTCATCCGATTTTGTTTCTGAATTTTCAAAATTCACACAAAAAAGTGGAACCACTGAATATTCAGTTGCATAAAGATTCCCGTATATTAATCATTTCCGGTCCAAATGCCGGAGGAAAATCAGTTTGTCTTAAAACAGTTGGCTTATTGCAGTATATGATGCAGTCAGGGTTGTTGGTTCCGATGCAGGAATTTTCAGAAATGGGACTCTTTGATTCCTTTTTTATCAATATGGGAGATGAGCAATCTATTGATAATGATTTAAGTACCTATAGTTCTCATTTAAGAAACATCAAAACCATGATTGAACATCTGGATTCCTCTTCATTGTTTTTGATTGATGAATTTGGATCCGGTACTGAACCCACTCTTGGGGGAGCAATGGCTGAAGCAATTTTGGAACATATTTATGAAACCGGTTGTTTCGGAATCATAACTACACACTATGGAAATCTTAAAGTGTTTTCAGAAACACATCCGGAAGCAGCCAATGGAGCCATGTTATTTGATACCAATGCGTTAAAGCCATTATTTATTTTAAAACAAGGAAAACCCGGTAGCTCTTTCACCTACGAAATTGCAAGACAAATCGGATTACCGGAATCAATCATAGCCAGTGCCATATCAAAATCGGGAACGACACAAATTGATTATGAAAGAGTTTTAGAGGAGGTGGAACTCGAGAAAATGGAATTGGAAAAAAGACTTAAAATGGTTACCCAAACCGATGATAAATTAGCAGAGTTGATTGATTCCTATAATGAGAAATTTAAAGAGTTTGATAAACAAAGAAAAGAGATCCTGCAAAAAGCTAAAAATCAGGCTATTTTGATCATTGATGGAGCGAATAAAGTGATTGAAAATACCATTAGGGAGATCAAAGAAGTGAAAGCAGAATCCACCAAAACCAAAGAGATCCGTAATAATATTCAACATTTGAAGAAAGATCTCGAAAAAGAGATCTCCTCCATTGAACAGGAAGAAGTAATGAAACCTTTGGTGCCCATTAAAAAAGCCACTCCAAAAATAAAAATGGATAAAATAGAGGAAACTCCTATTCAAGTTGGAGATTCGGTGTTGATAACCGATATTCAGACAATTGGAGAAGTAACACAATTAAATGGGAATGAAATAACCATCTCTTTTAATTCTGTTTCACTAAAAACCAATTTGAAGAGAGTGGTCAAAATATCCAAAAAGGAAGCAAGAACAGTTCAAAGAGGTGGGTTTTCTAAGTTAGATGGTACACGAATTGGGGAGGTGATGAATGAAAAAGTGGCCAAATTCAATGCCGTTTTAGATCTTAGAGGAAAAAGAGCGGATGAGTCCGTTCAACTCCTTGAGTCTTTTGTAGATGAGGCAATCCTTCTTAGCATTCACCATATCAAAATATTACACGGAAAAGGGGATGGAATTTTGCGAAAAGTGATCCGACAATATTTATCAAGAAGGAAAGATGTCCATAGTTATGGTGATGAGATGCTTGAACTCGGTGGTGCAGGTATCACAGTGATTAATTTGTAATTAACAATGTTAAATTTTTTAATATGATTATAATTTCTATAGGAAACGAGATTTTATACGGAAAAACAATCAATACCAATGCCTCATTTATTGCTGATCAATTGTATGGGTTGGGGATTGAGGTACAAAAAGTGATCACTATTGGAGATCATCAGGAGCAAATTCTGGAAACATTAACCGCTGCTTTTCTTGAAACAGATTTTGTGGTTATGACTGGAGGTTTGGGACCCACCAAAGATGATATCACCAAGCAGGTAATCTGTGATTATTTTCATGTGGAGCAGGTGATCAACGAAAAGGTGGTTGCAGACATCAAAAAAATGTTTGAGAGAAGAGGTTTCAAATTGAATGAAATCAATAGATTACAGGCTTCTATGCCGGTTGGATCGATCCCATTAACAAATAAAAATGGAACAGCACCAGGAATCTGGATCGAAAAGGATCAGAAGTTTTTTGTAGCTATGCCCGGTGTTCCTTTTGAGATGAAACCTATTGTTACGGATGAAATGATTCCGATGTTGAAAGAGCGTTACCCATTTCAAAACTGTATTGTACATAAAGAGTTAATCACTGCCGGTATTGGAGAAAGTGCCCTTTCGGAACTTATAGAATCATGGGAATTAGCTCTCCCAAAACATATAACATTGGCCTATTTACCGGCTCCCGGAAAACTGATGTTACGACTAACCGGAAGATCGGTAAAAGGTTCTGAAAATCAATTACATTCAGAATTAAAAGAACAAATAAAGCAACTTAAAAAAATCGCAGGAAACTATATTATTTCTGATCAAAGTGAAAATCTGGAGGAAGTGATCGGAAAAATACTTATCAGAAAAAAAGGAAAACTGGCCGTTGCAGAAAGTTGTACTGGTGGATATCTCGCCCATTTAATCACTTCAGTGCCAGGTTCTTCCCAATATTTTGAAGGGGGTTTGGTTTCCTATTCTAACGAAGTGAAACATGCCATATTAAATGTTAGGGAATTGAACTTGAAAAAACATGGTGCTGTCAGTGAATTTGTTGTTAATGATATGGCAATCAATACGATGGGATTGTTTGATGTTGATTATACAATCGCCATTTCAGGCATTGCTGGTCCCAGTGGTGGAACCCCTGAAAAACCGGTAGGAACCGTTTGGATTGCTGTGGCAAATCCGATGAAAGTGGTAGCCGAAAAGTTTAGTTTTGGAACGGAGGGTGGAAGAGAAGTGATTATTCAACGAGCTGCACGAGCCGCACTTTATATGTTTTATAAGTTATTGCAGGCTTAGTTAAAATGCTCATCAGATAATCTTGCTCCAATAGTCTGGATACAAGCAGCACCTAAACGGGAAGCTAATGCACCGCATTGGTCTACAGAATAATTATTGATTAACCCATAAAGGAATCCGGAAGCATAAATATCACCGGCACCTGTTGTATCTATTCTTTCACCAGGAGCAGGTGGAATAACGGTCACTTTACCATCCACTTTTGCAATGGAACCTTTTGCTCCCAATTTAACTACAGAAACAGAACAATACTTAGATAATTCATCAAGAGCTTCTAATTCTTCTTTTCCGGTAAATGCTTTGGCTTCCTCTTCGTTGGCAAAAATTATATCTACATAATCAACAAGTAATTGTTCAACCAAATCACGCATAGATTCCACTAAATTATAACTGGCCATATCCATCGATATTTTTAACCCGCATTGTTTGGCTTTTTGACAAATATCCAATACCAGATCTTTATTAAAAATCAAATATCCTTCTACATGAATGATATCATATTGTTTCAAAACATCAATATTGATTTCTGAAGGAGTCATAGTAGCAGCAGCTCCAAGGTAGGTAGCAAATGTACGTTCTCCATTCGGAGAGATAAATGTGGTTGCAATTCCGGTGTCAATATCAGAATACAAAAAATGGGTATTTATCTGGGCTCTATCCATATCATTTTTGAAGAAATCACCAGCCTGATCTTTTGAAATTTTTCCAATATAGCCGGTTTGAGCTCCTAATTTGGCCAAACCATAAATGGTATTGGAAGTTGAACCGCCGGATGCAATTTTTTGATTCAAATGTGCTATTTCACTATGAATCACTCGTTTCTTTTCAGCATCTATCATTTCCATTCCCCCTTTTACCAAACCGAATTTTTCAATTTGTTGATCATCAGATACTTCTAATAATACATCCACAAGGGCATTCCCAATTCCTAATATTTTTTTCATTTTTAATGTTTTATAATTTTATAAATTTTGCAGCACACCATCTGTTTTTCTCTTTGTGAGACACATACTGAAGACCTAATGATTCACATCTCTCTTTAATTTTAGGTAAATCATCATCAACATAAAAGCCACTTAAAAACAGAACGCCATTCGGAAGTAAAGTTTCATAATAAGCATCCATATCATTTAGTAAAATGTTTCTGTTGATATTGGCGATGATCACCTGATAAGAGTCACCTTTGATTGTAGCTGCATCTCCTAATTTTACTACAATATCTTCACTATTATTTCTTGAATTATTTTCAACGTTATTTAGGTAGGCCCATTCATCGTTATCAATGGCAGTCACCGGAAAAGCTCCCTTTTTGAAGGCTAATATCGCTAAAATACCCGTTCCGGCTCCCATGTCTAAAACTGATCTGTTTTCAAAAGGCTCTTCCAGAATATATTGAATCATCAATGAGGTTGTTTCATGATGTGCTGTTCCGAAAGACATTTTAGGTTCAATAACAATTTCGTAGTCCACTTGTTCCATTTGGGGATGAAATGGAGCTCTTATATAACAACGATCTGCAATTAAAACGGGTTCATAATTCGACTCCCATAAAGCATTCCAATTTTCCATCTTCACATCAGAAAACTGATATTGCAATTGAACCGGATATTCGTGTTGAGTCAAAATGGTTTCAATCTCTTCCTGATTGAACTGATCTTTTTGAATATAAGCTAACAGAGTATCTTCAGATTCACCATCTGAAAAACTTTCAAAACCCACTTCTCCAAGCAGCCCTATAAACACTTCTTTCCAGGGTTCAGGTTCACTGAACACGATTTTAAGTTCAAAATAATTCATTTTTATACTTTTTTATTGCATGATTTGACCGGCAAGCGTAAATTTCAGCGGGGTTAACATGTTGGTCTTTTTGTCTTTAATAATAACCAGATAGTAGTTTTTCTTTTCAACTATTCCTCTAACTGAATAATATTCATAGATTTGAGATCCTTTATGGTTCTTTTTAATATATCCTTCAATATTAGAGCTGATATTATCCATATTGGCAGTAGTTCTAATTTCAAGAATTGAACCATTTCCTTCCATTACAACAATCTCTTTACCTCTCACTCCGAAATAGCTGGCTAGGAAATAACCTTCATCATCTTCAGACCATTCCACGCCGGTAATTTTGGGATATTTTTGTTTGAAAGCAGCAATAGCTAATTCCGGAATTTCATTGGGTTTTTCATTAATTGATTCAACAGATAATTTGGCATATACATCGGATGGTTGTTCCTCTTCCGCTTTATATGTTTTTAATATCCTACCCAATTTATCAAAAACTACACTGGTAGAAACCATAGCTTTTTTGTTGTTTTTCTCATAGAATTCAACCAATATTTTATCTTGTTTATCCGCTCTGGTTTCTTTTACTGCTGTTATAAATTCATATCCTCTATAAGTGGATTCCAAATGTTTAAGCATAGCACCTGTGATCGCTTCTTCAGGTAAAAATGTATATGTTTTTTCCCACAAACCCTCTTTGGTAAAATAGAGTTCGTTTTTTTGTTCCTTAACAGTACAGGTAGCCACATAGAATGGATCAACGGTATTCCATTCCACATTTTCAGGTTGTAACACTTTTTTAGCGAATGCTTTTAAAACGGGAGCTGGCGCATCACCATTAGCATAGGGATCCTCTTTGGTGGTTTTAGGTTGTGTTTTAGGCTGAGTTGTCGTTTTAGGCTGTGTTGTCGTTTTGGGCTGAGTAGCAGGTTTATTCTCTTTAGGTTGGGTTGTTTCATCAGGATCAGCATTGTCCTCTTTAGGTTGTTGTTTAGGCTGTTGTTTGGGTTGTTGAGCTGTTTGTTGAGCAGGTTTTGTTTCTTGTTTAGGTTTTTGATTATTTTTGCCTTTGGGGGCATTTTCTTCAGCAATCTCTTGATCTGCTTTTTGTTGCACTTTCTGTTTTGGAGTAAGTTCAGGAGTTACAAATCCATCAGGGTCAGTTCTGGTTAAAAGTTTGCCAAAATTATCAAAAGTTAATACAGAAGCTTGTGCACCAACAACTTCAGGTTTAACCTCAACATAATAATACAATTTAACATTGAGTTCCTCTCTGATCTCCGAAACTGCAATATTAAATTCAGGATAATTTTTATCAATATACCCAATGATAGCAGTAGGTAATGTCGATTTAGGAATCAAAGTTGTAGATTTTATAAAAGTACCATCACTTTGGATATAAATCACAGCAGAAGAGCCATCTACTTTAAAATTGGCTACATATACATCACCATCCAATACCCATTGTGAGACTTTAACTTCCCCTTGTAAATCCAGTAATGTTTGTTTCACTTCATCAGGAACATTATCCGGTTTTACTTTTTGTCCGAATAACTCAGATGAGGTGATTAAAAGCAATGAAATACCCAATATTAGAGTACCAAAACGAACACTTTTTTTCATATTACATGTTTTTTTTATTCAAACTTCAAAAATAAGAAAAATTTTGGAATAAGTAAAAAGAAATTATTCTTCAAAAAATAGAATTTTCATTCCCTTAATATTGGTATCAAATTTCTTCTCAACATGAGAAATAATAAAATTTTCCAGTTCTTTTTCCAGATTGATCATTTTTCTTTCTGATTCATTGACAATAAAATAGGTATTTTTATCAGTGATATTCAAATCAAAAAATAGTTTACCATCCATGATGATTTTATCTAAAACACCAATCTCTTCCATCAATTTTACTGTATTGTAAAGGGTTGCTCTACTTACATAATATTTTTGGGCATTGAGATGATTTCTCAAAAAATCGACTTGAAATGGGGCATTGAGTTGTATAATGGCTCGAAGAATAGCAAATCGCTCCTGAGTTTGTTTTAGTCCCCGGGATAACAGTGTATTGGCAAACTGTCTAAACAAATGATCTGACGATTCTTGCAAATTCTTATAGTTTTTGCAAAAATAGGAATAATTTATTTATCTTTGTACCATAAATAATAAAAAAAATGGCAGCATTAACAAAAACAGATTTTAATTTTCCAAATCAAAAAAGTGTATATCACGGTAAAGTTCGGGATGTGTATAACATCAATGATGAACAGTTAATTATGATTGTCAGTGATCGGATCTCTGCATTTGATGTAATTCTTCCTGAAGGAATCCCTTATAAAGGCGAGATTCTTAATAAAATTGCCTGTAAATTTTTAGATGCAACTGCAGATATTTGTCCAAATTGGAAAATGGCCACGCCTGATCCAATGGTTACTGCTGGTGTAGCTTGTGAGGCGTTACCTGTTGAAATGATTGTCAGAGGATATCTTTGTGGAAGTTCATGGAGAGCTTACAAAAATGGAGCCAGATCTATTTGTGGAGTGCCCATCCCTGATGGAATGAAAGAGAATCAAAAATTTGAAAAACCGATCATAACCCCCACAACCAAAGCTGAACAAGGAATGCATGATGAGGATATTTCCAAAGAGGAGATCTTAAAACAAGGGTTGGTAAGTGTGGAAGATTACGAATTGGTTGAAAAATACACCATGGCACTTTTTGAAAGAGGTTCTCAGATTGCCGCTGAAAGAGGTTTGATTTTAGTGGATACCAAATATGAATTTGGAAAGAAAAACGGCAAAATATATTTAATTGACGAAATTCATACTCCTGACTCATCCCGCTATTTTTATGCAGCTGAATATAAAGAGCGTTTTGCAAAAGGAGAACAACAAAAACAGCTTTCTAAGGAGTTTGTAAGAGAATGGCTGATGGAGAATGGTTTTCAGGGAAAAGAGGGACAACAGGTGCCTGAAATGACTTCTCAAGTGGTGCAATCTATTTCTGACAGGTATATTGAATTGTATGAAAATATAACCGGAGAAACATTTGTAAAATCTGATACTTCTCATTTGTTGGGCAGAATTCAGAAAAATGTTACTGAATATTTGAATCATGGATTATAAAAACAAATTTGGACTTCCTTACGAATATCCTGACCTTTTTGAAGAACACATGCTGTATGTTCCACCAAGAGCGGAACCGCCTGTGTTAGATGAAAAATATCCTTACATCAATAAAAAATTCTATTTCAGACTAGCCAGGATCAGCATATTAGCTGCATCAAAAACGGTAGGATTTATACTTTTAAAGTTGATCATTGGTTTAAAATGCAACAATAGAGAGATTCTGAAAAAGTATAAAAAAGAACTCAAGAATGGTGCTATAACGATATGTAATCATGTTCACATGTGGGATTTTTTATGTGTTATGTTTGCGATTCGAAATAAATCTTTGTTTTTCCCCGCATGGCCTAAAAATTTAACCGGTCCAAACCGACATCTGATCCGTTTAGTTGGAGGCGTTCCGATTCCCAATAAAAAATCGGGTATTGTTGAATTCAACCATACCTTAAACGATGTGCTTCATCAAGGGAAGTGGCTCCATTTTTATCCTGAAACATCAGCGTGGTTTTATTTTGACGCGATAAGACCATTTAAAAAAGGAGTGTTCTCTTATGCGGTAAAACACAACAAGCCGATCTTACCTTTAGTGATTACGTATCGAGATCCCCGGAAAATTTTTAAATTGATATACCGGAAAAAACCGTTACTTTCAATTACGCTTGGAGAGCCTATTTTCCCTGATCAAAATTTGTCAGAAGTGGAAGCGACTCAGAAAGTATTATATCAAACGCGAGAATGGATGCAAAAAACTGCGGGTTTTGATATGATCATTGACCAAAATGTGAAGAAAAGGAGTGAAATGTGATCCAATTAGGGAGTTAAAAAGTAGAAAACGATTAAAAAGAAAAAGGACTTTTAGATAAAAGTCCTTTTCTTTTTGTAGTGATTCCGACAGGATTCAAACCTGTAACCTTCTGATCCGTAGTCAGATACTCTATTCAGTTGAGCTACGGAACCAACTTTGTTTATGGATGCAAAAATACATAAAATTACGATACTATGCGTTCAAATGGAAATTTTTTTCCAAAAATAAAAACCTATTGATTTTTTCTTTATTTTTGCACCCCTTAAAACATTATAATAAATAATATTTAAATTTATGGCAACAAGAATCAGATTACAAAGACATGGTAAAAAGAATCAACCTTTTTATCACATTGTAATTGCAGATGGTCGTGCACCACGAAACGGACGTTTTATCGAGAAGATCGGTACCTACAACCCCTTAACCCATCCTGCAACTATTAACTTAGATTTCGAAAGAGCATTGTATTGGGTAGAAGTGGGTGCTTCTCCATCAGATACAACCCGTTCGATTCTAAAACGTGAAGGTGTTATGTTAATGAAACACTTAAAAGGTGGTATCGCAAAAGGCGCAATTAGTGAAGCTGATGCAAACCGCAAATTCGAAGCTTGGAAACAAGAAAGAGAATCAAAAGTGAATAACATGAAACGTGAATTAGCCGACAAAGGTCGTACAGAATCAAAAAAACGTTTAGAAGCTGAATCTAAATTACGTGAAGTAATTGCTCAAAAAGTAGCTGCAAAGTATCAGGCTGAAGTGCAAGCTGAAGCTGCTGCTGCAGAAGAAGTAACTGAAGAGGTTGCTCCTGAAGCTACTGAAACTCCTGAAGTGGAAGCTGCTGAGTAATATTCTTTTACAACATCGCATAAAAAAGGGATCTCATTGAGATCCCTTTTTTATTGTGTTATTCAATCCAGGAATAAGCTATTGTACTATCCGGTTTAGAAGCAAAACTTTGAAAATGGTATTTTGTTCCATTTTCAAATATTAATGTAGAATCATTTTGGATACTATAGGAGTACTTATCCACAACTAACCATCCACCTTCAGACTGCATCCATCTTTCAGAAATTAGCTGATTATTCGTTACATGATAAACACCCCATTTATGCTTAAAATTTTGAGTGGAATTATAACGCTGACTCATTATTTGTTCTAGTATTGTTAAATCATGGGTATCATTTATAACATCCCAAAATATAAATCCATTTTTATATAACAGGAAAACTTCAGTAAAAATGATGGGAGGCGAAGAATTATTGGTGTAAAAGTAATAGTAATAACCATTTGTTTGGATCTCGCTACCGGAATAAGGGGTTCTCTTCATTGTCAGCTCTTCATCACTACAACTACCCAGTAAAGATAAAATAATCAGAAGAGAAATACAAATTTTAATTTTTTTCATATCTTTATATATAATCTTTGTTAAATGTTTTAAAAACTTAGTTATGAGCCATTTATCAAAGTATTTAACGATCCCCATTCAAACCCATCAAAAATAAAATTAGTTTCAATACATGTTTCGCAAATATATGGTTTTATTATTAGAATTTAAAAAAAGTTTAGTTTTTTGAGAGATGTGTTAACAAAAAAGGGCTTCTGATTCAGAAGCCCTTTTTTGTTAAAAGAAAGTGTTATAAATTATTTTACAACAACTTTAGAAGTATAAGTTCTACCGTTTTGAGTAACTTTTAACATATAGATACCTGATGTTAAATTGTTTACATTAACAGTTAAAGATTCTTCAGTAGTTTTTTGGTTATAAACCATTTGACCAACGATGTTGAATAATTGAACGTTAGCAGGAGTGTTTTCAGCTAAAGTTACGGTAAAGTTATCCGTTGCTGGGTTTGGACGAACAGTGATGTTTTTTTGATCAGCTTCATTAACACCAACCCATTGACAATCATCACAAGTTGCATGAAGTAAAATACCAGGACGTCTTAAGTTTCCGTTCCAAACTTTATTGTGGATATATTTTCCATATAAAAAGAAAGAAGGAGAAGCAACACTGTATTCCATAGCGTTTAATGAAGTACTTTTTTCATTAACCAATGCTGTTGAACCTTCTGTATTGTATTCAGAACGTGGATCTTCAGTATAATATCCGATAAATCTGCTAATGTCAGTTCCTACAATACTTGCTAGTGTTCTGTTAGGAGTACCTGATTTGAATGAAAATGCTACAGCAACACTTTTTTGAGAAATATTATTAAATCCTGTTACAGGTAATAATCTGTAGATATAAGAATTTCCAGTGGTATCGTCAACAGTTAAAGGAATTTTTACCTGATAGAATTTGGCATAAGTGGAAGGAGCAATGGTTGCATCAATTTTATTATAAGCAATGTCAGCTTGTTTGAATGCAGTTGTTGTTCCGTCATAAGTAACTCCAATATAAGAGAAAGAAGGATTAGCAACAACCGTCATTACCAAAGTATCAACTATGTTTGCAGCAATACTAGACTCTCTAAAATATGCATAAAGACATCCAATTGAATCAATTGAATAAGTAGGAGTTCCACCAATATGAGGAACGTGAATTGGGTTACCCTCATCATCAAGCACGCCATTATACATTTCATACCAAATATCTTCAGTAAAATCAAATACTTGAGCAAAACTGTAGAATTGAGGACGACCATCAGTTCCATCATTATAGTTTATAGTAGCAACAGAATCTTGAAGGAATGTTGATCCACCATCCTCTAATGTTTCTCCTAAATAGATTCCTAAATCCTCAGCATAAGAGAACCACCAAGAACCGGCACCGGCTTTAGAAACATTGTTTAATGTTCTTTTTTGAATAGGAAATTGGTTTTTACCTTCCTTAACAGTTTGTGTTGATATTTGAGCGAAGCTTAGACTTGCAATCAAAACCAACATTAAAGTTGTGTAAAATTTTTTCATTTTTTTAATTTTTTTGAATTGGTTATTAATTAATTACGTGAATTTTCTTGTTTTTAAATTTCTTTTTTATACTGGTCGCAAAGATATATAAAAAAAAATTAAATTTCAATTCATTTTTTTGAAAAAAAAGCGGTCTTTTTGACCGCTTTTTATAATTTTTTTACATTTTCTATCTAATGATCATTTTTTGAGTAGAAGAACCTGTTGTAGTTTTAATATTCACCATATAAAAACCGGAGCTTAATGAGGAAACATTGATTTGATATTGATTATTACCATTTTCAAGAGTTACATTTTCAGAATAAACTTCTTGTCCCATCATATTGGAAATGGTCAAAATTCCGTTTCCGGTTTCTTTGGAAAGCATGGTAATGAAAATTTGTTCTGTAGCAGGATTTGGGTAAAGTCTCATTTCTGACAAACTATTATCTTTAATTCCATCGCCAATATTCCAAAGATTTTGATACACTTCCTGACAATTGTTAAATACACCAATATCAGTTTTTGGAATAGAGTATCCAAAAATGCTTATAGGATTAGTTTCATAACTAACATTAGGAGTTAATCCCGGTACATCTTTTTTATACCACATCATAAATAGTTTCCCCTCGCCGGAATTAGGAGCCATAACAGGCCACATACTTTCCGATTCATTTTCAGTGATCAACTCACCCATTAATTCGGTATTGATCCAATCCACATAATAGAGATCGCGGTGATAAGATAACCAGCTTACATTAGCCTGATCATCCCATGTTGTGCCATTATCATTAGAAACTGTTGCAAAAACACCTCTGAAATAATTGGTATTAGCAACGAATAAATAAGGGTATTCCAATGTAGAAGTATAAAGCATATATACTTTTCCTCCTTCAGCCACTAAATTGGGGAAAGAAGTTGCACCTGAAAATCTATAACCTATCCAGGTGTAGTTATTGGCGAACCAAATGGTATCATCACCGTCGAGATTAGGGCGACCAATACTATATGGCTGATCCCCAACTTCATTTAAAGTATCCATAATGGTTGTATATGGAGGAAGATTTTCGTTCCAGTATAAAATATCGCCGGTTCCATGCCAATAGGACCAATAACCGGGTTGACTCTCTTCGTCTCTTTGAACCAAACGGGTTCCAAAAGCGACATGAACCATTCCATTATCATCAATGGCCGCACTAAAAGTTTCATCATTAACGTAACACTGTGGTAAAAGAGAGTAATCTGAGTCAAAATCATCAGGTCCGGGAAAATCAAAAACCAAATGTCTAGTCCAGGTATTACCTCTGTCATTAGATTGTAAGTAGAAAACATCAGAGGATAAACCACCACAAACTAAAACAACAATACCATTTTTTTCAACAAATTTTATTTTATCAGCGGTAATATTTTTTCTATCTTTATCAAGCATACCTGGCATTAAAACAGGGGTTGACCATGTTGCACCACCATCAGTAGATCTAAGATAAACGGTAACACAATTATACCCTTGAAAAAAGTAATTGGTATCACTTTCAGTTTGAGCTGCAATATGAATGGTATCACCCTGAACAGCCATTGTTGGCCACAATAATGAGGTACTTGTACTAGTACCATTAGTGTGAGTTGATACAGGACCGGTAAGTGTAGTTTGTGTCCATGCTCCGGTACCTTTAGTAGTTCTTTTATTGATTACTAAACCAGAACCTGAATGCGAAACAACGATTTCACCTGTACCAAGAGGAGCAATAATACCAAATCCGGTACGAACTGTTTCAATCCTTGCATCAGAAGAGGGCATTGCACCCCATGATGTTCCGTTAAAATAATTGTAACCTGTTCCTCTGGTTGGACTTTCTGTAGTTGAAGTTGTCCAAACAGCAGCAGCAGTACCATCAGGAAATGAGGTAATCGTATTTCTTGATGTACCGTTAGAAATCACATTATAGTGTGTATTTCCAATCAGATTTCCACTACCATTTCTGATCATTTGAGGCGTAACGATGTCGTCAGAAACCTCAAAACCTGTAGCATGTGAATATTTCACTTGTTGAGGAGTTGTTACATTTTTTGATACTTTTACAGGTGCTTGAGCAAATAAAGCAACAACTGTCAGCATCAAAATACTAATTGATAACCATTTTTTCATAATACTCTGTTTAAATTAATACGATAAAATTGGGTGCAAATATAACAAATTTTTTTAATTCTCCAATTTATTTCATCAATTATAAAAAATAAAAAAAGGGCAGTGTATGATGCCCTTTTTAATAGATAAGTTTCAAAAAATTAGCGAACGATAAATTTTTGAGTGGTTGAACCAGCTTGAGTACGAATAGTTGCCATATAGAAACCGGCACCAAAGTCAGATACACTTACTTGATATTGATTATTGCCATTTTCAATAGCAATATTTGCAGAATAGATTACTTGTCCCATAATATTAGTAACGGTTAATGTGCCGTTAGCATTTTCTTTTGACATTACGTTAATTGTAATTTCGTTAGTAGCTGGATTAGGGAATAATCTAAGATCTGATAATGTATTATCTTTAATACCTTCTGCATTCCAAATACCTTGTTCAATTTCTTTTGTATTTTTGTAAATACCGATATCTTCCTTTGGAATATTAAATCCGTAAACATCAGTAACACTAGAAGGATTGAAATCTGCAATACATCCTGGAATTGGATCCACATACCACATCATATTTAACTTGTTATTGGAAGAGTTATGAGCCATAATTGGAAGAAAACTTTCCATTTCGTTGTAAACCATCAATTCACCAAAAAGTTCAGTTTGTTCCCAATCTACAAAATACATTTCAGGATGATAGGACAACCAGGATACACTATCCAAGTCATTCCAAGTTGCACCGTTATTATTGGAAACAGTTGCAAAAACACCAAGATAATATTCATTGGTTGCTTGGCTTAGATAAGGAGCTTCAAGTAATGCGTTGTACACTAGATATACTTTACCACCTTCAGCAACGATTTGAGGGAAAGTGATTGATCCTAAAGTTTTACTATTACCATAATCAGGTTGTTCAAAACCATTCATAAACCAGATGGTATCATCACTATCTAAGTTAGGACGACCAATTCTACCTGCATAAGCTTCAACAGTATTGGTATCAAACGGAACTGTAAATGCTGGCATGGTAGAGTTCCAATAAATAAGATTATCATAAGCCCACCATAAAGAGTACTCATTTGCTGCATTTTCTTCTGTTCTGGCACACATTAATGTTCCAAAAGCAACATGAACAATACCGTCATCACCAATAGCGATAGAAGCGGTATAGTCATTTAAGACAGTCATTGGGAAAGTTCCGGTTGTGAAATCAAAATTTGGGCCACCTGCGAAAGGATAAACGGAATGTTTAGTCCAGGTATCACCTCGGTCATTTGATTCAATATAGAAAGTTTCACCAAATTTTTCAGAAATGAGACAAACTAATTTTCCATTTTTTGCCACTAATGTATAATTATCAGCCATCTCTTTGTTTTCATTAGCCATAGCAGGAATCAATTGAGGAGTTTGCCAAGTAGTTCCACCATCATTAGATCTGTAATACAAAACAGGGGTGTGAATACCTTGATAAAGAGCACCCGTTTCATTATCGGTACATGCAAAAAGATGAACAGTATCTCCCTGTGTTGCAATAGAAGGCCACAATAATACGGTATTACTTGCATTACCATCATGACCAGGTCCTAAAAGAATTGTTTGTGTCCATGCACCTGTTCCTTTAGTAGCTCTTTTATTGATCACAAGTCCAGTACTACCATTATGTGAAACAACGATTTCACCTTGGTTAAGTGGAGCAATACAACCCCAACCGGTACGCATTGTTTCAATTCTACCGGTAGCTGGATCAGCTACAGGACCCCATGAAGTTCCATTGAAATAATTGTATCCGGTTCCTCTTTCTGCTGAAACATGCCCTGTGATCCAAGTAGCACCAACAGTACCATCTTCCCAATTAGTAATTGTATTTCTTGCTAAACCATTTGTGTATATATCATAAAATGTAGATCCAATTTTTGAAGTTGCCCCATTTCTCATAAATAAGGGAGCATCGTTAACTGGTGTGATTTCATTACCGTTAAGGGCTTTTTGCTTAGCGGGAACATTTACATGTTGGTTCGGTCTTGTTATTTTAGTCTGAGCTTGAACTAAAACCACAAATGCCAACATTACAACTAAAAATGATAAAATTTTTCTCATAATAATATAATTTGGTTAATAATTGAATACTGACCACAAAGATATATAAATAAAATAATAAATGCTACAAAAAGTAGTAAAAAAATGTTAAAAGGTCAAAATAGCCTACGAACTACTTTTTTCTGAAATATATTTCTATTGGAACTCCCGAGAAATTCCACATCTCTCGGATCTTATTTTCCAAAAATCTTTTGTAATTTTCTTTAATATATTGGGGAAGATTACAGAAAAAGGCAAAAGCAGGGAATGGGGTTGGCAATTGAGTCACATACTTAATTCTTACCACTTTATCTTTAACAACAGGAGGTGGAAACTGTTTAATTAAATCTAAAAGTTTATCGTTCAATTCAGAGGTTGAAATTTTTCGGTTGCGATTATTATTCACTTCAACAGCTGTTTCTAACACTTTAAATATTCTTTGTTTATTAATTACGGAAGTAAAAATGATAGGCACATTTTTAAAAGGTGCAATTTTGTCTCGGATAAGATCCTCATATTCTTTTAAGGTTTTATGATCTTTTTCAACTAAATCCCATTTATTCATTACAATAACAACTCCTTTTCTATTTCTGGCTGCTAAACTAAAAATATTCACATCCTGAGCATCAAAACCCTGAGCAGCATCACACATTAAAATACAGACATCGCTATTTTCAATGGCACGAACGGCTCTCATAACAGAGTAAAATTCCAGATTCTCTTCTACTTTCCCTTTTTTGCGCAATCCGGCCGTATCAACCAAATAAAAATCAAAGCCAAAGCTATTGTATCTGGTGTATATGGAATCCCGGGTTGTCCCAGCCAATGGAGTTACAATATGTTGATCTTTTCCAAGAAATGTGTTCACGATGGAGGATTTTCCCACATTTGGTTTCCCTACAATCGTAATTTTGGGAAGGTTATCATTTTCTGATACAGGAATATCATTAGAAAAATGGGTAACTACCTGATCTAACAACTCTCCTGTTCCACTTCCCGAAGCAGCAGAGATTGGAAAAATCATTTCGAACCCCAAAGAATAAAACTCAGCATAATCATAAAAGTTGCTGGGGGAATCAATTTTATTAACAACCAGATAGAATGGTTTTTTACATTTTCGTAAAATATTGGCAACATCCTGATCTAAAGGTGAAACACCTTCTCTTCCATCTACTAAAAAAAGGATCACATCCGATTCTTCAATCGCTAAATTTACCTGTTTTCTGATTTCGAGTTCGAAAATATCATCTGAACCAACAACATAACCACCGGTATCGATAACGGAAAAATCGAATCCATTCCAATCTCCTCTACCATAGTTTCGGTCTCTGGTTACACCGGCTATTGAATCTACAATAGCTTCCTGTGATTGTGTTAATCTATTAAAAAGTGTTGATTTTCCAACATTTGGAGTGCCAACTAATGAAACAATGTTTCCCATAATAATTTTTTTTGACTTATAAAATATTTGCTAATTGTTCTTTCAGCTTCTCAGCCTCATCCTTCATAGCAACAACAATTTGTTGTATATTAAAGTGATTGCATTTAGATCCAATCGTATTGATCTCTCTTCCCATTTCCTGAGCAATAAATCCAAGTTTTTTTCCTGGAGAAGAAGATTCATGAATGGTTTCTAAAAAATAATCACAATGTTTTTTCAATCTGACTTTTTCTTCAGTTATATCTAATTTTTCAATATAAAAAATCAGTTCCTGTTCAAAGCGGTTTGGATCATATTTACCGGTTAATTGAGCTTTTTCCAGAGCATCTTCCATCCTTTTTCTTATTGTTCCAATCCTTTCTTCTTCAAAAGGGGTAATCTCTTGTAACAATTGTTGGATTGTATTAACCCTTAAAATAGTATCATCTGCTAAAACTTTACCTTCTGAAGATCTGAATTCTGTTACCATTTTACAGGTATCCACAATAGCAGTTTTTAATTGTTCCCAAACAGTTTCTGACAACTCCTCTTTGGGTGAGGAGATCACATCCGGCATCTTTAAGGTCTGTAAAAAAAGATCAGAATTATTTTGATTTCCCACAAAATCAGAAAGGTTATTAAGCTGTTCAAAATAGAGTTTTGCCAGTTCGAAATCGATGGATGTGGTGAGAGATGAAGCTTTGTCAATATATATGGCTACATCAATTTTCCCTCTTTCGAGTTGTTGGGATATGATTCCTCTGATCTCGTTTTCTTTATCTCTAAACAAAGAGGAGATACGGGTATTCAAATCCAATTGTTTACTATTGAGGGATCTTATTTCGATAATGACACTTTTATGATCTAAAGTGACATTTGATTTACCGAAGCCGGTCATTGATTGAATCATATCCAGTTTTTTTAATAAAAAGGGTAGCTTACGCCACCCTAAAGTATTTTTTAAATATAAAAACCAACAAATTATTTATTGATTTTCTTGTGAAACCTTCTTTCCGGTAGCGTAATTGATTTTCAATGCGCTATTGTTACGAAGTTCCTGTTTGATGATATTTACATATCTCATTTGAACATCCTTGTCCACCTTTAAAGAAAAAGTCAATTTATTTTTATCATTTTCGTCTAAAGGAGCTTTACGAGCAATAATAAACTCTTTAACACTATTTTCAAGGTCTTCAGGTTTAATAGTTTGATCATCGAGTTGAACAGAGATCTTTCCGGGAGGTAATGTATTCTCTTTATTACTAATTGGAGCACCAATATAAATAGTAGCAACTAAAGATTTTTTTTCCAGCTTTTGGATTTCAGATGCTGTTGGAACTTTTAAAAGAACCTTAATATTGGTTTCACGCATATTGGTAATAACCATGAAGAAGAATAAGAACATGAAAATAATGTCCGACATCGAACCTGTGTTAATTTCAGGAACTTCCTTTTTTTCGTCTTTTCTAAATCTTGCCATAATCTTCCGTTTTTATTGAGCTTGGTTATTCAAATCGTTAGGTTTTGCCTCAGAAATTTGCATAGGTACAGCAATTTTAATGGCATTTTGAATAGCAGTATCCAGTGTACTATATTTTTTTCCAAAATACTGATTGGCTACTTTATCACGTAATTCATTTACAGCTTTTTCCAATTCATTTTGAACTTGAACATAGATATCATAAGAAGTACTTTGGTCATTTTTCAAAGAAACAACTCCTTGAGAAACCATGAAATCGCCAATGAAGTTGATTGATTTTCTTTCTTTAACAGGAAGATCTTCAGAGTTATTAGCATTTTCCAAAAACTCTTTAGCTTTATCTTTTAATTCGGAAACGGTAATAATGGAACCATTAGCACTAATCTCATTTTTAAAGTTAACAACCACTTCCAAGACATTTCTTCGGTTAACGGGAGCTGTAACAATATCAGTTGCAGGAGGTGGAAGTTTTCTAGGAATTCCTTGTTCCGTATTGATAGAAGAGGTCAACAAGAAGAATGTTAACAATAGAAAAGAGATATCTGCCATAGAACCAGTATTGATTCCGGGTGTTTTTCTAGCCATTTTATCTATATTTTTTAATGGTATTCATAATCATTGATCCAACAATCATCAAAAGTGTTCCGAAGAATATCACATAGAATACGATCAAGCCTGAGCCAACCCATTTCATTAGAGAACTGCTAACCTGAAGTTCAACAGCTTTATCAGTTAATTCTCCTGAAGAAACGAAATATCCTATAACGGCAACAATAACAATTGCTAATAATCCTAAGATTCCACCAATATTTGATTTAAAGTTTTTAACCATTTGGTAAATGAAGAATACTACAAGAAGTCCTAAAGTCAAGAAAAATACGATATAGGAGAAATAGATAGAATAATCGATATAAAAGCTTTGAGTTGTATAATCTGAGATAGATACAATATAAGATTTTAAATCTAACTCTTTTTTATTTTTTGAATTAAATGAGTTGATTTCTTGAATTTTATTTAATACACTGGTTGCAGCTTTAATGTTTTCATTTTGTAAAAGATACTCTTGTTTTAAAACAGTATAATCACTTTCCAATGTTTTAATATAAGCAGGAAGATCCTGAATGGTTTTAATTTTAGCAAAACCATCTGTATAATAAGCACTATTTTTGGCTTCTTTGAAAAGTTTAGCAGAATATTCAGGGAAAGCAGCTACATAAGCATCAAATTTTCCTTGATTATCTTTAATTTCTTTTAGAGATGTGATATATGTGTAAAAAATATCTCTTTGTAACGATTCTTTTTTAAGTTCAGCATTAGATTCGTTGATTTGAGCGTCATATTTTTTAACAAAATCGGGAAGTGTTTCAACTTTTAAAGACTTAACATCTTTAATCATTTCAGGATTTGATTCTTTTACTTTATTTGCAGCAAAGTAGGTTACTTTTGATGCATCATCGAAACTGACAGAAAAGACCAGTCCCAAGACGCAAGCAATACCTGCAATAGTAAAGACAATTATATTAACAATTTTTCTCATAACTTTCTATGGTTCGTTAAGGTTAAAACGTTTTCAAAAATTATTTATTTTTGATTAAAATATCCATGAAAGAGATGGTAGCGTCTTCCATATCGCTAACGATTGCGTCAATTTTTGATAAAATATAGTTGTAGAAAACTTGTAAAATAATCGCTGTGATCAAACCGAATACAGTTGTTAAAAGAGCCACTTTCATACCGGCAGCAACAACGGTTGGAGAGATATCACCAGCTCTTTCGATATCATCAAAAGCGAAAACCATACCTACAACAGTTCCTAAGAATCCCAACATGGGTCCTAAAGCTAATGCTAACGCGATCCAGCTCAAGTTTACTTCTAATTTACTCATTTGAACGCTACCGTAGGAAACAACTGCTTTTTCAACAGAATCCATACCTTCATCGTAACGATCCAATCCTTGATAAAATACACCAGCCAAAGGTCCTTTAGTATCACGGCAAAGTTCTTTTGCTTTAGCAATACCACCGGTTTTGATTGCGTCTTCGATTTTTTGTAATAATTTAGCAGAATTAACAGTAGCTAAGTTTAGATAGAAAATTCTTTCAATAACTAAAGCTAAACCTAAAACTAAACATAATAAGATTGGAGCCATCCAAACAGCACCACCCTCAATAAATTTATTTTTCAATACATAGTGTAAGCTTTCTTCAACCACGTTATCATTGTCATTTGTCAACGTTGCTTTATCAGCTGGAGCAGCAGTTGTTTCAGCAGGAGCAGCAGCCGTTTCAGCAGCTACTTCTTTTGTATCAGCTTTTTTCTCATCTTTTACTACTTTTGTAGTAGCTTCTTTTTTTGGTTCAGCAGCTTTTTCTTTATTTTGTGCAAAAGCCATGTTTGAAATACCGAAGGTTAGTAAACCGATTACGGTAAATAAAGCGATTAATTTTTTCATAATTACTTTACGGATTTAATGATTTAATGTTTTTTGTTAATTTCTTTTTTTATTATAAACTATTATTATTCAAATTATTAGTTGCGGAGAGAAAGGGATTCGAACCCTTGAAACGCTTTCGGCGTTTACACACTTTCCAGGCGTGCGCCTTCGACCACTCGGCCATCTCTCCTCACAAATTTTTTGAGCGTGTAAAATTATAAAAAATTTACGAGCTTTTGATCAATACTTGAAATTTTTTTTACCAAATAATTTTTTTATTTTTGCACCTCATTATTATTAACTTCGTAAAATTATATAACTTCGTGAAAAATACCCCAATCAGTAAGGATTTAGTAGATCAGATTGTTGCAAATAGCGGCATTAATAACTTAGGAACTGCTTCTATCAGAGAGATTAAAAAATTGATTAACCAGATTGAAGATAAAAGTAATACCAAATTTATTCGCATGGAAATGGGAATTCCCGGAATTCCTGCATCCCAAATTGGAGTTAATGCTCAAATTGAAGCGCTAAAAAATGGATGCGCTGCCATCTATCCCGATATAGACGGAACCCCTGAACTGAAAAATGAGATGTCTCGATTTATCAAAAATTATCTGGATCTTGACATCTCACCATCCGGTTGCATTCCTACTGTTGGATCTATGATGGGTGGAATGGCAGGATTTATGACTTTTTCCAGAGCGAGAAAAGGAAGAGATACTACTTTATTTATAGATCCAGGTTTTCCTGTTCAAAAACAACAACATCGCGTTTTAGGTCTCAAATATGAATCATTTGATGTTTATGACTTTAGAGGAGAACTTTTGAAAGATAAAGTGGAATCTTATTTGATGAAAGGAAATGTACATTCTATTATTTATTCAAATCCTAATAATCCTTCCTGGATCTGTTTTACTGAAAAAGAGTTACAGATTATTGGAGAATTAGCTAATAAATATGAGGTTTGTGTGTTTGAAGACTTGGCTTATTTTGGAATGGATTTTAGAAATGATATCTCAAAACCTGGTCAACCTCCTTACCAACCAACGGTAGGAAAATATACTGATAATTATGCCTTATTGATCTCTAGTTCCAAAGCATTTAGCTATGCCGGTGAAAGAATCGGTATGCTGGTTTTATCGGATCACCTTTTTAATCAAGAGTTTCCAGATCTTATTCCTTATTTTGGCACCCCAATTTTTGGAAGAGCCATCATTTACGGGACCGTATACGCCATCAGTTCCGGTACTTCCCATTCTGCTCAATATGCTTTAGCAGCTATATTAAAAGCTTGTAACGAAGGAAAATACAATTTTCTGGATGAAGTGAAAGTGTATGGCGAAAAAGCCAAAAAAATGAAGAAAATTTTTATTGATAATGGATTTTCCATTGTATATGATAAAGATGAAGATAAACCTTTAGCTGATGGTTTCTATTTTACCATTGCTTATCCTGATCTTACAGGGGAACAGTTACTCAAAGAGTTCCTGTATTATGGGATAAGTGCTATTACTTTAACCATCACCGGTAGCGAAAGAACAGAAGGATTAAGAGCTTGTGTTTCCTTAATACCTTTTGAGCAAATTCCGGTTTTAGAGGAAAGGCTAACTATTTTCCGCGAAAATCATTAATCAACCTTTTAATGTCATTAAACCTCCCCAAAAATCTATTTATAGATTCTTTTTTTCGTTTTATTAGCATTTTTCTATTGGGGATTTTTCTTCTCCTTTCCTGTAAGCAATCTTCTAAATATTCCGGATTGTCTGAAAATAGTGGGGATTGGAAAGAGATGTACGGTTTTTATTCCAATGATTCTTATTATGATTTTTTTAAAAACCATATAAAAACCACTCCTGAACCCGATTCTATTGATCAATTAATGATCGAATTTTATTTGAATCACGATCCGTTTTGGTCTAATGAAGGGTTTCAGGCTGAAAGAATTGCTCATTTACTTTCGATCATAAAAAATTCAACTTTACATGGCTTGCCTTGTGAAATGTTTGAGTATCCTTTTTTAAAAAGTGCATTAGATTCTGTGTCTCAATTTAAAATTAAGGATCAGCAAATATTGTATGATGTATTATCTCACATCGAATGGAAACTAACACGCCAATATTTACATTATGTTAAATCGATCCATTTTGGTGCACTCAATCCTGCTGAAATTCACCCCGGAAAATGGCTATATCCACCTGTTGATGCTTCTATCGATTTTTATAAGCATGTTTTGAACAATATGGATCGCTTTGAAATAATCATCGACTCTCTTACTCCCAAAACAAATAGTTATTTACGTTTGCAAAAAGAACTTGAAAAATATGCAACTATTTCTGATACAACAGTTTTAGATACATTTAAACATACCAAAACCTATTTTACCGATAAAATTATTGCAAATCTGGAACGGTTAAGATGGAAAACTGATAAACCGGCAACAAATTATATAGCCATCAATATTCCTGATTTTACACTTCGTACTTTTATGAGTGATACTTGTGCGGTGGTTTTAAAAATATGTTGTGGACAAACTCATACGAAAAGTCAAAGAGAAAAATTGACATTTGTCAATGGAGTGTGTCCTTCCGGGAAATGGGAAACCCCTTTATTGAAAAGCCGCATTTATAACCTTGTGCTGAATCCTGAATGGAACATTCCATATAGTATTTTAAAAGAGGAGTACTTTCCCAAATTGAAAAAGGATAAACAGGCAATAATTTCCAAAGAAAAATTAATGGTATATAACTCCAGAAGAGAGCGGGTTGAACCGGGTTCAATTGATTGGAACCAATATACACCCAAAAATATTCCTTTCGTTTTGGTTCAATCATCCGGGAAACATAATGCTTTAGGTGTCATCAAGTTTGATTTTCCCAATCCTGAATCTGTTTATGTTCATGACACACCGAATAAGGGTGCCTTTAACAGAAAAAACAGAGCTATTAGTCATGGGTGTTGCAGAGTAGAAAATCCGCTCCAATTAGCTCAAATTGTATGGCAATACAATGAGTTAACGGAAGAAGAGATCGAAAAACTGATGATTGTAATAGGGGTTACCCCTGTAACGGAAATGGGGATTCTTTATTCTGATACCTTAAAGCTTAAAGAGGAGTTGTTTTATCAAAAACTTACTGAAAATGAAAAAAAATGGTATCGGCCATTAAGACCATCGCGTTACAATTTAAAAAAATCTATACCTTTGTACATTGAATATTTTACTTGTTTTTTAAACGAAAAAGATTCTGTTCAATATTGTAATGATGTATATTATAAAGATCAAGGAATTCTGTATCAACTAAATAATTTAAAAAAATGAAAAAATTGATATTGTTAATATTATTGGGAATACTAATACTTCCCATTAAAGCACAACATTTTGATCAATATTTTATGGATCAAACATTAAAACTGGAATATTATCATATTGGTAAAAAAGGGGAAGAAAAGATTGAGATCCATACTTTTTTCAAAGGAGGAGAATGGAATGGTACCAGAAATCAACTTTTAGAACCTACCAGATATGGGGATATGCTGATTGAAGTTTTTGATTCGATCTCGAATACACTCATTTATTCCAGAAGTTATTCCTGTTTATTTGGAGAGTATGTGGCTACTGAAAAGGCAGATACTCTGGAAGGGAAATTTGAAGAGGTGGTTTTAATACCATTTCCTAAAAACACAATTATTTACAGATTTACAAGTTTTAACAGAAAACAAATACCTACGATTATTTATTCAGGATCTTTTAATCCTAAAGAAACCCAAACATTATCCTATACCAAAGAGTACAAAGTGAAGAAACTTCACAAAGGAGGTGATCCTAAAAACTGTTTGGATATATTGTTCATCCCTGATGGGTATTCTGAAAATGACAAACAACAAATGGCTTACGATATGAAGAAATTTGCTTCCTATATCATGGAGTGTTCCCCTTTTTCCGAGCATTTAGATCAGATTAACATCAATGGAATCGAAGCCTATTCTTATGAATCGGGAATTACAGATCCCAATGCTAATGTTTATAAGAATACTGTATTAAATTGCAGTTATAATTCTCTTGATTTAGATCGCTATTTGATGTGTCTTAATGTTTTTAAAATGCATAATATTGCGGAAGATGCTCCTTATGATATCATTATTATTATTTGTAATTCTCCTAAATATGGAGGTGGAGGAATCTATAATTTTTATTGCACCGTAAATAATAAAGGGGAATACAGTGATTATGTGATTGTTCACGAATTGGGTCATTTACTGGCAGGATTAGGAGATGAATACTATACTTCTGATGTTTCCGTCCGGGATTATTATCCGGAAGGGATTGAACCGATTGAACCCAATTTGACCACATTAGTTGCATTTGAAAAAAAATGGAAACAACAAATGGATCCGGAAACACCAATACCAACACTTGATACCAAACAATATAATAAGGTTTTAGGCGTTTATCAAGGGGGCGGTTATGTGGCAGAAGGAGTTTACAGACCCTGGCAAAATTGTACGATGAAAGAGAAATTGTATAACAATTTTTGTCCGGTTTGTACGAAAACAATACTAGAAACAATACAATATTATTCAAAATAAATTAATCACTATGAATATTACGAAATTAGACCACGTTGTAGAGCTTGTAAAATCAAAGCCTAAAAAAAGACTTGTTGCTGCTTATGCAAATGATGATCATACCATTGAAGCAGTTAATCATGCAGTTGATATGGGGATTGTAGATGCCACATTAGTAGGAGATGAAGCGATCATCAAAACTATATGTGAAAATCTAAAAATTGATATTTCCAAATTTGTTATCATTCACGAACCGGTTGATACCAAAGCAGCTACCAAATGTTGCGATTTGATTAATGGTGGAGAAGGGGATATTTTAATGAAAGGATCATTAACAACCGACAAATACATGAGAGCTATCCTGAACAAGGAGAGAGGATTGTGCCCACCCAATGCAACTATTACCCATATTGCTGTTTTTGAAAATCCTGCTTATCATAAATTATTGATTGCCAGTGATTGTGCGATCATTTTAAATCCTGATTTAAAACAAAAACAATTCATTCTTAATTCTCTTATCAATACAGCTCATGCGATTGGAATTGAGAAACCAAAGGTTGCCATCATTGCTGCTACAGAACAAATGTCTGTTGGTATGCAAGCCTGTATAGATGCTGCTATATTATCAAAAATGGCTGAAAGGGGTCAAATTACAGGAGCTATGGTAGAAGGTCCCCTTTCCTTGGATGTTGCAACAGATGAAGAAGCAGCAGCTATTAAAAAAATGTCAGGTGGTGTTTGTGGAGATGCAGACGCATTACTATTTCCAAACATTGAAAGTGGAAATGTTTTTTATAAATGTTCTACAAAATTCAATAAAGCAGAATGTGGTGCCTTTTTGGCCGGAGCAAAAGTTCCTTGTGTTCTTTCTTCCAGAGGAGATACTGCTTTAACTAAACTATATTCTATTGCTATTGCAGCTACAATTTAATGATTTTAAAAAATCAGCTATTTTAAAACTATGAACAAGAAAACCTTTCTATTTATTTTTCTCTTTTTTCTAAATTTAACTACATTTGCCGGATACATTTTTATCCCTATGGATTTAGCTCAAAAAAACCATTTGAAAGCCTATGGAATAGCCTTTTTTTCCATATCAAAAGGGATAGATGTAAGTTGGTTGCTTAACTATAAAGGGGGTAGTTTTATGTTGTACTATAATGCTGCTATTGAAGAGGAATGCGTGGTCAGAGGAGTTACATATGAAGTGATTGCTGATGTACAAGCCAGTACCATTCTTGCTGAAATTGGATCCAATGACAATAACATGGATGAGATCCGACTCACTAAAGTGCCCAAAATTGCTGTTTATTCTCCTAAAAATAAATTACCCTGGGATGATGCAGTAACACTGGCACTTACATACGCAGAAATTCCTTATGAAGTTATTTATGATGAGGAAGTTTTGAACGGAGAACTACCCAAATATGACTGGCTCCATTTACATCACGAAGATTTTACCGGACAATTTGGAAAGTTCTGGGCGAGTTATCGAAATGCATCCTGGTATGTTGAAGATGTAAACTCCAATAATGCGATGGCACAAAAGATGGGCTTTGAAAAAGTATCTTTAATGAAATTAGCAGTTGCCAAAAAGATTAGAGATTTTGTTGCCGGTGGCGGATATCTATTTGCGATGTGCTCAGGACCAGATAGTTTTGATATAGCATTAGCTGCCGATGGCGTTGATATTTGTGATACTCCTTTTGATGGTGATCCAATGGATCCTAATGCTCAAAGTAAATTAAATTATGATAATTGCATCGCTTTTACTGATTTTAAAATTGTTACCAATCCTTATACTTATGAAATTTCAGATATTGATGTTGATCCAAGTGTACATTTGAACAATAAGAAAAATGACTTTTTTACCCTCTTTGAGTTTTCTGCCAAATGGGATCCTGTTCCAACCATGTTATGTCAAAATCATCAAAATGTAATTTCCGGTTTTATGGGACAAACTACCGCATTTAGAAGATCAAAACTGAAACCAAACGTTACTATTTTAGGGGATTCTAAACAATTTGATGAAGTGAGATACATCCATGGCGAATTCGGTAAAGGAACTTTTACTTTTTACAGTGGACATGATCCCGATGATTATCAACATCTAATATATGATCCACCTACTGATTTAGACCTCTTTCCGAACTCACCCGGCTATAGATTGATATTAAATAATGTATTATTTCCTGCTGCCAAAAAAGAAAAACAAAAAACTTAATCGTTATATCAAATTTTTTTATATTTTTGCACCGTAATTTTTTATTCCTTTCCTGATTTACAATTTATAGTTCTATATAAGTACCTTTTACACTCAACTTTTTATTTTTAAAATAAATTTATGACCAATCCTCAAGAAAATGGGCGCAAGAGAAAGAGAATCTCTTCACCAATTGCAACATCTGATACAAACAAAATGAAAGAGAGCCCAATAACCTCTCGCCAATCAACAAAATCTGTAGTTGAAGAAACTAATCCTTTTTTAGAAGAAACTCAAGAAATTTTTGTTTCAGTTGATGAGCAAATAGAAAAACCTCAAAGTGAAGAAATAAAAGCGGAGCCGAAACCAAGAGGAAGACGAAAAATATCTGAAACAATACCAAAATCTCAACTTCTTTCTATTGACGAACTTGAACAGATGGAACGAAAAGCCAGAGCACAAAGTTTGGCATCATTAGCGGAAGAAGAAACCAAAAAAGAGTATTCTTATAGAGATAAAGTAGCTCAGGAAAGAACCAAAAAATTTGATTCATCTATGGAAAGAACTCCAAGGAAACAACATCCTAAACCTAATATCCCCAAAGAGATATCAGATGAATTATTTTTTGATGATGATACATTAGTTCATGAAATTATTGAAGTGGAGTTAACGGAAGAGGAGATTGCTGCAGCTAATCAAATTGTTGAAGCTGAAATTGAATCAGATAGTGATGAAGAGGAAACAGTTGAAAAAACAGAACCTGAAATCACCAAATCTACTCCAAGCTATGAACGTCCGGAACCTAAAGATGAATATTGGGATTTGATTATGAATTCTGAGTTTAATGGAGCCATCAGTGGAGAAGGAGTACTTGAAATCACCAATGATAACTGTGGATTCTTACGCTCATCAGATTACAATTATCTTCCATCTCCAGATGATGTTTATGTTTCCAGTGCTCAAATTAAACTATTTGGTTTGAAAAATGGAGACACCATTTTAGGTACCATCAGACCTCCCAGAAATGGTGAAAAATATTTTCCACTTACACATATCGATTTAATCAATGGTAAAGCTCCTGAAGAGATCCGAGATAGAATCCCATTTGATTATCTTACACCGATGTTTCCAAATGAAAAAATTAATCTGACAGGTCATTCCGGTTCCAATTTATGTACCAGAGTGATTGATCTTTTTGCCCCAATTGGTAAAGGACAACGTGGATTAATCGTAGCTCAACCAAAAACCGGTAAAACAGTATTGTTGAAAGAGATTGCCAACGCAATAGCTGCCAACCATCCTGAAATCTATTTGATCATTTTATTGATTGATGAACGTCCTGAAGAGGTTACCGATATGCAAAGAAGCGTTAAAGCTGAAGTAGTTTCATCCACTTTTGATGAACCTGCTGAACGTCATGTTAAAATTGCCAATATTATTTTGGAAAAAGCAAAAAGAATGGTGGAATGCGGACATGATGTATGTATTTTATTAGATTCCATCACTCGTTTAGCGCGTGCTTTCAATACTGTTCAACCTGCCTCCGGAAAAGTGTTATCCGGTGGGGTGGAAGCGAATGCACTACAAAAACCAAAACGTTTCTTTGGTGCTGCCAGAAATATTGAAAATGGAGGATCGCTTACCATTATCTCCACTGCATTGACAGATACCGGTTCCAGAATGGATGAGGTGATCTTTGAAGAGTTTAAAGGTACCGGTAATATGGAATTACAATTGGATAGAAGATTATCTAATAAAAGAATCTATCCTGCTGTGGATATCGTTTCCTCAAGCACACGTCGTGATGACCTTCTTCAAAGTCCTGAAACACTACAAAGAGTTTGGATTCTAAGAAATCACCTTGCCGACATGACCACAATAGAAGCAATGGAGTTCATCAAAGACAGAATGAACCGCACCAAATCTAACGAAGAGTTTTTAGTAACGATGAACGGATAGAAAGACATGGGACAGGGGTCTAGGGTCTGGAGATATTTGTTGCTAACTCTTACCTGTCTCCAGTCACCAGTCTCCTGTCAAAATTTATAGCACTTCCGCTAAATACTCCCAGGTAAATCCAACCTTTTGTTTTACAATATCTTCCGGTGTTCCTTTTGCCAGGATCATCCCACCGTTCCTACCCCCTTCCGGTCCTAAGTCAATGATGTAATCAGCTAACTTGATCACATCCATGTTGTGTTCAATAATGAGGACTGTATTGCCCCTTTCTACCAGGATATTTAAGACATTCATCAATATGGCTATATCCTGAAAATGGAGACCAGTGGTTGGTTCATCTAAAATATAAAATGTATTGCCGGTGTCTCTTTTGGAAAGCTCTTCTGCTAACTTGACACGTTGTGCTTCACCTCCAGATAAGGTGGTGGATGATTGTCCTAAACGGATGTATCCTAACCCAACATCAACTAAGGTCTTTAATTTCTGATAAATATAAGGGATATTTTCGAAAAATTCCTGAGCTGTTTCAATGTCCATCTCTAAAACATCATAGATCGATTTCCCTTTATAACGAATCTCTAAGGTTTCATCGTTGTATCTCTTGCCATTACACTTTTCACAGGTCACATAAACATCGGGTAAGAAGTTCATTTCTATGGTTTTAACGCCACCTCCCTTACACTCTTCACAACGACCACCTGAAACATTAAAGGAGAACCGTCCCGGTTTGTATCCTCTGATTTTTGCTTCCGGAAGTGCCGCAAACAGTTTTCTGATCTCATCAAAAACACCTACATAAGTGGCAGGATTTGACCTTGGTGTTTTTCCAATAGGATGCTGATCAATCTCAATCACTTTATCAATATGTTCTAATCCAATGATCTCTTTGTAAGGTAATGGATTTTTTTCTGCTCTGAAGAAAAATTTATTGAGAATGGGATATAATGTTTCATTGATCAATGTTGACTTTCCACTTCCTGAAACACCTGTTACACAGATCATTTTACCTAAAGGAAAATCAACATATACATTTTTCAAATTGTTACCTGTTGCCCCTTTTAAAGTTAAAGTATTTCCATTCCCTTTTCTTCGTTTTTTGGGTACTTCAATTTTTAATCTTCCGGAAAGATAGTCGGCTGTAAGTGTATGTGCCTGCATCATCTCTTCATAAGTGCCGGCAAACACAATTTTTCCACCATGTTCACCTGCTAAAGGGCCAATATCCACAATGTAATCCGCTGCTTTCATCATGTCTGCATCGTGTTCAACAACAATAACTGAGTTTTCATTGTCCCTTAAATTTTGCAACGACTTGATCAACTTGTGATTATCGCGTTGATGAAGTCCTATACTGGGTTCATCCAGAATGTATAACACATTGACTAACTGCGAACTGATCTGAGTTGCCAGTCTAATCCGTTGGGCTTCCCCACCTGAAAGGGATTTGGATGGTCTGTGCAAAGAAAGATACTGAATGCCTACATCCGTAAGAAAATCCAGACGGGAAGAGATTTCGCGAATAATTTCATAAGCGATCAGCTTTTGTTGTTCTGACAAATATTGATTGCACCCTTTGATCCATTCGCTCAAATCTGAAATATCCATCAAAGAGAGTTGAGCAATATTTTTATCACCGATTCTAAAAGATAAAGACTCTTTTTTTAGTCTTGCGCCGTGACACTCAGGACATTGCAATTCATTGATAAACTGGTTAACCCATTTCTTGATAGATGCAGGTACACTGTCAATATCAATATTGTTCATAAAGGTGACCACCCCTTCAAAATAGGTTTTTGTAGGTGATAAACCACTAATTACTGAAGGAATATAGATCGGATCTGGACTACCATATAAAATGTAGTTCAGATTTTGTTCACTGATATTTTCAATAGGTTCATTGAGTGAGAAATCGTATTTGTCTGCTAAAGCTTCTAATTGTCTGAAAATCTGACTGTTTTTGGAATTACCAACCACTTCAATTCCACCTCCGTTGATCGATCTCTTTTTATCTGGTATGATTTTATCTAAATCCATCTCCAAAATATACCCTAATCCATTACATTTGGGGCAAGCACCATAAGGAGAATTGAATGAAAAAGTGTTGGGTTCAGGCTCAGGATAAGAGATTCCGGTTGTCGGACACATCAGCTCTTTACTGAAATTTTTAATCTGATTGGCATCAACATCCAAAACAGCTAAAGTGCCTTTTCCCTGTTTGAGTGCTAATCTTACAGAATTTGCCAGACGAACTTTGGTTTGTTCCCGAATTAAAATATTATCGATAATCACTTCAATATCATGAACTTTATACCGATCCAACTGCAAATTCAGCGATAACTGCATCACTTCCCCATCCACTCTAACTTTTGTATATCCTTGTTTGCGGATATTTTCAAACAACTCTTTGTAATGCCCTTTTCTCCCTTTGATCAATGGAGCCAGAATTAAAATATTCCTGTTATCGTACTGTTCTGTAATGATTCCAATCAGTTCCTTTTCGTGATAGCTGATCATTTTTTCACCGGTTACATAAGAGTAAGCTGTAGCTGCTCTCGCGAATAATAAACGAAGGAAATCATAAACTTCAGTTATGGTTCCTACTGTAGATCGTGGGTTTTTATTGACCGTTTTTTGTTCAATTGAGATCACCGGATTTAACCCGGAAATTTTATCTACATCCGGATGTTCTAAGTTTCCAATAAACTGACGTGCATAGGAGGAGAAAGTTTCCATGTATCTCCTTTGTCCTTCTGCATAAATGGTATCAAAAGCCAAAGAAGATTTGCCACTTCCGCTTAATCCGGTTATAACAACCAGTTTTTGGTGGGGAATCTCTAAAGAAACATTCTGAAGATTGTTCTCTCTTGCTCCAGTGATAATCAGTTTATCTTCAACAAATTCGTTCATTTCTAATGTTTTATGCAATAGAGCACCCTTTTTCGATCACTTTTTGAATGGCAGCTTCCATCCCATTAATATTTTTACCACCTGCAGTTGCTAAGTTCGGTTGTCCACCACCACCACCCTGGATTAAAGCAGCAGCTTCACGTACCAATTGAGAGGCGTTCATCCCTTTTTCAACTAAATCATCCGATAAAGCAACTATCAAATTGGGCTTTTCACCATTAATGGATCCAAAAACGACCAAAAGGTTTTCAGTATGATTTTTAATTTTATAGGCAGCTTGTTTCATGATCTCAGGTAAAAGATCACTATTATGACGAATCACATGCATACCATTGATCTCTAGTATATGGTTAATCATCTCTTTAGCAAAGTGTTGGATCTTCTCTTGTTGATACTCTTCCACCTCTTTTTTCAAACGATCGGTTTCTTCGTTCATTTTTTGGATCGCTCCCATGATGTTAGGAGAAGCAAAAAATCCTTTCAAATCATTAACTAATTTAATGTTTTCATTGATAAAGATTTCAGCTTGTTTTCCGGAGATCGCTTCAATACGTCTGATCCCTGCAGCAATCGCACTTTCAGATACAATTTTTATATACCCGATATTTCCGGTTGCTGAAGTATGTGTACCTCCACACAACTCAATAGATTCCCCAAAACGGATCACTCTTACATGATCACCATATTTTTCTCCGAATAGTGCCATCGCACCCATCCCTTTCGCTTCCTCAATAGGAAGATTTTCAAAGATATCAACTGAAGTGTTATCACGAACCAATTGATTGACAATCATTTCCACTTCGGCCAATTGTTCATCGGTTACTTTTGAGAAGTGAGAGAAGTCAAAACGGAAACGCTCGTGAGAAACATAAGAACCTTTTTGTTCCACATGTTTCCCCACCACTTTACGTAAAGCGTAATGGAGTAGGTGAGTAGCAGAGTGGTTATTCTGAGTGGCAATCCGATTCTCTTTATTTACTACAGCAGTAAAGGTTGTAGAAAGATTATCAGGAAGTGTTGGGGCAATATGTACGATTAAGTTATTTTCTTTAATGGTATTGGTGATCTCAATTTTTTCATTGATGCTCATCAAAACACCGGTGTCACCCACTTGTCCGCCCGATTCAGCATAAAATGGAGTTTTATCTAATACCAGTTGATAAAATTGTTTCCCTTTTGATTTCACCAGGCGATATTTTACAATTTTGGATTCTGCTTCAAGAGTATGATAACCAACGAATTGAGTAGGATTGGAATCTGAGATCAGTTCAACCCAATCTTCGGTTTCAATAGTTGCAGCAGCTCTGGAGCGGGTTTTTTGTTCTTCAAGCCCTTTTTGGAATCCTTCCATATCAACGGTTAGATTCTTTTCAGATGCTAAAAGCTGGGTTAAATCGATTGGAAAACCGTAAGTATCAAATAGTTCGAATGCAAATGGACCCTCGATTTGATTCCCGTTTAATTTTTGACAGTAGTTCTCAAATTTTTGGATTCCGTTTGCCAACGTTTTCAAGAAAGAGTTTTCCTCTTCGCGGATTACTCGTTCGATCAATATTTGTTGTGCTTTGAGTTCAGTGAATTGTTCCCCCATTTGAGCTACTAGGTCAGCTACCAAACTCCAGATAAATGGTTCATTAAAGCCAAGGAAGGTGTATCCGTAGCGGATCGCACGTCTTAGGATTCTGCGGATTACGTAACCAGCTCCGGTATTAGAGGGTAGTTGTCCATCAGCAATAGCAAAACTAACCGCTCTTAAATGGTCGGCGATAACACGCATCGCTATATTAACGGGTTCTTCAATACCATATTTTTTTCCTGAAATTTGAGCAATTTTTTGAATCAAAGGTTGGAAAACATCTGTATCATAGTTTGATTTTTTCCCTTGAACTGCCATACAAAGACGCTCAAATCCCATTCCGGTATCCACATGACTGGCTGCTAATTTTTGTAATTCACCGGATGCTAAGCGGTTATATTGAATAAACACTAAGTTCCAGATTTCCACAACTAATGGATTATCCTTATTGACTAAAGTAGCACCGTTAACAGCTTTTCTTTCTTGATCATCACGAAGGTCAATATGAATTTCAGAGCAAGGACCGCAAGGACCGCTGTCGCCCATTTCCCAGAAGTTATCTTTTTTATTTCCGTATAGGATTCTATCTTCAGGAAGGTGTTTTTTCCAGAAGTTACGTGCTTCGAAATCCTCTTCGGTGCCATCTTTTTGATCCCCTTCGAAAACGGTAGCATACAAACGATTAGGGTCTAATTTCATCTTTTCGGTTAAGAACTCCCACGCCCAGTTGATCGCATCCTCTTTAAAGTAGTTTCCAAAAGACCAGTTTCCCAACATTTCAAACATAGTATGGTGATAGGTGTCTTTTCCAACTTCCTCTAAATCATTATGTTTACCGGAAACTCTTAAGCATTTTTGAGTATCCGCGATTCTGGAGAATTTAACGGGTTGATTTCCCAAAAAGATATCTTTAAACTGGTTCATCCCGGCATTAGTAAACATCAGGGTAGGGTCGTTTTTGATCACCATCGGAGCAGATGGTACTATTTCGTGTTCTTTAGATTGGAAAAACTCCAGAAAAGATTTGCGTATTTCGTTGCTATTCATCTTGTTAAATTTTGAAAAATGAAGCTACAAATATACGAAATAATAAGCTAATAAGCTAATAAGCTAATGAGATAATAAGCTAATTATTAATAAGCTAATGAGATAATATGATAATAAGCTAATTATTAATAAGCTAATGAGATAATATGATAATAAGCTAATTAGAAAATTGTTAAATAGTTAAAAAATAATTTAAGAAATTAATTTGATTTTTAATTTTGCATAAAAAAATAACTTATTTTTGTCTTTGTAAAATGAGTACTCTTATATCTAACTAACTAAACCAACTACAAATGAGAAATGAAAATAATCGAATTGTTGAATTAAGTCTAGAATTTGCCATTCAAACATCAAAACTGTGTAAAATTCTTCAAAACCAAAAGGAATATAATATTGCAAATCAATTGTTTAGAAGCGGAACATCAATAGGTGCAAATATTAGAGAATCACAAAATTCTGAGAGTAAAGCAGATTTTATACACAAATTAAAAATAGCTGCAAAAGAAGCTGAAGAGACAGATTATTGGTTGATTATCTGTCAAAAATTAGATTTAATTTCTTCTAATAGCCAAATTTATGATATGCTGATTCAAATTAAAAAACTCCTCAACGCTATAATCAGTACCTGTTATAAAAACAAATAAGAAAAAATTATTTAAATTTCAATTAGCTTATTAGCTTATTATCACATTAGCTTATTATTCATCCTGTTTCTTGAAATTGATCTTGTTAGATACAAACATAATCACTCCCAAAATTACAAATAGGAAGATGCTACCAAATAGGAGTGCATAGTCTTCCACTTGCAAAATGACGTACAAGAATGCGTAAAGTATCACCATGATGCCGCCCATGATCGTGGTGGCTAATTTTTGTTTGATAAGAGAATAGAAATATATGGCGATCATCAGAATGGTCGCTAAACTGGCAGTAAAATATGCCCAGCCAAATCCAATTTGTTCAGAAAGGGATAGTAAAAGACTGTAAAATAGAATTAATGCAACACCAACCAGAACGTATTGGAAAAACTGAATTGGCTTTTTGGTGAAAATCTCAACAAAGAAGAATACAATGAATGTCAAAGCAATGAACATCAAAGCATATTTTGCGGAGCGCATGTTTTGTTGATAATGATCTACAGGTTCAATCAGATTTACCCCAAATGAAGTGGCCCCAATATCTGAAACGTTGCTGTCAGACCAATATTCAGGGATTTCACGATTGAAACTTAAAATATTCCAGTCAGCACTAAATTTTATATTATCAATATTGGATTCAGGAGAAAATGAGCCAATAAATGAGGGGGTATTCCAATCTCCGGAAACGCTAACATGCGTGTTTTGACCAATCGGAATAAAATTGATGGAACTACTTCCGTTGAGTTTCATATTGCAATTAAAATCAAGTTGATCAGTAAGACTATCAGCTATATTAAGTTCTTTTAAATCAACAACTAATGTTTTTCCTGATACAGAATTACTGCTTATTGATTCAGATGTTGATCCGTATTTTGTTGTACCGCCTACAGTAACATTTTCTGTAACAGTAAAAAATGGAACAACTCCAATGGTGGTTTCCAGCTTTTTATTTCCAATGGTAATCTCAGGATTTTCAACAACTCCTCTTAAATCTGTAATTCCAATAACCATTTGCGCTTTGTCGTAGTGAAGAACACTATTTTCAATTTTTAATTGGGAAATCTCATCAAAAGAACCCTCAAAGTGGATGTCACTTTTATAGAGAATCGCTTTATAAATACCATAATGACGCTCTTCGGGTGTTAATGATGTATTAATTTTCAAATTTTTAGGCGTAATATACAAAATATGGTCCTCTTGAATCGGTTTCTGATATTGATCTAATTTTGTGGTAGTATAGGGGACAATCAAAATTGGGGCACATAATGTTTGAGACAAACTCCATTTGTCACTGATTTTTTGAATCGTTTCCTGACTCCTATCTTGTCGTTCTCTGATTAATTCCTGAATCATAGCTCCGGGAATCAGTAATAAAAGAATTAAAATTCCAATGGTGATTCCTTTGAATGTCAATGATTGGGTGAATTTTCTTTTGGTGGTTTCCATGTTTATTGTGTTTTTAAAATGAAATAACGAAATTTTGAATATAAAAGTATATTTCTTTTTTTAAAAATAATTACACAAAGTTTCACAGTGTTAAAAGGAGTATCTTAGAGTTTAAAGTAGACAATTTTTTTTTTAAAAAATTTGAAAAATTTATGGATGAAATTTTGTTCTTGTATTTTTTTAAAATATATTTGCAGCATCAAAAAAATATTTTTTTAAATTTAAACAGAGACTTTTTTAAAATCCAAATAATCAAATAAATAACAATAAAATGAAAAAATTTATACTCATTACGCTTTTATCAATCCCCATTTTATTTTCAAAAGCACAACAAGGAGCTACCATATTTGCAAACTGGCCTTCAACATGGATTACATATATGACCACTTCAATGGACAGCACCAATTGGACTTTAGATTACATTTATGAAGTTGGTGATGGAAATTATGCTTTTCCTGAAAACCCATACTATTTTTGGGGAACTATAAAAACAAATAAAGATAATAATCATGATTTTGCATGTTTGATAAGTGTCGAAAATGATAATCAATCTATTTTTGTTAGATTTATATATTCTCTATACCAAAATCCTTTCTTATTATATGATTTTACATTGCATGTTGGAGACACAATGTTTTACGATTATGCTATGGTAAACAATACTTTGCATCTGCAAAATCATTATAAAGTAGTTACAGATACTGGAACCATTGTGCTTGATAATGGTGAAATACGTAGAACATGGACCCTTAAATCCGATTGGGTTCAAGATGATATTTGGGTCGAGGGAATTGGTTCTATTACAGGAATTGGACTCTTTAATCCCTTAGTTGCGGATTATGTTTTGAATGGATTTCAATATAGATTTGAGTATTTCTGCTATGACGATATCCCAATCTATGATCCAAATGATTGTTCCCTTTGTTCGTGTGATATAAATTTAGAAGTTAAAAATCAAGATTTTGAGAAAGTATCAATTTCCCCAAACCCAACAAATGGAGTTTTAAGTATTAAAAGTCCCATTGTTGAGCCGTCTCAGTATAATATTTATAATAATTTAGGTCAACTGGTTTTAAATTTTTATTTAGAAAACGAAACGAATCAGGTTGATGTTTCCTCATTGCCATCCGGGATCTATTTTCTTCAAGTAATTTCTAAGGAAAAAAGATATACCATGAAGTTTATAAAGGAATAAAAATAATTAATTGTATCTAATATCTTTACATCTGAATAAAGACTAGCAATGAATCACAGTGTTTTATAGTAATTTAATTCAAAAATGAAATATTCTTCAAACTGAACTCTCCGTAGCAAAAATCCCCATCAGGATATGTATAGATCATCTCAGCATGGGAGGGTAAACGGTATCCGTTGATAGTTTTGTATTCTGTTACAGGAGTTTGCCATTTTAAAATCGACATCGACCCATCTTGAAAATAGGCATATCTGTCTTCACTGATAAAGTTGATAATATCTCCTTTTTCATTGAAAATTAGTGTTACTGTAATGGTAATTCCATTATTTGTAAAACTGCAATACACCTCATTTTCTGTGGATGAGATCCACTTTATTCTGGGATCAATCAACATAGCCGGTGCCATAAAGCACATATCGTTAAAGAATGTAACTGTTTCAGAAATATCCATCTCTTTTCCTTCAGCGTATTGTACATTGAATAATGACAACAACCGAATATCCATCACTGCTTTTCCATTTTTAAAATAGTGATACCCTTTTACAGGCAACCCTTTCATTTTGGCATCCATAAAAAACAAACGGTGTGTGAGTTGTAAAAAATTGTGTTGTTCGCAACTAAATGGCATCCAGATTTGTTGCTCTTTATTGCGTATTCTCCCTTCAAAAGTTGCTTTAAAATGGTTTACCGGAGGCTTTCCTATAAATCCACAATTTCTGATATATTGCTGAACCAATAGTGGTAAATGCTGAATATCCTGTTCAGTAAGTGTTTTGGATTCATCAGTTATTTGTTGGGAGGAGGCGTTTTTAATATCATTGATGTATAGTGATTTAAAACTGCATGCCCATAGAAGAAAGGGCGCAGTGATAAAACAAAGAATTCCGTTTACAATTGTAGATACTATTTTTTTCATATCCATTTGATTTTATTTGAGTTCTTGAATAATGTTTAATTTTGTTTTATTTATAAATTGTCTGATAACAGCACCTTTATTTCGGTCATCCGTGTTTATTTGTATCGCTATTGCAAATTTATATTTTGGAATATATTGCATAAAAGTTAAATATCCCGGAACAAAACCGGTGTGACCCCAATGATCAATACCATCAGATTTACCTACAATAGATCCCAATCCATATTTTGCATTTTCAAATAATCCTGTATTAAACCGGGTTGGAGTGGTCATTTTTTTTACAGATAACGGATTAATAAAATCACCATTATATAAAATACAGGCCCATTTGGTGAGATCAGAAACGGTAGAGATTACTCCACCTCCTGTCCATTCTAATTGAGGATTAAAATAGTATGTATGGTTTTGGGTAATTTTTGCCGGAAACTTCATGTCTTCCTGATGAACGGTATAGCCAGAAGGGAGATCTTTAAAAGTCCTTTTATTTGCAAAATAGGTATGATCCAAATGAAAAGGGATCATGATTTTTTCTTTAAGAAGTTCATAATAAGTTTTACCGGTTACTTTTTCAATTACATAACCCAAAATAATAAAATGAGAATCAGCATATCCAAATTGTTTCCCCGCTTTTCCGGTAGGTTTCTGATTCAAAAGTACAAACATACGATCATGAACACTCCATATTTTTTCAGGATTTTCATGCACTTGATTCCATATTTGATCAAAATAAACATACTCAGGAACTCCTGCAGTGTGGTTTAAAAGCATTTCAATAGTGATTTCTTTAGAATTAGGAATAGAATCAAACCAGGAATCATGAATATAATCGGAAACCTTTCTATGTATATCAATAATTCCCTCCTCTTCTAATTTTAGAATCATAGCAGCAACGTATGTTTTTCCCACACTCCCGGAAAACATAGGCTGATCTTTATACATCTTGGTTTTTGACTCCCAATCGGAATACCCGGATGACAATAAAATTTCCTGACCGTTTTCAAATCGAATGGATAAAGTAAGACCCGGAATCGAATCAACTTTTACAATAGAATCTAATTGATTTTGAATAGTTTGAGATAATTTTCTCCATTCTGGTTTATGTTGACAAGAGCCCATGATTAGTAAACTAAAGCCCCAAAACATCAGTGGAAATAATTGAATTATGAATGACTTGCTTTTCATAAGATTTGAATTATAATGTATTAAAAAATAGTTCTTTGTCTTTAATTAATAAAAAGACACAAACGATGAGCAGTAATCCGGTTTGAATCACTTTACTCATTGGATGGGTCATAAAAATTTCATTAAAAAAACCGGCAGTAATGTGGAAAATGATGGGTAAAATAATGTTTCTGTCTGTTTTATAGTAGAGCCAATTCATAATGATTACAAAAGGAAACATGCTTACAACAAAATTAATGGTATATAGAAATCCGGATTCCACTAAATTGCTATGATAGTAATCTTTTATAAATGATAATGGGAGATGCCAGATTGCCCAAATCACTGCAAAGATTAGTGATGCTTTGAAGAGATTGAAACGGGAGACTAAACTGTCAGTACCATAAGAGTGCCAAGCTAATTCTTCAACGGCTGGAGCTGCGATTAATAAAAACCACACGGGAAACAACGCTGAACGAAAGGAGAACCCTCCTCTCCATTCAAATTGTTCCACTCCATATCCCCAAAATAAGGAGATTGCCTGTGCAGCCATTAAGCTTAATAACATCAGAAAGCAGGCAATTAAAATATACTCCCCTTTTATTTTTTTAAAATTAAAAAAACGAGATAAAAAGTCTTTTCTTAATTCTTCTTTTGGTAAAATAAGGCTTAAAGCAACTCCTAACGGAGCAATCAACCCGAGAAATCCAAATATACCGGTAACCCAATCCCATACTTTGGTATTTGGTGTAAAATGACTGAAATATGCACAAATAAACCATAAAACCCAAGGGATGGCAATTGATAAAGTATAAAATAGAAAAGGTTTGTTGTACCTTTTGATCATTAATGTAGTGTTTTCAATTTTTTTCATATTTTTTGTTTTTTTGAAATTTGAAGTGCAAAAAAACATCAAAACAATCCGATTGTCGTCCAAACAAAAAAGCTTTGTTTAAGTTGTTGTCCAATCCTATAAGTTTGGACATGTATTGTGTTATTATTCAATGTCATAGCATCTAATTATGATCATCTTTTTTTATTAGTTAGAATCATGACTCCCTATAACTTTGGACGTTTTTGGGCTAAAAAGGTAGAGGGTGTAACCCCTTTATATTTCTTGAAAATCTGATTAAAAGATGATTTTGAATTAAAACCCGCATCTAAAGCAACAGAAAGAAGGTTATATTGCGGGTTTTCTTCAGCTTGTTTAATAAATGCTTCCACCCGATATTGATTGATAAAATCGTAGAAATTTATTTTTGCAACCTGATTGATCACCTGAGAAAGTTGATTCGGAGTGATCTTCATCATTTCTGCTAATTCTGAAAGGGTTAACTTGCTTTCCAGAAAGGGTTTTTCTTGCTCCATCAATTGTAACAACAAAGTATAAAGTTGTTTTGCCTCTTCATCACTGATTCCTGAATGTTTATATTTTGGAACTTCCGGTTCAGCAACTGGTTCATTTTCAGGTTTAGGTGTCGGCTTTGTTTGGTTTACAAATAGATTTTGTTGCTTAATGCCATAAAATCCAACAAAAAAGATAAAAAGTATGATTATAGTATAAAAAATATAATCAGCATTAAATGGAAATGCAACTTTTAGATAATCCCTTACAAACATTACGATTGCAGCAGTTACAAATATCAAACCCATACTTAAAATGATGTATCTAACCCATTTCAGATTGATGTTTTCAGTAAATGAAAATTGGTTCTCCATCTTTCTTTTATGTAGAATTGTTAATCTGTAAGACAAAACAGCATAAGTAATACCTGAAATAAAAATGGAAAATAATAAAATGATAGCGAATGTATCATAATCATCTATAGCACCGGAATCCACCAATCTTTTTTGTTCTGCACTGTATAAAAAGAAAAACCGAGTCATATACAAATAGCCTCCAATTCCAGGAATAAAATGTAGAAAATCAATTTTTCGGATTTGAGTATCGGGTCTGAGTGAATAAAGACAATACAAATAGAGTAGTGGGCCATGAAATAAAAGAACAGGAGCTGTTGTCCCAATTAAATGGGGATAGAGTTCCCAGTATCCTGTTTGTTTAAGGTAATAACCCAACATTTGGAGTCCAATAACTCCCATCAGAAAGGCTAATATTTTATCGGTTACCCCTTTTTGTTTTTTAGTTAAAAGAAGAACCACGATAAAAAACGCTAAAAAAACGGAACTGATAAAAATAGCAAGCATAGATTTTCAATATGGATTTTGCAAAAATAGATAATTTCTTCTATTTTCTTTCAAGAACACAATAAAAAAACACCTCCGAACTGCTCCGAAGGTGTTTTTGGGAATATATATAGGGTTGACGAATTAGTATCTGGAATTTCTTCTGTCGCCTCTGTCGCCATCTCTTCTGTCTCTACTATCACGACCACCGTCTCTTCTGTCTCTTCCACCATCTCGGCTGTCTCTGCCACCTTCTCTACGTGGACGATCACCTTCTGGACGTGGAGCACGTGGTGGTGCATCTACCCAACCTTCAGGTTTTTCTAATAGAACTCTATGAGAAAGTTTGTATTTTCCGGTTTTTTCATCTACTGCAATCAATTTAACTCTGATCTCATCACCCACTTTTAATACATCTTCCACATTTTCAACACGTTTGTATGCGATTTCAGAAACATGCAATAAAGCATCAACATTAGGAAGGATCTCAATAAAAGCACCAAATGAAGTGATACTTTTTACTTTTCCTTCATAGATTTCACCCACTTCAGGAACAGTAGTGATCGCTTTGATTCTCTTAACAGCTGCCTGAACATTGTCAAGGTTTGCAGATGCGATATCAATAATACCCATTCCGTCTTTTTCTTCAATATTGATAACGGTATTGGTTTCACGTTGCATCTCCTGAATAATTTTTCCACCAGGTCCAATTACTGCTCCAATAAATTCTTTTGGAATAATCAGTTTCACAATACGTGGAACGAATGGTTTGTAGTCCTCTCTTGGTTCAGAGATCGCTTCTTCCATAATATTTAAGATATGTAAACGACCGGCTTTAGCTTGTTCTAATGCTTCAGACATGATTTGAGAAGACAAACCGTTCACTTTGATGTCCATTTGACAAGCAGTGATTCCATCTCTGGTTCCACAAACTTTAAAGTCCATATCACCTAAGTGGTCTTCATCTCCTAAAATATCGGAAAGAATTGCATAGTTTCCTGTTTTTTCATCGGTAATCAAACCCATGGCAATACCTGATACCGGTTTTTTGATTTTCACACCGCAATCCATTAATGCTAATGTTCCTGCACAAACAGTCGCCATAGATGAGCTTCCGTTTGATTCCAAAATATCGGAAACGATACGAACAGTGTAAGGAAAATCGGTACTATCAAATGGAATTACAGGTTTAAGAGCGCGGTGAGCCAGATTTCCATGACCAATTTCGCGTCTTCCGGTACTTCCTACTCTTTTTACTTCACCTACAGAGAATGGAGGGAAGTTATAATGTAACATAAAACGGCTGGTACCATCAACGATAGCGCCATCGATATTTTGTTCATCTAATTTTGTTCCTAAAGTTACACTGGTTAACGATTGAGTTTCTCCACGGGTAAAGATTGCTGAACCATGTACTGAAGGCAAATAACCGGTTTCTATCCAGATAGGACGAATTTGGTTTGTTGCTCTTCCATCCAAACGAATTCTATCATTTAGGATCATGGCACGCATGGCATCATACTGAACATCATGATAATATCTGCTGATCATCGCTTTTTTAGCATCCAGTTCCTCTTCAGGGATCGTTGCCATAAACTCATCAAGAATAGCATCAAAAGCATCTAAACGCTCATGTTTGGCAGTTTGAGCTTTTGCGATTGCATATACTTTGTCATAAGTAGCATCATAAACCATTTGACGAAGTTCATCGTCATTATTTTCATGATTGTACTCTCTTTTTGGATTTGCTTTTTCCACTTTTGCAGCTAAATCGATTTGAGCCTGACATTGTACTTTGATGGCTTCATGAGCAAAAACCAATGCATCTACCATGTCAGCTTCAGAGATCTCTTTCATTTCACCTTCTACCATCATAATGTTGTCCATTGTTGCAGCAACGATCATGTCAATATCAGAGTTTTCTAGGTCTTCAACAGTTGGATTAATCACAAATTCACCGTTTACTCTACCCACTCTCACTTCAGACACTGGTCCTTCGAATGGGATGTTAGAAACAGCTAGTGCAGAAGATGCAGCCAGACAAGCCAATGCATCAGGAAGATTATTTTTATCACCTGAAATCAGATAAAGCAATACCTGAGTTTCAGCGTGGAAATTGCTGGGGAATAAAGGTCTTAAAGCACGGTCCACCAAACGTGAAATGAGAATTTCATATTCAGAAGGACGAGCTTCTCTTTTAAAGAATCCGCCTGGGAATCTACCCACTGCGGCATATTTTTCTTGATACTCCACTTGAAGTGGCATAAAATCTGTATTTTCTACAGCATCTTTTTTGGCACAAACGGATGCCAAAATCATGGTGTCACCCATTTTAACAACAACTGAACCATCTGCTTGTTTAGCTAATTTTCCGGTTTCAATGGAAATTTCGCGACCGTCTCCAAGAGTGAAAGTATGTGTAATTCCGATCATTTTCTTAATTTTAAATTTGTTTTCTTTTATTTGCGTACATCTGATAGGGATACCCCCTTTATAATGAAAAAAAAGGCAATTACTAACGAATTGCCTTTCTTAGAGACTGCTGTAAAGCTGTTATTTTCTCAAGCCTAACTTTTTGATAAGCTCTCTGTAACGTTCGATATCTTGTTGTTTCAAATATTCCAATAATTTTTTTCTTTTACCTACTAGAGCAATCAAAGATCTCTTAGTTGATAAATCTTTTTTGTTTTGTTTTAAATGTTCAGTAAGATGTTTGATTCTTACTGTAAAAAGTGCTACTTGGCTTTCTGGTGAACCGGTATCAACTGCAGATTTGCCATATTCTGTAAAGATCTCTTGTCTAACTTCTGGTGTTAAATACATAATAATTGTCTCTTTTTTAATATTTTCCTTAATTTTTTTCGAGGTGCAAAAATACAATTTTTTTTAATACAAAAGAAATATTTTTTTTATATTTTAAAAGGATCAAAAAATTTCTCGATTGCTCGAATGCTCATGTGCTCAATGTGCTCAAGTGCTCAATTTTTCATTTTTCATTATTCATTTGCTAATTCACAAATTTGCTAATTTGCTAATTCCATTTCGCCCTTCGCCTTTCGCCCTTTTTTGTATCTTTGCAAACAAAAAAAATAAAAATGAGTATCATCTTTCAAACGGAAACTGAAGTGAATGGCTTCGATATCGATTTCAGACACAATATTCATATTTACAGACTCTTACATCTAATCCATGAAGCTGCTGGACAACATGCCAAACTACTCAACAGGGGATGGGATGATTTACATAAGGATGGACTTTTCTGGGCGCTTTCTAAAGTACATGTTGTCGTGCATCAATATCCGAAATGGAACGATAAAATAACCATTCAAACCTGGCCTAAAGCGCATGAAACACTCGTTTTTCTCCGCGATTATGAAGTTTTTAGTGAAAAAGGGGAACTTTTGGTTTCCGCTTCTTCAGAATGGATGATCGTCGATTACCGCGTGAATCGGATCATGAGAATGGATCAGATGAGCATGCATATCGACTTTCCGGATCAAAAACATGCCATTCAGAATCGGGTTCCGAAGCTTAAAAGGGTAGATTTTCCGGAAAATCCTACGTTTCATAAAGTACTGATTTCAGAATTGGATATGAATGATCATGTAAATAATGTAAATTATGCCAAATGGATGATAGACCAGTTTGATTATACTTTCTATAAAAAAAACACTTTAAAAGAGATTGTTGTGAACTATTCCTATCAGTTAAAGGCAGAAGAACAATATACTTTTGCTACGGAACAAACAGATTCACTTGCTTTTAATGCCACTATTTATAATTCTGACCAAAAAGAGATTTGTAAAATTGCGACCCAATGGGTTGATGATAGTAAGATTTAAATATATAGATATGAAGACTAAATCATTTTTTGGAATATTACTCCTGACCCTCATCTTTTTCTCATCCTGTAAAAAAACATCAGTTCCTTCCCATGAAGTAAGACTACTCACATCTGATAGCTTGAAGTGGGTTGTTAATTACAATGGAAAAAATTATCCGGCAACTGTACCCGGGACAATTCATAATGATCTGATTGACAATGGAATCATTGATGATCCTTTTTACAGAAATATTGAAAATAGTGTTCAATGGATCTCGGATAAAGTGTGGATTTATACCACCCGGTTTGATAAGGGGAATATTGGTTTATACGAAAATGGAGCTCTTGTTTTTGATGGATTAGATACTTATGCAGATGTTTATATCAATGGACAACAACTTCAGGCAGAGGATGGGACACTGCAGACCAACAATATGTTTCGGCAATGGCGCTTTACTTTGCCCAAAAATCTAAAAGAAACAGATAATATACTCACTGTAAAATTTTCTCCCTCCATTCCGAAAGAGGCTGCTGCTGCCAAAAAACTGGGATATAAACTACCCGATAATCGTGTATTTTCAAGAAAAGCACCCTATCAGTCAGGGTGGGACTGGGGTCCAAAATTGATCACCTGCGGAATCTGGAAAAAAGTGTATATAGATTTATGGAATGGTTTTACCATCGATAATATTCAGTTGAAACAAACTGAATTATCTAAAAGAAAAGGAGTTTTGGAAGTCTCAACCAAACTCTATGCCTCCCAAAGTGAGAAAGTTGACTTGATTTTTTATGTGGATGACAGCAAGGTATATTCCAAAAGTGTTACCTTGAAAAAAGGGGAAAATGTGGTACGAGTTCCGATAAAAGTGCGTAATCCTGAACTATGGTGGCCTGCCGGAATGGGAAAACAAAAGCTCTATCAGGTTAGGGTGGAAGCTGAAAATAACAAATATTTCACTTCAAAAGAGGACAAGTGGGGATTCAGAACCATCGTTCTTAAAAAGGAAAAAGATAAAATTGGGGAATCATTTGAATTTATTGTAAATGGTGTTCCTGTTTTTATGAAAGGAGCCAACTGGATTCCGGTACATAGTTTTCCTACGGAAAAGGAGAATAATCAACGATACAAAGATTTACTCATCTCAGCAAAAGAGGCGAACATGAACATGATCAGAGTGTGGGGTGGTGGCATTTATGAAAACGATCGTTTTTATGATCTATGCGATGAGTTTGGCTTGTTGGTTTGGCAAGATTTTACTTTTGCATGTGCTTTATATCCCGGAGATCCTGCATTTATTGAAAATGTGACCAAAGAAGCTGAATATCAAATCCAAAGACTTAGAAATCACCCTTCATTAGCGTTATGGTGCGGCAATAATGAAGTGAAAAACGGCTGGGATGACTGGGGATGGAAAGATGCATACACTGAAGAAGTAAAAAAAGAGATCGATTATAACCTGAAAAACCTCTTCAACCGGTTGCTTCCTCAACTGGTAGCACAAAATGATGGCAGACCATATCATCCCTCTTCACCCGAATGGGGTTGGGGACATCCGGAATGTTTAACACACGGAGACTCCCACTATTGGGGCGTCTGGTGGGGTGAAGAACCTTTTGAAGTGTGGGGTCCTAAAACGGGCCGTTTTATGTCCGAGTACGGTTTTCAAGCTTATCCCGAAATGGCGACTATTGAAAAATTCACTATCCCATCCGATAGAAATCTCAACTCTATCGTTATGAGAAACCATCAAAAGCACCCAAGAGGTGTGCAAATCATCAAAAAAGCGATGCAACAATACGCTTTTATTCCTGATTCTATACAAGATTTTGTATATGTCAGTCAATTGGTGCAAGCCTACGGAATTGGGGAAGCGATTGAGAAACACCGCATGAAGCGACCCCATTGTATGGGCACTTTGTACTGGCAACTCAATGACTGCTGGCCGGTAGCCTCCTGGAGTAGCATCGATTACTACGGCAATTGGAAAGCCTTACACTACAAAGTAAAAGATAAATTTGCCCCAACCATCATAGCCACCGACAAAAAAGATGTGCAAACGTATGATATTTATGTAGTTACAGATCTATTGAAGAAAATGGAGGGACAATTAATCATAGAAGAGTGCACTTATACCGGACAGGTTTTGCATCAGGAAGCCCATGCTATTCAAGTAAAGCCCAATGCATCCACCTTAGTTTTTACCTATCGCTCCAATCCGGAAATAGCAGATTCAAAGTATCTTAAAATAACCTTTAAAGACAAAAAAGGGAAAGCGATAGCACAAAAAGTGGAGCTTTATGATATGACCTTTATTCCCAATGAAGCCAAAAACTTCCATTATGAAGTGGTCAAAAAAGGTGCCAGATATGAGATCTCTTTCACCACCGATTACTTCATGAAAGGGATCATGATTTCCACGAATTCCAATGTAAAAGGCAAATATTCTGACAATTACTTTGATCTTTTGCCCGGAGAAACCAAAAAAGTGGTATTCACTCCAACCAAATCGGGATCCAAATCCATAACATTCGGCATCAAAACTTACAATGAAATAGGGAGTAAGGTTTTTATGATAGAGTAGAGTTCGGAATGCTCGATATTACGGACTGGTGACAGGTGACTGGAGAAGGGTAAAGTTCGAAGTTCGATGTTAAACGTTCGACGAAATCCCCTATAATCATTTATTCATTATTCATTCGTCTGTAGTCGGTGGTCTGTTGTCCGTAGTCTTTTATTTTGTCTGCTGTCCGCCGTCCGTTGTCTGCAGTCTTTTTATATGGGCATTCCGGCTCGCAGGCTCGCCGTCGGTCTCCGGCCCATACTCCTCGTTTCGTTGCAAGGGTCTGATCGGCCGGGCAGTAGCTCACAGGCTCGCTCTGCCCGATCCGTCATCCCCTAA
>JAGDMF010000045.1 GCA_017860455.1 Bacteroidota bacterium
ATTTTGAATTATACTAAGTATTTGTGGTGCCCTGAGAAAAATATATATTACCACTGTTACCATACTGATAATAATGAGCATGGAGCTGCTCATTGGAGTCGTGCAAATGGATGGGTATTTATGGCACAGGCAGATCTTCTTTCCCGAATGCCTAAGAATCATCCATTACGTGATGCTGTGATTAAGAATTTCCAGCAACAAGCTAGTGGTGTAGCTCGTTATCAGGGTAAAAATGGCTTATGGCATCAGCTTCTTGATAAACAAGATTCTTTTGAAGAAATAACTGGTACTGCAATGTTTGTTTTTGGTATTGCTCGTGGTGTTAAAGAAGGATGGTTGCATCCTGATTTTATTTACGTGGCCGAACAGGGACTTAAAGGAATGATGAAATTAATAACAGATAATGGTGACGTTACTGGTATCTGTGTCGGTACCGGAATTATGCCTGCTATCACATATTATTATAATCGTCCTACTCAGGAAAATGATCCAATGGGAGAAGGTCCTGTTTTAAGGGCATTGGTTGAAATGATTGATGCTCCTAGTTATTCAGAAATAAAAGCCGAGCAACAATATGATAAAATAGTAGTGAAGAAATAAGAATAACCTTGTTTCTTTTATATTAGTGTGAGTGTTTTGTAAAAATATATATTTATTTATGCAAAAGACTCACATTTATTTTTTTATTTTTTTAGGGATCCTTTAGTTCTTTGTCGTTTCATTGTCAGAAATAATATCTATTTTTGCCTAGATAACAACACTTTAAGCAACAATGACAAAGGATTATAACGATTTGGGCGTAGATTTTAAATATTTAATTGTTAATGACATGGACCAGAAGTTTGGTCTGTCTGTTAATGCTGTAGGTTTTCAATCCATAGTTCCAAATTCTCCTTATCCTCTTAAAGATCATCCATCAGGTTATTTTTTTAATGCTCAAAAAGGTCGTGTATTAAGAGAGTATCAGTTTGTCTATATTACAAAAGGGCGCGGACTTTTTACTTCTGATTCAACACCTGAGACTCAAATTTGTAAAGGTCGCTTAATGGTTCTTTTCCCAGGACAATGGCACACTTACCATCCACTAATACATACCGGATGGAATGAATATTACATAGGATTTGAGGGGGAAATGATTGATAACATTGTTAAGAACTCATTCTTGTCTCCAGAAAAGCAGATTCTTGAAGTTGGTTTAAATGAAGAACTGGTAAATCTGTTCTCACGTGCAATAGAGGTTGCAGAAACTGATAAGATATCGTCTCAACAATATCTCGCAGGAATAGTATTGCATATGCTTGGAATGATTTTATCAATTTCAAAGAATAAAATATATGAAATTGGAGATATGGATCAAAAAATTGAGCAGGCTAAAATTATAATGAACGAGAATGTTTTTAAGGATGTTGATCCAGAAGAGCTAGCTATGAAACTTAATATCAGTTACTCCTGGTTCAGGAAAATATTTAAGGACTATACCGGATATGCTCCTGCAAAATATTTTCAGGAACTGAAGTTGCGTAAAGCAAAGCAACTTTTAGTTGGCACATCTCAATCAGTCAAAGAAATCTCATATCAATTAAATTATACTTCAACCGAACACTTCTTCTCTTTATTTAAGAAAAGAACAGGATTTACTCCACTTGAATATCGTAGTTTTGGTCGTGAGACAGAGTTAGAACTCTAAAACTTTAAAAATCAAAATGAATACGCTGAGTATCATTTTGATTAATCTTTTTTCTTTATGGAAACTACGGTAGTTCTTTTCTCTTTAATATAAAATCAAAAAACTAAGTTTTTCAATCAAAAGTACAACTGTGTACGGCTTTGCTATCTCTACATTTGTTATGTGGATTAATTCTTCATGCAGCAATTTTTATCCTTTTTAGAGATTAAGATAATTAGTGCTTTTAGAATTATTACATAATTTTTTTTAAAAATCATTTTTTTGAGTAAAGAACTTGTGGCAATACTTCTTCCAGATTGTGAGGGGATTGTCTCATTTTTTTCGAAAAATATATGAGTTAATCTTAAATTATCTATTAATCAATTATAATAATTAGTCTATGAGAATCTTACATGCGAGGTTATGCTTACTGATGCTTTTATTGGTAAGCTGCACCTTAAGTGCGTTTGCACAGAACAAAACAATTACTGGAACGGTAAAAGATGCTTCTGATGTTGTTATTGGAGCATCTGTAGTGGTAAAAGGTACTACCAAAGGTACAATGACAGATCTTGATGGAAAGTATACCATTACTGTCCCTGCTACTGCAAAACAATTAGTTTTTTCATTTGTAGGTTACGAATCACAAACTGTAACTATCGGCAATCAATCAAAAATTGATGTAGTTTTAAAAGAATTAGCGCAAATGCTTGATGAAGTAGTTGCAATTGGTTATGCAAAAGTAAAACGTAAGGACTTAACAGCTGCTTCTGTATCCGTAGGAGGAGATGAACTTAAATCTGTTCCTGTTACAACTGCTGCACAAGCGTTGACAGGTAAAGCTGCAGGTGTAAACGTTACAATCAACATTACAGTTCGTGGTGGTACATCAATTACACAAAGCACTTCTCCTCTTTATATTGTTGACGGATTCCAAATGGAAAATGGTTTGCAGAATGTTGATATTAACGATATTGCATCTATTGATGTGATGAAAGATGCATCTGCTACTGCTATCTATGGTGCTCAAGGATCAAATGGT
>JAGDMF010000031.1 GCA_017860455.1 Bacteroidota bacterium
AATTTTAAAAATTACACGCAAAAATTTTTATCTTTTTCACGCAAAACAAGTGGTTCAGTTTACCGCGGAATTGGTGGTTCTATTTGCGCGGAATAATCATCAGAAAAAATTGGAGGTGAATTTTCAACTGTCGGACAATTGAATATGCAAATAAGAATAGGTGGCTGGAGCAATGGAGTTTGTATACATAGTTATCATTTACCTTTGAGTTCTGAAAAAGAAATTAGAAGCTTAATAGACTCTTTTAATTGGGCAAAAAAAAGGGGAACAGAAATAATGAAACTTTTAGCTTCGATAAATAGCCTTTAATAGGACGTTACTCTTATCTCAAAAACCGCAGGTTTTTGTGCATTAGGCCGGAGACCGACCCTTTGGCAAGCGACGGGATTCGTATTCGTTGAGGTGGGAGTTGGGTTGAGCGAAGACAAAGGGGAATGCCCTGATTAATGTGCTAATATGCTAATGTGCTAATATGCTAATGTGCTAATGTGATAATTGAATTTTCTACTCATTAATCATTTCTAATTCAAATATTTCAATCATGCTAATGTTAAAAATAGCTAAATATTTCAAAAAAAATAACTAATTTGAGAAAATTTCTCAAATTTATATGATTTTTATGTATTTTTGCACAAAAATTTGATACTATGTTATTAGAATTCAGAGTTAAAAATTTCCTGTCTATCAAAGACGAAATTCGCCTCGATTTGAGAGCATCAAGCATTACTGATTTCGGAGAATCCAATTTGATCTCTACGGAAAGGTATAAAATCTTAAAAAGTGCAGTGATTTATGGTGCAAATTCAAGTGGAAAAAGCAATTTGTTGAAAGCAATGTCAACTATGCGTAGAATTGTGTTTCAATCTTTTGAAAAATCTTCTACTTCCAATTTGAATATTGAACCCTTTTTACTAGATACAGTTTCCGAAAATGAACCTTCTTTATTCGAAGTTACTTTTTTACTTAATAGTTTGAAGTATCGCTATGGTTTTGAATTAACAAACTCAGAAATTAAATCGGAATGGTTATTTGAAGCTAAAATAAATGCTGAAAAATATCTTTTTCTTAGAGAAAATGATGGAATTGATGTCAATCCAATCTATAAGGAGGCTAAAGATTTAGAGGAAAAAACTCGAGATAATGCCTTGTTTCTGGCTGTAATCGACCAATTTAACGGCAAACTTGCTAGTCAAATTATGATGTGGTTTAATAATTTCATTACTATTTCAGGATTAAGTCATGAAAAATATAAAGCTGTAACTTTTCAATTGCTTGAAAAAAAGGAAAGCAAACAGTTACTTCAATCTTTTTATAATGATTTAGATCTTGGTTTTGATAACTTAGAGATTAAGAAAAAAGATTTTAATACAAATGATATTCCTGACAATATGCCGGAATATATTGTTAAACAACTTATGTCTGACTTAGAGGGTAAAAAAATAGTTGATGTAAAAACGCTTCATAAAAAAAGAAATCCATTAGATAATAGTTTTACAGAGGTAGAATTTGACATGCGTAGTCAAGAGTCATCAGGAACCAATAAGGTTTTTAATATTTCAGGTCCTATTTTTGATGTTCTTACGGATGGTGGTATATTAGTAATTGACGAATTAGATGCTAGTTTACATCCATTATTAACACTATCAATAACTCGCTTGTTTAATTCTACCGAACATAATCCAAAAAATGCTCAATTAATTTTTTCAACTCATGATACTAATTTATTCTCGTATGGTAAATTTAGAAGAGATCAAATTTATTTTATTGAAAAGGATTATAACTTTTCTTCTACCTTATACTCACTTGTTGAATATAAAGGAGATGGGGGTATTAGTATCAGAAAAGATAGAATGTTTGAAAAGGATTATATTCAAGGTAGATATGGTGCTATTCCTTTTATTGGTAATGTTTCAAATACTATAAAAGAATGGCTAGAAAAGTAAAAATACCTAATCATATTCAAAAAAAGTTGGAAAGTTTGGATTCCAAAAGAAAAAGAAATTTAAAGAGTAAAAGAAAGTACTTTTTAATTGTCTGTGAAGGTACAAAAACGGAACCAAACTATTTCGAATCCTTAAAAAAAGATTTACCTAAAGGTGTTTTAACTTCTTGTAGAATTGATATTGAGGGGACCGGTCGAAATACAATGTCATTAGTAGAAGAATCTATTAAAATAAAAGAACGACTTGAAGACCAAACTAGTTTGTCTATTGATAAAATATGGGTTATATTTGATAGAGATAGTTTTGAACCGGAACACTTTAACCAAGCTATTAATTTTTGCAAAACCATGTCACCCGAAATAGGATGTGCATGGACAAATGAAGCGTTTGAACTATGGTATTTATTACATTTTCACTTCTATAATACTGCAATTAGTAGAGATATGTACCAAAAATTAATTGAAGGAAATTTAAAACCAATTTTAGGATATCAATATGAATACCAAAAGAATAGTATTGAGATGTACAAAATCTTAAAAGAAAATGGAAATATTGAATTAGCAATAAAATATGCAACTAAACTAGAAACCGAATTTATGGGAAGAACTGATTATGCTAATCATAATCCATGTACTAAAGTTCATCACTTAGTTGCAGAATTGTTTGGATTAGAAAAAATATTAAAGGAAGAATCACAAGATTAAACCATTCTCTCTCTGAACTTTTATTCCTATTTTTGCGTGGAGAAAATGTTACACGGGTTTTCTAATGGTGTGTCATTTTTTTTGTGGGGTGGGAGCGAGAAGGGGAGCCGTATAGAGTTTGAATACTATCTATTTTTTATATTATGAGCGAAGATCAAAAAAAACTACTGGAACAACAACTTTGGAATATCGCGAATACGTTGCGCGGGAAAATGAATGCCGATGAGTTCCGGGATTATATCCTGGGATTTATCTTCTATAAATATCTCTCTGAAAAAATGGAGATCTATGCGAATGCTATCCTTGCTCAGGATCATATAAAATATAACGAAATTGTGGAACATACCGATACCGGTAAACTGATGATCGAGGCGATCAAAAAAGAGGCCTTGGAGAAATTGGGCTACTTCCTGAAACCTTCCGAATTGTTTGGCGAAGTGGCTAAAAGAGGTACCTCTTCCGGCTCTGCTAACGATGCCCCATCTAAAGGTAATTTTATTCTGGAGGATCTTCAGAAAATCCTGATCAATATCCAACTGAGTACCATGGGTACCGCCAGCGAGGAGGATTTCGATAATCTCTTTGAGGATATGGATCTAAATAGCACCAAACTGGGTAAAACACCCGAAGCACGTAATGAGATTATCGCTAAAGTGTTGTCTCACCTGGATAAAATTGACTTCAAACTGGATCATACCGAACTCGACGTTCTGGGCGATGCCTACGAATACCTGATCGGGCAGTTTGCAAGTGGCGCCGGGAAAAAAGCGGGTGAGTTTTATACCCCGCAACAAGTCTCTATGGTGCTGGCTAAGCTGGTGACTACCGGAAAAAACAAACTTAAATCGGTGTATGACCCAACCTGCGGATCGGGATCTTTGCTGCTTCGTGTGGCGAAAGAGGTGAAAGAGGTGAGCAATTTCTACGGTCAGGAGATGAACCGTACCACCTACAACCTGGCTCGGATGAACATGATACTCCATGGTGTTCACTACATGAAATTTGATATCAAACAAGAGGATACCTTAGAGCATCCTCAACATATCGACAAACAGTTCGAAGCAATTGTTGCCAACCCACCTTTCTCCGCTCAATGGAGCGCGAATCCTTTGTTCACTAGTGATGATCGTTTTAGTCAATACGGAAAGCTGGCGCCAAGCAGTAAGGCCGATTATGCTTTTGTGCAACACATGATTTACCATCTCGCTGATAACGGTACTATGGCGATTGTGCTTCCTCATGGCGCACTGTTCCGGGGTGGTGCAGAACAACATATCCGGAAATTCCTGATCGAAGATAAAAACTATCTGGATGCCGTTATTGGACTTCCACCTAATCTCTTCTACGGTACCAGTATCCCGACCTGTATTCTGGTGTTTAAAAAATGTCGTGAAAATCCCGAAGAGGTGATGTTTATTGATGCCAGTCAGCACTTTGAGAAAATGAAGACCCAAAACTATCTGACAGATCAACACATTGACAAAATCATCACCACGTACCGCAGTCGTGTAGAGGAGGAGAAGTACAGCAAGCGGGTTCTTCTCCCTGAGATTGCCGAGAACGACTACAACCTCAATATTCCCCGTTATGTGGACACTTTCGAGGCGGAGGAACAGATCGATATCAATGCGATTGCACAAGAATTACAACAATTGGAAACTGAAATGCTGGAGACCGACAAAACCATTGCCGACTTTTGCAAAGAATTAAAGATCAACACACCGTTTTAAAATCAAAATAGTATGAAATCAGAAGAGATAAAACAATTATTTGCCCAATTTGAATCTGCCGCAGCAGAATTAGAGGGAGTTGAATGCTGGAGTGCCCGTGAATTACAAGATTTATTAGGATATTCCAAATGGGAAAACTTCGAAAAAGTGATCCAAAGAGCCAAAGATGCCTGCACCAATGCGGGAGAAGAAGTTCAGTATCATTTTCCTGACGTCAGGAAAACGATACCCATGCCTAAAGGTGCTGAAAAAGAGATAATTGACATTCTTTTAACACGCTATGCATGCTACTTAATTGCCCAAAATGGAGATAGTCGCAAGAAGGAGATTGCATTTGCACAGAACTATTTTGCGGTACAAACCCGTAGAGCAGAGTTAGTTGAACAACGATTGTTAGAATTTGAAAGGGTAAAAGCGCGTGAAAAATTAAGTCAAACCGAAAAACAACTTTCCGGAATATTGTATGAACGGGGTGTTGATAGTCAAGGTTTTGCTATTATTCGCAGTAAAGGGGATCAAGCGTTATTTCGAATTAATACGCAAAATTTAAAACGTAAAATGGGGGTTCCTGACAATCGTCCTGTTGCAGATTTTCTTCCAACCATAAGTATAAAAGCAAAAGATTTAGCAGCCGAAATGACGGGATTAAATGTGCAGAGTAAAGATTTGAAAGGACAAGGGAAGATAGAAAAAGAGCATGTTGATAATAATTTAGCTGTTCGTGAAATGTTAACCAAAAGGGGTATTGTTCCTGAAAATTTACCACCGGCAGAAGATGTTAAGAAGTTACAGCGCAAGTTAGAGCATGATGAAAAGAAAGTGTTGAAAGAAACGAAAAAGAAAAAGTGATGGAAAAACAAAAAAATAGTCCTCAATTACGATTCCCCGGATTTGAAGGGGAGTGGGAGAGGAAGAGATTAGGGGAAGTGGCACAATTTTCTAAAGGGAAAGGAATTTCTAAAAGTGATATTGTTGAAAATGGTCAAACAGAATGCATTAGGTATGGTGAACTTTATACTCATTATGGTGAGGTAATTAACGATATTTTATCAAAAACAAATATTGAAACAAAATACCTTGTTTTAAGTGAAGTAAATGATGTAATTATTCCTGCATCAGGAGAAACTCAAATTGATATTGCTACAGCATCTTGCGTTTTAAAACCAAATATTGCATTAGGTGGTGATTTAAATATTATTAAATCACAAAATAATGGTGTGTTCCTTTCATATTATTTGAATAATAAAATGAAAACAGAAATTGCAAATTTGGCTCAAGGTGTTTCAGTAGTTCATCATTTTAATAGAATATAGATTTTTGGCTTCTGTCGTTCAATTTATCACTCGTTTGCTTCGCGTTAGCTCGCAGGCCAAGTACCCCACAGCTGGGACACTTAGCAGACCACCGGCAGATAGAGCGAACTTGTGAGCTCCTATATGCCGGATGGACTGCTTGGTGGATCAGCGAGGAGTACAGGCCGGAGAGCGACCCTTTGGCAAGCGACGGGGTTTGTATTCGTTGAGGTGAGAATGGGGTTGAGCGCCGACAAAGGGGAACGCCCAAAAGAATGAAAAATGAAAAATGAAAAATGAAAAATGAAGAAGGGCGAAAGGCGAAGGGCAAAAACCCAAAACCTAATACCCAAAACCTAAAACCCAAAACCTAATACCCAAAACCCAAAAACCTTTCTCCTGACTCCAGTCTCCCGTCCCACTTAATCGAGCAATCGAGCAATCCGAACCTCACATTCCCTTCACCACTCCGACTACCTGGTAGAGGTTTTTGATCTGAGATTTGTCGCAGAAAAGGGGAGGATATAAGGTGTTGTTTTCGGAGACGAGCTTGTATTTAGTGTCGCTGGTGTCATCGGGATAGATACGGCAGGTCTGAGGCTGGTTGGAGAGGATCACCAGATAGATTTTACCCCAGGATATGGGTTCCTCTTTTGAAATCTTTTTACAGGCGATGAGGTCTCCGGAGTTTAATTGGGGAGCCATGGAATCGCCCGATACCTTAAACATAAACTGAGAACCCTGATTGATAAATTCAGAGATATAGTAAAAAACCTCTTTATCATGGATCTCTTCATCCGATATTTTAGGATATTTGATCACCTCTTCCGTGTTGAAAAGGGGTAAGCCCACTTTTTTTAAAACCATGTTTTTCATGAAAGTGTTGGGCATTTCCGTAACATTTTGGGATAAAAACAGTTCGTTTTTCAGCATCGTGCCGGAACCGGAAATCCAAACTTTGTTTATATTTTGATCTAAAGAACAGAGCTTATCTACAAACACTTTAGATAAGGCCACTTTACCATTCAGGATCTGAGAGAAATAAGATTTCTCATACCCTAACCTGAGAGCAATCTCAGCATCATTTTTCCCGTATTCCTGAAAAATATACCAATTAACCAGCTTTCTTACGCGTTGTAAATCAAACATTTAATAATTTTATTTATATAAATATAAATTTAGTTTATATTTATGATACACCAATCCAAATAAAGTTTATATCTTTGCCATGAAAATTCAAAGAAGTAAACCTTTTCAAATATACTGAATATTCTATATGAATAAGTTAGGTGAAAAAATAAAAAATGATCGATTCTTTTTCAATAAAGATATTATTGCTATAACCCCTTACCGGAGTTTCCCTCCTATCTCATGAAACATCTCATTTCATGAATAGCTTAGTGTGATTTTGGAGCGGGGGTAGTGTCCCGCTCCTTTTTTGTTTCTAAATAAAAGTTAGATTAAAATAGAGATCCAATCTGATAGACCAAAAAGGATACCAGCCACGCTAATGCTGTTGTGTAAGTCATCAAGATGATCGCCCATTTGCGGTTCGATTCGCGCCTTACTGCAGTTACTACCGCAATACAGGGGAAATAGATCAGTACAAATAACATAAACCCAAAGGCTACTAAAGGTGTGAACACTTTTTGTCCCTTCAACGGACCGCTTTGGTGAACCTGATTTTGTAACCCTTTTATCAAAGAGGAGGAGTGCTCATTGGCATCAACATCAGCCTGATACAAAACACCCATCGTGCTGACCACAATCTCTTTGGCAGCTAATCCACTGAATATACTTACCCCCATTTTCCAGTCAAACCCTAACGGTCTCATCACAGGTTCCATGAAATGGCCAATCTTTCCAATGTACGACTTCTCTTGTTGTTCCGCTTTTTGTTGCACTTTCAATAGATTGATCGCAACTTCTTTATCTTTTGGATGTAAAGTGGAATCCATTTGGGTTTGAGCCACCAGCTGATCATAGTTTTTAGAATAGTCAATATTCCTAGGGAAATAACCTAAAGCCCAAATAATAATGGATGCTATTAAAATGATGGTTCCCATTTTTTGAAGATACGATCTGGCTTTGTACCACATGTGAATTCCGGTGTTTTTGATAGTTGGAATTCTGTATGGAGGAAGCTCCATGACAAAAGGAACCTCTTTTTTGGCAAAGGCTACCTTTTTCATGAAAATCGCAACGATGATCGATAACAGAATACCAATAAGATAGATAGAGAATAATATCAACCCTTGTTGTACCGGAAAGAATGCGGAGATGAGCAGCACATAAACCGGCAACCGGGCACTGCAGGACATAAACGGGATGATCATCATGGTGAGTATGCGGTCGTTTTTGTTCTCCAACGTTCTGGTTGCCATGATGGCGGGAACATTACACCCAAAACCCATAATGAGCGGAATAAACGACTTGCCGTGTAACCCGATGAGGTGCATCATCTTATCCATGATAAAGGCGGTTCTGGCCATGTAGCCGGTGTCTTCCATCAGTGAGATAAAGAAAAAGAGAATCAATATGTTCGGAAGGAAAATGATCACACCACCGACACCTCCAATCATACCATCCACCAACAGATCCCGGAAGGCAGTTTCCGGCATGGAGGATTTGAGAAAGTCGCTCAACAGGGAAACGCCCGATTCGATCCAGTGCATCGGGTAACTGCCAACCACAAAAGTGGCCTCGAACATCAAAAAGATGATCAGCAGAAAAATCGGAAATCCCCAGTACTTATGGGTTAGAATATCATCCAGTTTTCGCACTTTACCGTGTGATTTTTGAGGCTTTTTGAAGGTTTCCTTCAAAGCACCATCGATAAAACCATATTTGGCATCGGTGATAATCGTTTCAGTAGGTTCAGCAAACTCCTCCTCCAGCATTTTGATCACCTTGTGGGTGCCGGTCTCAATATCACGAAAATTGGGGACCTCTTTAAGGAGATCTAAAGTTGTTTTATCTTTTTCTATCAATTTGATAGCTAAGTATCTGGAAGAGAATTTATCGGTAATCGCCTTATTCTTTTTGATCGGTTCCTGAATCTCCCGAATTCCGGATTCAATCATCTCTCCATAATGGATGTGGATATGTCTGACGGAAGTATCGTGATCTTCAAAAACATCAATCACCTTTTTGAAAAGTTTCTCAATTCCTTTTCCTTTATAGGCGACAGTAGGAATAACGGGGATTCCGATCATCTTTCCGAAAAGAGAATAATCGAATTTCACTTTGGTTTTTTCCAGTTCATCATACATATTCAAAGCAATCACCACTTTGATATTCATGTCGATCAGTTGGGTAGTAAGGTACAGGTTGCGTTCCAGATTAGAAGCATCGATCACATTCACCACAACATCGGGCATTTTGTCGAGGATATGGTTACGAACATACAGTTCTTCCGGAGTATATTCGGTAATAGAGTATGTTCCGGGAAGATCCACCACATTAAACCGGTATCCGTTTTTGGTCAATGAGCCCTGTTTGGCTTCAACGGTAACACCGCTATAGTTACCCACCCGTTCATGGGAGCCGGAAGCCTGGTTAAAAAGAGTTGTCTTCCCACAATTGGGATTTCCAACGAGGGCAATGTTGATGATTTTCCCCTTTTCAGTGAAGGAGGAGGACCGTTGTTCCTCATCAGTAGTTCCGTTATAGTGATCATGCGCATTTTTTTGGTACTCCGAAACCGGCACTACCATCACCAGATTAGCTTCACTGCGGCGCAAAGAGATGTTGTAGCCCATAATTTCGTATTCCACCGGATCCATCATGGGGGCATTTTTGATTACGGTAACGGTTTTACCTTTCACAAAGCCCATTTCGGTAATTCTTTTCCGGAAAGCGCCATGACCTAATACTTTGATAATGACTGCTTTTTCTCCGGGTTTGAGATCCGAAAGAAAATGATCCTGAGCAGTATGATCATGGTGATGAGATTTGTGTTTATGTATATGATGATTCATTTTTTAATTTTTTTCCAACTTTAAAATGGGTTGTGCAAAGGTACACCGATACACGATGCAAAAGAACACTAATTTTTTAAGGAAAAAGATCCCTAATAGTGGTGAAAAGGGGGGAAGGTGTATCACTAAAAGTGGGGAGGTGATGAACTGACTATCGGAGCTAGAAATTCTATTCTAATTAAATACGGATTCAGTTTGGAAGCAAAATCTATACAATTCATATCATACAGTAAATTAAATATTTACAATTAATTTCAACATGTATTTATTAGAATATACTTTTAGTGCTTCGTCGGATAATGAAAAGCCCAAAAATAGTACACTTTAAATATGTACATTTGCAAAAAAATTTAAATATGAAAAGATTTTTATTGTTTTTGATTTTATTTGCAACCACCCTTCATTTGTTTTCTCAAGGATCTTTGGCTAAAAGAGCTGCTTCCGATTATTCTATTGTAGTACCCTCTCAGGCTACAGAAATCGAACTTTATGCAGCCTCAGAAATGCAGAAATACTTAATCTATTCCTGTGGTGCCACACTTCCCATCAAAACAGAAGATCAAACAGACTACACGAAAGCTATTTATATAGGAAAAACAATTAAAGCAGAACAGGTTCTCAAAAATATCAATCAAATCAAAGATGATGGATTTATTAAATATTCTGATGGTCAGACACTTATTATTTATGGACTGAAAAACAAAGCCGTATTGTATGGGGTTTATGATTTTTTGGAAGAGCAGTTAGGATGCCGGTTATATACTCCTGATGCTCTAGATGTTCCACAATATGGAGATTACACACTTCCGGTTTTTAATCAACTAAAAAATCCATCATTTATTCATCGTGAAGTGCACTATTATTATCCCAATCAATCGGAATTATATAGAGATTGGCACAGATTACACAGTAATGAAGATCGGATGAGAGAGTGGGGAATGTTTGTGCACACTTTTAATAAGTTGATTCCTGTCGAAAAATATTTTACTGAACACCCCGAATGGTTTTCTGAAATTCATGGAAAACGGATTCAAGATGGACAACTTTGTCTTTCTAATCCTGCAGTTTTGGAAGAATTATGTAAAAAACTAAAAATAGAGATCGATAAAAATCCGGAAGCGATCTATTGGTCAGTTTCCAACAACGATAATATGAACAATTGTACCTGTAAAGATTGCAGACGATTGGATTCTTTATATGGCTCACCATCAGGAACACTACTCTATTTTATCAATCAGGTTGCCGTTCGTTTTCCGGATAAGCAAATCTCAACTTTAGCATATCAATACACCCGAAAACCACCACAAAGGATGATTCAACCCGAACCAAATGTGAATATTATGTTTTGTTCTATTGAGTGTGATCGCTCTATGCCGATTGCACTTAATCCTAGGGAACAATCATTTGTTGCTGATATGACCGGTTGGAAAAGAGTAACCCAAAACATATTTTTATGGGATTATGTAGTTCAATTCAGAAATATGATGAACCCTTTTCCAAACCTCCATGTTTTGCAACCTAACCTACAATTTTTTCACCAGAACGGAGTGAAACTGATGTTTGAACAAGCAACAGGTCCTAATAACAAAACTTCCTGGATGGAATTGAGAAACTATATCATAGCCAAGTTGTTATGGGATGTGAATGCGGATGTACAGCAAATTACTAATGAATTTATTACAGGATACTATGGTAAAGCAGCTCCATTTATGAAGGAGTATTACCAACTCAATGAAGATGCGGTTAGTAATGGAGGGGAACGACTTGATATTTACGGGTATCCGATTCATGGATCTAAAACATATTTAAAACTAGAATTAATTAAAAAATATGAGGAACTATTCAAACAAGCCTATAAAGCAGAAGATAAACCCTCAATTCAGGATAGAATCCGTTATTTAGAGCTACCATTCGATTTTGCAAAGATTGAGTTATGCATGAGTGAAATAACACCGGAATTATCATTTTTTGTGACTATTAAGGGGGATAAAGTGGTGAAACCTGCTATGCTTCAGTTATTAGATCGTTTTGTTGAGGATTGTAAAAAATTTGGAATCAACAATTTAGAAGAAAATGGATACACACCGGAACAATTTAAGGTAAATGTGTTGAATTTTGTTCAAAAATCAACCGCAAAAAATGTAGCTAAAGGTAAAAAAATCACTTTGAAAACTAAATTTAGTGATCAGTACAATAGGGGAGGAGCTGCTGCTTTGTTAGATGGAACATTTGGAATTTTAAATTACAATCAGAATTGGCTGGGTTTTTTACAACAAGATTTTGAGGCCGTTATTGATTTAGAAAAAAAACAAAAGATTGATAAAATCAGTGTTGATTTTTACTTTTATCCATTATCCTGGATATTTGTTCCTGAAAATGTTGAATTTTATGTATCTAAAGATGGCAAAAAATGGGAAAAAGTGTATCAGGAAAGTTATAAAAATCCTGAAATTTTAGCCAAAGCATCCATTAAAAAGTTTGAAAAAACAGGTATTGAACAAGAAATGAGATACATAAAAATAAAAGCACAAGCGATCAAAACAAATCCGGAATGGCATAGGGGATATGGGCAACCATGCTGGATTTTCACTGATGAAATCCTGGTTCAATAAACATTTCATTTTCAGTATGATATATAAAATACTGCATTTTAAATACTTAAACGATAAACGCTTACGGTTTGAATCTCTTTTTTTTGTATATTTGCACCCCTAAAAAACAACGTAATTTAATCAATGAACAATTTACTCGAAAAATTAGAAGCGATATACAATAGATGGTTAGCCATTGCTGAAGAGATCTCTCTTCCTGATGTAATGTCTGACATGAAAAGATACATCAAACTCAACAAAGACTACAAAGATTTACAACCCGTAGTTGAAGCATATAAGGAATATAAAAATGTTATTGAAAATATAATCAATACCAAAGAAATCATCACTGTTGAAAAAGATGATGATTTCAGAGAGATGGCTAAAGCTGAATTGGATCTATTTATTGAAAAAAGGGATCAATTAGAGGAGGATATCCGTTTATTATTACTTCCTTCTGATCCACAAGATGGTAAAAATGCACAAGTGGAAATTCGTGCAGGATCTGGTGGTGATGAAGCGAGCATTTTTGCAGGAGATTTATACCGGATGTATCAACATTTTTGTGACCAAAAGGGTTGGAAAATTGAAGTGCTATCGATGACGGAAGGAACCGTTGGCGGATTTAAAGAGATTGTTTTTGAGATCTCCGGAGATGGCGTTTATGGATTGATGAAATATGAATCGGGTGTACATCGTGTTCAACGTGTCCCTCAAACTGAATCTCAGGGTCGTGTTCATACTTCAGCTGCTTCTGTTGTAGTTTTACCGGAGGCTGATGAATTTGATATCGATTTAAAGCAAAGTGATATTAGAAAAGACACCTATTGCTCCTCCGGTCCCGGTGGTCAATCGGTAAACACAACCTATTCTGCTGTAAGATTAACGCATGTTCCATCAGGAATTGTTGTGGCTATTCAGGATGAAAAATCTCAGCTCAAGAATTTGGAAAAAGCGATGAAAGTGTTGCGTACCCGATTATTTGAGATGGAGTATCAAAAATACCTAGATGATGTGGCTTCTAAAAGAAAAACTATGGTATCTTCCGGTGACAGATCAGCTAAAATCAGAACTTACAATTATCCACAAAACCGTGTAACAGATCACAGAATCAATTTAACCATGTATAATCTGATTGGTTTTATGGATGGAGCGATTGAGGACACGATTCAGGCGTTACAAGTAGCTGAAAATGCGGAAAGACTGAAAGCAGCGGTTGAAATATAACAGGTAACAATTAACAATTAACAGGTAACAGGTAACAGGTAACAGGAAACAAGTAAAAGGTAACAGGTAACAGGTAACAGGTAACAGGTAACAGGTAACTATCGACCATTTACTATCGACTATTGACTATTAAAAAACAAATATAAAAAATTACGACTATGGCTTTAGAAATTAATGGCGCAAATTTCGCCGAAATTACAAAAAGTGAACAATTGATCGTTATTGACTTTTGGGCACAATGGTGTGGACCATGTAGAGCATTAACCCCCATTATTGAGGAGTTGGCTCATGAGTATGAAGGAAGAGCGATCATTGGAAAATGTGACACTGATTCCAACAATGACATTGCAATCCAGTTTGGGGTACGCAACATTCCAATGTTGGTATTTCTAAAAAATGGAGAAGTGAAAGATGTTCATGTAGGTTTGATTAAAAAACCTGAGTTAGCATCTAAGATTGAGGCGTATTTATAAAAATCAATATTCACCTAAAAAAAATTATTATGTTTAAAAATCATCCAAAAGGACTATTCGTAGCCTTTTTTACAAACATGGGAGAGCGATTTGGGTTCTATACCATGATGGCAATCCTTGTGCTATTCCTTCAAGCCAAATATGGGTTGACTGAAGAAGCTGCCGGCGGATATTATAGTTGGTTTTACTTTGCCATTTATGCACTTGCATTAATTGGAGGTATATTAGCAGATAAAACCAGCAAATATAAAACTGTTGTCCTTTTTGGGCAAATTATCATGTTTGCAGGTTATTTTATTATTGCATTACCCGGAATGTCATTGACTATGTCTTTAGTTGGTTTGTTTACCATAGCATTAGGAAATGGACTTTTCAAAGGAAACTTACAGGCTATTGTTGGACAACTTTATGATGATCCCAAATATGCAAGCTTAAGAGATTCAGCTTTTATGGTATTCTACATGGGTATTAATATTGGTGCTTTCTTTGCTCCATTTATTGCTACCGGAATGAGAAACTGGTGGTTAAAATCTAATGGATATCTACATGATGGTGGACTTCCTGCCCTTTGTCATAAACTGGTTGATGGGAGTTTAACAGATGTTGCTCAATTACAAGAAAAAGCGAATGCAGTTATGATAAACAAACAACCTGTTACAGATTTAACAGCTTTTGCTCATGATTATATTGATGTATTTGCCAGAGGTTATAACTGGGCATTTGCTATTGCAGCAGTTGCCATGGTTATTTCATTATTAGTTTATGTGATTTTTAACAAACATTTACCAAATAAACAAAAGGTTGTTGTCGAAAAAACAGAAAATCAACCCGTTGCAAAAGGAAGTATTCTTGCTCCTGTTCTTGCTGCTATTGGTTTAGGAATTACTACAGTAATTATTATAATGGTTGGTAAATTAACCGGATTAGCTCAATTAGACTATAAGTTTGGTCTTGCTGTTGGTTTATTTGTTGCATTTGTAACCTATATGTTCACCGTTTCTACGAAAGAAGAAAAACCTAGAATTGTTGCGTTAAGTCTTGTTTTTATTGTTGTCATTTTCTTCTGGATGTCATTCCACCAAAATGGTCTAACACTAACTTTATATGCCAGAGATTATACAGTAACTAAAGTTGGTCCTTTTACATCTTTATTTTTTAGTTTAGAGTCAATTTTATGTGTAATTGCAACTATTGCTGGTGCATTTATTGCTCTTTCTAATGTAAAAAACATTAAAAACTTACTTTTTGGAGCATTAGGATTCCTTGTATTTGGTGGTTTATGTTTCTATTTTGTTTCAACTGCATCTGCAGAAAACTCCATTTCTCCTGAAGTATTCCAATCTTTTAATCCACTATTTATTGTTGCATTAACTCCATTGGTTATGGGATTCTTTAGCATGCTCAATGAAAAAGGAAAAGACCCATCAACACCAAAGAAAATTGGAATTGGTATGGTTATTGCATCAATAGGTTTTGTTGTTGTATTAATTTCATCACTAAATTTAGTTTCTCCACATCTTCTTGACGGAAGAGTACCTGATGAAGCTATGAGAGTTTCTCCATATTGGTTAATGTCAACCTATTTGGTATTAACAATTGCAGAGTTATTCTTAAGCCCAATGGGACTTTCTTTTGTGTCAAAAGTAGCACCATCCCGTTTCCAGGGTTTAATGCAAGGAGGTTGGTTATTAGCGACTGCAGTTGGTAATAAATTCTTATTCATAGGTAGTTTATTATGGGGTAGAATCGACCTTTATTTATTATGGGGATTATTTATTATTTGTACTATGGCTTCAGCAATTTTCATTTTCTCGATCATGAAAAGACTAGAAGCTGTTACTAAATAGTGATATAGTTGAATTACATAAAAAGGGGCTGGACAATGTTCAGCTCCTTTTTCATTTAAAAAATTAGTATGAACAAAAAGATTCTTCGGTTAGCGATTCCAAATATCATCAGCAATATTAGTGTTCCCTTATTAAGTATGGTGGACCTGGCGATTGCAGGTCACATGGGCTCCCTTTCTTTTATTGGAGCTGTAGGGGTTGCAGGAGTAATTTTTAATTTTATTTATTGGAATTTCGGTTTTTTACGAATGGGAACCACCGGAATAACCGCTCAGGCTTACGGGGCCAGAGATCTTGAAAAAAGTGTAGAAACCCTCATTAGGTCTTCCGTCATTGCTATAGGCATTGCATTAATCCTTATCATTTTACAGCAATGGATACTACAATTCTCATTTCATTTCATTGATGTGACAGATGCCACCAGAGAGCCGATCAAACAATATTTTTACATCAGGATCTGGTCAGCCCCTTGTGTGCTATTACTTTATACTTTCAAAGGGTGGTTTATAGGGATGCAAAATTCAAAATTTCCGATGATCATTGCTATTGTTACCAATGTGTTAAATATTGTTTTCAGTTTACTTTTTGTTTATACTTTCAAATTTAATTTTAGAGGGGTCGCCTTAGGGACTGTAGTTGCTGAATACACAGGATTATTAATAGCCGGGACTTTATGGTTTGTATATTATGGAAAATTAAAAAAATACATCAACTGGACCCAAATATTTGTCAAAGAAAAGCTACTCCAATTTTTTAAAGTCAATATCAATATTTTTCTCCGAACTTTTTGTTTAATTATCGTATTCACCAGTTTTACCACTTTTTCAACCAAATCCGGAGACACTATTTTAGCTGTCAATACGCTTTTATTACAATTATTTACATTATTCTCCTACATCATGGATGGCTTTGCTTATGCAGCAGAATCGTTAACAGGCAAGTATATAGGGGCAAAAAGCATCAATCAATTAAAAATATCCATCAAATATATATTCAGATGGGGCTGGATTTTAACAATTCTTTTCACCATCATTTATTTTTTCTGGGGAGATCAGATATTACAACTATTAACGGATAATCAATCCGTATTAGCAGCTTCAGCACCCTATTTTAAATGGGTACTTTTGGTTCCAATCAGTGGATTTGCTGCTTTTTTATGGGATGGTGTCTACGTAGGCGCAACAGCATCCAAAGCGATGAGGAATGCTATTTTTATAGCCACTTTTGGATATTTTGTCCTTTATTATCTTTTGCAACCTATAATTGGAAACGACGCGCTATGGTTGGCATTATTGCTATTTTTGGCATTACGTGGCATTGGGATGAAATTAATGGCCGGTAAGTATATATTTGGAACATAGCGAATGCTCGATTGCTAGGAATGCTCGAATGCAGGGGGGATTTATCCGACGGAGCAAATATATACTAATCTAATAAATGATTGGTGAAAAATTATGTAATTAAATGAATTGTAAATAGTTCTAAAATTTTTTAAATTTGCATATCTACAATAACAAACATTTAATAGAATAGAATATTTCGTAGCTATACTAGATAAATCAGAACAAAAAATAACAACTAAAAACTTTTATTATTACCTTTTACTTTTTACCTTTTTCATTATCATTAGTCTGCTGTCTGCTGTCCGTCGTCTGCAGTCTTTTTTTTTGGGCATCCCCCTTTGGCTACGCTCAACCCAATCCACCTCAAAATAAACAATCAGCCGCGTCGCTCGCCAAAGGGTCGGTCTCCGGCCTGTACTCCTCGTTTCGCTGCAAGGGTATGAGCGGCCGGGCAGTAGCTCCTTCGTCGCTCTGCCCGATCCGTCATCCCTATAATTGATTTATTGCACACTATAAAATTTTGTGATTTTGTATCTTATTTTGACCATACTTTTATAAGAATATAATTTTTTGGCTATTCTCATCCTTTGAGCAACACCCTATATTCTATTGAAAATGGGTTGATTTTTTTGAACAATTGTTTATAGTTTAACCATTTATGATTTCTATTGATAATACTTCAGAACACCATCCTACTTATACAAGAATATGGATCCATACCGATTTTATGCAAACATCTTGCACTTTTTATAAATCTCTTTCCCTTTGGGAACAGCCATTGATCTTTCTACCATCTCTGAGGAAAAGTCAATCTTGTACATGATCAGATCCACCATCATATACCAGTACAGGTAGTTCTGCAGATAACTGGAA
>JAGDMF010000012.1 GCA_017860455.1 Bacteroidota bacterium
GGGTAGTTTCAAATACCCATCGGGAAGTTTCAAATAACCATCGGGAAGTTTCAAATAGCCATCGGGAAGTTTCATATAGCCATCGGGAAGTTTCATATAACCATCGGGTAGTTTCATATAACCATCGGGTAGTTTCAAATAACCATCGGGTAGTTTCATATAACCATCGGGTAGTTTCATATAACCATCGGGTAGTTTCAAATAACCATTGGGTAGTTTCAAATAACCATCGGGAAGTTTCAAATAACCATCGGGTAGTTTCATATAACCATCGGGTAGTTTCATATAGCCTTTGGCAATCTTCAAATAACCCTTGGCAATTATCAAATAAACTCCCGAAAGTTTCGAATAGACTCCCGCCATCTTCAAATAGACTCCCGAAAGTTTCGAATAGTCTCCCGAAAGTTTCAAATAACCTTTGGAAGTTTCGGAATTTAAAATGAAACATTGATTTAACGGATGCTTCGCAATACGGATGAAACAGATCCGTTTAAATCAGCGTTTAGAAATCCGTGTCATCCGCGTTCTATATTTTTTTCTATATCCACATGCAACCCCTTTCGGGGTTGAAGTGAGACATGGGAGCATCATTTGTCCGTAAGCTGCGCAAGCTTGCATACGGTTACTCACATGTAACCCCATTCGGGGTAGAAAAGACGGCAGACAGCATTCGGCTGACGGCAGACTAGCAATTCGCTAAAAACATAACAATTAGCATAGCTCTTATCTTTTATCTCTTAACTCTTATCTTTAAAACCGAAGGTTTTTCGCGTGAGGACGGAGCCGGAAAGCGCGCAAAGTTGGAAAGCGATGGGATGCGGGAGTTAAAGAGCGAACTTGTGAGCTCCTTTAACGACCCGGCAGCCCACGCTTTACAACTGCGTACTTGTAGGCGTAGGCCGACCCTTTGGCCAGCGACGGGGTTGATTGTTTATTGAGTCGGAAATTTGGTTGAGCGCAGCCAAAGGGGCACGCCCAGATAGTTAATAACTAATAGTGAATAGTTTTTATTCATAAATTCGTGAATAATTCGTGAATTCGTGGCATCCTTTAGTAACACAGTGTTCCACGGTGTAAAACGATGTTCCACAGTGTTTTTTAATAATAAAATTCAATTTAATCAACACTGTGATACACCTTTTAACCCTGTGAAACACTGTGTAACAATTTTTATCTGTGTAAATCTTTTACATCTGTGTCATCTGTGTTCTATTACTTAATTCCCCTTTTCGCCTTGAGCCTTGTGCCCTTCGCCTAATTAGCACATTTTTTTTATCTTTGCAGATGAAACAATATTTACTTTAAAACTAAAAAAAATGAGCGATAAAATTACACCAACACTTTGGTATCATACCGAAGACGGGAAAATGAAACAGGTGACAGATTACTACTCCAAAATATTTGGAAGTGATTTTGAAGCGGAAACGCCAATCTCTTTGGGCGAAACACCATCAGGATATGCTGAAATGGGCTATGTTAAGTTCTTCGGAGACCCCTTGTTAATTATGACAACTGAAAAGGTGCATCAGAAAATGAATGACACTTTTTCCATCATGATCCATTGTGATGACCAACCTGAAATAGACAAATTCTGGGACTATTTCACCTCTGAAGGTGAAGAATCTATGTGTGGATGGTGCATCGATAAATTCGGCCTGCGCTGGCAGATTATTCCAAAAAACTTTAACGAATTAATGAGTTACCCCAATGCAGGTGAAATCATGATGAAACAGAGAAAAATTATAATTAGCGAGTATTTATTCCAATAACGGACGGCGCTTCGATACGAAACCTATTTGTCCTATTTTTAAAGTTTTGTCTATAATGAGGTTTCTACTCAGCGACCTTAGTTTACAGCAATATTTGAAAGCTTTTAGTATTTTCATCTCTACTCTAAGGTCGCTGAGTAGAAACCGGAAATACATACTAAAACAACAAATTGGGGATAACTAAGGTTTCGTATCGAAGCGCCGTTGTCCGTTGTCCAATTAGCACATTAGCACATTAGCACATTAGCAAATTCAACGTTACCCTCCCCTCCCTGATCACCTCATCGATCGATTTCGTCATTCCCTGTAGGATGATGTAACTGATACCGTCGGAGTCTGCGACCTGGTTGATGATCGTTTGGAGTTTGGCGTCGGCGGTGAATAGGATCGTGATCTCTTTGGTCTGCTCGGAATACTCAACCGTCAAATCTAAACCACCGGTGTTTCTGATGATCTGATTACGGGCTTCGACATCCCCCTCCCTAAAGCATAACTGTAAGGTTTCTTCAATGATCAGATTGAGGTTGTTGATCTCGGTGTGGTTGAAGAAATGTTTGTTGCAAAACGCTTCGAGTCCGGAACGCATCCCGTAAAAGTCGAAATCTGTATGTTCAATATGGTAGAAATAGTTGCGGATCCGGTGAATAAATGCTCTGGTTTTCTCCTTTTGCGGACGCTCGAAGATCTCTTCAGGAGTCCCCTCTTCGTAGATAATCCCTTCATCCATGTACAAGATGCGTGTGGATAGATCACGGGCAAACTTCATTTCATGAGTCACAATCGCCATAGTCATCCCATCAGCCGCCAACCTTCGGATAACCCCCAAAACCTCACTCACCATCGTTGGATCAAGCGCAGATGTGGGCTCATCAAACAGGATAATCTCTGGGTCCATCGACAAACAACGGGCAATCGCTACCCTTTGTTGCTGTCCACCCGATAACTCATCCGGAAAAGCATCCTCTTTGGAAGCCAAACCAACCAACTTAAGGAGTTCTCTGGCTTTCTCCTCCGCTTCCGGTTTCGTTTTGTTCAACAGTTTTATCGGCCCAATGGTCAGATTATCGAGTACACTGAGATGCTCAAACAGATTGAAATTCTGAAAAACCATTCCCATCTTTTGTCGGAGTAGATTCGCATTATTTTTGGGATCCATGATCTCTTTATCATCGATCCAAATCGATCCACCTGTAGGTTTTTCCAGAAGGTTCAGACATCTGAGGAATGTACTCTTTCCTGTTCCTGATGGTCCGATAATGGATATAATCTCCCCTTTCTGAATCTCTATATTGATATCTTTCAACACCACGAGGTTGCCAAAACTTTTTGAAAGATGTTCTACTTTTATCATTTTCGTATCATTATTCATCATAAATCCATTTATTTACTGTTTATTTTTCTCTTTTTAGGAGCAACACTCCACTGGATCCGCTCTAAAAGCAAGGTGAGGAGCCACGCCAGCAAGAAATAGAGGATCGCCACCATGATCAATGGGAAAAAGGCGTCAAAGGTGCGACTTCTGATGATATCACTCGCTTTAGTTAAATCCTGAACGGCAATATAACCTACAATTGCAGTCATCTTGACCAATGCAATAAACTCCCCTTTGTAAACAGGAAGCACGCGTTGAATCGCTTGTGGTAAAACAATATAAATGAATGTTTTTAATTTACTAAATCCCATGGCAATACCCGCTTCGGTTTGCCCTTTTTTCACACTTTCGATGGCGGTTCTGAACATTTCAGAAACATAAGCGGCAAAATTCATGGCAAACGTGAAGATGGCGACCGCTACCCCACCGATATTGAGGGGTGCAAAAACGACATAAAACATCAGCATCAGTAGGACAACCTGCGGAATACCGCGTAATAAATCGATGTAGATTTTGGCGATGATATTCAACGACTTCGATCTGCTCATCCGCATCATACAAACCAAAGCGCCTAGAATTGTGCCCAGAATGGCCGCCATGATCGCGATAAAGAAGGTTACTTTGAATCCATTCCACAGCAATAGATACCGTTTTTCAAGAATGATATTGCGATAGAAACTATCTTTTAGCTTATTGATAAACGTCGTTTTTTCAGCCGTTGCAGCGAGAGTAGCATCATCTTTTAAAGTGAGTAATACCTGTGGGTTTACAAAATACCCTTCAGAGAAGTTCACCACTTTTCTGCGTTCTGTCGTAGCTGTCATATTGGAGATCACCAAATCGGCTTTTCCGGATTCCAAAGCGGCAATCAAAGCAGAGAATTTCATGTCGTAGTACTGAACCGGTCTTTTGAGTTCGTATGCTATCCGTTCAATCAGTTCACAGTCGAGCCCTACAATTTTATTATCTGAGATGAAACACATCGGCTCCCGATTGGCAGCAATCGCTACAATGATCGGTTTACCGGTAGTTACTTTAGGAATTGGAACAATCTGGTAAGGTGTTTTATCCTTTTTCACCCATCTGTGAATAATCGTATCAAGTGTGCCATCCTTTTTGAACTGAAGGAGTACTTTATTGACCTGATTCAATAGTTCGACATCTTTCTTGTTGAAAGCGATGGCAGCGTATTCGTCGGTATACTCTTTTGGAAGCACTTCCAGATCATCATTTTTATTGGAAACCTTGAGGGCTGTAGTATAAGCAGTGATCACATAGTCCAATTTATGAGCCTGAAGTGCAGCGATGGCATCCATAATATCATCATAACACTGAACCGTAGCTTTTGGATAGTGTTCCCGGATATACTTTTCTCCGGTGGTTCCGGTCATGGCACCTACTGTTGCGGTTGCCAGATTAGAACCATCCCGAAGTTTAACATCAGGATTTGATTCCGGTTTTTGAACCTCTTTTACGACAACAGCAATACCTCCGGTATAGTAAGGTTTTGTGAATAAAACGCTCTTGGCACGCTCCTCCGTAATGGTCATACAGGCCCCGATAATATCGCATTTCTGAGAATTCAAAGCGGCAATCAGGGAGCCAAACTCCATATTGATGATCTCGAGATTCATCCCCTGACTTTGAGCCAGAAGCGAAACAAACTCGACATCAAAGCCAACAATCTCCTGTTTATCATTGAAGAATGAGAACGGTTCTGTGACAGCACTGGTTCCAAATCTTAAAGTTCCATTTTTCCCTTCCCATTTCATGACCGGCATTGGTGCAGGTTTCCCTTTTTTCGGAAACCAACGTGCCATCATTGCATCGTATCTTCCATCTTTTTTGAGAGCATCTAACAATGAGTCGGCAGCCATTTTCAGTCTGGTGTCTGTTTTGCGAAGAGCCATGCCGTAGTTATCCACGGTAATCATGTCCGGAAGCATCGTCAGACCCGGATTTTGAGCCATGATATTCTTTAGAATCGGTTCATCGTAAGCAGCAGCAACTTCAATCCCTTTCTGAACGGCAACACAAGCCTCTAAAGGGGAGTTGTAGTAAGCACATTTCGCTTTCGGGAACTTACTCCACACCAACTGATCCGCAATGGTTCCGGTTACGACAGCAAATTGGGACTCCTTTAGGTCGTTGAGATGCTTAACCTCTTGTTCCTTTTTAGTCGAGCAAGAAGTAAAAGTGAGAACGACCAGGAGTATGATCCATAATAGTTTATTTTTTCTCATATTGGATTATTCAAATTTAAAAAGTGCAGTAAAACCGGTCATATTAAACACGTTTTTGATATCATCATTCATATTTCGGATGAGGAGACTCCCTTTTTTGGCATTGGCACTCTTCTGTAACACTAGAAATAAGCGGAGTCCGGTACTGCTGATATACTCAAAATCTTTGCATTCCATAATCACATCTTTCATATCGCCGGCTATAACGGGAGCGATCGCTTTTTCAAATTCAGGGGAAGTAGCGGTATCAATTCTCCCTTTAATGTTGATAATCGTTTGTTCTGCAATGTTGTCAATTGTAATTTCCATATTGATATTTTTTAGTTGAGTTATTCGTTTTTAGGATCAATTTTCTTCTTCATGGTAAACACATTTACGTCATGAATTCTGGAATAGGTAACCTCGTTCATGATCTGTTTGATGAGGAAAATGCCGAGGCCGCCAATGGGTCTCTCTTCAGCATCTAGGTCTAAGTTGGGGTGTTCAGTCAAGGTCGGATCGAAAGGAACACCGGTATCGGTTACGGTAAAGATGAGATCATTCCCTTTATAGGCAGCGGAAACAATGATCTTTTTGCCGGAAACTTTAGGATATGCGTAGAGAATCACATTGGAAACCGCTTCCTCAAGTGCCAGGTTCAATTTCATCACCAAAGAGGCATCAAAATCGAGATCCTCTCCCACTTCTTCAATAAATTGTTGAAGGATATAGATCTGTTCAATCTCATTGATCAATGAAACCGATTTTTCATATTTGCGTGTGGGTCCGTTGTATTTGATAGCCAGAAGGGTAAGGTCATCCGATTGTTCTGCAGTTTGAACATGGGCATGAACATCCTCGAGAATGGTTTCCACCAGTTGTTGTGTATTCAAATGTTCATTTGTGGAAGTCAGTTCAAGCAATCGCTCTTCACCATACAGCTTTTTAGAATCGTTTTCAGCTTCGGTAAGACCATCAGTGTATAAGACAAGTGTTGTTCCGTTGTGGATCTTTTTCTCTTGTTGCTGATACTGGAATCCATCAATCAAGCCGAGAGGAAGATTAGGGATCACTTCTAAAAAAGAAGCCTGTTCTCTGATCACAATCGGAGGATTATGACCCGCATTACAAAACTGTAAGTGTCCAGTGTTGAGGTCTAGGATACCTATGAAAAGAGTCACAAACATGTTGGAATCATTGTTTTCGGCCAATGAGTTGTTTAGATTGGTCAATATCTCTGCCGGCGAGTCGAAATGGAGGGTTACGGAGCGGAATAAACTGCGGGTAACGGCCATCAACAAAGAGGCAGGAATCCCTTTACCGGAAACATCTCCGATGATGAAATAGAGTTTATCGTCGTCAATAAAATAGTCATACAAATCGCCCCCAACCTCTTTAGCAGGAATCAAAGATGCATATTGATCCAGCTCTTTACGAGTTGGGAATGGCGGGAACGTTTTGGGGATCATCCCCATTTGGATCTCACGGGCAATCCGAAGTTCACTTTCGATCTTTTCTTTAGCTGTTGTGGTATCTTTGAGGGTTTCGATGTAATGGAGCAAGTTGTCTTGCATAAAATGAAATGCATCGTGGAGTTCTAACATTTCATCCTCTGTTTTGATCTGCGGGATGGGCGTTTGAAAGTCTCCTTTGGCTATCTGGCGGGCAGTTTTAGAGAAGGCAGTTAATGGAATCAACTGTTTACTAATCACTTTGGTAATAATGATGGTCAATAATGTTAAAGCAATCACAATCAACACAATCAGGATAATCGTTATTTTCCTAAGAGGTAAGTATATTTCAGATTTGGGGAATACAACCGCTAATGACCAGTTGCTGGATGGCAAAGTGGTGTAATAGATGATTCTGTGTACGCCATTTAATGTACTATTGGCAAACCCATTTTTCTGAGTTTGCATTGCTCTACCAATAATTCTAAGTTCTTCATTATCATTCTCTTTAGCATAGCTAAAAATGGTTTGATTCATGATCAACTCTTTATTGGGATGGGTCACAAATGTTCCTGCTTTAGAGATCACAGATGCATATCCGGTTTCCAGTACTTTAACGGCAGAAACAATCTCGGTGAACCAATCCAAAGCCAGGTCAACCGTAAGGACAGCAATCGTTTTGGAAACGCCTGCAGAATCAATGGTTATGGGAATGGAAAAGGTGGTCATTAGGGCATTTGCTCCACCGGTATCATAGTAAGGCTCAGACCAATAGGGTTTATTAATCGAGGTTGGAATCTGGAACCAATCCATATAGAAATATTCATAGTTTTCGTTACCCAGTTGTTTGGTAATGATTGAATCCCCTTTTCTGTAAGAATAAGGGGCGAAATATTTCCCTTTTGAAGCGTAATAATCAGGAATAAATGCGACGGCGGATCCCATAATCTCAGGATTAGAAGCCACCACTTTTTGGGTTAAGGCTGCAATGGAATCGGGTTTATCTTTCATTTGAATCATCATCCACTGATAATTCTTAGCAATCTTCATGATGGGTGTTAAAATAGCTTCAATCTTCAAGGCTGTATTTTCAGTAATATAGGCTGTATTCTTGTAGGTAACCTGCTCCAGTTGCTTCTTTGACGAAAGGTAAAACAAGGATAAAGTGGTCAGAAATATCAATATACATAGCGTTAACACATAAAAAACGATACGTTGGGTCAATGATTTTTTGATCTTAAACATAATACGCTATTTTACAACCGGTTTATAAAACAATACAAATGGAATTTTAGTTTTAAGTACAGCCGATTGGTATAAAATCGTTTGTGCTTTATTGAAGTCCGTTTCAGACAATTGTCCATATTTTAGATTTTTAGTAGAGGATTTCATCAAAATGCACATTTGATCCAACATCCATTTTTGATGAGCATAATTAGTAGCCACATGCTCTTTTTTCATCCATTCCAAAACTACCTGTAATGTTTCCTCGCGATGTTGTTCTGCATAGGCCCACCCTTTCAAGGTAGCCTGAACAAACTTTTGTAATTCTTGTTGTCTGGTTTGTCTTGTGGAATCCAGACAATAAAGGCCATCCTCCACAATATTGAAACCAAGGTCTGAAAATTTAAAGATGTTCAACTCTTCGGGGTTAAAACCTGCATTAATAATTTGATCATATTCGTTATACGACATAACTGTCATGGCATCAATACCATCTTCAATAAACATATTGATGGAGGAGAGGATCGGAACCCAGGTCACATTCAGATGATTTGCAGCAATCAATGCTTTAGGAATCTCATCAAAACCACTCTTCCATATTCCGATTCGTTTATTTTGAAGATCCTGGATTGTTTTAAAATTTTTGCTTTTTTTAGCCACTATCATTAAGGCAGAGTTTTGAGAAATCTGACCAATATTGACAAGCGGAACACCTCTGTCCTGAGCGGTTAATGCACTCACGAGAAACAATGAAATGATATCAACTTCTTTGTTTTTGAGGCTTTCCGTAGCAATTCTGGAAGTATTTGGATGAATAATTTGTACCTGAAGACCCAACTCTGCATAAAACCCTTTCTGTAAAGCCATGTAATAACCGGCAAATTGAGCTTGTGGAAGCCAGTGCGGCATAAATGTAAGTGTTTTGTTTTGAGCCTGTAAGGTTAAACAACTGCAAAACAAAATAAATAAACCGAAAAACCTTCGAACGTATTTCATGATATGTTGAAAAAATGGTTAAAAATGTGGTTATTGGTTTGCAAATGTAAAAAAAATTTGTATATGGTATTAAAATGTTTTATATTTGCACCTTTAAATTTGAAAATAAAAATTATTTCACAGTATGAAATCAAAAAAAATCTATTTAATAATAAGTGGGATATTGATTCTTTGTATCAACTCTTGTACTTCGGAAAATGACTTAAAGAATATCAGTGATTATTTAAGTACAAGAAGTCATAACATGGGAATGAATTGTATGAATTGTCATAATGAAAATGGTGCAGGTAACGGTTGGTTTGAGATAGCCGGGACCATATATGACAGTTTACTAGTCAATACTTATTCCGGAGCTACAGTAAAACTGTATACCGGACCAAATGGAACAGGAACACTGGTTTATACTATTGAAGTAGACACTAAAGGAAATTTTCATACAACAGAAATGATTGATTTCAACGGGGGATTACATCCTGTAGTTGAAGGAAATACTGGAAATAAATCTATGGCCAGCACCCTTTGTATTGGTGCATGTAACAGCTGCCACGGGAGCACAACCGGGAGAATTTGGACAAGATAAATAAGAAGTAAGAAGTGAGAAGTAAGAAGTAAGAAGTAAAAAGTAAGAAGTAAGAAGTAAGAGGTAAAAAGTAAGAAGTAAGAGGTAAGAAGTATAAATCAATAGACCAGTGCTTTAGCTCTGGTCTATTGATGAAAAATAAAAACTGCGATTTAGTTTTTGTATAAATAGATCTGTGTAAATCTGTAACATCTGTGTCATCTGTGTTCCATTACTGGGCAAGGCAAATTACTTCATCCCTGCAAATCTCATCTCCTCTTTCTCTTTACTGATGATAGTGCGGCATACATCCATCTGTTGTGAACAGGCAACATTCATTTTCTCCAGGAGTTCAACATAATAAGTTTCTTCAATCGCTATCCCTTCCAGAAGGGCATTCTGAATTTTGGAGGATAAATAGCGTTCATTCGTCTTAGTCAGATAGGAATTAAGCTGACTCTCTTTCACTATTCGCATATTTTTCTTAGCATTCGCCAACAAATAGCCGGTTCTGGAATGGATACCGGATAAATAGGATAAACGTTCTAAACAATGATTGATCTCAAGTGGTACAGGAGTTTCCAGTTGTTTTTGATATTGATGGACTTCTTCTCTTATTTCTTCTATTGTCATAGCAGTTCCATTTAGAATATGTAGTAATTTATTTTTTTAAAATCAACTCACAAATGTACAAAAAAAATAAAATAAATGATTCAAAATAAGAATTTTGTAAATCTTTTTTTATACTTTTGTTTTAAATATAAATAATTTCATGGATCCTTACAAACTTATAGAAATACTTGATTTAAAACCTCATCCTGAAGGGGGATTTTATAAGGAAACCTATCGTGCATTATCGACAGTTGAAATAGATAATTCTAAAATCAGAAACACTTCAACCGCCATTTATTATTTACTTTTAGATGATCATAAATCCCATTTTCACAAAGTTCTTTCGGATGAAATCTGGATCTATCATCAAGGGGAAACGATAGAACTGTATCAAATAGATACCAAAGGCGCACTCATTACCCATCTTTTGGGTAATGATATTCAAAATAGTGAAAAACCGCAGATTGTAATTCCAAAAGGAGATTGGTTTGCAGCCAAAATAAAAAAAGATATTGGGTATTGTTTAGTTAGTTGTATAGTAGCTCCGGGTTTTGAATTTGAAGATTTTATATTGGCAAATCAAGAAGATTTAATAAAACAATACCCTGAATATAAGGGGATTATTAGTCAAATGTGTTTATAAATAATTAAATAGTATACATTTATGAGATTATTTCTAATGGTTGGATTAGGTGGTTTTTTGGGAAGTTCATCCCGTTATTTAATTCAGAAGTATCTATCGGTATCATTTCCTACAGCATTTCCAATTTCAACATTACTGATTAATCTTGTAGGTTGTTTTTTAATCGGGATCCTTTTTGGAATCAGCAATAAGTACGATATGATGTCTGCTGAAGTCAGATTATTTTTAACCACCGGATTTTGTGGTGGGTTCACAACTTTTTCCACTTTTTCAAATGAGAGTTTACAGTTATTAAAGGACGGAAATTTCACTTATTTTTTCACCTATATCATTCTGAGTGTAGTCGTTGGGATATTCTTGACTTTCTTAGGATATTTAATTTTTAAATAATAGGTTTCAGGTTTAAGGTTTTGGGTTTTAGTTTCTTATTCTTACTTTTCACATTTTTTTAACACAATATTTAATTATCATTTTTACCACAGAGTACTAGAGTGTACTAATGAGTTCCACAGTGTTATTGAATATTAAAAATACACACATTTAGACATTGTGATACATCGTATAACACTGTGAAATAAAATTATCTTTCTATTATTTAAATTAATTAATAAAACTCATCGTCTTTTGTATTTTAATCAGTGTGTTATCTTAGTTCTGGCTTGTCTTTGCTAAGTTTCTGATATCGGGTTTCATTTTTCATTTTTCATTTTTCATTTTTAATTAAATAATCCAGAATTTCTCCTATTGAATACAAAAATGTATTATATTTGTCGATCATTTTTTATTATTAAACATTTAACCATTTAACTAAAAAAGTTATGAAAACTGAGTTCAAATTATTTATTCTTTTAGGATTTGTATTTTTCTTATTAACATCTTGTAAATCTGATGGTAATGAAAAAAATATTAGCAAGTATTTAAGTGTAAGAAGTCATAATATGGGGATGAATTGTATGGACTGTCACAAAGAGGGAGGTGGTGGAGTTGGTTGGTTTGTTGCAGCTGGAACTGTTTATGATAGCTTATTGGTTAATACATACCCTGGGGCAACTGTTAAATTATACAGTGGACCAAATGGTACTGGAACACTTATTCATACTATTGAAGTGGATACAAAAGGAAACTTTCACACCACTGAAGCTATTGACTTTGGAGCAGGTTTGTACCCTGTTGTTGTTGGAAATATTGGAAAAAAATATATGCATGGTACTATTTCAATGGGACAATGCAATAGTTGTCATGGGGTTACTACTGGGAGGATCTGGACTAAATAATGAAAAATGAAAAATGAAAAATGAAAAATGAAGAGTGAATAATGAATAATGAATAATGAATAATGAGAAATAAAATGAAAAAGTGGTTTTTATTATGGGGGTTGTTTTTGGTTGTATCAACCGGAATATCTCAAATAACTTATGAAGATAGAATAGAATTGCAATTAAAAGATGGTTATTCCAGAGAGGAAATCAAGATTTTTGGAGAGGAAGGTTTTATTTTGTCTTCCAAAAAAAATGATTCTGATGATGATCTGACTGAATGGAAATTTGAAAAATTTAACACCTATTTACAATCAGAAAGAGAGGTATCAGTCAAAATTGATGAAGACTTAGATCCCCGTTTAAATTATACTACAACTGAAAGAGATCATTCCATTTATTCAGACAGACATGGAAATTTTGCTTTAATTAGTGTTGAAGCCATGTCAATGGAGATCACTAAAGTTCATGGGAAATTGCCCAAAAAATTTGATTTTGATGAAATGGTTGTTCTGGGAGATTATGCTTATGTAAGAGGAGATATTAAAAGTGATCCTGTTGTTTATGCTATTAATTGGAAAACTGGAACTATTAAAATGTTGCCGGTAACTTTAGAAAATATTAAACCTAAAAAATGCGAAATATCCAAACTTCAGGTACTGGAAAAATCAAAAGAGATCTTTATTTATATCAATGGGGATGTAGATAAAAAACATTCTGAAAGTTATGCTTTTCGTTTTAATGAAGAGGCGGAATATCTAAATAAAATTAATCTTACACCACAGAATAATAACCTTTTAAATGAGTTATCTGCATCAAAAATTGAGGACAATAAATATGTTTTCACCGGAACTTATTCTGTTGATCATTATCATACTTCTGAAGGAGTTTTTTTCTGTCTAGTTGAAAATGATCAGGTTAACTTTATAAAATTTCATGAGTATGCGAAAATGGAAAATTTTCTAAAATATTTACCTGAAAAGAGACAAGAAAAGTTAGAGAAAAAAAAGGCCAAAATGGAAAAAAAAGGTAAAGTGTTTACTTTAAATTATCGTTTGCTTACCCATGATGTTATCGTTGATCAAGATGGTTATTTATTATTAGGGGAAGGCTTTTATCCAACTTATATAACTCACTCATATACAACAATAACATATATAAATGGATCTCCTGTCACCTCCATTCAAACCTACACTGAATTTGATGGATATCAATATACTCATGCTATGCTCTGTAAATTTGATAAGGAAGGAAATATGTTATGGGATCAGATTTTTGAAATGTGGGGAACATACAAACCTTTTTATTTAAAAAAATTCATATCAATAACAGCACAAGATCAAAATATGATTAAAATGGTATATACCAGTTATAATAAAGTACATACTAAAGCATTGGATCATGAAGGAAATATTTTGTCAGACACTCAAACCGAAGAGATAGAAACCAATCATTCAGGTGATGAAACTAAATACTCTTTTTCAGATATCATTTTTTGGTACGATAATTATTTTATTGCTTATGGTACACAAAAGATCAAAAATGAGACCGGAAACATCAAATTCAAGCAAACCAGATCTGTCTATTTTATCAATAAGATTAAATTTGAATAGATTATTGATGGGCAGTTTGTCCTTAAATTAAATTAATATGGATAGTGAGTTAATACAATCCCTTTCAAAATATGTTGATCTTTCTAAGGAGTTAATTTCGGCAATCGAGGAGAGTACCATGATTAGACGATACAAAAAAGGGACCATCTTATTAAAAGAAGGACACTATTGCAATGAATGTTATTTTATTTTAAAAGGCTGTATCAGAGCTTATTGCTTAAAAGATGGAGAGGAGATCACAACTGAATTTTATACCGAAGATCAGGTAGTGCTTTTATCGATTTATGGAAAACAAATCGAATCCTCAATCACATTAGAGTGTTCAGAAGATACGATTGTCAGTTTTGGGACTCCTGAATTTGAAAAGGTGATGTACCAAAAATATCCCATTTTGGTTACTTTTAACAGTGCCATGGCTGAAATATTGATGGCTCAATACCAAGATACTCATACAGAATTTAAATTAACCTCTCCTGAAGAACGTTATTTGAATTTAATAAAAACAAGGCCGGACTTAATCCAAAGGGTTCCTTTGCACCAAATAGCCAGTTATTTAGGGATGAAACCGGAAACACTGAGCAGAATAAGAAGGAGAATAGTAACAAGGAAAAATGAATCCTAATTTTATTAAAATGAAAAATATTCTTTGTGATTTTATTGAACAGTTTGTTCCTTTAACTGAAGATGAAAAAAATGTTATCTTAGAATTGGATGTGATCAAATATTTCAAAAAGGGAACCTTAATATTGAAACAGGGAAAAAGAACAAGTGAATCCTATTTTGTTTTAAAGGGATGTATAAGAGTTTATTATATTTTAGATGGAACAGAAAAGACAACTGAGTTTTTTACAGAATTGGAAGGATATACACCACCTTGTGTTCTTAGCAATCAACCATCTGAGCTTTATGTTTCTTGTGTTGAAGATTCCATAATTGCAATTTCAAAACCCAATATGGCAGAAGAAGTATTTAAAAAATTCCCAAAATTTGAAACTGTCTGCAGGATCCTGTCTGAGCAACTAATTGTTAAAAGCCAAACAAATTTTGCAGATTTCAAGACCTCATCTCCAGAACAAAGGTACTTAAATCTGATGAAGGAGAGGCCCGATTTGATTCAAAGGGTTCCTCAGTATCAATTAGCCAGTTATCTAGGAATTAAGCCTGAATCTTTAAGCAGGATGAGAGCCAGAATTGTGGGTAAAAAATAATCTAAATCATTTCTTAACTTAAGTGAAGATTTTGACTTTATGAAGGGATCTATTTTTGCATGTCAAAAAAATTAATTAGATATGCAACAAAAAATTTCAACACTAATTGCGACTTTCATTGTCGTTATTTCATTACAAAGTTATGCACAGATAGATACATCCAGAAAATGTTTTATTGGAAGTTCTATGATGATGCTGGGAAACTTATTACCGGAAGATGGTCCCGATTTTGTTCAATTAAACTTTGGTTATCGAATTAATCCTAGAAATTCAGTTTCCTTAGAACTTCAAACTTGGAAATATGCCTGGTCATTAGGAATTCCTTATGGAAAAAATTTTGATGCACCGGAAGAAAAATTTCCGGGATATATCAGAGAATATGGGTTTAGTTTCGTTTATCAGCACTATTGGTGGAAAGGATTATATACCGGAATTCATGTAATGAATGCATTTCAAACATTTGTAAATAATCAGAACCAAAAAATTGATCGTGGGTTTCAGATTTTCAATACCTATAGGTTAGGCTACCACTTTAGTTTCTGGAAAAACAGATTATTTATTGAACCCTCTATTGCGATCACTCACCGGGCTTTTCATACCAAAATGCCCGATTCATTCAGAGTATTGGATCAAAAATGGTCTAAATTTTTCTTTGGGGAGCCGGGTTTGCATTTTGGATTTAATTTTTAGTATATAGAACTTTTTTATTTCTTGACTAAAGTCAATGAATTTTAAATAGCCCAACTATACTTTTGCCAAAAAAAAATAAGTAAAATGAATAGTTTAAACCGTAATTCAAATATCCGATAAAATATTCATATTCTGTTATTTTGCATAATTAAAAACCTTAAAATTTAATCAAAAAAAAATCAAATGAAAAAAGCATTTTTAATCAGTTCAATTGTTTTATTAATCTCTACCCTTTCATTAAAAGCTCAAATCTTTTATCTGGAGATTACGCCTGATGTTGAATCCGAAATGTCCCCAATTATTGGAAGTATGGATAATATTTTTCCTCTCGACTTTACATTCGATGGTTTGGAAGAGTACAACTTTAAATGGGAAGATTTAGGCTCTGAATGGTTTATGCATTTCACATCTAGTAATCCCAATAATTTGATCGCTTTAGATGGAACAACTGTCAATATTTATAATGGTCGATTTGTTAAAATGCTTTCATTTGGCGATCCTATCAACAATTCTCTTACCTGGGGAACAAGTGATCCTGATCCATACATTGGTGAAAGTACTATGAATACCAACTTTTTAGATCAGGGTGACCAATATATTGGAGTAAAGTTTTTAAAGAATAACAATACTCATTATGGGTACGTATTGGTAAATTTTCAATCTACTACACCCACTAATAAAGTTGATTCCAGAAAATTAATCATTAAAGCTTTTGCTTTTAATAATACTCCCAATGCACAAATCAGTGCCGGACAAACCAGTTCCAGCAGTGTTGATGAATCTGTAGAAGTCAACTTTGAAGTATATCCCAACCCAACACAAGATATGATTACTATTCAAACCAATTCTGATGAAGTTATTGCCTATGCCATTTACAACACATTTGGACAAAAAGTGAACCAAGGTGTTATTAATAATAATGTGATTTCAATGAAAGAATTAGAGGCCGGTATCTATTTTATCAAACTAATGAATCCAAAAACACAAAACATAGAGACATTTAAGGTTGTAAAACTCTAAAAAATATATTAAAAACGACAATTGGTGAAAAAAAACTTAAGTATTATATACAAATTTAAAAAACTTTTATGAAAAAAATTATTTTCGGATTGATGATTGCTATTCTATTGATTTTCAATTCATGTACTGATCAAGATCCAATTACTGCTACGCCTAAGTTATTAAGTGTACAAAAGGATGGATGTTTTACCAGTAAAAACGGAACTACCAGTCCGGACACCCTTTATTGTGAGGTAATTAATGATACACTATTGCTTCACGTTACCATTAATAAGAATTGTTCTTCTCAACCTTTGGATTCTGTAGCATTAGACCAAGGAGTTTTCAATATTTATTTAAAAGATCAATTTGAACCCAATGCTTATTGTATTTGTGATTATCAATACACTTTTAAATTTGCAAATTGGAATTTAATACAACATTTTAATGTATTATATAAAGATTTCGGATCAACTTCCTATAATCAATGGAATTCAATTACATACCCCTAATAATATTTAACATTTAATTAACAATAACAAATGAAATTAGCAAAAATGATTACCATTGTAGGAATGGTATTAACAATGATTAATTCTACAAATGCACAAATAAGCCTGCCCTATTATACCGGATTCGATAATGTTCCCGGTCAGGCCGGATGGGTTGAAATTAAAAAAGGAGCAACCACTTTTAGTCATTGGGGAATGGCAAACTATGGAGCTTGCTCTGAGCCCAACTATCTAAATCATAGTTACTCCCCTTCATCAGGAATAACTCTTACTGATAACTGGTATGTTTCACCAGAATTCTTTATCCCTTCAGGTGGTCATTTAGATTCAATCCGGTACATGTTTTCCGGTTTCTCAACCCCTGAAGCTGATGACACAATAGGGATCTATCTTTTACAAGGATCTGAAGATCCGGGACAGGCTGTTTCAAAAATATTGTTGTATGATTTCAGAGGTGATAACTACCCTGTTGATGGGACATTTCATTTATTGTCAAATTTAAACTTACAATCATTTAGTGGTTCAAGTTTTATTGCCATTAGATATAGAAATTCTGATTGCAGCAGTAAATGGATAACTGTTGGGTTTGATAATATTGCCATCAGTTCAAACAGTTTAAGCGTTGATGATCATGAAAAAGGAGAAAATTTAATACATATTTATCCAAATCCTGCTGTCAATAGAATTCAAATTGAAACCAATACCAATACCATAAAAAAAGTGGAATTATTTAATTTGATTGGGCAATCACTTTTGGTTACAAATTTTTATGATCAAATACAAATAGATTTATCATCTTATCCATCAGGAACATACTTCGTGAAAATTGAAAATGAAGGGGAAGTAATTACTAGAAAATTGATCAAACAATAATCATTTGCTTCCTAAAATGTTCAAATTGCAAATGACTGTTTATTTTCAAATAATAGGTGTCATTATCATTTTTTGTTTCATTTTTTCATCCTGCTTATCATTGAAAAATATTGAAAAACCTTCCGTTTGTATAACAAATGATAGTAGAATATTTACGACTAAAGATAGTTTGAAAATTTATATATTTGATTATAAACCCATTAAAAATTACAAATCAGTAATTTTTATAATCTCAGGGATCACCGGAATCAATCATAATAATGAACAAGAGATCATTGAACTTTTGAGCAACGGGCAACATAGAATTGTAATAATTCATCCCCGGGGAACAGGCTATTCTGATGGAATAAGAGGAGATATGGATGACTTTTCACTTTTTATTGATGATTATATCAATATTATTAAATCGGATTCAGATTATGGATCCAATGAACACCCTTTCATTCTTTACGGACACAGTATGTCTTCAGCAATAGCAGTATCTGTTGCAGCGCAATTGGATCTTATTGATGGGGTCATTTTAGTAAATCCTCCGGTAATTTTAAAGAAAGCAAAGGGGATGTCTCCCAAATGGCCCCAATATTTGCAATATATGAGTTATATGATTTTTGCAAAACACACTCCCATTGTAAATATGGCCGGAGATTCAAAATGGATTGAAAATGAAGAAGATCAAAAAGAATCTGATATTCGTAGTAATGATTCATTGTTAGTGAAATATTTCAGCATGAACATGATGTTAGTTTCTAAAAAATGTATGGATTCAATTATTCCCCAAGCAAAAAAAGTAGATATTCCTCTATTATTAATTTATGGATTGAATGATCCGTTAGTAGATCAGAAAGGGTGTGATTTATTGTATGAAAACTGGAATAGTAAGGAAAAAAGGTATGAAACCATAGTAAATGGTGGACATGGTAAGTCAACAGTGATTCTGGCAAAACCAATCATTAATGAATGGATTGATAAAATCAATTAAAAAATAAATTATTATAGATGAAAAAAATAGTGTTCCTAATTTTTGTTTTCTGTGTTAGCACTTGCATATTAACAGCTCAGGTGTTAACACAGACCATCAAGGGAAAAGTGATAGATAGTGAAACCCAGCAACCATTAATTGGTGCAACGATCATAATACTAGGGACTGAACCGTTACAAGGAGCTACAACAAATAAGGATGGTAATTTTTTGATTTCCAATATTACACTTGGTCGGTATGATATTCAATTTTCATATTTAGGGTATCAGTCATCCACAATGAGAGAGATTCAAGTAACCTCAGGAAAAGAGGTTGTTATTAATACTCCACTCAAACAATCAATTGTTAAAATGGGTGAAGTTGCGATCAGTGGATTTACAGAAAAGGATAAGCCGGTAAACACTATGGCATTGATCAGTGCTCGTTCATTTTCCGTAGAAGAAGCCAGAAGATATGCCGGTGGAATGGATGATCCTGCCAGAACGGTATCAGCATTTGCAGGAATTACTACAGGAAGTATGCAAAGTAATTCTATCATCATCAGAGGTAATTCACCAAAAGGTGTTTCATGGAGACTGGAAGGTGTTGAGATTCCCAATCCAAATCACTTTCCTAATGCAAATTTAGTAGGTGGAGGAATTGTTACGGTTTTTAGTAGTCAAATGTTGACAAATTCAGATTTTTTCACAAGTGCTTTTCCAGCAGAATATGGGAACGCTTTGGCTGGTGTTTTTGACATGAAATTCAGAACCGGGAATAGTGAAAAAAAAGAGCACACGATACAAATAGGGGTTATGGGTATCGATTTATCCTCTGAAGGGCCATTCAGGAAAGGGGGCAAGGCAACCTATCTGTTTAATTACAGGTATTCTACTTTTTCACTAATGAGGTCATTTTTACCCAAAAACACAAGTGTTCCTATTTATCAGGATTTGAATTTCAAACTTCATTTTCCAATTAAAAACGGATCCATCTCCATTTGGGGGATTGGGGCTTTAGATCATATGAATCAGGATTTCATATTAGATTCAACCAAATGGGAAAATGAAATTTCAAGAACTAATCTGGATTGGAATCTAAAAATGGGGGCTATCGGGATCACCAATAAACAATTCATAAACCAATCAACTTTTATCAATACAACTTTAGCTTTTACAGGGACTTTTAACAGTTTAAAGATGGATCGATTGAATGATTTTTTAATTTCAAAGCCTAATTTAAATATTATTGACAACTCAGGAAAAATTATTCTAAGTTCTTATATTAATCAAAAAGTTAGTTCAAGACATACATTGAAAGCGGGATTCACTTTCTATACATTGTTTTATGAATTAAACATCAATGGTACTTTCAATAATAATCCCATAACTTATCAGAATTTTGTAACGGAGAAAGGAAAAAGTGAGTTTATTGAACTATTTTATCAGTCCAAATACTCCATTTCAGAGCATTTTGTGATTAATGGCGGAATAAACGGGTCCTATTTTCTACTCAATAAAAAATTCTCAATTGATCCCCGTATCAGTTTTAAATGGGAAATCAATACAAGACATTCCATCAGTTTTGGATTTGGAAAACATAGTCAGATTGAAGATTTAAAAATCTATCTCGTAAAGAAAGTGCAAAACGATCAATTTAGTAGTCCAAATATAAATCTGGCACCATCACAAGCTCTACATTTTGTAGGAGGATATGATTGGCAAATCAATCAAAATATGAGAATTAAAATGGAACCCTATTATCAATACTTGTATAATATTCCCGGAAAACCCGGAAGCTCCTATTCATTAATCAATTTCACACAGGATTGGGCTTTTAGAGACTCTTTAGTAAATAATAGTAAAGGAGAAAATATTGGGATTGATATCACTTTTGAAAAGTTTTTGAATAAAGGGTACTATTATTTAATCACCACATCTTTTTTTAAATCTAAATATTGTGGAGATGATGGGATCTGGAGAAATTCAAAATTCAACAAAGGATATGTTATTAACCTATTAATTGGCAAAGAGTTTACATTTAAAAACGATCATATTCTCGGCATCAATGCTCGATATACTTTAATGGGTGGCGACCGCTTTACACCCGTAAACATGGAACAATCCATTATTTTTAAAACGGTTATATATGATGAATCCAAAGCATATCAAGAGCAAATCCCAAGTTCACAATATCTTGATATCACATTAACTTATCGGATTAACAAACAAAAACACTCTTCTGTTTGGGCTATTCAAATTAAAAATGCATTAGGGGAAAAAAATTACGATGGATACTCCTATTATTATAAAACAGGCACTGTTGAAAACAAAGGATACAGTGTAATTTTACCCGTAATTAGTTATAAAATAGAATTTTAAAAAAATAAAAACCAAAATTAAAAAAAAATCAAAATGAAATTAAACATCAAAAGTATTTTTATCACCGGATTAATTACCGGTTTAGTAATTCTCATCAGCGGATTATCTATGATCCCATTAGTAGGAGATCAAATGAATCAGATTTTAGCAAATCGAGGATTACCCCCTTTAAGCAATTTTGCTACCATTTATATCATTTTTGTGAGTTTATGCAATGGAATATTTTTAGTATTCTTATATGCCCTTTTGAGGCCATTATGGAAATCTAAAACTAAAGCCGGCATTATGGCTGCACTGATCTCCTTTTTTATGCACTATTTGTTAGGAAATTTTGCAATGGTTGTTTATGGGTTTATGCCATTAAATTTTACTATATTAGGGACAGTCTGGGGATTAGGAGAACTTCTGTTAGGAGGAATAGTAGCCAGTAAACTTTATAAAGAAAAAACGGTATAAAACTTTTATTATATTTGCAAATTATTATCTAAATTTTAAATGGAAAAAGAAAAAAAAAGATTGAATCCCCGAAAAACATTTTTTAAATGTGGAACTTGTTCTCAAGCGATGTTTTGTTTAATCAATGATGAATATGGCAACTCAAAACCTTTAGAGGAAAAAGCTGTTGATATAATGGCAGGAGGAATCTCACAAAAAGGAAATCAATGTGGCCTATTATGGGGTGGTTCATTAGCCATTGGGACTGAATCGTATCGTAGATTCAAAGATAGAGATAAAGCAATAGCAATGGCTATTTATGGATCTGGCAATTTGATGACTTCATTCCATAAAAGAAAACAAACGGTTAATTGTCGTGATATTTCCAAAGTAGATTGGGAAAACAAATGGCAATTTACAATTTATATATTAAAAACACTGGCGTATGGTTTTGTATTTAACCCCTGTTTTACTTTAATTTCAAAATGGACTCCTGAAGCGATAGCAGCTGCCAATAAGAGTTTTGAAACTGAATTCCCCATTAAAACACCTTGTTTAAGTTGTGCTTCTGAAGTGGTTAAGAAAATGGGGGGCACTGAAGAGGAATCGATCATGGTTGCTGGTTTTGCAGGGGGTATTGGATTGAGTGGAAGTGCTTGTGGGGCATTAAGTGCGGCAATGTGGTACAAAATGTTAAGTTTTTGCAAAAACAACAATGGAAAAGTTCAATCGATTTTTAATAATCCCGATGCCAAAAAAATAATACGTAATTTCTATATGGTAACCGATTCAGAAGTTGAATGTTCTAAAATATGTAATAAAAGATTTGATTCAATAGATGATCATTCTGAATACATCAGATCCGGAGGTTGTCAAAAAATTATTGAGATCTTATCGAAATCATAAAAATTAAAAAAAAGTAAAAATGTTGAAACGAAACGTATATCTTGATCATAATGCGACAACACCCGTTGCTTCTTCCGTGAGAAAAACGATGAACCGTGTTCTGAAATATTATTGGGGCAATCCTTCAACGGGATATCAAAAGGGTAAAAATGCACAACAAATCATTGAAAAAGCCAGAGATCAGGTTGCGCAATCCATAAATGCACATGCTCACGAAATCTATTTCACCAGTTGCGCTACTGAATCCAATAATTCGATTTTAAAAACACTTGCTCAACATTTCTACCCATCAAAAAGAAAAATTATTACAACTCCAATTGAGCACTCTTCTGTATTGAAGACACTTGATTATTTAAAAAATCAGGGGATTATTGTTGAATTTTGTTCTGTAGATCAAAATGGATTTATTTCAATTTCAGAATTGGAAGGGTTGATTGATGATGATACATTTCTAGTTTGTTGTATGCTTGCTAATAATGAAATTGGGACGATTCAAAACCTTAAAGAGATCTCAGAAATTACTAAAAAAAGAGATATCTTGCTTATGTCGGATTGTGTTCAGGCATTTGGAAAGATCCCGATTGATGTTAAAGAGTTAGGATTAGATTATGCTACGTTTTCAGCACATAAACTATACGGCCCCAAAGGTGTTGGGGCCATTTATGCCAAAATAAGTGCGCCATTATCCTCCTTTATCCATGGAGGAGGTCAGGAAGAGGGTATTCGTGGTGGTACAGAATCGGTACATAACATTGCCGGATTTGGGAAAGCTTGTCAAAGTGTTCCAGATTTACTATCCCATTTGCAAAAAACTCAAACCCTTAGAGATCATTTTTTAAAACTATTAAAAGATATAAAATCAGATATTGTGGTTAATTCACCATTAGACAATGGACTCATGAATACTTTAAATATCTCTTTTCCAGGTATTAAAAGTAAAGAATTGATGATGATGTTAGATTATCACGGAATCTCAGTTTCCTCAGGATCAGCCTGTAGTACTCATTCTCCTAAACCTTCACACGTTTTAAAGGCTATAGGATTAAATGATCAACAAATTTTTGAAACTGTCAGAATTAGTTTTGGAATAAACACGACTATTTCGGACTTAAATTACACTATAAAAACAATCAAAAAATTTATTAGTGACACCCAACTGAATTCTCAGTAATTTGACTACAAATAAAAGGAATTTGGATATTGATTTTACATCTATTTTTTTATATTTTTGTATAAAATAATCTTTCTATGAAAAATATAGTTTATAGAGTAGAATCCATTCACGATTTGCATGCAATTGCAGGTTTTGAAAAGCCTAAACATCCATTGATTTCTATTATTGATTATTCAAAAGTAGTTGTTGAAAATGCTCCTGAGTCAGGAAGTTTTATTTGTAATTTTTATACTGTCAATTTTAAAAAAAACTGTCACTTTCTTTATGGAAGACAATTTTTTGATCATCAGGAGGGTACATTACATTGCACCGCACCGGAACAAATTATTACTTTCGATAGAACAAGAGATTCAGGTGGTTCAGAGGGCTGGGGACTATACTTCCATCCGGAATTGATTAGAAACTCCCATTTGGGGAAAAAGATCCATGACTATTCGTTTTTCTCCTATTCTGAAAATGAAGCTTTGCATTTATCAGAAAAAGAAAAGAAAACACTTTTATCTATTTTGAAACAAATAAAAAATGAGTATGATGCCAATATGGATCATTTTTCTCATGATTTAATTATTACAAACATTGAACTTCTTTTAAATTATTGTAAGCGTTATTATGACAGGCAATTCATGACACGAACAAATCAGAATCGTGATATTATTATGAAATTTGAAGAGTTTATCAGAAACTACTTTAATTCCCCTGAACTATCTAAAAAAGGACTCCCTTCTGTAAAGATGTGTGCTGAAAAGATGCATTTGTCGCCCAACTATTTTAGTGATCTATTAAAAAGTGAAACCGGAAAAAACACACAGGAACATATTCACTATTTTTTATTGGAAAAAGCAAAAACATTATTATTGAGTACAAATAAAAATATTAATGAGATTGCTTATGCCCTAGGTTTTGAATATGCTCAAAACTTTAGTAAATTATTTAAAAAAAAGGTTGGAATTACACCTTTAGAATATCGTACAACTCCACATCAATAAAAAAGGTATTGTTATTAAATTAAAAAAAAATCTTTCAATGGAACATCTTATTATACAATACCTGTCAAAATATACAACTATAACTAATGATTTAGAACAAGCAATAACTGAGAGTGCTTCAATAAAATCATTTCCTAAAGGGAAAATTCTATTACACGAAGGGGATATTTCCAATGAGTGTTATTTCATCTTAAAAGGGTGTGTTCGAAGTTATTATATAAGAGATGGAAAGGAAAAAACAACAGAATTTTTTACTGAAGAGCAGTTTATCTTACCGAATCAATATGGGACAAATATTCCATCAGATCACTTTTTAGAATGTATTGAAGAGGTGGTTTTGAATATAAGTAATCCCAATGCCGAAAAAGAAGCTTTTCAAAAATACCCACAATTAGAAATATTATATAGAAAAATGGCAGATATAATCTTTGTCAATTTTCAAAAAAAAATGGATGAATTCAGAATGTCATCAGCTGAACAACGTTATATTGATTTGACAAAAGAGAGACCCGATCTTTTGCAAAGGGTACCTCAACATCAAATTGCAAGCTTTCTGGGTATTAGCCCCGAATCTTTAAGCAGGATTAGAAAACGGTTATTGAAAAAAAAATAAAGATTTCAAAGACGAATCACTTATTATCTTTTATCAATGCATTTAATTAAAATTCTGTTTAATTTTGCAACTTTAGATATATTAAATTATTTAGATTCATTAATTATAAATAAATTGGTGAATATTATAAAAAACGATAAAAAATAAATTAGCCACTGACAATTAAAATGAAAAAAGCAATTATTATCGGTGCAACTTCCGGAATAGGAAAAGGAGTTGCTGAATTATTAGTAAACAATAATTATACAGTTGGAATTACCGGAAGAAGGACTGAATTACTCGAAGAAATGAAAAGGCAAAAACCTGACTCCTATTTTATAAGGACTTTTGATATAACTGATACAAAAAAGATTGTTGAAAATTTAGATGGATTGACAACTGAAATAGGTGGACTTGACTTGCTAATCATTAGTTCAGGAACAGGCGATGCAAATGAAACTCTGGATTTTGAAATTGAAAAACGAACAATTGACACTAATGTAAATGGTTTTACCTGTATTGCAGACTGGACTTTCAATTATTTTCAAACCCAAAAATATGGTCATTTAGTAGCTATAAGTTCAATTGCAGGACTTCGGGGAAGCAGACAGGCACCCGCATATAATGCAACAAAAGCATATCAAATTAATTATATAGAAGGACTAAGACAAAAAGCAACCCATTTAAAAACTTCAATTTTTGTAACAGATATTAGACCTGGTTTTGTATATACAGAAATGGCAAAAGGAGAAGGATTATTTTGGGTTATGCCGGTTGATAAAGCAGTTATACAGATTTACAAAGCGATAAGGAACAAGAAGAAAGTTGCTTATATAACTAAGCGTTGGGGGTTAATCGCTTCAATTTTGAAGAATATTCCAAGAATTATTTATGACAAAATGTAAAAAATAAACAAAGACCAACTTAAAAAAAGTATATAAAAAAATTTACGTTTAACACTTATTGCATGAAACGAATTCCAATTTTATTACTGATCATATTTTCAATGAGTTTTACTTTTTCGCAAGGTGACTCTTTAGATTTTGATAAAAAAGCAAAAAATCGTTATGTTATTTGGGTAATTCCATCAGATTCAAAAAATATTTATGGTATTGCAATTGGACCTTTTGGGTCAGAAGCCATTTGCAACAGACCTTATACCAAATATACACACGGATTGAATATACAAATACCTGGTCAAGGGTTTTTCCAAACCTTTTATATTAATAAAATGAGGATCTCTGATTTCTGCGAAAAAGAAAGCTCTGATTCAACAAAATCTCAAGAAACTATACCTAAAAGAGCGGTTCATAATGGACTTCTAATATCTCCTTTTGGGACATTTACAGACCAGGTGAATGGAGTATCTCTTTCTTTATGGATGAGTATGGGAAAGAAAATAAACGGTCTTTCTTTTAATCTTTTGTGGAACTTTTACGAGCAAATTAATGGAATAACAATTGGATTTGTAAACAATACTGCTGTGACTAATGGGGTACAGATTGGTCTTATAAATAAAACAATCAAATTAAATGGTTTCCAGTTCGGACTTTGGAATAAAAACGGAAAAAGGTCATTTCCATTGATTAATTGGAACTTTTAATTAAAAAAACAATACCAAACAGATTCCCAATAACCTGAAATGAAAACAAAAATGAAAGCAATAGTTTGTGAAAAATATGGAGATCCGGAAGTTCTGAAATTGAAGGAAGTAAAAAAGCCTATTCCAAAAGACGATGAAGTGCTCATCAGAGTTTATTCGGTATTTGTTGGAATAGAAGATATTATGCAAAGAAAGGGAAAACCCTACTTCTTTCGTCTATTTTTTGGATTAACAAAACCCCAAAAACCGATTTTTGGGACAGAATTCAGTGGAGAAATTGAAGATGTGGGTAAAAATGTAAAGTTGTTTCAAAAAGGGGATAAAGTATTAGGAGTTACCGGAGCTTCTTTTGGTTGTAATGCTGAATATATTTGTATGCCTGAAACAGGATTATTATCAATAAAACCATCAAGTTTAACCTACGAAGAATCTGCTCCTATTTGTGGCCCCTTAGCTGCCTGGAATTATCTTATTCATATTGCAAAAATTCAGGATGGACAAAAAGTTTTGATTTATGGAGCTTCCGGGAATATTGGTTTGGCTTCAATACAAATAGCAAAACTATATGGAGCTGAGGTTACCGGTGTTTGTAGCTCTTATAATTTTGATTTGGTTAAATCGCTTGGAGCAGATCATTTAATGAATTTTACAAGAGAAAATTTTAAGGGAAAAAATCAAATATATGATGTTATTCTGGAAGTTTCAGGTAAACCTTCTTCAATACAATTCAAAAGTATGCTCAAAGAGAAAGGATACTATATAACTAGTTATCCTACATTTTCAAATCTTTTTCTCACTTTTTGGAGTTCCCGGTTTAACAATAGAAAAGTAATCTTTTCTGCAACAGGATTAAAACCGGTTTCAGAACGATTAGTGTTTCTGAAAGAGATCATCCGGCTTTTTAAAGAGGAAAAGTTGAAAACAATCATTGATAAGAGGTTTCAATTGGAACAAATGGCTGAAGTTCATCGATATGTAGAAAAAGGCCTTGAGAAAGGACATGTTATTGTAAATAATTGAATATATAAAACAATAACAAATGTAGAAAACGTAATATAAAAGAGAAACAATTTCTTGATTTGAATCAAGGCATTTCATAATTTGCACCTATATTTTTGCCAAATAAATATTAAAAAATCAAAAATATAGAATTATGAATTACAAAAAAATCACAACTACAGTATTTCTAGTTACCAATTTGGGACTATTGTTTTCTCAATCTCCAAAAATGGAAAGTAAACCTGCACCAATTGATCGGAAATTTTCAATTAGTACAACTTATTACAGTTTTATGAATTTTGAAAAAGAGGAAACCAATACACACCATTATGAATTGCATTTTGGCTACCAATGGACTTCTAAAGATAAAATTGGGATCAAGCTGGCTACATGGAAAATGTATGCTCCTATGGGAATGCCCATGCAAGAACAACTTAGTTTCGATGAAACCAATTTCTATCCGGGTAGACTTCGCGAATCAGGTATTGGAATCACCTATCAACGTTTGATCTGGAAAGGTTTGTTTGCAACGGTGGAAGTATTACCTCAACTTAAAACCTATTATGATCTCAACAATAAAAAAATTGGAAATGGTTTTAAATTATATACATCCTATCATGTTGGTTATCATTTATCCTTTTTCAAAAACAGATTCTATATTGAGCCCCAAATTCATTGTCAATATTGGCCCATAGACACAAATACTCCCGAAAGTTTCCAAAAAATTGATAAAAAATGGCATAACTATTTCCTTTTTGAACCAAATTTATACATAGGATTCAAGTTTTAGTAGCACTTTTTGAAAATAAAAAGATTGTTTTACTGTTTCATTTTTTTTCTATTTTTGCTCATGATTTTTTAAGAAATCATTTATAACAAACATTAATATTCTATTTAATCCCACAAAAAATGAAAAAAATTATCTTTTTAAGTTTGATGCTTCTATTTTTAAGTCATCCATCATTAAAATCCCAAATCTTTTATTTTGATATCAATCCGGATGTTGTGACGGAAATGTCTTCTACAGTGGAAAGTGCATACAACATTTTCCCTATCGACTTTAACAATGACGGGACTGAAGAGTACGATTTCAGATGGGATGACTGGGGGACTGACTGGTTTATGCACTTTACATTTAATGTTATTGATGATCAAATTGCATTGGATGGTACAACAACCAACATGTATGGAGGTCGTTTTATCAAGAAATTAGCATCCGGAGATCCTATTAACAGTTCTCTTTTATGGGGAACCAGTTATCCCGAACCTTTCATCGGGGAAAGTACTTTAAACTCAAATTTCCTTGATCAAGGGGATAAATATATTGGCGTAAAATTCAAATTAGGAACTAATATTCATTACGGTTGGGTTTTAGTTAATTTTCAAACCTATAATACAACCCGGAAATTGATCATTAAATCTTATGCCTATAATGGAACACCAAATGCTCAGATTGCAGCAGGACAAATCAGTTCCAGTAGTGTTGATGAAAATAATCAGGCTTATATTGGAATTTATCCAAATCCTGCAGAAAATGTGATCAAATTGAACACCAATTTGGAAACATCAATCCAATTTGAAATTTATAATGGTATTGGACAAAAGATAGCAAATGGAGTCACTTCAGATAAAACCATTTCCATATCAGAAATTGAATCAGGAATCTATTTTATAAAATTGATTTCCGAAAATGGAGCCCTAATTGAAACCCAAAAAATCGTGAAAAGATAAGCTTTGGGTCTTAGGTTTTGGGTCTTAGGTTTTAGGTTTTGGGTTTTAGGTTTTGGGTTTTAGGTTTTGGGTTTTGGGTTTTGGGTTTTGGGTTTTAGGTTTTGGGTTTTGGGTTTTAGGTTTTGGGTTTTAGTACCTTATTCTTAATATTAGTGTTTTTTTTGGCACAATATTTAAAAAATCATTTTAATGTATTTAGATTAACGCCACTTTAGTTAAGTTTTTCATAGCACACTGATGACACAGATTGAACTGATTTACACAGATTAATTTCGTCAAAATAATATAATTTTTAACTATATTTGAAATTAAATAAAATGGGATTTCTCTAAAAAATAAGAATAAAACAGAAATAAAATTAATATATTCAAAAATCAATTAAAAAATATAGAACAAATAGATCTGTGGTCATCTGTTTAATCAGTGTCATCAGTGTGCTATTTTGGTTCTGGCTTGTCCAGGCTAGGTTTTGGGGTTTTATTTTCGCCTTTTGCCTTTCGCCTTTTGCCCTTTCGCCCTTCGCCCTTTCCCCTTTTGCCTTTCCCCTTTTGCCTTTCGCCCTTAGCCTTTCGCCCTTAGCCTTTCGCCTTTTTTGTATCTTTGCATTTCAAAATACAGCAAATTAACCTTAATTCATTTTTTATAAGAAATTTTAAACAAATTTTGTCACTACTTATTATTGCAATACCATTTGTATTAACCGCTCAATCTTCTAAGGCTTTTAAATACGAATATCTGGTTGATATAAAATGGAATAATCCTTCTTCTGCTTCCAATATCAGAGATATCTGTTTTGCGCCTGTTACACCAACAGAATCTGATGTTTATCTTGCTGTGGCTCACAATAATGGGTTGATTAGCATGTTCGTGAATGATCAATATATTAAACCTTCTGAAAGAAATATTTTACGTCAAAAAATTAGTTTTAATTTATATTTAAATAAAGAATTGGCTACTCCTGAAGAACAAAAACTGAATAAAACCCAAGGTTCATTGCTTTTTAGTTCCGATGGTAAAAATCTATTTTCAGGTGGTTGGATTTTCTATAGTAAAATTAAAAGTGCCTATTGTAGTATGATTTATGTTTTTGATATCGAAAAACTAAACCTTAAAAATGCCAATACTTTTGATCAAACACCTCATGATTATAAAGTTATCACAGTGGATGGATTAATCACCAGATTTGTGCTTTCTCCTGATAATAAAAAGATTTTAGTGCACCATGAGTTGGATAATAAAATGATCCTGATCTCCATTTTTGACGTTGAAACAATGAAAAAAGAATGGTCAATGGTTTGTAAAGGGGATGTAATGGATATAGTATTCGGGAAAGATAATACAACTTTTTATTATGCTCAGGGTAAAGAAATTTTCCATTATTCTGTCACAGATAATAAAATTTTAAACACCTATACATTAAAGAAAAATGATGTTTGCAGATTGTATTCTTCCGGAAACACATTGATTTGCAGTGATTTTCTTAACAAACTATATTATTGGGAAACTGATAAATCTGATAAACCTGCCGAAATCAAAACAAAAGCTTTTATTACTGAAATTCAACGCGTTAGAGGTAGTATGCTCGCTACATTGTCAGGTTATTTTGTAGGTGATGGTAATGGTAATATTTATGAAGTAAATTTTTATGATAAAGAGATTTATCCAGTAAAATGGTCCTATATATGCGAAAGTTGTCCATTCATTAAAAAGATATCAATGAGTGGAAATGGTAGGATGTTCGGATATTTTAACAATGAGAACGGAATCAGTATTTACACTAATTCCGGACCTTTTTAATGTTTAAAATATCTATATGATCCGCTACAAATGGAGAAGACGGCGTATTTCCACATTTGGAACAGATCGTTTCATACCAACTGCAAATCTGATGGCATTGAGTACAAGTAACTCTTTCTTCGTTTTCACGAAACCATTGCTCCCACCCTACCTCTTTAATCCTACTTAAAGAATCAAACAATTCAACTCTATGAGGCATTTGTTTTTGAAATTCTATTAAATAATTACATGGATATTCATCACATTCTGAACAAAAAGAGACCTTTTTTTCAGAACTACATTTTTTCATATAACAGTTTTTACAATAAGTGGTTAAAACATCACTTCTACAACCATTACATCTGACTTGATCTACGGATGTATTCAATTTTTCAGCAAAATATTGCAATTTAATCATATCATTTTTCTGAGTAGCTAAATAGATCATACATGAGCTACAGAATAAACCACATATAGCGGAGGTTTGAAAATTGGGGGTTTTAATGTCCATTTTTTTCTTTTTTAATTGATAATTATTTGTAAACAAATTGAGTTTGCAAAAATAAATCGATTAAAAAAAATAAAAATATGGCTATAATGACTATTTCAGTTGCCAATAAGGCCATTTTTTGTATTTTTACACCCTAAATTGTAATAAATAATGAAAATTGCTTTTTTAGCTTATCCCAAATGTTCATTGTGGAGTTTGATAGGTTCTTATGAAATTTTTCAAAAAACAGAACGAATGGTACAACTGTATCCGAGTCGTTTTAAATTAAAACAAAATTTTACTCTCATGACAGTTTCAACTACATCTGAAAGAAAGATCATCGGGAGTTATGGAAACGGATTTGAAACGGATTGTACCATATTTGAAATGGAACGACCTGACCTTCTTATTATTCCGGGATTTGATAGGGATTTTAATATGATATTATCTGATCAGGCAATGATAAATACAATCAAAGACTTATACCAAAATGGAACTGATATTGCTACAGTTTGTACGGGTGCCTTCATTCTGGCTGAAACTGGAATATTGGATCATCAAACTGCAACAACACATTGGTTGTATAAAAAAGAGTTTACTTATCGTTTTAAAACCATTCAATTAGAGATTGATAAACTATTGATTGATCATCAACGTATATGTATGAGTGGTGGTGCTTCCTCTTTTCAAAATATGATGATTTATCTAATAGAAAAATATCTCAGTAAAGAGTTGGCCATTTTTATGTCAAAAATGTTATTAATTGAAAATGACAGATATAATCAAAATAATTTTGTCATTTTTAATGGACAAAAAAATCATGGAGATACATCCATTTTGAAAGCTCAAAATTTGATTGAAGAAAAAATGGATCAGTTTATTCCCATTGAAGAATTGGCTCAAAACTCCTACATGAGTAAGCGAAATTTTTTAAGAAGGTTTAAAATGGCAACAGGGGATACTCCTTTTGTTTATATGCAAAAAACAAAAATTGAAGCCGCAAAAAATTTATTGGAAGAGATTCATTATCCTATTTTAGAAATTGCGTTTCGAACCGGCTATACAGATTATCCTTCATTCAGAAAATCGTTCAAAACACTTACAGGATTAACTCCTTCAGAATACCGTAAAAAATATTGTATCATCCAGCACTGATCTAAAATACAAGATCTAGTTTTTAGCTATCAGGTTTTAGGTTTTAGGTTTAAGGTTTTAGGTTTAAGGTTTTAGGTTTTAGGTTTTCTCCTGTCCCCAGTCTCCTGTCTCTAGTCTTTGGTCTTTCGTCTTTTGTCCTTCGTCTTTCGTCTTTTGTCCTTCGTCTTTCGTCTTTTGTCTTTCGTCTTTAGTCCAACTTCAGAACGGCCAAGAAAGCGGATTGTGGCACCTCTACGTTACCGATCTGACGCATTTTCTTTTTCCCTTTCTTTTGTTTTTCCAACAATTTACGTTTACGGGTAATGTCACCCCCATAACATTTAGCAGTTACGTCTTTTCTTAGAGCTTTAATGGTTTCACGGGCAATAATTTTTGAACCGATAGCGGCTTGAATAGCAATATCGAACTGTTGTCTAGGTATCAACTCCCTCAATTTTTCGCAGATCTTTCTTCCAAAAGGATATGCATTATCGACATGAGTTAAAGAAGACAATGCATCTACGGAATCGCCGTTTAGCAATATATCTAATTTAACTAATTTGGCAGGTTTGTAGTCTGTAATATGGTAGTCAAATGAAGCATAACCTTTAGAAATACTCTTTAGTTTATCATAAAAATCAAATACAATCTCTCCCAAAGGCAAGTCGAAAGTCATTTCAATCCGATTGGAAGCAATATAAACCTGATTCAATAAAGTACCTCTTTTATCCAGACACAATTTCATGATGGGCCCAATATAATCAGCCTTGCTGATTATCTGAGCTCTGATGAATGGTTCCTCCACATGATCCACTTCGCTGGGATTAGGCATACCGGATGGATTGTGTACTTCAATTAGTTCTTTTTTGGTTGTAATTACATTATAGGATACGTTAGGGACAGTAGCGATTACATCCATATCGAACTCACGGTCAAGACGCTCTTGTACAATTTCCATGTGCAATAATCCTAAGAAACCGCAACGGAAACCAAAGCCCAAAGCAGCAGAAGATTCAGGTACAAATGTCAAAGAAGCATCATTTAACTGCAGTTTTTCTAATGAGGCACGTAATTCCTCATAATCGTCTGCATCAGTTGGATAGATCCCTGCAAAAAGCATGGGTTTCACTTCTTCAAATCCGGCAATCATTTTTTCACAAGGATTCTCAACATGAGTAACCGTATCCCCCACTTTCACTTCTACGGAAGTTTTAATTCCGGAAATGATGTAACCTACCATACCTGCAGACATCGTTTGCGTAGGTTCTTGTTTCATTTTTAAATAGCCAATTTCATCAGCATTGTATTCCTTGTCAGTGGAGAAAAATTTAACCAGATCCCCTTTATTTATGGTTCCATTAAATATTCTGAAATAGGATATAATCCCACGGTATGAATTGAAAACTGAATCAAAAATCAATGCTTGTAATGGAGCGTTTGGATCCCCTTTTGGAGCAGGAATTTTATTTACAACAGCTTCTAAAACTGCTTCCACTCCATACCCTGTTTTTCCACTTGCTTCAATAATATCTTCCTCTTTACAGCCTAACAGATCAATAATTTGATCTTTAACCTCTTCCGGCATGGCAGATGGCATGTCCATTTTGTTCAGAACCGGAATAATTTCCAAATCGTGATCAATAGCCAAATATAAGTTTGAAATCGTTTGAGCCTGAACACCTTGAGTGGCGTCTACCAGAAGCAATGCTCCTTCACACGCAGCAATGGAACGGGAAACTTCATAAGAAAAATCAACATGTCCCGGAGTGTCTATCAAATTCAAAATAAATTCTTCTCCATTATGGATATAACTCATTCTGATTGCGTGACTTTTAATGGTGATTCCTCTCTCTCTTTCCAAATCCATATCATCGAGTACCTGATCCTGAAAATCTCTATCCCCTACACTTCCTGTATATTGTAACAATCGATCCGCCAGCGTACTTTTTCCATGATCGATGTGTGCAATAATGCAAAAATTTCTTATATTTTTCATTTAATTTTTTTAATTTCTTTATTATGAACTTCTATTTTCCCAACAACTCTTCCAGTGCACTTCCTAAAGCTTCCCCTCTCAAATTTTTTGCAATAATTCGACCATCTTTTCCAATTAAGAAAGTAGCAGGAATGGAAGTTACGCCATAAATGGCGGCTGCTTCTGATGACCAGTATTTTAAATCACTTACATGATTAGGCCATACTAATCCGTCATCCTGAATCGCTTTTATCCATGAATTTTTATCTTTATCCAGAGATACACTGAATACTTCAAAACCTTTTTCATGATATTTGTGGTAATCTTTAACAACATTTGGATTCTCCATTCTACATGGACGACACCATGATGCCCAAAAATCCAATAAGACAACTTTTCCTCTTAAATCAGAAAGTTTTAAAATTTTACCTTCCGGATTTGAAAATGCTAAATCTGGAGCCATTGCACCAATTGCAGTTGGATTTGCCGGTTTTGTTTCAATAGTATAACGTTCCGCAACTAAGGGATTATCAGGATATTTTGATTGTAATGCTTTGATCACTTCGCTATGAAGTTCCAAGTTCTGCTCTCTGGGAAACATATCAATAAACATTAAAACAGCTAATTGAGTTTTGTTATCTAAGATCAATTTTTTAAAACCTTGTTCCCTTTTTGGATTTTCTGTATTATAGAAATTCTGATATTTTTGGACAACTGCTCTCACTTGCTTTTGGGCTTCCTCTTTCAGAATATTGGCAGCGTTGTTTGTTTGTTCCGTTTGACTCATATACGTTTGACCATCTGCACTATTCACCGGATTTTTTTCAATAACTTTCAAAATCTCTTCTACCAGATTTTTCTTAATTTTGGAATCACTTAACAATTCATTAAACAATAAAGAATCCCTTTTTAAAATCACTTTTGTTAATTCAGATACAAAAACATAAGATCCATTATAAACCAGTTGATGACGACTATCAATTTGATCTAAATATTGTTCATCCAAAATCTTATAAAAATCTCCTGTATTGGTAATTCTGTTTGCTTTAAAATCAAAATAGGATGATGCATTATTGAGATAATTTTTCAAAGGAGCAAAACTGGATTCTAAATTTTTCATTAGTGGAACAGCTTGACTTAAAAAAAGATCCCAATTTTTTGATTTAATTTTTCCTTTTTCAGAATAGAGTTGAATCACTTGTAATAGAGTATCATACGTATTATAAAATTTGGAAACATACGTATCAACTTCTTGATTGGTTTGGTGGAATTGATGAAAATCCTGAAAAAATGTGTTATAATACACTTGAAGAGGATCAGATTGTAAACCGGAATTTAAACTATCCAGAAACCTTTTATTAGATGCCATATAATCAGCAGCATTTTTAACAAATGTCATATTTTCAGATCCGGAAACAGAAACGATTGATTGAAGATTATTGGCATCAAAAGTTACATCAATCACTTCACCCGGTAATAAAGCAAATAAGAAAAAATCTTTTTCAGATAATGTTAAACGATACAAATCCGGTTTGGTAATGGTTGTATTCAATATAAAATTTCCATTTGGATCAATAGTCGCTTTACCGTAGCTGATACTATCATTTTTGTATGCTAGTTTTAGATCAACCTGAGTAAATTTGTTATTTAAAATTTTTCCTTTGATGATTGGCGCTTTTTGAGCAAAAAGTGACAAACTGCAAAGGGTTAACAAAAGGGTGATGATGTTCATTTTCACTGTTTTCATATCGAAATTTTGTTAATTCATTAAAGGGTGCAAATTTACGATTTTTTTTTGTGTTGTTGATAAATTTAACAAGATCAAAATTATACTTGTATCATGTTAATAATCAATTTTTTACACACTTTTTGTAAAATTAAAAAATGTTAATAACTCGAAGTGGTATAAAATTGACTCTCCCATTAACCAAATTTTGATTATTTTTGAATCTCGAATTTTGAGACAATCCATTTAAGATAAATTATGGCAAACGAAAACGTTACAAGTAAGAAAACGGAAAACAAATTAACATACAACACTGTTGAATCTGCAATGGGAGCAACCGGAAAGTTAACCCCACAAGCAGTAGATTTTGAAATGGCTATCTTAGGTGCCATTATGATCAATTCGGATGCCGTTGGTGAGGTTATTGACTTTTTAACCCCAAATATGTTTTATAAAGAATCACATCAACATATTTATACTGTGATTCGGGAACTATTTAAAAATTCTGAACCGATAGATTTATTGACAGTTACGAATATGCTTCGTAAAAATAAATGGTTGGAGTTTGTGGGTGGACCCGCCTATATTGCCGGATTGACTCAAAGAGTTGCAACATCAGCTAATATTGAGTATCATGCTCGTATTGTGATGGAAAAATATGTATTACGTTCACTAATCATTACTTGTAGTTCAATCATAAAAGATTCTTATGATGATAGTAAGGATGTTTTACAACTTTTAGATGAAGCAGAAACAGAGCTTTTTGGAATTGTTGAAAACAATTTTAAAAGGGAAAGTAAAGAATTAACCGAAGTTGTAAGAAGAGCATTGGATGAATTGATCCAGATCAGAAACAGTGAAGAAACATATCATGGAGTTCCTACAGGAATCAGAGCCATTGATGAAAAAATCGGAGGGTGGCAAAAATCTGACCTGATTATTCTTGCAGCCCGTCCCGGTATGGGGAAAACTTCATTCGTATTGTCCATTGCCCGTAACGCTGCAATAGATTATAAAAAACCGGTTGCTTTTTTCTCATTAGAGATGTCGGCAACTCAGATTGTTCACCGTTTATTTTCTATTGAAACCGGTATCGATTCCGAAAAAATATCTAAGGGGAAATTAGACGAAGTGGAGTGGGTTCAGTTAACCAATAAAATCGGAAATTTGAGCAGTGCCAATTTGATCATAGATGATACTCCTGCTTTAAGTGTGTTCGATTTAAGGGCCAAATGTCGCCGTTTAAAGCATCAACACGATATTCAGTTGGTGATTGTCGATTACCTTCAATTAATGCAAGGTGGAACAGATAAAGATAAAGGAAAAGGAACCCGTGAGCAGGAGATCAGCTACATTTCAAGATCTTTGAAAGCATTGGCGAAAGAGTTGAATATTCCCGTTATTGCACTTTCCCAGTTATCTCGTGCTGTTGAAACCCGTGCAAACAGTACCAAAAGACCCCTTTTGTCTGACTTACGTGAATCGGGATCTATCGAACAAGATGCAGACATGGTACTTTTTATTTATCGTCCTGAATACTATAAACTGGAAACTTTTGAGGATGATTCCTTAGCTGCTGGTAAAGCAGATATCATGTTTGAAAAAAACAGACATGGGGCAACCGGAAATGTAAGAGTTCGTTTTGAAAGCAGATACACCAAATTCTCAGATGTGGATAGTCGTGAAGGGTTAGATCATCCTGGTAGTTTGCCTGTAAATAGTGGATTTGACACTTATGAATCCAAAATGAATGATGAATTTCAAGATAATGGAGGTGCCAATCCTGGAGATGATATGCCTTATTAGAATAAGTATATAAAAATCAATTTTTTACTGCCAAAATCACAAAATTATCTGGATAATCACTGGAATTAAAAACTACAATAAATCCTGATGCCAGTAATTGCGACATAACTGTGATCGGATCGTATCTCAAATCGTATGAAGGCCCTTTATCTGACTGTTCTTTTCTCCAGTCTGAAATAGCCAAATAGCCTCCTTTTTTAAGAATTCTGTAACATTCCTGAATATTGAGCTCAGGAGTATCCAATTCATGATGTAAGTTAACCATAAAAGTAAAATCTACAGAACCCGTTTCCAAAGGAAGGCGATGATCCTCCATTTTTAGGGTATGAATATTAGGAAATGATGATACAATATTTTCTTCCATCCATTGAATCATCAAATCAGAAATATCAGCAGCTATAATGGTGCAATTTGGAAATTTCTCAGCAATAGGTTTGGAATAAAAGGCTGTTCCTGCACCAATATCAACAACTGTTGAAGTTTCCTGAACCCCAATCATATCTAAAATCTCCAAAACCGGAAAATTGTATATCCGATCCGGATGGTTTAAACGATCCAATTTATCAGGATTAAATCTTTTTTCTTCCATAAAAATTCATTTATATTTTGTTTACACGTTTCCCTTTTAAAAACGGTTGTTCCACTTTATCACTTCCGTAAGAGTAAGGCATAAATTCAACTGTTGGTATCGGCTTGGTAATAAAGAAATTGGCATACTTCCCTTTTGCAATCGATCCTGCAACATCACTTACTCCCATGGCATAAGCACTATTGAGAGTTGTGGCGTTGATCGCTTCTTCGGGTAACATTTTGTAGTTAACACACCCCATCGATAAAATTAACTGCATATTTCCGGATGGGGAAGAACCAGGATTGAAATCTGAAGCTAAAGCAATTGGAAGTCCGGCATCCATCATTTTACGAACCGGTCCGTATATCATACCCAGAAAAAAGGCTGCTCCCGGTAAAAATGTGGGCATCGTTTCAGTATTTAACAGTGCCTCAATCTCATCGTCTCCCGTATATTCCAAGTGATCAACAGAAAGAGCATTGTATTTAACACCAACCTGAATGCCTCCTGAATAATCCAATTCGTTAGCGTGAATTTTAGGTCTCATTCCATATTTGATTCCTTGCATTAATATTCGCTCTGTTTCATCTGGAGTAAAAAAACCTTTATCACAAAAAACGTCAATATAATCTGCCAAATCTTCAGCGGCAACCATAGGAATCATCTCATTGATAATCAAATCAACATACTCTGTTTGCTTTCCTTTGTATTCTAATGGCACGGCATGAGCTCCCAAAAAATTGGATTTAATAATGATGGGAGAATGCTCTTTAAGACGTTGAATCACTCTCAACATTTTCAATTCATTTTCAGTATTTAAACCGTAGCCACTCTTAATTTCAACAGCTCCGGTTCCTAATGATGCCATCTCTTCGAGTCTATTCATCGCAGCCTGAAACAGCTCATCTTCGGTTGCTTCCGCTAACCTTTTAGCAGAATTATTAATTCCTCCTCCCCTTTTGGCAATCTCTTCGTAAGATAAACCTTTGATTTTATCAATATATTCCACTTCACGACTTCCTGCATAAACAATATGTGTATGGGAATCACAAAATGATGGAAACACCATTTTCCCGGTAGCATCAATCTCTTCAATGGGTTCCTTGACTTGTTTGAGTACTTTTTCTGTCAACAGATCCATAGAACCGAAATCAACTATATAGTCACCCTCCGTAAGTAAAAATGCATGATCAACCGTATGTAAGGTTTGCATCTCTTTGCCTGCTCTGAATGGAACCGGCTCTTTTTCAACTTGTACTAATTTTTGAATATTTTTAATCAGAATTGCCATAATTGAGTATTTGTAATATGTTTATTAGAAATCAATTGGCAAAGATACAGGTTTTTTTTGTATATTTGCAGTTCAATTTTATAGTGATGAAAGAGTTTGAAGAGAATGACAATCAATTAGTTAAGGAGTTTAAAACTGCCGTTGATGCGAATATAGAACGGTATTATGATTCTCAGGAATATGAGATCATTATTGAGGAGTTGATCAGCGAATTTGATTTTGAATATTTGGATATCGCCCTACAAAAAGCGATTGAATTGTATCCTATGCAATCCCCATTTAGATTGTATAAGGTCAAATCCCATATTTTAAAATTTGAACTGGATCTGGCTGAAGAGGAATTGAATCGTATAGAACACGATTTTGAACCTACTCCTGAGTTTTATATGGAAAAAGTTTATTTGTCCAATATTTTAAATAAACATGAAGAGAATATCAATTGGTTGAAAAAAGCGCTTGATCTCGCTCCAAATGAACCTGATATCCATTTTCTTTTAGGATTTGAACTTCTGAAAAGAAAACAATTAGAGGAGTCTTTAGAACATGTTATTTTCGCTCTTCAGAATGATATCAGTTTTGAAGAACAACTCTCCATCTATTCATTCTTATTTGAAGAGGAAAAATGGTATGATGAAGCCCTCCATTTTTATACTACCTTGACTGAAGAGTTTCCATTTGCCGGTGCAACCTGGTTTGGATTGGGACTATCCTACAGTTGGTTAGATCGTTTTGAAGACTCCATTGAAGCGTATAAATTAGCTTTAACCTGTGATAATGAGATCGGTACAGCCTATTTTAATATTGGAAATGCCTATTTTGAAATGAAACATTTTGAAAATGCTATTGAGTATTATGAACTGGCTCATGATATTGATCATGCTGATTTTCACTCCCTTTCCAATATTGCTGATTGTTATATGATGTTGAAAGAGGAAGATAAAGCACTCGATTATTATCGTAAAACATTGGATATCAACCCCAATCATAATGAAGCAATTATTGGAATTGCTAATGTTTTGAAAAAAAGAGATCAGGATGATGAGGCAATCCTGTTTATTGAGAAAGCATTTGCCAATACCCCTCAGGATATGGATCTGCTGTTTATGGCTTTGTCTTTTTATGCCGATGACAATCAAACAGAAGCTTTATTAAGACTTATTGATCTAACTCTTAAACAGTTGGAAGATTACGATGAGTTTTTTAAATATTTTACTAACTTTTGTGTTGCCAATGAATTTCTGGAAACAGGTTTTTATATGATTCAGTTTTACGCTCATGAACTGGATGTAGCCAAAAGACCTGCTATGATGGATTACTACTATGCTGCATTTTCCTATTTAACGGACAGAGAAGAGTTTGGAAGACCTATTTTAGAAGATGCGCTTACAATAGCTTATGATCAACATGACGAGTTCTTAGCCATTTCATCATTGCTAGAAGATAATGAAGAGATTCAACATTTAATTCAACAATATCACCCTTAATGAAAAAATTAATCGTAGTATTAGCATTCTTTTTTGCCACATTACCGGCATTTTCTCAATCATTAACCGATACAACCCTTCAAACAAAACCCTCTTTAACTGAAAGACTGGTGGGTGGTTATCTGGATAATCTCAATTATTATACAATCACTCTATTTATGACTATTGAGAGCTCTTTTATTCCATTTCCATCAGAAATTGTTGTTCCTCCGGCAGCTTATGGGGCATGTGATCCTGCTAATCAGAATTTGTATGTAACAGATAATAAGTTCATTAACATACTGATTGTTATCCTTTTTGCCACAGTGGGTGCCATTTTAGGTGCTTTAATCAACTATTTTTTAGCGCTTTTTTTAGGAAGACCTATTATTTATTGGTTTGTGGAAACACGCGTTGGTAAGATGTTTTTACTCAGTAAACCTGGTATTGAAAAGGCTGAAAACTACTTTGTCAAAAATGGAAATATATCCACTTTAGTAGGTCGTCTTATTCCTGCGATCCGACAATTGATCTCTATTCCTGCCGGTTTAGCGAAAATGAAAATGGGGCCATTTCTCCTTTTCACAACCTTAGGAGCCACCTTATGGAATACTATTTTAGCCATTTTGGGTTATTTTGCTCATGGACAAAAAGATCTGATCAACAAATACTCCCACGAACTTACAATAATTTTAGCGATTTGTGGTGTACTTTTCTTAATTTACCTGATCTATAAAGGGATTAAAAAGAAATAATTACAAAAATATTTTAAGACTCTCCTTTGCTTGAATCATAAACATTTGCATTCCGTTCATGACTTTGGATGCTCTATACAACCCTTCTTTCATAAATTGAGTTTGTTCCGGATTGTAAATCAAATCCATTAAAAAATGTCCTGATCCAATGAAATCATAGTTAATTGGTGGTTTTTCCTGAATATTTGGAAACATTCCCAATGGAGTACAATTGATAATAACTTTATGATTCATAACAATTTCTCTTGTTAATTCTTCATAAGAAATACATTGATCTTTTTTTATTCTTGAAATAACAAGAAAAGGCACACCCTGTTTTTGAAGCACATATTGCACACTTCTGGATACACCACCTGACCCTAAAATGATTGATTTTTTATTCTCTATATTTCTATTTTTCAACACTTTAAACATTGATTCAAATCCTTTATAATCTGTATTATAACCATGTAATTCAAATTGTCCATTTTCTCTGACAACTTTAACAACATTAACAGATCCAATAATTTTTGCAGTGCGACTTATTTTATCCAAAAAAGGGATTATTGCTTCTTTATAGGGTAATGTAACATTAAACCCTTCTATTTTTGGATTCGATTTTAATATAGAAATTATCTCCTCTATATGATCAATTTCTATGGTTTTATAAATATAATCATCCATCCCATGATATGAAAAATAGGAATTATAATAGACTGGAGAAAAAGAATGCGTCAGAGATTTTCCGATTAATGCAAATATATGATTTTCCATAACATTTATTTCAAGAGAATCTCTTTGATGACATCTTTCCCAACCTCTTGATTTAATTTCTGAATGATTTCAGATCTCATTCCCATCAATTCAAAACGTAGGGTACTATTTTTAACATACACTGTTAATATTCCATTTTTAGAAGAAACTTTATGGGTATAACGAGCAATCAGTGGACCCACAATTTTGGGCCACGAAGAAACAGCTTGTTTTTCAAGAAAAAGATCATTTTTCCCATATTTCTCCAAAAATTGCTTCACTATATCACCAATCAAAACCGTACTCATATTCTTTTTTTTTTGATTTACAAAGATAATGATAAAAAATGAAAAATATAAGAACTGAAAATATTTTTATATTACTGATTATTAATCACTTAAATATTATTTTTAACAACTGTTGTTTTTTTTCAAAAAAACAAAAAAAGTAATAATTCGTATTAAAAAAAAGTGTATTTTTGCACTCTGATTTCCCAAGCGGATGTGGCGTAATTGGTAGCCGCGCTAGACTTAGGATCTAGTGCCGAGAGGCGTGGGGGTTCGAGTCCCTTCATCCGCACCAAAAAACCGTAAAGCATTAAAACTTTACGGTTTTTTTTTGTTATAAGGTATTAGTTATTGGGTTTTAGTATCTTATTATTGAAAGGTTTAATAACGTTTCAACTTTAAACAGCGAAGCGTTCAACCTTTCAACATTTAAAACTGCCACGAATTCACGAATTATAAAACGATTTTTTAAAAGACATTGACCATATTTGCTTATTATCATATTAGCATATTTCTAATCTGTGGTCATCTGTTTAATCAGCGTCATCAGTGTGCTATTTTAGTTCTGGCTTGTAGATGCTTTTGGGTATTGGGTTTTGGGTTTTTGGGTTTTGGGTTTTGGAACTTTATTCTTGATTTGTGTGAATTTTAGTCATTTTAAACCAAAAAATAGTCTGTTGTCTGCGGTCTGCAGTCTGCAGTCTTTTTATTAGCTCCGTAAGAGCGTTGTATTATCCTATCAATTGCCCTGCACTAAAGTGCAGGGCAATTGAACTAAGATCTAAAACCTTAAACCAAATACCCTAAAAACCGCAGGTTTTTCGCATTAGGGATGTGGAGGGCGCCGAAGGCGGTACGATAAAAAAAGGCGTAAAAATTAATTTACGCCTTTATAATTTTTGGAGTTAATATCTCTAATACAAGAAACTCAATAAGATACCTGCAGCAACCGCACTACCGATTACACCGGCTACGTTTGGTCCCATGGCATGCATCAATAAGTAGTTCGTTTTATCATATTTCAAACCTTCAATATGAGATACACGGGCACTGTCAGGAACAGCAGAAACACCTGCATTTCCAATTAAAGGATTAATTTTATTACCCTCTTTTAGGAATAGATTTAAGAATTTAACAAATACAACACCACCGAAAGTAGCGAAAATAAATGATAATGCACCTAAACCAAATACTAAAATAGAATCTACTGTTAAGAAAGTAGTAGCTTGAGTAGAAGCACCTACTGTTAATCCAATCAAAATAGTAACGATATCAATAAGTGGACCGCTGGCTGTATTTGCTAAACGACGCGTTACAGAGCTTTCTTTCAATAAGTTACCAAAGAACAACATCCCTAATAAAGCCAAACCACTAGGTACAATAAAAGCAGTTAACAATATACAAAGGATTGGAAAAAGTACTTTTTCTCTATGAGAAACCACTCTTGGAGGTCTCATTTTGATTACTCTTTCTTTTTTGTTGGTAAGTATTCTCATTACAGGTGGTTGAATAACAGGAACCAGAGCCATGTATGAGTATGCAGAAATGGCGATGGCGCCTAACATACTTGGAGCCAACTTAGAAGCTAAGAAAATAGCAGTTGGACCATCAGCACCACCAATAATTCCAATTGCCCCAGCTTCCATTGGTGAGAAACCAAATACCAAAGCTAACATGTATGCAGCAAATATACCAAATTGAGCAGCCGCTCCGATTAAGATCAACTTTGGATTAGAGATCAACGCTGAGAAGTCAGTCATTGCACCAATACCTAAGAAAATCAATGGTGGATATATTCCTTGTAATACTCCGAAATAGAGATAATTAAGCACAGATCCACTTTCATATACTCCGATTTGAAGCCCATCAGTGAAAGGAATATTTCCCATAATGATACCAAATCCAATCGGAACTAACAAAAGAGGTTCATAGTCTTTAATAATCGCTAAAGCAATAAATATAAGACCCACAGCAATCATGATTAAGTGACCAACAGTTACATTGGCAAATCCGGTATAAGTATAGAACTGTGAGATCCCTTCTTTTAAAAATTCTAAATAATCCATTTTTTATTTTTTTTATATTAAAGGAATTAACCTATTACTACTAAAACATCACCCTCCATTACAGAGTCGTTTCTTTGAACTTTAACCTCCTTAATGGTTCCTTCTTTATCCGCATCGATATTGTTTTCCATTTTCATAGCTTCCAAAAGAACGATATGATCACCTGGTTTTACATGGTCGCCCACTTTAACAAAAACATCTAAAATAACACCAGGAAGTGGGGATTTTAAATTACTTCCACCGGTTGGTGCATTTGGTGCTTTTGCCACGGATGCACCTGCAGAACCTGCTTTAGGTGCAGGTGGTGGGGTTAATTTAATCACTGCTTTAGGTTGAACGAACTTTTCAATTTCCATTTCAACTTCGTAGGGAGTTCCGTTAACTTCTAATTGAGCTACATTGTCTTCTATGCCCAAAATATCAACATTATATTTATTCCCGTTTATTGTAAATTTATAATTTTTCATTTTAAGTATTGTTGATTTATTATTCTTGGATTTTAACTATCTTCTTTTTGGTGAACCTTTTACAGTAAAATGCTTTTGAGACCATGGAGAGTAATGTGCTGATGGTGTCTCAATGGTAATCACTTCACTTTCCTGATCATGTGCTGCATTCAAGTGATAATGTAATGCCATTGAAATAGCTGCCAACTCTTCCCCATTATCGACTAATGGTGAAACTTGTTTTTCTTCATTTTTCACTTCCTCTTTTTTAGCTTTCTTTTGCGCACTATGTAATTTCAAACGTGGATTTGGTTTATTTGACATCCTTGCAAATAATTTCAAAATCACGAAAATGAGAAATAATGCGGCAAATACAACAACCATTGAAATTACAGTCAGTCCTAAGCCATATTTATCTTTTTTGCTAATCTCTTCAGATTTTGTAGCCATTGGCTCAGGATAATTTTGAGACCCTGGAGTAAAATATTTCAATTCAGATAATTCATTTTCAATTTCACCATCTAAATTTTTATTACCAAAATCAAATTGATATCCGTAAGAATGAGTGGCTGTTCTTAGTGAAGATTTATAAGGAAAAAAATCAATAAGAGTTCTACCATTGGAACTAATCAATGCAACATAATTAGTTGAATTAGAATCCATTGGATTGAAATTGGTATGAAATACACCATAAGTGGGCATATTATCCAGGTAGAAAATCAAAAAGCTTCTTTGAGGGATTACCGTTTTAGGATCTCCCTTTGGAATTCTATACCAACGAGAGGTAGGAACACCTGCAGCTAATCCGGTTGTATCATTGGTTAAATAACACTCTGAAATATTCACATTGTTGTATGATGAATTAAATATTTCAACCCACGGTACATGACGACCATATTCATCAGCAAGGTTATCTACATTATTAAGAAATAACTCATTGATTCTCAAATCTTTTTGCTTTTGTGCAAATAAAATATTTACAGACAAAAACAAAATTGAAAGTATAAAAATTGTCTTTAATTTATTCATAGCAATTTTAAATTATAATGGACAATTATCGTGTTTTTTAGCAGGATTTTCCAAACGTTTATTTTTGGTTGATTCCAAAGCACGAATAATTCTGAAACGTGTATTTCTTGGTTCAATTACGTCATCAATATAACCATAACGAGCTGCAACATAAGGGTTTGCAAATGCATCACGGTATTCAAGTTCTTTTTGATTCATGAACTCAGCTTGTTTTTCAGGATCTTCAATAGCAGCAATCTCTCTACCATTTAAAATTTCAATTGCTCCTTTTCCTCCCATAACAGCGATTTCTGCTGTTGGCCATGCATAGTTAATATCACCACGTAAATGTTTGGAACTCATTACACAGTATGCTCCACCATAATTTTTACGAAGAATAACAGTAATTTTTGGAACAGTTGCTTCACCATAAGCGTAAAGTAATTTAGCTCCATGAACAATTAATCCACCATACTCCTGACCTGTTCCTGGTAAGAAGCCGGGAACATCAATCAAAGTAACCACAGGAATATTGAAAGCATCACAGAAACGAATAAAACGTGCCCCTTTTCTGGATGAATTGATATCTAATACACCAGCCAAGTATTTAGGTTGATTAGCTACAATACCAACAGATCTACCATTAAAACGAGCATATCCGATAATAATATTTGGAGCATAATTGGGTTGAATTTCCAAGAAATCACCATCATCCACAATCGCATGAATAATCTCTTTCATGTCGTAAGGTTTATTTGGATTATCCGGAATAATTTGATTTAATTTATCTTCCAAACGATTGATTGGGTCTTTAGTTGGTACTATTGGAGCCTCTTCCATATTGTTTGATGGAATAAAACTCAATAATTTTCTAATAGTTTGTAATCCAATCTCTTCATTTTCAACTGCAAAATGAGCAACTCCCGATTTTGTAGAGTGAATGGATGCACCACCTAAATCTTCAACTGTAACGTCTTCGTTAGTTACCGTTTTTACCACTTTTGGACCTGTTACAAACATGTAACTAGTGTTTTTCACCATCATGATAAAGTCAGTTAAAGCTGGAGAATAAACTGCACCACCGGCACAAGGACCAAAAATAGCAGAAATTTGAGGGATTACACCAGAAGCTAAAATATTTCTTTGGAAAATTTCTGAATATCCGGCTAAGCTGTTAACACCTTCCTGAATACGTGCCCCACCTGAATCGTTAATACCAACAACAGGAGCTCCCATTTTCATGGCTTGATCTAAAACTTTACAAATTTTATTGGATTGTGTTTCAGATAAAGAACCTCCAAATGTAGTAAAATCTTGTGAATAAACAAATACCAATCTGCCTTCTACTGTACCGTAACCGGTTACAACTCCGTCAGACAAATATTTTTCTTTTTCCATACCGAAATTTACACATCTGTGAGTCACAAACATATCAAACTCTTCAAAACTTCCCTCATCCAATAACATCAAAATTCTTTCTCTTGCTGTAAATTTTCCTTGAGCATGTTGTTTCTCAATTCTTTTCTCGCCTCCACCTAAACGAGCTTGTTCCCTCAATTCAAGTAGTTGCTTGATTTTTTCTTGCATTGTCATAATTATGTGATTTTTAAATGGTTAACTATAAAGCTACACTTTTTTTGTATGGTTGCAAAAGTAACACTTTTTTTCCTTAAAATCCATAAAATAATTACGATTGTTAAAAAAAATTAAAAAATAATTTTTAACAATCGTAAAAATATTTAACAGTGTTAAAAGTTCCTATTCTACTGAAACAGATTTGGCTAAGTTTCTGGGTTTGTCCACATCACACCCACGAGCAACCGCAATATAGTATGCCAACAATTGCAAAGGGACAGATGCCACTAAAGGAGATAATAATTCATCAGTCTTTGGAATTTCAATACAGAAATCAGACATACTTTTAACGATCTCATCACCCTCTGAAACTATGGAAATAATTTTTCCACTTCTGGTTTTCACTTCCTGAACATTGCTCACTACTTTATCATAAGTTTCCTGTTCCGTAGCGATCACAACAACCGGCATTTCTTTGTCAATGAGAGCAATTGGACCATGTTTCATTTCTGCAGCAGGATACCCTTCTGCATGAATGTAGGAGATCTCCTTTAATTTCAAAGCACCTTCTAAAGCAACAGGAAAATTGACTCCTCTGCCCATATAGATTGCATTCTGACAGTTGATAAACTCCTGTGCTATTTGCTTAATATAGTCATTTTTAGCTAGAATAGTTTCAATTTTTGCAGGTATTGCTTCCAGTTCACTAATATAGTGATGATACATAGATAATGACACTTCCCCTTTTTTACGAGCTAAACTCAATGCCATCAAAAACAAAACGGTAACCTGGGCTGTAAATGCTTTTGTTGAAGCAACTCCAATTTCAGGACCGGCGTGTGTATAAGACCCGGCATGCGTATTTCTGGCAATACTGGAACCTACAACATTGCAAATTCCAATAACTGTGGCTCCTTTACTTTTAGCTAACTCAATGGCGGCTAAAGTATCGGCTGTTTCTCCGGATTGAGAAATCACGATTAACACATCATCCTCTTTGATGATCGGATTACGATACCTGAATTCAGAAGCATATTCCACTTCCACAGGAACGCGCACCAATGATTCAAAAAGATGTTCTCCTACCAAACCTGCATGCCAGGAAGTCCCACATGCAGCAATGATGTATCTTCCGGCTTTTAACATCTTGTTTTCATACTCCATGATGCCACCTAATGCCACAACATCCTTTTTGGTATTGATTCTTCCTCTCATGGAATCAGAAATCGCCTTAGGTTGTTCAAAGATCTCTTTTAACATAAAATGTTCAAAACCCCCTTTTTCGATTTGTTCCAATTGCAACTCCAACCTTTCAACAAAAGGTTTTTTTCGTTCATTTTTGATATTGGTAATCTCCAGTTTTTTATCAGGATGGACAACCGCAACCTCTTCATCTTCTAAGTAAACAACTTTATTGGTAAACTCAACCATAGGTGCTCCGTCAGATCCAATAAAAAATTCATTTTTACCAATTCCAATCAATAAGGGACTCCCTTTTTTAGCCACAATCAGTTGTTGGGGATGATCCGAAGATAAAATTACAACAGCATAAGTACCAATAACAACAGACATAGCTAACTGAACTGCTTCTATCAAATCTACATTTTCAGTTTTTTGAATATCCTGAACCAGATGAACTAAAACCTCTGTATCTGTATTGCTGAGAAACTCATATCCTTTATTCATCAACTCCTTTTTCAAGCTTAAATAATTTTCAATAATTCCATTATGAATTAATGCCAATTTTCCATCGATGGAGAGATGAGGATGCGCATTTTGATCATTTGGTTCACCATGTGTTGCCCAACGAGTATGGGCTATTCCACAATGGGATTCAACATTTTTGTCTTCACAAAAAGCTTCCAGATCTGCCACTTTGCCTCGACATTTGTATAAAGAGATATTATTATTTTGCATCAAAGCAACTCCGGCACTATCATATCCCCGATATTCTAGTCTTTTTAATCCGTTAATTAAAATCGGATACGCTTCCCTGCTTCCTGTATAAGCAACAATTCCACACATAGAACAAAGTTTTTTAATAAAAAATAAATCGTTTAATACTCCGTATAAGAGATCTCCAATCGAAGTCTGGAAGAAATATCACTTGGATTTGTCCCTCCAAAAATTAATCTGTTTCCTCTTACACCGGAACCTGAAACCATTAAATAAAAGTAATCCTGAAAATTATCTCTTAATATGAGATCATGGATATAGTCTGTTATTCTAATTCTATACTCTTTGGTAGTTGTATTATAAGTGGCTCCAAAATATTCTGATGAAGTAAAATAGGAATCATCAGGTAAATAACAAATAGTTCCATCTTTTGCAACTCCCTGAATTGTCAATAATGCTGGGTTGAAAAAATGTGTAGGATCGGTAGAAACATTTGTAATGACCAATTCAGCTCTATTGATCACTATCTTTTTATCTTTAAAAGCATTTTTTACTGTTGGAAACTGAATCTTTGTTTTCACACCTCCTGTAGGTTGTAAATACAATAATTCCTCACCTAAGGTACTATTTCCTCCATAAGGAACGCCATTCATTACTTCTGAAATAAAATGGGGTGTTGCTTTGGTGTAGTAATGTTCGTAATGGTTAAATCTAATAGCTGAAGAGGAAGTTAGAAGTGTAAATTCCTTTCTTACATTATTATCTTTGTAATAAATGGCAATTTTTGATAATGAACTGGTAAGATTAATATACATCAAAGAGCCGGTACCATTTGGATTTTCAACCGTTACATAAAGCCCTTTAAATAATGCTGCAAACAAGGCATCTGTTTGCATATCAGATTCATGATCAAGAAAGAATTGTCCAATAGCATCAGATAATCTTATTCTGATATGAGCTTCATAAGAATTGGTATCAATTGTAACTCTGGTAGTTGGTTTGGGTTTTAATGTAAAGTTAGGATCGTAAGTAAGATTTGTATTTTTATATTCCAACGTACTATTTGCTGTATATACTGAGTCCGTATTCATTTTTTCATCTAATTCATAAACTCGAATAGGCAATGCTGTTGTGGTATCTCCGAAAAAACCACCAATTCTGATACAAAGTACTACCGAATCCAGATTGGCTGTTCCAAAATCTACACTTTTTGCAGATAATAGATATTGTGCATAAAAATCAGCTTTAGTCGAACCGAAAGTTGGGTCGTTAACATATCCTAAGACGTTACTACTTAAGCCTTTTGTATTTAATGAGTCAACCCACAGGGATTGAGCAACAATAGTTGTTGAATCCATAAAGCTGGTTCCCATCAAATCATTAGGATCCCTTAAGTTTAATCCTAATGATGTTAATTCATCCTCACAACTGATAAAAAACAGGCTGATGAGGGCTGCTATTACTAATAGAGAGCGTTTTCTCATGTAAATTATTGAATAACTGAATTGTGTTGTAATACGGTATCGTAAAAAAGATCATAATCTTCAATATATTCCTCTTTGTCAGGATGTACCATTGTTGGTTTGCCTTCTAACTTTTCAATATAGTTCAAAATTGATTTTTTAATTTCAGGGTGTCCAATCACTACTGCGTCAGAATGGTCAATAGCTGATTTAACAACTGCTTCATATCCTGCTTTTTTGAAATTTGAAAGTGCATCAATAGGAATACCTGTAATTTTCAATTTTTTACTGAAACTATTAGAAAACTTTTCTGTAAAATGGTCGTTATAAATTGAATAGATTAATTTGGTGTCTTGAAATAAAGGATTATCCTTATAACAAGTTCTTATAAACAGAGGTACTAAAGAGGTGATCCAGCCGTGACAATGAATAATGTCAGGATTCCATCCTAACTTTCTCACAGTTTCTATAACCCCTTTGGCAAAAAATAATAATCTGGAATCGTTGTCTGCAAAGAAATTACCTTCATCATCAAAAAATTGATTTTTGCGATAAAAGAAATCTTCGCTGTCAATGAAGTAAATCTGCATTCTCACAGTTTGTAGTGAAGCCACTTTAATAATTAAAGGATGATCAGTATCTTCGATAATGATATTTTGTCCTGATAATCTGATAACTTCGTGGAGTAGATTTTTTCTTTCGTTGATACATCCATATTTTGGCATGAATGTTCTGATTTCATTTTCTTTCTCTTGTATGCCTTGTGGCAAGTATCTGCAAATTGATGAGATATAGTTCTCTTCCAGATAAGGATATATAGCAGGTGCTATAAAGAGAATTTTTTTCTTTACCATAGATATTTTTGTTTCAATTTGCAAAAATATATAAAAAAAATGAGATAGTAGGGACGAAAAAAGGTTAAAAAAAGTTATTTAATCAACATTTCTTCTCTTTTTAGCTCTTTTTTGTTCTTTGGAGCATAATAATAGTACAAAATGATGTCAAAACTGATTAAAAGAAAATTA
>JAGDMF010000013.1 GCA_017860455.1 Bacteroidota bacterium
AGCGTTCAGCAAACTCTAAGAGGTTTTGTCCTTTGAATATTTCCATAATTATATTGTTTTTCTAAGTGCAAAGATATGAAATTAAATGGTGACCTCTATAAATTTGTATTAACTCATTTATATTTTCCCCTCAAAACCTCAAAAAGTATATCTATCCATACTATTTTGGTAGTATTGTGCTCCTTTTGGAAACTTCTAGGGTATATTTTAATTTTTGGCAAATATAAAAAAAGGTTTTGAATTGATAGGGGAAAAAATAAGGGCGAAAGGCGAAGAGAGAAAGGCGAAGGGCAAAAGGAGAAGGGCGAATAATAGAGGAAATCGTTATTTATGTAATAACATTTATAATACTCATACTCTTATTAAATAGATTATTTCTTAAAAAATAAAGGGGATAAATCTTTTAGTTCGTTTCATATAATCAATATATTGTTGACCAAAAAAAACTTTACATTCTTTTTCATCCCATATTGCGGTTAGATATAAAAACACTGTTGCTATGAATGAAACAATCAATAATTCAGGTGTTGGATTCTTTAATAATATCCCCCATGTCAAAAACAATAATGATGAATATAGTGGATGCCTAATATATTTAAAAATCCCTTTATCCACCAATTCAGTTGTTTTTTCAAATTCATACAGTGTCTTTGTATCTCTGTTTTGATCCGGTTTTCCCATTTTTTTCATCATCATTACTCCGGCAACTACCAAATAAACAGATATCAAAAGAAAAATCCACGAAAATATCTGTTGGATTGAAAAAGGATTTATAAACCAAACTTTATAGTTTGAAGAGAAGAGCCATGCGATACACTCCCAGCTAATAAATCTATAAAATCCATGCGTTTTAAAGTTCAGTAACGTTCTCCGGGAGACCATTACGATTACAATTGATAAAATAACGAAAGGGATCAATTTGTCCATTTGAATATTTTTAATGTATTAATAATTCATTCATCTTTTCTTTTTACGATGGTATTAAAACTTGGTAGGTTTGAGAGTCAATTCAAAATATCAAAAAGTGTTTTTAATTGTTTGCAAATATAAAAAAAGGTTTTGAATTAAAGGGCGAAAAGACGGCAGTCGGCAGTCTGCAGTCGGCAGTCTGCGGACTTTAAAGCGGTTTCTACACTTCGCAAGCTCAGTGACCGCTCAGCGACCTTAGTTCAGTGAGACAACGGACTACAGACGAATGAATAATAAAAAATGAAAAATGAAAAATGAAAAATGAAAAATAAAGAAAGATGAATAATTCTAAAAAACTGAAACCTGATAGCTGAAAACTAAAACCTAAAACCCAAAACCTAATACCTAAAACCCAAGACCTAAAACCCAAAACCCAATAACAAAAAAGGACCATCTAATGATGATCCCTTTTAAATTTGTTAATTCCGTAAAGATTAGTACATCCCTGGCATTCCACCTGGCATGGCTGGAGCTGCTGGAGTTTCCTCTTTGATTTCAGCTAAGACACACTCGGTGGTTAACAACATTCCAGCGATAGAAGCGGCATTTTCTAAGGCAATACGAGCTACTTTTGTTGGGTCGATGACACCGGCTTTGATCAAATCTTCGTAAACATCTGTTCTGGCATTGTATCCGATTTTACCTTTTCCCTCTTTCACTGCGTTAACAACAACAGATCCCTCTTTACCGGCATTAGTAACGATTTGACGAAGTGGTTCCTCTAAAGCTCTGCGAACGATCTCAATACCAATTTTTTGGTCTTCGTTTTCAAAAGAAATACCGTTCAATGATTCGATAGCAGATAAATAAGCTACACCACCACCTGGGATAATCCCCTCTTCTACCGCTGCACGGGTTGCGTGTAATGCGTCATCAAAACGATCTTTTTTCTCTTTCATTTCCACTTCAGAAGCAGCACCTACGTAGATAACAGCAACACCACCGGCTAATTTAGCCAAACGTTCTTGTAGTTTTTCACGATCATAATCAGAAGTTGTTTTTTCGATTTGTGATTTGATTTGCGCAATACGTCCTTCTAATGATTCTTTCAAACCTTTACCGCTAACGATGGTTGTATTTTCTTTGTCAACCACGATTTTTTCAGCATTTCCTAACATCTCTAACTGAGTGTCTTCCAATTTGAACCCTTTTTCTTCAGAGATCACATAACCGCCGGTTAAGATGGCGATATCTTCCAACATCTCTTTTCTTCTGTCCCCAAAACCTGGAGCTTTTACTGCCACGATTTTTAATCCTGCACGTAAACGATTTACTACAAGGGTTGCAAGAGCTTCACTTTCAACATCTTCACAGATAATCAACAATGGGCGACCTGTTTGTACCACTTTTTCAAGGATTGGTAAAAACTCTTTCATGTTGCTGATCTTTTTGTCATAGATCAAAATGAAAGGATTTTCATATACAGATTCCATTTTTTCAGCGTCAGTGATGAAGTAAGGAGAGATATATCCTCTGTCGAATTGCATACCTTCCACGATTTTCACGTTGGTTTCGGTACCTTTTGCTTCTTCGATGGTGATCACACCCTCTTTTTTCACTTTATCCATAGCTTCAGCGATGATTTTACCCACGCTGCTGTCGTTATTGGCAGAGATTGTAGCCACTTGCTCAATTTTTTCGTGGTCACTGCCAATGGTTTGAGATTGTGTTTTTAAGTTTTTGATCACTTCAGTGACTGCCAAATCGATCCCACGTTTCAAATCCATTGGATTGGCACCGGCAGTAACGTTTTTCAAGCCTGTGTTGAAGATTGCCTGAGCTAAAACGGTTGCTGTTGTAGTACCATCACCTGCCTGATCATTGGTTTTTGAAGCCACTTCTTTCACCATTTGAGCACCCATATTTTCGATTGCATCGCTCAATTCAATCTCTTTTGCTACAGTAACACCATCTTTGGTAATTTGAGGAGCACCGAATTTTTTATCGATGATCACATTTCTACCTTTTGGTCCTAAGGTAACTTTAACTGCATTTGCTAAAGCGTCCACCCCTTTTTTTAAGCCTTCACGTGCTTCCCAGTCATAAACTATGTTCTTTGCCATAATTGTTTTGTATTTTTAAATGATTAATTTTTGAATGAAAAAGTATCTGTAAAGATACAGATTTTTAGATGATTGCGACGATATCGCTCTCTTTCATAATGAGGTAATTTTCACCTTCAAGGGTTAGTTCAGTACCGGCATATTTGCCATAAAGAACTGAATCGCCCACTTTAACAGTCATGGGTTCATCTTTTTTACCTGGACCAACAGCCACAACGGTACCTTTTTGGGGTTTCTCTTTTGCTGTGTCTGGGATAATGATTCCACCTGCGGTTTTTTGTTCTGCTTCTGCCGGAGCTACTAAAACTCTGTCTGCTAATGGTTTAATGTTTACGTTCATAGTAATTCAATATTTTAAGTTTAATTATTTTCGCTTTTTTAGTTGCAAAAAGTGTGCTAAACCCAAAAAAGGGTTAAAAAGCGACAAAATGACACGAAAGAGGGGAAGAGGTTGCAAAAATGGCAGAGAATAAGGTAAGAAGTAAAAGGTAAGAGGTAAGAGGTAAGAGATAACAGGTAACAGGTATCAAGTAACAGGTAACAATAGAATGGGGAGTGGTATGAAGAAAAATTTGATTGAATTGTGTTGATTAATTGCTTGTTGAACAATTGCCCTGTACTTTAGTGCAGGGCAATTTTGGTAAGAGATAACAGATAACAGGTAGCAAGTAACAGGTAACAATAGAATGGGGAGTGGTAAGAAGAAAAACAATTGCCCTGTACTTTAGTGCAGGGCAATTTTGGTAAGAGATAACAGGTAACAGGTAGCAAGTAACAGGTAACAATAGAATGGGGAGTGGAAAGAAGAAAAATTTGATTGAATTGTGTTGATTAATTGCTTGTTGAACAATTGCCCTGTACTTTAGTGCAGGGCAATTTAGCTAAGAAGTAAGAGGTAACAGGTTACAGGTAACATTTAACAGATGGGGGATTTTGGAAGGGTAAAGTAGAAGGAAGATCCTTCATCTAATGTACTTTCGACCCAGATTTTTCCTTTGTTGGTTTCAATAAAATCTTTACAAAGAATCAGGCCCATTCCTGTTCCTTTTTCATTGTTTGTTCCATTTGTTGAACAGCCATAGTCTAATTGAAAAATTTCATTTAGTCGTTTTTTTGAGATCCCTACACCATTATCTTGAACACAAAATAGAAAAAATTTATCCTGGTCATAAGCTGAAACTGTTATTTCACCAACACTTTTAGTGAATTTAATGGCATTGGAAATCAGATTTCTAAAAACTGTAATGGTCATCGATTTATCGGCAAAAACTTTTAAATCTGAAAGTAGATGATTTTTAATTACAATTGATTTTTCTTTGGCTACATTTTCATATAAGAGGAGGGTTTCTTCCAGAGCAGAATCAATTTCAATATATTCAGGATTGTAGAGTAATCTTCCTGTATGTAATTGCGCCCATTCCATCAAATTTTGAAGCAAATCCATGGCTCTATTTGATGATTCTAAAATAATGTTCCCATAATATCCAATTTTTTCCATATCTTGATTCTCGATTTCTGTAAGAAGAAATTCTGAAAAGTTAATAATTGAATTAAATGGGGTTTTTAAATCATGAGCAATGATGGATAAAAATTTGGCTCTTTCATTGTTCAATTTGAGTAGTTCTTCATTTTTTAATTTGATTTCCAACTCTTCATCTTTACGCTTCGTAATATCCTGAAGCGTGCCAGTCCAGATGATGTCTCCGTTATCCATCGGACGAGGTATAGAATGAAAATGGATCCACATCAATTTTCCGTCAATGACTACGCGTCCTTCCCAGGAAAATGGAGTAATATCTCTGTTTGCTTCAACGTTTTTTTTGATGAAACTTGCTTTATCCTCTTCGAAAATTAAATCAATGATGATTCCCGGAATTTGTTCAAAATCAGATCGTTTAAGATGAAGAATTTCATAGAAACGATCATTGGCAAATTCAATTTTACTGGCAGAATCGGTAGAACTTGCCCATTTTTCATCGAGGGTAGATGATTCTTGAAAAACGCGCAAACGATAAATTCCTGCAGGTAAAGCATTCGCCAAATCACTGTATAGTGCTTCTTCTCTTTCTAATTTTGCAATACAAGTATTCAGTTTCTTCATAATCATCAATAAGAATTTGAGCTAAAAGTATGTCACATTTCATTTTACTGCAAAAATATGAAAAATTGTTATCCATTTTTTTTAAGTAATTCAGGAAAATTTTCACCTAAAAACCAATATCTAACGAGCTGAATATGCGTTTTGATATCACTAACCATCCAGGCATGTCCTTTACAGGGATAATAGGCACATTCACTATTTGGAATTTTATTAGATAAATATTGATGTGAATAGTGCATCTCATTAGATTCGGTTTCTCCTGATACATAAAATACTGATGTTTTGTAATTACAGTTTTCAATATCAATTTTCACTCTATTTGCCTGAGATAGAGCGCGACGAAACGATTTTCTTGAAACCAATTTAAAATCATTTTTAAATGAATCAAACTCTTCATCCGGAACTTTCAAACTTTTGGCCATAATATTTATCATCATATTGGTTTTTAGAAAAGGGGAAGTAATTTTTACACCAAAGATAACAAATGGGGCTCCTTTTATAGGAATGGCACTTGCTCCGTCAATAATTGCTTTATCAATAAGTTCAGGATATTTTTCCAATAATTTATAAATCAGACTACCTCCCAGTGACAATCCGACCAAATGCACTTTACCATATCCTTTCGTTTTAATCAGTTCAGCAATTACATCTGCTACTTCATCAATATTGGTCCATTCTATTTGATTACTTTGTCCATGTCCCGGTAAATCAGGTGCAATACAATGGAATGTTTCTTTTAGAGAATCAATGTGCTTTAACCACATATTGCTGTTGGCTCCCGATCCATGAAGGAATACGATAGTTTTTACATTCTCAACCCCTTTTTCATATACAAAAAGATCATTAAGTTTGATTTTTGTTTTTGCATTAACTGCACTAATACTAAGTAATGTCAACATAATAGATAATAATAATTTTACTTTAAATGGATTCATTATAAAAATATTTTTTAAAAATCAAATTTTTAGAATCAAATAAAACCGTCATTTATTAGATTATTTTTTTGTAAATCTTCCCCTTCCAGAAAATGGGGGTATCCGGTTTTGCCGGATCCACAAAATAAAATTCAAATTCACATTTGAGGATACCGTTTTTCCAGTATTTTTTATCAATTTTCATATTTCCGGATATTCCGTAAAAAACAATTAAAGAGGGTGAACTTATCGTATAAAGTTCAATTTTTGAAGAACAATCATTTTTATCAATTGTAATCACTAAACTGGAATGTGTTCCAACAGTTGTTTGAGTTTTACATACAATTTGGTGTTTATCATCCTGAAAAACATCCACAAAATCAGTTCCAACCCATTCATAACAATTGGATTCACCTGATATAGTATGGTATAAATGATTTGTATCAACTAATGTATAATAATAAGTCAATGATTCAGGAGCAATACTTCCAGTTGAATCTTTTAAAGTTTCAATAATATCAGATGATATTCCATCCTGTAAAAGTACTCCAAATTCATCTCTATAAATACCTTCCGGATAACTCCATTGATTGACAAAACTAAAATCTCCGTCTAAATCATTAACCCACTCGATTTTTATTGATTTCGCTTTATTATCTTTAGGTTTATATGTCAAATCTGACTGGTATATAATACCATTTGAGTTAATAATCTCTTTAACTAAGAGCTTATTTTGAAAAAATTGTGTATTATCTAAAATTTGTCTTCCTCCACGACCCTGATTTTGGTAAATTGATTTGTTGATTTGAACATTTCCGGTAATTGAATCTTGTTGAACTTCTTTAAAAATTCTAACGCTCAGTAAAGGTTTAGAAAAAGTACATCCGGAAATAATTATTACAAAAGTAATCCAAACAACAAATAGTATAAATTTTATTATTTTATGCATTATCCTTTATTTTTCTAAGACAATAATTAATGTTCTTCTATTAAGATCATGAACTTTCTCTAGTTCTTTTTTATTTTTTATAGTTTCAATAAATGATTCATCTAAGATTTGTCCAATGGGTAAAAAGGGATATAGCTGATTTATTTCATTAGTAACAAGTCTCGGGACTCTTTCCCCGCAACCGTTTAAATGAATTCTATTGGAATCTATTGTGGAATTCTCCAGAATCAGATTCTTCAGTTGTAATACTCTTTTAAATGTGAGTGTATCGTTTTTAGAACCAATATCCCTACAATCTGTATGCATTTGAATTTCTAACACAACAGAAGGATTGTTTATCAAAAATTGAGCAATAGAATCGCAAAGTTTGAGTGTTTCCGAACAAACAGGTCTTTCACAAAGGGAGAAGTTGGGAAATACATAACAACTATCCCCTTTTTGGACATTGGTGTCGGTTAATTGGAATGCTTTATGCTGAGCAAAAACTACATCAAATTTTAATATCAAAAAAATGATTATTAATATTTTAAATATAATTAATTTACTTTGCATTTAATTATCCCGATATTTAATGAAACAAAAATAACAAAATAAAATGAATTTCAAAAATCCCTTAAAAATAAACTTAACTTCAAAATTTGCTAATTTTTCTAATTTACTAATTTGCTAATTTGCTAATTATCAAATTTCTCTCCACCATTCTTTAAATTGTTGTTGTTCATTCCGCAAGTAAATCAACTCTCCAATCATAGGGGTTATAAGTGGAATTTGAACTTTTTCATTTAATTCAGTTATCCGATTCAGCGGTTCATCCCAGGGGTGAATGGATAATGCATATTTAGCTGAGTGTCCGGGAAGAAATCTTTTTGTTTTTAGATCAATTGCTTCTTGTAGCACCTCATCGGGCAAGGAGTGGATGTTACGCCAGGCCAAGTTGTATTGTCCATTTTCCAAAACAGCCATATCAATAACACCAAATCGTTCCCCAATCTCTTTAAAATGAGTATCATAACCACCGTCTCCGCCGAAGAAAATTTTAAAGTCCGGAGTTTGTACCAAAAAGGAGAGCCATAATGTATTGTTTCTTTGTGTAGATCTACCGGAAAAATGTCTGGCAGGAGTAGCATGAATAGATAATTGTTCATCCACCACAAATGTATCATTCCAGTTTATTTCTATAATATGAGTTGGTTCAAATCCCCAGTGCCTGAAATGGGAGCCAACACCTAAGCCACAAATCACTTTTTTTGTTTTAGATTTCAGAGCCTTTACCGTTTTGTAATCCAGATGATCATAATGGTCATGGGTAATCAACAGGTAATCAATCTCGGGCATGTCGGAAACTGAAAATATGTTAGTTCCTTTAAAAGATTGGTTTATCCTAGGGAATGGGGAAGCATACGTATTGAATACAGGATCAATCAGGAATCGTTTCCCTTGAAGTTGCATAAAATAGGAGGAATGGCCAAACCAGACTAACACATCTTCATTAAGCGGTAGTTGAAGCAGATCCGATTTACAGGTGGGGATATTTTGAGTTGGCTTTAAATGGGGTTTCTTTCCAAAAAAGAATTTTAACATCACTTTGTACATCTCTTTTCGATCCACCATCATTTCAGTTTTGTGGATATTAAGAAATACTCCATTTTTAAAATTGGGAAGTTTTGAAAATTTTTCTTGTTCCTCTTTATCAGGCGCCTTCCCAAAAACAGGAAGTCGCATATATAGATTTATTCCAAAGAGTAATAGAATAATGAGTGTAAAAAAAATGTACATTTTGATATATTTAAGGGTGCAAAAATACAATTAATGTGCTTATAGGCCAAAGGTTCAAGGCTAAGGGCGAAAAGAAGTAAAATCTGCCTTTCACATACTTTATAAAAACACTGTGGAACATCGTTTAACACCGTGGAACACTGTGAAACTAAAAAAATAAGAATCAAAATAAAAATGCCACGAATTAACGAATTAAATTTGTATTTTTGTCACGCACTTTTGAACAACATTAACCAAAATTTATAAATTATGAAATTAGTAAAAATGCTCTTGATGGCTATTGTTATGATGGCTATCGTTTTAGGGAATGCGCAGACTACAAAGCCTGCATATCCTGTTAATCAACCTATCCCTTCTGACCAGAAAGTGATCACCGGTCAGCTCGAAAATGGCTTGAAATATTATATTAAAGCCAACAAAAAACCTGAAAAGCGTGCTGTATTTTTCTTAGCTGTTGACGCTGGTTCCGTGTTAGAAAGAGATGACCAAATGGGATTAGCCCATTTCGTAGAACACATGGGTTTTAACGGGACCAAACAGTTTCCGGGAAATACTCTTGTAAGTGAATTGGAAAAGAAAGGGGTTATTTTTGGTAGAGATATCAATGCATCCACCGGACTTGAAAGTACACAATATTATGTTGTTCTTCCTACTGATGACTCTGTTCTTTTTGATATGGGTTTGAAAATCTTAGATGGTTGGGCTTTTAATATGTTGTTGAGTGAAAAAGAGATCGATAAAGAAAGAGGTGTTATTATTGAAGAGTGGCGTGTTTACAGAAGTGCTGATGAACGTTTGATGGCAAAAACACTACCTATTGAGTTAAAAGGTTCTCCTTATGCTTCCCGCTTACCTATCGGAACTTTAGAAAATCTTCAAAGTTTTACTTATAAATCGTTAAGAGATTTTTATAAATCATTTTACAGGACTGACAATATGTCTATTATTATTGTCGGTGACTTTGATCCAGTTGAAATGGAACAAAAAGTGAAAGATTTCTTTACAATGACTCCGGCAGCTGCAACACCATTAAACAGAACCGTTTATGAGATTCCGGGCAACAAAGAACCATTAATTGCTATAGCAACCGATGCAGAAGCAACATCTACTGATATCAGCGTTAATTTTAAAAAACCCGCTATGAATTTTAAAACGTATGCTGATTATAGAAAAATGATGAGTATCAATCTGTTCTGTTTTATGTTAAGACAAAGATATGATGAGATCAGTGAACAAAAAACATCTCCTTTTACCTACGGAGGAGCATGGTATAGTGATTACTGGTCCAAGAAAAATGATGCATTTTCATTATCATTTTCTGCAAAAGAGGGAAAAGCAATGCCAACCTTAGAAGTGATGTTGACAGAATTAAAACGCTTAGAACAATTTGGATTTGTAGCAACCGAATTTGAAAGAGCTAAAAGCAGCTTTTTAGCTTCTGTAGAAAAATCAGCTAAAGAAGCAGACAAGAAAGATTCCAGAAATCATGCATATACTATCGCAAATTCATTCTACGGTGATCGTCCTATTCTTAGTGATTCTTTAAATTTGTTATTAACTAAATACTTTATTGACGGTATTACAATAGAAGAGATCAACAGTTTAATCAAAGATATGATCTCTGAAGAAAATATCACTGTTGTTTTAACTATGCCTGAAAAGAAAGAGATAAAAGTGCCAACTGATGTTGAGATCAAAAAGATGTTTGAAAAAGTGAAAAAAATGAAAACATCTCCTTACATTGACAAGGTAAATAGTTCCCCATTTTTAGTAAAAGAACCAACATCCGGAAAAGTAATTTCTAAAAAAGTAAACAACGAACTGGGCTTTACAGAATTGGTTTTAAGCAATGGTGCAAAAGTGATTATTAAACCAACAACATATCAAAATGATGAGATTCAGTTGGTAGCATTCAGCAAAGGTGGAAATTCAATTTATCCGGACAATAAATTGATTAATGCTTATTATGCAACAGATGTAATCAGTTCATCCGGTATTGGTAATTACACTTCAGTAGATTACACCAAATTCATGATGGGGAAAAAATACTCCATTTATCCTTACATTTCAACCTATGATGAAGGATTTAACGGCAATACTACTGTAAAAGACTTTGAATTTTTCTTACAACATCTATATATGTACTTTGAAGCTCCACGTGCAGATCAGGATGTTTTGGATAGAATGATGACAGAATGGAAAGATCAGATTAGTATGCAAAAAAACTCCAGAGATTACCAATTTTCTAAGTTTACGCAACAACAAATGTATCCCAATAATACCCGTATGATCTTTTTGGATGAAAAAAATATCACAAAAATTAATTTAGGTGAGATGAAGAAAATCTTTAAAGAAAGATTTACAAACGCCGGTGAATTCACTTTTATTTTAGTAGGAAATATTGATGTTGACAAAGTTATTCCGATGATTGAAAAATATATTGGTGGAATTCCGGGAAAAACAGCTAAAGAAGAAATTATAAACAGAGTTCCTGAGTTTGCAAAAGGAGTTGTTGATAAAACTTTCAAAATGGGTGTTTCTGAAAAAACTACTGTTTCAATTGCTACCAATCAGGTTTATCAATGGAGTGAAAAATCAATTTTAGCCATTTCAGCATTAAACAGTATCATGCAAATTAAAATGACTGAAAATATACGGGAAAAATTAGGGGGAACGTATGGTGCCAGATTGGGCTTATATCCAACTAAATGGCCGGTTCAACGGATCATGATGAGTATTAGCTTAGGATGTGAGCCAGCCAGAATTGAAGAGTTAACCAATGCCATCTGGGCAACCATTGATGAAATTATGTTGAATGGTCCAACTGAAATTGACTTAAAAAAAGTAAAAGAGCAGATGATCAGAAGTTATGAAGTTTCTTTAGAAAATAATAGAACATGGACATCAAGCATTAAAAGCATGTATTATTTAGACAATCAGTTTTACACATTAGCTCAATACAAAGAAATAGTTAATGCTCTTACTATTGAAGATATTAAAACTGTGGCTCAATACATGAAACACAACGAATATGTCAGAACCATTTTATTACCTGAAAGTGCAAACTAAACGGTGATTTCTCCTCTAAGAGGGATACCCATCCAATGTTTCACTTCCTGAACAGATAAATTGTGGCCGAGCAAATACATTAGCTTGGCCACAGCTGCTTCTGTAGTGATATCATTGCCACTCACTACCCCAATTTTTCCTAAGGCTACACTGGCACCATATTTCCCAATTTCAACAGTTCCTCCCCCTTTACATTGGGTAACATTCATTATGATTATATTATTTTCAACTGCTTCTTTTAATAAATGAAGAAATGGTTCATTGGAAGGGGCATTACCGGATCCAAAAGTTTCCATAATCACAGCTTTGATTCCGGGAGTATTGAGTACTGAACGAATGGCTTGATGTGTAATTCCGGGATATAATTTAAGAATTCCGATATTATCATCCATTTCATCATGTAAAATCAAAGGTTTTTCGGAACATTTAGCAATAAATGGATCATTATATTTGATATTAACGCCCACTTCTGCTAATTTTGGATAGTTTGCAGACATAAACGCATTAAAATGCTCTGCATTATCTTTATAGGTTCTATTGCCTCTATAAAGTGAATTTTCGAAATAGATACAAACTTCCGGCACTCTGGGAACTCCATTGAGGTGAGCAGAAGCGATTTCAATGGAATTTAAAATATTCTCTCTTCCATCGGTTCTCATCACACCTAAGGGTAGTTGAGATCCGGTAAGAATAACAGGTTTTGATAGGTTTTCCAACAAAAAACTAAGTGCTGAAGCTGTATAAGACATGGTATCTGTTCCATGTAGTACCACAAAACCATCATATTTTTCATAATTATCATAAATTCTTCGGGCCAATCGTTTCCAAAAGTCAGGATTGGTATCTGAAGAATCAATCAATGGAAGCATCTCTTCACACACAATTTCAGCATCAATGATGTTCAACATGGGTAAATGTTCATAAACATCCTTAAATCTAAAGGGTTCGAGGGCACCTGTTTCAGGGCTTTTGATCATCCCGATGGTTCCTCCGGTATAGATCACATTGATTTTTCTATTCATGATTTACTTTTTGTGAAAAACCGATTTTTCTTTGTCACAGAGTGGACATTTCCAATGATCAGGCAAATCTTCAAATGGTGTTCCCGGAGCAATTTGATGATCCTGATCTCCTAAGGAAGGATGGTATTCATATCCACAAACGCCACAAACATACACTTCATTTTTGGGAGCTGAAAGATTTTTCAATTTTGGATCAAAATAGGTAGGAGCGGTTTTAGGAGATTTTAATTTAAACACATTTCGATAATAGTCATAAGTTAATGGGGGTTCATTTTGATCAATAAAATCTCCATTTTGTAATTTGCATAAATATAAAATGTGAGTTCCCGCATCAAATTCAGTGATCACTTCTGCATCATACCATGCACACATATTTTCCGTAATAATCGGCATTTTAAGAGGAGAATACTGAATTGTATACCCTTCAAATTTATTTATATTTTTACTACTTTTGTAACCAAACTGGGCAATAAATTCCCTTTTGACATGTTCTCCAATAACCACAATACCCACTTTTTGAGATCGTGTGATTTTTTCGGTTGAGTAGTTCTCTTTATTAGAGGCAATAATGATTTGTAATGGATCAGAAGTTACCTGCATAATGGCATTTCCAATAAATCCATAGTTTTCCCCTTCATAATGGGTCGTAATTAAGTAAAGACCATAACTGATCTTGTTCAGAGCTTCAAAGTTCATTTTATTAAAATTAGATGGTATAAGTTAAATCTGCTATTTACAGAAGTCACAAGATATTTTACGTATTTCCTCATTGTCATAAATACAAGGAGTGAGTTTATCAAGTAGTACGCATAAATATTTAGGATTTCTTTTTTCAGCAATTTTAACAGCTCTGGTAAAAAGAGAACTCATAAAAAATTCCTCTTTATAACCGGTCAATGAGATATAGGCAAATAGGAAATCCTCAGATATTTTTGGATTATCAATAAATGGGGTCATGATATCAATAGCATAATCATAATCATTTCCTTTGATGAATATATTGGCCAATTTATAAGCTGCTTCCCAGCTATCCATAACAGGATTTCTGATTGCTTTTATTTTCGCATAAGTAGCGATATTCAAAGTTGCATTTTCTGAATTTTTAGGAGCAGTTTTCAAATATTCCAAAATTTTAATTTGAAATTCCATATTCAAATTATTGATTCGATCAACAGGAAGGGATGGAATGGTATATAATTTATCAATATCTGTTTGAATTTTAAGAATTTGGGCATTGTTTTCCAATGGTTTTCCCAAAGCATCAACCACTGTCATATTAAAATTGGAAACCGGATTTTTAGGATCCATATTAAACACTCTCTTGGTTTTAATTTGGATTTTATCCTCCATCGTTGGTGCAGCATAATACTGCATATACAAATTATTGGTTAAAAATGGGATAAATTGTTTTGTTTCAGGAACATACAATTTATCAACGTTGAAGCTTTTAAATCTTTGAAATTCAATTTGTCTAATAATATATTGTTGGATCGACATTGCCAAAGCTAAATTCTTTTGTTCGATAGCCTGATTAAATTTATAAGATACAAACTCTTGTTCATTAGTTCCATCAATTAGAAATGAAACATGGAAAACGATTTTAGCATATCTTTGTTTAGACAAGAAATCTTTTTCTAATTTTTTAGCAATCTCGTTATTATTTTCTTTTAGTTTTTTAATGGCTTCCTCTTTACTCATAAAAGAGATATCAAAGTACTCTTCATTATTCACGATTTCAGATTGGAATTGAGGCCAACTATCACCAATACTGCTTGTTATGGGCATTCCAGGATACTTAGTCATCAAGGCTTTTTTGATACTTTCTGCTCTGGTTTTCAAATTTTTCTGATAGGTAGCATTATTGATTTGATCAATAGAGTTACAAGCTATCACTTCAATACTTTCAACTCTAAAAGGTGGAAGGTTTGGATTTCCAACACTTATTAATGAATCGATTTCTGCCAGAGTGAAACTATTTTTATTTGGATTGGTAAACGGGATTTTAACATCATAGCTGCTTTTTTCACTAACTGCCACCCATTCACCAACTACAGGGATCGATTTTTCATCAATAATAAAATTCACTTTATCATTAGATTTAACATTGTGAGCTTCAATGGCTTTTTTGAAGATGGTTCTACAGACCACTTTGTCATCTTTTACATAAAGAACATTGATAAAAAATTCATCATCTAAATCGATACTTTCAGGAACTTTGGCAATGATAGATTTTACTTTAAGTTTATCTTCTGATTCATTGGTACTCATTATTTGATCAAAAGTGATGGGTTTAGAAACGGTTCCTCTGAAGATTTTATCATTATCAATAATCATATCTTTACAATCATACTGACTCATTAAAATAAAATCTAATACGATACCATCTCCATCTCTTCCGATTATTTTTTTCAAAGTTTTATTATCATCAAACTCCAGATATACATTTCCTTCTTTATCAACAGTAATCATATTTGAAAGCGATTCAAAAGAATTATCCTCTAAACATTTTTTACATAATCCTTCATCAAAATATTCAAGTCCCCCTTTACCTTTTGAGATAGGAAGGTTTTTATCCATTGGAGAAGATTTATAAACCATAAAAGTTCTATCATTTCCTAAAATAAAAGAAGCGTATAAGGTTTTCATAAATTCATCCGGTTCGCAGGCTATTCCAATGAATGTGTATTGTTTGTCTAATAATTGTTTAACTTGTCTAGGATTTTTGAAAATGGGAGCTAATAATTCCATTGATGCATCATAATAGGAATAATCCTGAACGCCAAGGGTTGCTCTTCCCTTTGTAACTATTTCAATACCTCTATGAGACAATCCATATTTTTTTAATCTGTAAAAGGTCGTTTTATAAGGAGCTACATTCTCTTCAGTTTTTTCATTACTGTTTGCCTGAAACGTAGCTTGCATTGCTGCCACAGAATCAAATATTTCATCATGTTTCAAAGGATCCAGATAAAAGTATTTTTTACGGGCATAATCGATGATATCCGTTATACAATCGTATAAAATCTTAGAATCATAGTTACCCGGATTGAAATTTTTCGCATATTTAGCATTCTCTTTTAATTCAGGTGCTTTGAAATCAGCATAAGGATTTACGGTTTGAGAATACCCCAAGTTATTGATTATCAATAGAAAGGTAACAAACAGAAAGGATAGCTTTTTTATCATAATAATAATATTTAATATACTGAAAATTAATTTACAATAATAATAAAAATTCTTTTAGGTTCGCCAAAGAAAAACATGTAATTTTGCAAACAGAAAAATTTTTTTTATGGATACAGTTTTAAGCGGAATCAGACCAACAGGATATTTACATTTAGGCAACTATTTTGGAGCTCTAAAAAATTTTATACGAATGCAGGAAGAAAACAATTGTTATTTCTTTATTGCTGATTATCATTCACTTACAACACATCCTGATACTAAAGCATTACATAATCATATTAAAAATGTGTTAATTGATTATATTGCAGCAGGTTTAGACCCTGAAAAAGCAGTAATATATGTACAGAGTGATGTTCCTGAAGTTTGTGAACTTAATTTGTTACTTTCGATGCACGTTTATGTTGGAGAACTTCAAAGAGTAAGCTCATTTAAAGAGAAAGTTAGAAAACAACCTGATAATGTTAATGCAGGTTTATTGGGTTATCCCATTTTAATGGCTTCAGATATTTTATTACATCGTGCAGATAAAGTACCTGTAGGAAAAGATCAGGAGCAACATTTAGAGATGACCCGTGATTTTGCTCAAAGATTCAACAGTTTTTATAATGTTGACTATTTTAAGCTTCCCTTAGCTTATAATTTTGGAGAGCAATTAGTTAAAATTCCGGGATTGGATGGTTCCACCAAAATGTCAAAATCTGATAATGAAAACTCCTGTATTTTTCTTTCAGATGCACCTGAATTAATTCGTAAAAAAGTGATGAAAGCAGTTTCAGATTCCGGTCCAACTGTTCCCAATCAGGAGAAACCTCAATCCGTTGAGAATCTATTTTCTTTAATGCAAGCAGTTTCGACTCCTGATACCTTAGCATTTTTTGAAAATCAATATGCTCAATGTCAAATCAGATATGGAGATATGAAGAAACAATTGGCAGAAGATATTATCAATTTTACGGCTCCAATTTATGAGAAAATCAAATTTTTACAAAACGATCATGACTATTTGTCCAAAATCGCAAAAACCGGGGCAGAAAAAGCTCGTGAAAATGCTCAAAAAACGATAAAGGATGTAAGAGAAATTATTGGTTTAAAACATTTATAGAGGTAAAATGAGACTATTTCGCACAATAAGTAAAAAGATCTGGATCCTAGTTGTTGTTTTGATCATATCTTTAGTTTTTTTTAAATTATCCTGTAAAGATAAAAACAATGAAAAAATAAGCTTAAGGGAGCAAATTTATAAAACAAATGATTCCTTAGATCTCATTTCAAGAGACACCATCTGGGTTAAAATCGGGGCCGGTAATAAAAAGGTAAAAATGGCTTGGAGTAGAAATACAACTAATTTGCAACGTAAGCATATTTCAAATCTATTATCGCAGCTCATTTTTGTTAATGAAGGCTCATTTTTAATGGGATCAGATCCCACTATTGACACAATGTGTTCCAAGTACGAAGTGCCAAGACACAATGTTCAAGTTTCCTCTTTTTTTATTTCCAAATACGAAATTACTCAGATCTTATTCCATGAATTGATGGGATACAATCCAAACACATACAGAAACAACAATTATCCTATGACTAATATAAGCTGGAATGAAGCAAATCAATTTATTAAAAAACTGAATCATGTTACCTGTCTTCATTTTGAATTACCCACTGAAGCGCAATGGGAGTATGCTGCTAAGGGTGGTAATAAATCTAAACAAACCCTTTTTGCCGGTAATAAAGATATCAATAAAGTGGCATGGTATAAAAGTAATTCCAACGGATTATTTCAAAAAGTGGGAACGTTAGCTCCGAATGAATTGGATCTTTGCGACATGAGTGGTAATGTTTGGGAATGGTGTAGAGATTTTTATGCGCCCTATACACCTGATAGTCAAGTGAATCCTACAGGCCCAGCTACAGGAACAACACGGGTTTACCGGGGTGGCAGCTGGATAGATAATGTGAACTATACTAGAATCACTTACAGAAACTCAGGAAATCCTGATCTAAAAATGAATTGTTTAGGATTTAGAGTTGTTTTAATACCTTAACTATGAAAGGATTAGTAACCAAATCCACCGGACTTTGGTATGAAGTGATTGATGAAAATTATCAAGTGATTACTTGCAGACTTAGAGGAAAGTTTAGAATTGAAGGGATTAAAAACACCAATCCTGTAGTAGTTGGAGATCATGTTGAATTTGATCTCATGGAAGATGGAACCGGGTATATTACACAAATTGAGAAAAGAAAAAACTATATTGACCGGAAATCTACAAAACTTTCCAAAATCAGTCATTTAATTGCTTCCAATATTGATCGAGCTTTTTTAGTGGTTACGTTAAATGAACCGAGAACATCTCTTGGATTTATCGATCGTTTTTTGGTTGCAGCTGAAGGATTTAGAATACCCGTTACTTTATTATTCAACAAAATAGATCTTTATGATGATGAAAATCTTGCCATTATAAAACAGGTTGCAGAGATGTATGAATCAGTTGGATATCAGACATTATTAACTTCTATAGTAACGTTAGAAGGGATAGAACAACTCAAAACATTAATGTCTGGACAAGTCAGTATGTTTAGTGGACACTCCGGTGTTGGAAAATCAGCACTTATTAATGTTGTTTTTCCAAATTTGAATCTTAAGGTTGGAGAGATTTCCGACTATCATAAAAAAGGGAAACACACGACCACATTTGCCCAAATGTATCCTATTGATCATCATAGTTTTATCGTTGATACTCCCGGGATCAAAGAATTTGGTCTTATAGAATATTCTAAAGAGGAGATTCGGGATTATTTTCCAGAGATTAGAAAATACAACAATTGTTGTAAGTTTTCCAATTGTTCCCATGTTCATGAACCGGGATGTGCTGTTATAAAAGCAGTAGAGGAGGGTTTGATTCCCTCCTCCAGATATTTGAATTATATAGCCATCATTAGTGATGATGACATGAATATTGCTGATTGGCAACTACTTTGATGGTGTGGGCTGTACTTCAGCATTAATATTGATCGTTTTTAATGGATTTTTTGGATCATTGCTTACGATATCAAGAGTAGCCAAATGTGAACCGGTCAGATTTCTAGGGTTAAATGTAATAATTAACTTTGCAGATTCACCAGGATTGATAGTCATACTTTCCATTTTTACAGTATAAGAGCTACGGCTTGGGATTAATTGTCTGATTACCAAAGGTGTTTTTCCTTTATTTGTAATTACCAACACTTTTTCAGATTGTTGATGTGTAAATTGAGTACCAAAATCGACTGCATCGTTATCACATACAATGACAGGAGCTTCCTGAAGTTGTTTTGGCGTATATTTTGAGAAATCCTCTTTTACATCCATATCCAGTTGAAGTGCTATTTTCTTTTCTATAGAGTCATTACAAGTAACCACAATCACTTCTTTAAATTGTCCCACCTGATTTTTCATTCCTGCATCAAAAATAACAGTAACAGTTCCTTCTTGATCCGGTTTTAGTACTTTTCCAAAAGAAGTTTCAACAGTTATATGTTTAGGAAGATTGATAAAGTCAATAGGTGAAGATTCTGAACTGAAGTTTTTAATTAAGAATTGATACTTTGCTTTTTGAGCATTGGTAGTTGTGATTTTACCCATTCTTTCTTTAAAACGGATTTTTCCGTTTCCTTCTTTATAACCAGCTAATTCATATACTGTAGGAGGTCTTTTTTCAACAGTTCCTTTAATAAAAATCATGAGGGGAGCTCCACCGTTCAAAGCACTATCAACAGGTTGGTTGGTGAAAATTTTAATATGTTTATGAAACGAACCGGGTCTTCCCATTGGATCATAAGTGGCATCAATAAAACCTCTACCACCGGGAGGGATTGGTTCACGCGTATAATTTGCAGCTGTACAGCCACAACCGGGCTGGACTCTGTCCAATTTTAAATCTTGGTTTCCCACATTGCTGAATTCGAATCGGCCGGTAACTTTTCCGCCTTCCTCTTTAATTGATCCGAAATCGTAAGTTGTATTGTCAAACTTAATCTGTGGTTGTGCATATAGAACAGCCATCATAAAAAATAACAAAACACTTAAATTAAATTTTTTCATAGTACATAAAATTTGAGTTATACTTTGGTTTTTTTAAGGTCGCAAATGTACAATTTTTTTTGATAAATCTTTGATATCAATTCCGTTAAAATTTCCTGATGACATCAACAGAAAAACAGTATTCCGGGTATCAAAAGACAATAGTTTAGACTCCAATTCTTTTGAATTGTTTAAAACTAAAAGATCTTTTCTTTGAAAAGCATCAATAATCATCGGAATATCGAAAGGAGGCAATTTTTTGTGGGTAATCACTTCAGGATTATAAAAAACAATAGCAGTATCAGCTGCATCCATGCAACCTTTATATTCGCTTAGAAATTGCTTATTCAAACTGCTAAAAGTATGAAGTTCCATACAGGCGATAAGTTTACGATCTGCAAATTGTTCCCGCACAGCATCAATTGTTGCTTTTAATTTAGATGGTGAATGGGCAAAATCCTTATAAACTGAACAATCTTCATTTTTTTCCATCAATTCCAGTCTATTGCTCGCTCCCTTAAAGGTTGAAATGGCATTATAAAAATCTTGTTCCTTCATCCCAATTGTCAAACATGCATTTTTAGCTGCATTGATATTGGAAAGATTATGTTTTCCAAATATTTGCAATGGGATATCACCATAAGTTGTTGTCAAATAGGTAATTCCATTTTTAATTAGATACGGATGAACAGAATATCCGATTTTATTGGTTTTAAGTATGGATTTACTTAATTGATTCAATTCCGTATCATCCTGGCAGTATATAAAAGTGCCTTTTTCCGGAATCATATCGGCAAATATTTTGAATTGCTCAATGTAAATATCAAAAGTTGGAAATACATTGATATGATCCCATGCAATTCCACTAATGATTCCTATATCAGGTTGATACAAATGAAATTTTGGTCTTCGATCGATAGGTGAAGTAAGATATTCATCCCCTTCAATTACCATAATTTTGGCTTCATCGGATAATTTTACCATCACTTCAAATCCTGCTAATTGGGCTCCAACCATGTAATCACAAGAAAAATGACAACTTTGAAGTACATGAATAATCATGGAGGTGATGGTTGTTTTTCCGTGACTACCACCCACAACAATTCTTAATTTATCTTTACTTTGTTCGTACAGAAATTCGGGATAGGAGTAGATTTTGAGACCCAGCTCTTTAGCTTTAATCAGCTCCGGATTATCAATCAAAGCATGCATTCCCAGAATAACAGCATCCAGTTCAGGAGTGATTAGATCTGGATTCCATCCGATTTGGGAAGGTAATATGCCGTATTTTTCCAAACGTGATTTGGCAGGGTCAAAAATTTCATCATCTGAACCGCTAATTTGGTACCCTTTTAAATGAAGAGCAATAGCTAAATTGTGCATCGCACTACCCCCAATTGCAATAAAATGTATTCTCATCTTTCTAAAATTTTAAATACAAAATTAACAAAATTAAAAATTCAAAAAAGCACTGTTTATGAAAACTATAAACAATCGGGTGAGGATTATTTATTTTAGGAAAAGGTGTAAAATAAGGATTCTAAATCAAAAAAACTATTGTTTAATCAATTTTGAAACATACTTTTTTTGATCTATAATGGAGTGAACCAAATAAATTCCAGAAGATAAATGGGCTATCTTAATCATTTGTGTATCAGTATATCCAGATTGCACTAATTTCCCATTCATATCAAAAATCTGATATGAAATTCTATGGTTCAAGTCTGACGGATAATTTACAATATCATAAGTCGGATTTGGATATAAATGGATCGGTTCGCTATCAATCAGATAGTTTTCTGCTATGGAAACATTGTTTTCAGCAGTAGTCATAATCATTCCATTATAGCCACACACATATAAATCTCCTGAAGGAGTTTTGGTTACCTCTCTCACATTAACGGAAGTAAATCTTTTAAAATCAGCCCAGTTTAATCCTTTGTTTATGGAATAGAAACAATTTCCGGTTGTAGTAAAAGTTAAGATGGTGTCAGAATTAGTTTTTATAATGGATCTAATTTCACGATTAATAGGTAATGAGATGGAGGTCCAATTCATTCCTCCGTTGACAGATCTTAAAATTTTCCCATTAACAGTACCTGCTAGAATGGTATCAGCACTCAAATAGATAAAAGTATTGATAATATTGGTGATTCCTGAAGTAAGTTGATTCCACGAATCTCCTCCATCAATGGTTTTGAGTATCACCCCATTATTACCCATAGCGAGTCCGTTTTGGAGATCAAAGAATCCGATCTTATTTAAATTTTGAGTTGTAGGAGTTGAAATTTCAGTCCAAGTTTCACCATCTATAGATTTATAAATCTTGCCCATTGTTGCAGACATCCAAAGGTGAGTTGGATCACCAATATGAATATCAGTGATGCCGTAAAAAGTTCCTGTATTGTAACCTGTCCAGGTTAATCCGGCATCTACTGTTTTTTGAGCATATCCAACGGATCCGACTAACCAACCTAACTGATTATCATAAAATTTGATTCTCTTAAATGAAGAGATGGCGGGTAATGTGATTAAATTCCATGACAATCCCTTGTTAATAGTTCTCATTAAAAAGCCATCATCTCCGGAAATAAATCCAATATCATCAGTTGGAAAACATATTGTGCTATAGTTCTTATAATCATTAACATAAGTTTGATAGTTGCTAAAATTTACCCCTCCATCTATTGATTTCCAAATTCCGCCAAACTCACCTACCGTAATTATTGTACTAGCATTTAATGCAAATAGTGCATTTAAATCATCATAATCTCCAATAACAACATGATCCCAGCTTGAACCACCGTTATTAGTGCGCATTAAACCATAATCATCCGTAGCAATAAATCCAATACTACTTGTAAGAAACTGCAGTTTATTGATTATTGAAGTAGTGTTCAGATTAATTGGGGTCCAGGATGTTCCACCATTTTCAGTTTTCAATAAAGTGCCCCAGGTTCCACCTACATATCCTATTTGATCATTTACAAAGAATGTACAATACAAATCTTCGTCAATACCGGTAAACATTGCATTCCAGCTTGCTCCTCCATTGATTGTTTTGACAATATATCCACTAGTTGTAGAAATAAAACCCGTTTGATTTGAAACAAAAAATATTTCGTACAAATCTTCGGTCGTGCTAGAAGAAATGAGAGTCCAGGAAACCCCACCATCAATGGAATGGTACAATTCTCCGTAATCACTGGTCATAAATCCTTCTAGGTAAGAAATAAAAAATATATCATGATAACTTTTAGTAGATGAAACCGAAGCACATGGGATCCATGTACTTCCACCATCATAAGTTCTGGATGCTACTCCATATCCACACACCCATCCGGAATCCTGATTCAGAAAAAAAACCGATTCAATATCGTTTATTGAAATATTTCCTGCATAATCCCATGTTAAACCACCATCAATTGTCGAGATCAATACGCCACTATTTCCTACGGCAAATCCTTTTGTATCTGTTACAAATGTAATATCTGTCAGTGTATTTCCTTGTGGTAAAGGGTTTAGCCATCTCCATTGTGAATATCCTGTTAAAAGGAATATTAAAAAAACTAATAAAAGTGCTATTTTTTTCATGGCTATTACATTTATTTTATTTTTAGATATTCTTTGAGTTTATTTTCATTTTTGGCAGTTATCAATTTTTTCATTTCCCCTTTGATGATAACCCCATTTTCGGGATTTTCACAATATTGAATAAAAATCAAAATCCCATTATAGTTAATATCATTTGCTGAAGGCTTATCATTTTTATGTTCTATAGCATATTTTAAAGAAGCTGCCATATAAACACTTGATAATAAGGACTGTTTTTTACAAATTTTTGTAATTTTATCTTCAATCGTAAATGAATAATCGGGAGTTCCGGTCATCCAGTTAATCATAAATAAAAAAGCATTTAAATTATCTATGTTTGAACTATTAGTTTCATAATTATTTTGAAGAATAAAATCGGCACACTGCAGTGCTAAAGATTCATATTCAGCATAATTGGTATTAGAATCAAATTTAATATCTGATACTTTTGGTGCTTTTTGAGCAATAGTAACAACGGTTATTGCCAAAAAAAACAGATGAAATAATAACGTTTTTTTCATATTTTTTATATTTAAAGGTTTTTAATTTTGGAAAAGCAAACAATAGCCACAAATTCTTTCCATGAGATTAGAGTTGCAAATATAAAAAAAAATATAATAACTTATTAATTCAATGAAAAATAAAGAAAGGCGAAAGGCGAAAGGCAAAGGGCGAAGGGCGAATGATAAATGAATAATGAATAATGAATAATGAATAATGAATAATTGAGCACATGAGCATTTGAACACATGAGCACATTGAGTACTCGAGCAATCGAGCAATCGAGCAATCGAGCATTCGAGCAATCGAGCATTCGAGCATTCGAATCTATTTATTCAATAAAACCTTTTGAAAAAAGAACTCCTCTTTTTGTTTGATTTTTAGGATATAAATTCCATTAGAAAAATCGGAAAGATCAATGGTAAAAGGATTTTGATCAATCTCTGAATATTGTTTTAACTTTATACCGGTTAAAGAATAAATGGTAATTTCATCCGGCATGAATGAAGAACATTTGATGTATATTTTACCGGTTGTAGGATTTGGTGTAATCTGATAGAATTCATTTTTCATTTCAGTTATTCCTGAACAGTCATCCACTTCCACCCAAAAAGTATCCGTTGCAGTACATTGATTCTGATCTGAAAAAGTGTAAACAATAGGCCAAATTCCAGGAGTTACATTTGTTGGGTCAAATTGATTTCCGGTAACTCCTACTCCGGTAAAAATACCGCCAACAGGAGTTCCTGTCATGGTTGATGGAAGATGATAAGTGCAATAAAAGTCATTTAGACCTGATAATTGTACATGGGGAACGGTATCCACTTTTATAAGTCTAAAGATGGAGCCGGTACAACCTGTTCCGGGATCAGTATACGTATAAAACGCATCATAAGTATATGGGGCTAAACCAGTTGGATCAAAAATACCATTATTGATATAAACACCTGAATATACACCTCCTGTAGGAGTTGCACCTGTTAAAACTAAAGGAGAAGCATTTTCACAAATTTGGATTGGAGCTGAACTCCAGGTAAGAACAGGATTGGGATTAACTTGAAATTGAGTTGGAGTTGTAAAAGTACCCAGACTACATTGCGCATTTAAGATTTCACATTTGTATTGTTTTCCGTTTTCGTATTGAGTGATGGGATTAAAAGTGAGTACTGGTGTATTATATCCGATAATATTAGGGTTTAATCCGCTGATAAGTTGATTATTTTCATACCATCTATAACTGTATAATTGAGGAGATTGTACCGAAACGGAAATAACGGCACTACTAGAATCACACAAAGAATAACCGGCTGGTTGTGATATGATTTGAGCTCCCTGAACCACTCTGATCAAAGCAGGTGATGTATAGGTTTGTGAGATTCCGGAACAACCGGTTAGCTTACATCTCACCCAAGTGCTGTCATTCGCGGTTGTTGCATTTTGAATCCTAAGGAAACGACCATTTGGAACCAAGTTAGAAGGAACACCGGTAACCGGAATATAGGTACCGTTTTGCAGGATTTCCCATTCATAGAGGGCTGAAAGATCAGAACTATTAGTTGAAACAGAATCAGTTGTCCCTTCACAAAGTGTGATTGAAAGTGGTTGAGCGGTAATAGGTGCACCCACAATGATCATTCCTCCATTTCCGTAGCCTCTTGGAGAGCAATAATCGTGCACATAAGGTCGGTACAAAAACCCATTCATATTGGAATTAATGGTATTCAATTTCAATTTTGAATAATAGGTTGAACTCGGATATCCAACACTATAATTGGTAATTTCAAAATTGCTGTCATAATAATCGATATCACTCCAGCCATTTCCGTTTAAAGAATCCACTTGCCATCCGGCATACCAGCTATATTGAAAATTAATATTGGCCGAATTGGTCAGAGTTACATTAAAATAGGCAGTATCACCCGGACATTTTTCACGGTTAATGACTGTTCCCGTTACAATAGGCGCCGGTAAATTATTATGAACCACAACCCCCAAACTATCAGATGAAGTACATCCGTACTGACTAATTGCCTGCATTCTGAGAACACCGGAAATGGGTAACAGCTGGGCAGTATTTCCGGAAAAATTGATCAATTGATTAGGAGTAGTGGTCGTATAAGTGTAATTGGGATCACCAAAATTAACATCCAGGGTATCGAATTGACAAAGGTGTGTTCTCCACATATTGTACATATCCATTTTAGGAAGTGCAATATAAGGTTTAGGTCTTGAAAAAACGGTCACCGTATCAGATGCAACACAACCGTTATAGGTTGCAGTAACCACATATTGTGTAGTTAAAGGTGGTTTTACATAAGGATTTTGGGAAGTAGCCGTATTGATATATGCAGTTGGTCCCCAGCTGTATGTAGCTGTAGATTGGTTAGAGGTAAGGTTCAGTTGAACACTATCTCCGGCGCAAAAAGTGTAGGATTCTGGTAATGAAATGGCAATATCATGATTCGAATAGGTAACCTGAACTGTATCTGTTAATGTACAACCATTATAGGTAGCATAGAGAATATAAGTTGTTGGTCTTCCGGGATTTACATAAGGTGTTTTAGATCCATTTGATGAAAAACCAAGATCAGGATACCAGCCAAAAGCCACATTGGATGTAGGTGTAATAGCACCATTTAGTTGTACGCTTGTTCCGCAACTGGCGATTTTATCAGGACCAGCGGAAACAGTTAAGGCAGGTGTGGCATTTACCGGAGCGAAACGAACGGAGAAAATTTTACCATAGGATGAAGTATTATTACTGGTTAAAGGATACCAGGTTTGCGATCCTTTAAAATTGCCCCACAAAATCTGACCTTCATAATCATCTATAAGAGCAACTCCTGTATAATATTGATCAGAAGAACTGCTTACCAGTTTATTTACACGAGCCATAATTACATTGCCGTTAGTATCTAAGGTCGCATTAAACGCCCGGTAACTACCTCCTGAAACAGTGGCGTACATAGGGTAATCTCCCAAATAGGGCTGGTTACTATATAATGATCCGCAAACTCCAATTTTGTTGTTGTAATAAGTCAATCTGGTAGCCATTTCAGAAGAATTTTGTCCACCGATTGTTTTCAACCAGATATTATCTCCATTTAATGCAAATTTTGCCACATAACCATTTTCATCATAAGTGGTATAAGTATTCGGATACAGGTTGGTTTGTCCGATAATTTTCCCACAAATGATAATGGATTGATTATCAGCCATTGCAATATCGTAAATATTAAAATATCCGGAAGAAAAATGGCTCCCTCCTAACCTACCCCAGACGCAATTTCCTGACAATCCATCATATTTAGCGTAAAAAAGGGAAGACCCTGCAACTCCACCGGGAACAGCAATTTGATCATCAAATTGGAATAAGGAAGTGGATATTCCTGCATGGCCAAAAACATAAACTCCTCCTGAAGTATCACAAACAACTCCAAAACCGGCATCATCAGCTGGTGTCCCGATATGTTTTACATAAATGGGAGCTCCTGTAGAATCCAGTTTCAAAAGAAAAGCATCATCACGCCACATGTTATTACCACCGTAATTGTCTGCCACTACTGTACCCATTTTAAAAATATTATCTTCGAATGATCCTACCACATAGACATTTTTATCACGATCTGAGGCGATTCCGTTTGCCTGACAATCTGCAAACGTTTTACTGGTATGAGATATCCAGACAGGTTGTAAGTTTGAATCAAAACGGGCCATAAAAGCTCTGTTCACCGTTACTGTTGGAAGCAATGAATCTCCTATGTGCACGGTTGAACCTTTCCAATAACCGGTAATATAGACACTATTATCTATTCCGATATGCACTTTCTTAACGACACAATAATCACTGCTATTGGAATACCATGCAGCAACATTTGCGTTTAAAACAGTTCCGGAAGTATCCGATGTGGCTAAAAAATAATGATAAGTGCCGATGAGTGGCAAAGTCAGACTCCCTAAATTAAGAGACCCACTACCATACGAACCGCATATAGTAAAAAGAGAATCTGATCTTCTTCCACCATCAACTATAGCATTATAGGAAGAATTACCTCCGTACGTTTTTAATCCTATTGCATTTTGACAGTTTTGAGAAAAAAGAGCATTTGTAATAACAATGATCAACAACGCAGGAATAATTCTTTTCATAGATTAATTTTAATTTTTAATAAATGTTAAATAGTCAATACTACCATCCCCTCCACTAACATGTTTTAGTTCGATTTTAGTATCTGTGTAGGATAATATTTCCCAATCCTCAGATATTTCTTCAAATGGACCATCGGAAACGGCAAAAGTAATAATTAATTTTGGAGTACTGTCATCAGTACCTTTTACCCATGTTCCGGTTTGTGTTGAGGAGCCGTTGGTAGCGGTTAAAACACCACTTTCTGCAAATGTAAACTGATAACCGGAAAAATAGGAAGTGTGATCTGAGCCATCTTCCATGAAACTGGATACTTTCCATTCTCCTTGTTTTACAACATCATTGATGTTATTATTGGAATTATCATCTGTACAACTTGATAATAACACTATCATTATCAATGTGATAGAAAAAAAGCCTGCAATTTTATTGGTAATTGATTTCATGATTTTTTGTTTTTTAATAATTATTGTTTTTTGAAGGCTCGCATTTATAGACAGCTAAAGCCCTTTTATGTTGCCAAAAGTAGATAAAAAAACAATATAGATATTTTAAATAGTTTTTATATACATTATTGACGCTATCTATATTTTATATCTAATCATCATATTACTAAAGTGTTACATCGTTTAACATTATGAAACATTAAGAAACATTATTAAAAAAAATGGTTATGAGCAGAAAAAAATGTACTTTTGTCTCAAAAAAAAATGGCCACAACACAAGATTTTGCAGATTACATTTTGGATCAAATTGACTACAAAGGAATTATAACTTACAGAAAGATGTTTGGAGAATATGCTGTTTATGCAGATGGTAAAGTAGTTGCACTTATTGCAGAAAATAAGTTGTATGTAAAGCCAACGGACGGAGGAAGAAAATTTATTGGAGAAGTAATAGAAGCACCTGCCTATCCGGGCGCTAAAATGAGTTTTCTTGTAGAGGATCAATTAGATGACCGATTGTGGATCAGTAAGTTAATTGAGATTACAGCTTTAGAGGTACCGGAACCAAAACCAAAAAAGAAAAAGATTAAATAGCTAATTGATGCATTAACACCAGCAAAGCAACGCTGTTGTTAATGATATGAAATATTATTCCTGCCAGTAATCCCCCGGATTGTTTTCTAAAAACTCCCGTAATCATACCAAATGTGAAATAAAATGGGAATAGAATTAAATTATAGTGAATAATTGCAAAAAGTAAAGATTGTACAACATTGGCACTCCAAAAATTCAGATAACTTTGAGTGGCATCCTGAATCACTCCTCTAAAAACGATCTCTTCGTATATGGGACCAATGATTCCTATTAATAAAAATGGTATCCATTTGCCATAAGCTGTAAAAAGATCCGTAATCGATTCTTTCATAGATAAAAGCGGTGAAAAGAGGTTTGATATCTGATCAATTTCAATGTCAAGAGATTTAGACATAATCAGGACATATATAGCAGAAATTATTTTTACAATAAAAAAAGTACCGATACTAATACCGATTACTTTGAGAAGTGACCATTTTTGAGTATAATAAATATTCCATTTTTTATTAAACGCTAAACTAAATGCAAACAATGCAAAAATGATAACGAAAACCATATTTACCTGAGGTAATGCATCCGACTGTACACTAAATTCCCATGAACGGAATTTAGAATAAATAATATCAGGAGCCATTAAAAACGAGCAAAAATTGGCAAATAAATACCCAAAACTAATCCACCAGAAATTTTTTAAACCCCAAAATGTGGGTGAAGTTTTAGGTTTATTTTTAAAATTCCAGTAATTCCCGATAAAATAAATTGGCAGAATCCAAAAAGAAGGAACTAAGAATAATAGGCCAACTATTAAAAGGAAAATAATGATACTTATCACATCACGCCATTTAAATAATAGAAATGGATTTTTTAAGAGAACTCGTACCCGATACAACCCCAGAGGATCAACTTTAAAACCTATATCTCTGAATTGATTATAGGTTACAATTGCTTGTTTTCCGCTGCCATATTTCAAATCATGAATCAAAAGATTTAATAATGCACCATTTTTATCCCAACTGATAGCTGTATCTGAAACTAAATAGACTCTTGCCATATCGATTTCACCCACTTTTTCAAATGATTTCGCTAAATCTGACAATGTGAGTAAAGTTGAATCCATTGTAAGAATTTTTTTATACAAATCTAATGCTAATGAATACTCTTTTAAATCAAAAAGCAGATTAGCTTTACTTTGTAGGGTATAAACATCATCATCTTTGAATTGATCTGACTTAAATTGGACAATAGCATCTTTTTCACGACCTGAATAAACAAGCATTTCGTAATAATAAATGGAATTTTTATATATTGCATTATACACAATAGCTTTATCCATAAAAGTCAATGCTTCATCATACAATTCTTGATTATACAGTGAGAGAGATTGTTCATAATACACAATCTCTTTTTGATTATCCGTCCATTGTTCAGGATTATCAAGGATTAATTGTTCAGCCTTTTTTAAAACAGAATCCTTGAAATCACCATATTCAATTTCAATTTGATATAGTAAGACGGATGGATTATCAGGGAATTTATGAATTAAAGAATAGTAGCAACTATCAAAAAGCGATTGATTCGGATTTATTTCATTTTGAGTATCATATTGAACTTTTTCAAGAAACTTGCATTTTTGAATGAGAATTTCCTCATTAGTTGGATTATTTTGAATCGCCAAATCATATTTTTGAATACAGTTTTGAATATAGATCTGATCAATGTTTTGAATATTCCGAATCAATATTTCATGATTTAGTTCATTTTGAGAAAAGAGTCGAATGGACAAATTCTGTATAACTAAAAATGCGGTTAAAAAAAGGATGATTTTTTTATTCATTTGAATTCATTTGAAAAAGTGTGACAACTTAAGAGGGCAAATATAAAAAAAACTCATGACATAAAAAACAAAGTCGTCAATTTCTTAAAAAAAATTAAAAAAATATTGATTTTACAAGTAAAAATTTTTATGGATTTAACTTTTGCTTATATTTGCACTCTATTTTTAAAATGATATTACTAATTTAAATTTATCAATATGAAAAAATTATTTTTTATTTTATTAGCTGTTGGGGTAATGAGTGCCTGCAACACCAAAAAAGCTGAACCTCAACCTGAAGTAGCGGCTCCCGTTACATTAGAAGCTGATGTTGAACAAGCATTACAAAAAAACATTGAATTGAATGAACAAGTTACTACTCTTGACGAAGAGTTAGAAGCTATTATTAACGAACAATAATTGATACGAATATGAAAAAAATAATTTTATTAGCAAGTGCAGTACTTTTTTCAATTGCAATTAGTGCGCAAACTCCGGCAAATAATGCCCCAAAAGGAAAATCTGAAACTAAAAAAGAGGTAAAACAAGAAACTAAAGCTACAACTGAACATAAATGTGCTGAAAATAAAGGGGAACACAAATGTGCTGACAAAGGTAAAGAACAAAAAAGTTGTTGTGATAAAGGAAAAACTCAAAAAGAGTGTGCAAATAAAGGAACTGAGCACAAATGTGCTGACAAAGGGAAAGATGGAAAAGGTTGTGCAGACAAAGGAAAAGATGGAAAAGGTTGTGCAGACAAAGGAAAAGACGGAAAAGGTTGTGCAGATAAAGGAAAAGACGGAAAAGGATGTTGCGATAAAGGTAAAGAATCTAAAGATTGCAAAGGTCATGAAGGTAAAGATGGAAATTGTTGCCCTGAAGGTGAAAAAAATGGTAATGCTTATGGACATCATAAAGATGGAAAATGTGGACGTGATTTTGGTCAAGAAAGAGCAAAAGCTGCTAAAACTAAAGTAGAAAAAGAACAAGTAGTTAAAGAAGTTGCTCAAGAAGTAGATCAAAAAGTAGCCAATACTAAAAACCGTGTTGCAGAAGCTCGTAAAGCAGTCGATGCACAATACAAAGCTAAAAAAATCACTAAAGTTCAATATGAAGAAAAAATGAAACGTATTGACTTGATTGAAAAAGATGTTCAAAGAATTGAAACTGAACGTCAAGCTACAGATAAAGTGATTAAATCAAAAGTATCATAATCGATTCTTTAGGATTTTTCCTGCAATAATAAAAAGAGCTCTAATGAATATCCATTAGGGCTCTTTTTTTTATACTTTTGCAACTTAAAAGTCTAACCTTGATAAAACATATAAAACACTGATATTCTAAACGATAATAATGCAAAATCTCAGACTTGGAATCGATATTGGTTCTACAACCATAAAAGCTGTTGTTTTAGACGCCACTTCAACGATACAATATTCCAGCTACATTAGGCACAATACGCTGATTAAGATTTCATTACAAGAGATTTTATATGAGATTAACCGGATTTTCGGTGATCAACCATTTCAGATTGCCTTCACAGGATCTGCAGGAATGGGAATAGCAGAAAGGACACAAACTCTTTTTATTCAAGAGATTATTGCGGCTGCTCAACTTGTAAAAATGGAATACCCTGAAGTCAGGAGTTTGATTGATATTGGAGGAGAGGATGCAAAATTAGTATTATTAGAAGATCCCACTCATCCTGATATCCGTATGAATGGGAATTGTGCAGGTGGCACCGGAGCATATATCGATCAAATGGCTGCATTGTTAAACATCACAATAGAAGAATTAAATCGACTTGCCTTAGAGAGTGATACTATATATCCTATTGCATCGCGTTGTGGTGTTTTTGCAAAAACGGACGTTCAGAATTTAACAAGTCGTAAAATTAAACCTTCCAATATTGCCGCTTCGATATTTGAAGCTGTTGCCAATCAAACCATCAATGCTTTAGCTAAGGGATCTCAGATTAAAAGTAAAATATTGGTTTGCGGTGGTCCACTTTCCTATATTTCTCAACTCCGAAAAGCATTTGCCAAAGTGCTTCATCTTGAGGATTCAGATTTGATTGTTCCAGAAAATGGAGCATTATTTACCGTAATAGGCACTGCCATATCGATACCTAAAGAGTGCAAAACAGTTTCTATTCATTCCATTCTAAAATCATTAAAAGAGATTGAACCCACTTCGGATCAAAAAAACAATTTACTCCCTCTTTTTAACAATAAGATTGACTTTACCGACTGGCATTCCCATAAAAATGAGATTTCCATTATAAAAGGAGATTTAGAAACATCCAATAAGCTTTTCATTGGGATCGATTCGGGTTCAACCACGACAAAAATTGCTATTCTCAATGAAAAAAAAGAGTTGATTTTTCAATTTTATAAAAACCATAATGGAGATCCGCTCCAAACGGTAACTGAGGGACTTTTACTGTTTCATCAACACAATCCTAAAATTCAAATACCCGTTTCTTCTACTTGTGTAACCGGATATGGTGAAGAGTTGATTCAAAAGGGATTTTCTTTAGATTATAGCATTGTTGAAACGGTTGCACACACGATTGCAGCTCAGGATATTGACCCTGAAGTTTCTTTTATTTTGGATATCGGGGGCCAAGATATGAAAGCGATTTTCATTCAGAATGGTACAATTTCAAATATGGAGATCAATGAAGCGTGTTCGTCCGGATGTGGCACATTTATTGAAGGATTTGCACATACTTTGGGCTATTCCATTTCTGAATTTGCAGAAATTGCCTTAGATTCTCAAAAACCTTATGATTTGGGATCAAGGTGTACGGTGTTTATGAATTCAAAAGTTAAACAAGCTTTACGTGATGGTGCCACTATTGCTGATTTATCGGCCGGATTGGCATATTCCGTAGTAAAAAACTGCTTAAACAAAGTGTTGAGATTATCCACTTTTGAATCTTTAGGAGAACACTTAGTAGTACAAGGTGGAACTTTTAGAAACAAAGCTGTATTTAGAAGTTTAGAACTCCTTACCGGTAAAAAAGTATCTATATCGAATTTCCCTGAAATAATGGGAGCTTACGGGGCTGCTTTATATGCCATACAACATGAAAAAACATCACAAATATCTTCTTTTATTGGATGGAATCAACTCCTTAACTCGCTGAAATTTGATACTGAATATTCTGTTTGTAAAGGGTGTACCAATCACTGTAACATTACCATATATAAATTTCCAAACCAAATACGATGTTTTGCAGGGCATAAATGTGAAAAAATATTCTCCAATTCAGGACAAATTGTTGAAAAAGGAGTGTCTATTTTTGAGATCAAAAAAGAGAGGTTTCAAAAAAGAGAGGTTTCAAATACAGCATCTCAAAAAATTGGAATCCCCATGATTTTAAACATGTTTGAGAATTATCCATTCTGGAATACCCTTTTTAAAGAATCAGGATTAGAAGTGGTTCGTTCGGATGATAGTTCACAAGCTCTTTATCAGAAAGGGATTGGTGGAGCGATGTCTGACAATATTTGTTTACCGGCCAAATTATCTCATGGTCATATCATCAATTTGATTGAGAAAAAAGTGGATCGGATATTTTTACCTATCGTTGTTTATGAAAAAAAACAATTTAATAAAACTACAAACAGTTTCAATTGTCCTGTAGTAACCGGTTATCCGGAAGTTTTGGAGAGTGGAATCATAGATTTGGTAGATCTAAACATTGTGATAGATAAAATTCCTGTCAATTTTAAAGACCCGGAATTGCTTCGTAAAAGTTGTCAAAAATATTTGAAATCATTAGATGTTTCTGCAAAAACCTTTAAACATGCATTTAAGAAGGCACTGGAGTATCAACAATGGAGTAAAAATGATATTATTGAACAAAATGAGCGGATTTTAAAAAAGGCAATAGAACTAAATAGACCTATTATTTTAGTTGCGGGGCATCCTTATCATGCAGATCCATTTATTCATCAAAATGTTTCTTCTCTTTTAGCTGATTTAGGAGTTTTTGTAATCAATGAAGAGATTGCAGCGCATTCAGAAGAGGGATTTGATCACTTTTTCACGATCTCTCAATGGGAATACACCAATCGTATTTTACATGCTGTTAAATGGGTAGGTGAACAATCTTATCCTATTGGTATTGTTCAGTTAAATTCTTTTGGTTGTGGTTTGGATTCGATCATTTTAGGGGAAGTGAAAGAGCTAGTGAATGCAAAAAAAATCCCTTATGCCTGGGTTCGGATAGATGAGATTTCAAGTCCGGGATCTATCAAACTCCGGTTACGATCTTTAGTGGAGTCTATGAAAATGAGAAATGAATTGATATCTCCTCAAAAAATAACATTTCATAAACCTCAACTCCCGGTTTTTGATATGGAAGATCGGAAAAGAACTATATTATTTCCTTGGTTTTCAGATTTTTACTCTCCATTAGCCCCTATTTTAGCCAAACAGATTGGCTACAATTTTGAAAATCTTCCTCCTTCAGATCAGGAATCGATCGATCTGGGACTTAAGTTCGCCAATAATGAAGTTTGTTATCCTGCCACTTTAGTAGTTGGTGATATAATCAAAGGTTTAAAAAGTGGAAGATATCAAAATGAAAATATCGCAATTGGAATAACGCAAACCGGAGGACAATGCAGGGCAACCAACTACCTTTCACTTATCAAACGAGGGATCACAAATGCCGGATTTCATGATGTTCCCATCATTGGATTAGGAAGTCCGGATGCTGTTTTTAACTTACAACCCGGATTTAAACCCCATTGGTTAAAAATTATTAAAGCAGCATTTATGGCTCTTTTGTATGCAGATTCCATATCACAACTCTACTATGCTACAGCATCGAGAGAAAAGAGTAATACACAATCAAAAATACTCAAAGACAAATACATCAATCTTGCCAAATCGGCTTTAGAACGAAAAGAACACCATAAATTGCCCGATTTGTTACAAGAAGCGGTTTTTGAGTTTAACCAAATTACAATTCACTATGAAGATGTTCAAACTGTTGGTATAGTGGGAGAAATTTATGTCAAGTATAATGCTTATGGGCAATACAATATGGTGGAATGGTTGATTGAAAACCATGTTGAAGTTGTTATACCACCGTTATTGGATTTTATGATGCAGGCTTTTGTAAATAATAAAGTACAAAGAGCATCCTTTATTGCAAAAGCTAATAGGTTAGGATTTACCGAACAGATTGCGGAAAAGTTTGCCAATCGAACCATTAAAAAGTTTGACACCGTTTTAAAACGATTCAAATATTACAGGCCGAATCCATCAATACATCATGCTGCACGTCTGGCTTCTGAAATTTTAAATCTGAATCATCAATACGGAGAAGGGTGGTTAATTCCGGCTGAAGCAGCTACCTTTGCAGAACAAAACATCAACAATGTGATCTGTTTACAACCTTTTGGTTGTATTGCGAATCATATTATCGGGAAAGGGATGGAGAAAAAAATCAAATTAAAATATCCTCAACTCAATCTGCTGTATCTGGATTTTGATTCCGGAATCAGCAAAGTAAATGTAATCAATAGGATTCATTTTTTATTACAAAATTGCAGGAAAGAATAGATTCCAAACTATTTAGTTATCGGTTCAATAATGGCGCACCATCCTCCCCCTTTGGCAAGATGAATGGGAATCGGATTATTGGAATCCCAGGCTATCGTTTCCATCAAATAATCATTTCCATTATGATTGGCATTTAAGCCATCCTTCCAGATCGTTATTTTATATTTTCCAGGAGCAAGAAAGTGTAAATTCAAAATTAAATCTCTTTCAGACCAATCTGCCATAGCCCCAACAAACCATTTTCCATCTTTTGCTTTTTTGGCCATCAGAATATATTTTCCAACACGCGCTTCAAGTGGAATAGTTTGAGTCCATATTGTGGGTACCTCTTTCAAAAATAATAAACATTCCGGTTCTTTATAATAGTGTGTAGGAGAATCGGCCAACATTTGCAATGGACTTTCATAAATTACATACATCGCTAATTGATGACAGCGTGTTCCCAAACTCATGGGTGTTCTAAAGTGGGGTTGCCAATCGTTAGCCTGCGCATTGATCATGGCTCCAGGAGTATAATCCATTGGTCCTGCCACCATACGAGTAAATGGGATTTTCAAATTTTGTTCGGGACCATTCCTTTTTTTGGGATCCCATTTCGATTGTTCCAATCCATAAACACCTTCATAGGACAAAACATTCGGATAAGTTCTGATTAGCCCTGTTGGTTTAAAAGCCCCATGAAAATCTACAATCATGTGTCTTTTCGCTGTTTCCTGGGCTGCTTTTACATAAAACTGGACCATTGGTTGATCATCCCGTTGCATAAAATCAATTTTCACCCCTTTGATTCCCCACTTTTCAAATTGATCTAAAACTTCAGTCATGTGATCTCTAAATGGGATCCAGGAAGCCCACAAGATCACTCCTACCCCTTTTTGAGCAGCATATTGGGTCAGTTCCTGCATATTAATTTCTGGAACAACATGGAGCAAATTAGTAGTTTCACTCCAACCTTCATCTAAAATGATATAATCTAAATTGTTTTGGGCGGCAAAGTCGATATAATACTTATAGGTTTCTGTATTAATACCTGCTTCAAAAGGAACCTGATAAATATTGTTTGCATTCCACCAATCCCATGCAACTTTGCCGGGTTTCACCCAGTTAAAATCTCCAATTGGTTCATCCGCCAATTGAAAGACCAACTGATTATCCAACAGTTTTTTATCCTCTCTTTCAATCACAATCACTCTCCATGGAAAATCCTCTTTTCCCATACATTTCGCTATAAAATTTTCATAATCGATCACTTTTTCATCCCGATCACTCACGATTTGACAAGATTTTGGATATCGGGGTAAGATTCCGTTAATGATTCCATTTTCAGCTGTTTCCAAATAGAAACCGGGATAGTTGAGTAAGTTTGATTCTGTAATCACAACATTTGATCTGTTTTTTACAAACAGAGCCGGCAAAGATCCATTTTTGGAATTTCCAATTCCGGCAAGTGTAGTATCAATGTATATTCTTTCATGGTGAGAATACAAAACCTGATCTTCCAAAGGGAAAAGGGTTTTGGTATCGGGTGTCAATTTGAATTGGATCAATTCATTTAAAATGGTGTATTCTCCTTTATGATTCGTCAGCCAGCGCCAGGCCACCCCATTATTAAAAATCCGGAATTCCAGAACGATATCGTTCGTAAATTCGAGAGAAATCTGGTTATATTGATTTTGAATGGTGTCCGTTTTAATAGGAAAAACAGGAATTATAGGTTTGTTATGGAACGATTTCTTTCCTTTTGCAATCTTCCATTTTGATGATTTTGCAGTCAGAGATGTCACAAAACTGATTGAAGATTGATCAATGATCGGATTTCCATCCAATGTAACAGCATAAGTGATCTGATCGGCGATAGAAAGGGTAACCAGCATTGTTTTATCGGGAGAAAACAGTTGATATGTTTGTGCATTAGCTTCTATGGAAGCAAAGAAGCACAAAAGAATAAAAATTCCAATTTTTTTCATATTTGATATTTTAAATAAATGAAAATCAACGTGCAAATATAAACAAAGATTTCATATATCACGCGGATTGTTCAAATTTATGAAGAGTGTTATCTGATCATTTTTCTGCGTAAATCTGCTTAATCAGCGGGGGATTTTCTTGCCCGCAGATCTCGCTGATTTTCGCAGAAGCGATTTTATCATTTTGTTTTTTAATTAAAGAAAAAGATTATATTTGCACTTAAAATAAAATATTTAAACGATGAGCATACCAACTTCAAGAACTAAGGAAAAAGCCACCATTATTTTACATCCGGAACTTTGCATCGGATGTGGAGCATGTGTGGATGTTTGCAAAGATTTCAATTTCATACTAAAAGATGGAGTAATTACAATGAGTGAAACTCCCATTTTTGGTTGTATTGCCTGTGGACATTGTGTAGCGATATGTCCTACAGGTGCAATTGAAATTGAAGGCCGATGCTTTAGCAAAAATGATCTTTTTGATCTTTCAGATATTCAAGGTATTACAGATTACAATTCATTAATGGGACTGCTTAAAAAGAGAAGAAGTGTTCGTGAATTTACCGATCAGGAGGTTTCTCATGAGTTGATAGAGAAAATCTTGGATGCTGCGCAATATTCTCCTATGGGATTACCCCCTTCTGATGTGCATGTGATGGTTTTAGATAGTCGGGAAAAAAACAATCAGTTTGCCCATGATTTTTGCATTTATCTGGAATCTATGAGATGGTTCGTATCCAAGTGGTTTTTGGCCATCATGCGTCCATTTTGGGGTAAAACTAATGATGAATTATTTAAAGGATTTGTAAAACCTTTATTTGACACCTATATCAATAGTAATCAAAAAGGTGAAAATCTTGTTACATACGATGCCCCAGCTTTACTTTATTTTTATGGTTCTCCTTACACAGATCCGGCAGATCCTATTGTTGCAGCTACAGTAGCCATGTATGCAGCTGAATCTTTAGGATTGGGATCCTGTATGTTAGGAGGTGTTCATCCTTTAATTCAAAATGGAAAAGGGGCCAAAAAACTACGTGAAAAATATGGAATTAAATATAAAAGTCGTGAAGGGTTATTTCTTATTGTTGGTCATCCAAAACCAAAATACAGAAAAGGGATACAGCGTAGTTTTGCGGAGATCAAATACTACTAATCCCCTTTTTGATTCGACTTTCGATGAAATTTATGTAAATTCAGATGAATAATTTAGTGCAATTTGAATTTTATTAATTTGTTAATCAATTATTTGCAATATTATAAAAAATAAATTTAACACTGTTAATTTTTTTAACATTATTTTATTATTTTTGCATCGTTAATTTTTTTAAATACTATGAAAAATAAAGAACTCAAAGAACAACGAATCAAAGGGTATTATATCCAGGCAGCCAAAGAGATTTTGGTTGGAGAAGGGATAAAAAGTTTAAGTGTCAGATCTGTATCTGAACGAGCCGGCTACTCTTACACCACTATTTATAATTATTTTGAAGATCTGAATGATCTGATATTTTACTGTGTTCAGGATTTTTATCAGGAGTGCTCCGACTTTGTGAACGGAGAAAGTAAAGGTACTGAAAGTGGTTTGACAATCATTGAGAGTAAGATCATGCAATATATTAAATATTTTGTGAATTATCCCAGTGTTTTTGAACTTTTCTTTATAGAAAGAGTGGTCAATTTTGGTAATAAAATACAAACAATTGAACTGATTACAGATTCTTTGAAGAATATTCTACAAAAAGACTGGGATCAGTTAGTGGCTCAGAAAGAGATGAGGCAGGCAGATGTGATGAAAGTTCAACATCGTTTACAATTAACCGTTACCGGATTGCTTCTTTTTTACATTCATCGTCGTACACCGGCTGAATATGGTGAATTTATGAGAACTGCAAAACAAGAGATTGATGCTATTATTTTTCCTGAATCATAAGTTATGAAAAAAACAACCCTCTTTATTATTGCATTGACTACTTGTGTTTTGAGTTATTCTCAACAGCATGTTTCAAAAACACCAATTGATTATGTGAATCCATTTATTGGAACCCAACGAATGGGGCACACCTATCCGGGTGCAACAGTTCCATTCGGTGCAGTACAATTGAGTCCGGAAACCGACACCATCATGATGTATGATGCACAAGGTAAGTACAATTCAAATGTTTATCAATACTGTGCAGGTTATCAATACACCGATTCAACCATTGTTGGTTTTTCGCACACCCATTTTAGCGGCACCGGACATTCAGATTTAGGAGATCTATTGATCATGCCCACTTATGGCACATTACAACTCAATCCGGGCACCTCAGCCAATCCTGAATCCGGTTATAGATCAACCTATTATAAAACAAGTGAAAAGGCGGAGCCCAATTATTACCGGGTTTCTTTAAAGGAAAAGAAAATTGATGTAGAATTAACCACTACTACCCGGGTAGGAATCCACAGGTACACCTTCCCCAAAACAGATAGTGCACACATCATTTTAGATTTGAATTACGGTATTTACAATTATGAGGGGAAGAATATCTGGACCTATATTCGAGTTGTAAATGACACATTGATAACCGGTTACCGAATAACCAACGGATGGGCTAAAAACAGAACAGTTTACTTTGCTATCGCTTTTTCCAAACCATTTAAAAACTACGGTTTTCAACTTCCAAAAGAGAAATATCAGGGATTCTGGAGACGATTTGATTTGATTCATCATTTTCCGGAAGCATCAGCCAGAGAGTTAAAAGCTTATTTTGATTTCGAGTTTGAAGATAAGGAACCATTGATGATCAAAGTGGCAATATCTCCTGTTTCTCAGGAGGGCGCCATTTTAAATATGCTTACTGAAACACCAACATGGGATTTCGATCATTACAAAAAGGCCGGGCAAGAGGAATGGAACCGGGAATTGAATAAAATTAAAGTGGAAACACTGACAGAAAATGACAAAGTAAATTTTTACACCTCTCTATACCACACATTTTTAGGTCCCACCATTTACATGGATGTAGATCGAAAATATAAGGGGTTAGATCAGAATATTCATTCGGCTGACACATTTACTAATTATACATCTTATTCATTATGGGATACTTACAGGGGATTACATCCTTTATTCACCATCATTCAGCCCACAAGAGTGAATGATATGATTTTATCCATGTTAGCCCATTATGAACAAAACATTCATGGGATGCTCCCGGTTTGGTCCCACTATGGAAACGAGAACTGGTGTATGATTGGCTATCACAGTGTTTCGGTTATAGCTGATGCTTATATGAAGGGGATCAGAGGATTTGATCCTGTTAAAGCGTATTGGGCTTGTGTCAATACTGCCAACAAAGATGAGTATGATGGAATTTACTATTACAAAAAATTAGGATTTGTTCCGGAAGATAAAAGTTCCAATTCGGCATCCAAAACATTGGAATTTGCTTATGATGACTGGTGTATTGCACAGTTAGGACAAGCCATTAATGATCCAGAAATCAAGTTAAATTACCCAACATTTATCAAAAGGTCACAAAATTTTGAAAACTTATTTGATCCCATTACAAAATTTATACGTCCCAAAAACAGCGCCGGACAATTTATCACTGCATTTGATCCATTAAACACTCATGGTCAAGGTTTTATTGAAGGCAACGCCTGGAATTACTCCCTTTATGTTCCTCATGATGTTCCTCAATTGGTTAATCTGATGGGTGGTGAAAAACGATTTGAACAATATCTGGATTCATTATTTACCATGGAGCTTCCCGATCAATACTTTGAAAATACGGAAGATGTAACCAGAGACGGCATCATTGGCAATTATGTCCATGGAAATGAGCCTTCCCATCAGTCTGCATTTTTGTATCACTGGACCAAAGCACCTTGGAAAAGTCAGGAACGAGTGAGAATGATCCTCAAAAAGATGTATCATACAGAACCTTATGGGTTAAGTGGCAATGATGATTTTGGTCAAATGAGTGCGTGGTATGTTTTCAATGCAATGGGATTTTATCCTGTGTGTCCGGGAAGTGAATTATACTATTTTGGTTCTCCCTCCCTGGTACAGGCTAAGTTACAATTAGAAAACGGGAAAACGTTTACTATAAAAACGGTAAATCAATCTGAGCAAAATATTTACATTCAAAAGGTAATGCTCAATGGAAAAGAACTAAAGGTACCTTATATCAAACATTCAGAAATCACTCAAGGGGGCGAACTCATTTTTTATATGGGCAAGAAACCTAAAAAATAGTGTTTTTGTTATTCTGATTCATCTATTTTTTCATTTATATTTGCAATCTAATCGTAAAAGTCAGAAAAACTTTTAAATTGCTGAAACACCATGCCATTATTAAACTTACATCAGGGTAAAGAACTGGAAATTTTTGCAGCAGAAACAGAAACGGACTTAGAATTGCCTTTACTTCCATTTCAAATCAGTGCGGGGTTCCCCTCCCCTGCTTTAGATTTTGTTGATCTTTCTATTGACTTGAACAAACAACTGATTGAACATCCTTCAGCCACATTTTATGGAAGAGTTAAAGGGGAATCGATGAAAAATGCCGGAATTAATGATGGTGATTTGTTGGTGATTGACAAAAGTATTGAGCCTGTTGATGGTAAAATAGCGGTTTGTTATCTGGATGGTGAGTTTACGTTAAAACGGATCAAAATCAAAAAAAATGAACTTTGGTTAATACCTGAAAACGAGGCTTATAAACCCATAAAAATTGAAGAAAACAACAATCTGACCATCTGGGGGATTGTCACCTATATCATCAAAAAGCCATTGTAATGTTTGCTTTGATCGACTGCAACAACTTTTATGCATCCTGTGAAAGGGTGTTTCGTCCCGATTTGAATGGGATTCCGGTTGTTGTTCTTTCCAACAATGATGGGTGTGTGATCGCACGGAGTAATGAAGCCAAAGCAATTGGTGTTCCGATGGGCGCTCCGGCTTTTGAAAATGAAGAATTGTTTAGGAAAAACAATGTGCAGGTTTTTTCTGCTAATTTTGCATTGTATGGAGATATGAGTCATCGTGTGATGACCATTTTGGAAGAGTATAGTCCTGAAATGGAGATCTATAGTATTGATGAAGCATTCCTTAAACTTAAAAATTTTGACAGAATTGATCTTTATGAGCATGGTAAATCGATGCGAAATAAAGTTTATAAGTGGACCGGAATACCCGTAAGTGTGGGAATTGCGCCCACTAAATCGCTTGCCAAGGTAGCCAACAGAATCGCTAAAAAATTTCCTGAAAAAACAGGCAATGTATATATCATTGATACTGAAGAAAAAAGGATAAAAGCATTAAAATGGTTATCCGTTGAAGATGTATGGGGAATTGGGCGGCAACATTCAAAAAGATTGTACGCATTAGGAGTAAAAACAGCTTATGATTTCACCCAATTGGATCCCTACTGGGTTCAAAAACAGATGGCTATTGTCGGATTGAGGTTACAAAAAGACCTCAAAGGGATTCCCACTTTAGATATGGAAACGGTTCAGCCTAAAAAAAACATTGCAACCACCCGGACTTTTGAAAAAAACTACACAGAATGGAACGATCTTTCGGAGCGGGTCACCACTTTTGCTGTTTCATGTGCTGAAAAGTTAAGACAACAACACTCTTGTTGCAATACCGTGATGGTTTTTGTTCATACCAACTGGCACCGCAAAGATCTGGATCAGTATAGTCGTAATATTGTTGTAAAATTACCATTTCCAACTAATTCCGGAATTGAACTCTCCAAATATGCCCTTTTGGGCTTACAAAAAATATTTAAAAAAGGGTACCAGTACAAAAAAGCGGGTGTTATAGTGATGGATTTCACTCCTGACAATGAACAACAGTTGGGATTGTTTGAGAATAGAAATGATCGTCACATTCCCTTGATGGAAGCGATTGATAAAATCAACCACTCTTACGGACAACAAAAAGTGCGTTTAGCTTCACAGGATCAGAAGAAAGTCTGGAAAATGAAACAGGAAAAATTGTCCCCAAGATATACCACCAAATTATCAGATATCATCATAATCCGTTGTTAGTATGTGTTTTTTTATGCAAATTTCAAAAGATGCTACCGAATTGAAGCATCGATTCAATGCCAAATTTGAACATGATTTGGATTTCAGACCTCAGAGTTACAATGGATTTCAATATCCTAAAGTACCAGTAATCACGCACCAAAACAAAGATTTAATTCAGCTTTTTGAGTGGGGATTGATTCCATCCTGGGCAAAAAATGATGAGATTCAGAAAAACACACTGAATGCCAGAATCGAAACCATTACCGAAAAACCCTCCTTTAAATATGTGATCTCAAATAAATGTTTAATCATTGCAGACTCTTTTTTTGAATGGCAATGGTTAGATGAAAAAGGGAAAAAGAAACAAAAATATGAGATCATGTTGCCGGAACATCAATTATTTACTTTTGCCGGATTGTACAATCAATGGGCCGATCCTTCCACTGGAGAAGTTCGCAATACTTTCACCATTTTAACCACTGAAGCGGACGAGTTGATGAGTAAAATTCATAATTCCAAGAAACGGATGCCGGTAATTTTAGATCAAAATTCAGAAAATTTATGGCTCAATGGAGAACTTAAAACCTTTGTCCATGTTCCCCTTATTGCCAATCCCATCTGATCAGAATTCTTCATTTGAAATACAAAAAACATATTTTAAGATTAACTTCCTAAATTTTTGTCCAATTTCGTCATTTTTTGACACATTTCTCAGTTTTTTAAGAAAAAAAATAATATCTTTGTACATTATTAGGGTTATTCCATTCAATTTAATAAATGGAGAGCCGGGTGTTGAATTAATAAGACGTAAAATATGGAAATCATGGATCATAACATTCAAAAGTTAGGCAAAAATCCTGAAGATATTCAGTTTTTTGATTTATTTGATCAGGATGACATTCAAAAATTGCAAGATCTTTTTTCTGCAGCAAACAAAGTATCCTCTGTCATTATGGATCTGGATGGGAATATGTTGACCAAACCAAGTAACTTTACTCCATTATGTAAGATGATCATGGAAAAATCGACGAATGGTTCACCTGCTTGTTTTGCTTATGACCAATGGAATAAAGATCATAAAGATTTAAACAATACAACTGTTTCTCCTTGCACTTTAAGTGGTTATTGGTTTGAGACTGCATTTATTAGTGTTGGTGAAAATCCAATAGCGATTTGGCAGATGGGACAGGTTCGCAGTATGTCTTACGACATCAATCAAATTGAAGAGTATGCCAATAAATCAGGGATTGAAAAAACAACCTTTTTGCAAGCATTTCTAAAAGCACCGGTTGTTACGATTTATGAGTTTGAGAATGTTGCCAAATTGTTTTTTACTATTGCAAATGAACTTTCCGAAAAGGCGTTTCGAAATTTACAGTTAAGCCGACAAATTGATGAAATTGAAAAGATCAACAGTGAACTAACTGAAAGTGAACAACGTTTTAAAGCGCTACATGATGCTTCATTCGGTGGTATTGCGATCCATAAAAATGGGATTATAATTGAGTGTAATTATGGCCTTTCAGATATTTCCGGGTATACCAGAGAAGAGTTGTTGGGATTAGACATTCTCACATTAATCGATCCTGATTACCTTGATTACGTAACCGATCAGATGAAAAATAAATCTGAGAAATCGTATGAAGTGATGGGACTTCGTAAAAACGGAGATTCTTATCCTGTTAGAGTTCAGGGGAAAAATGTTTTTTACAAAGGGGAACCGGTTAGAACTGTAGAGTTTAGAGATATCACGGAACAAAAGTTAGCAGAAGCTGAACTGATCCGCAAAAAAGAGTTGGCTGAAGAGAGCAACAGAGCAAAATCTGCTTTTATTGCTAATATGAGTCATGACATCAGAACTCCGATGAATGGAATTTTGGGATTTGCAGATCTTTTAAAAGATGCACATATAACCCCAAAAGAGCAACTCGAATATATTCAGATTATTGAAAATAGTGGTGCTTTAATGTTGGAGATCATCAATGAGATTATCCATATTTCCAAAATTGAAGCCGGGCTCATCAAAACCAATATATCTTCATTCAACATCAAAGAGTTACTTCAAAACAATTTCAATAAATTTGAGCAAACCATAAATCAAAAGGGAATTATTCTTAAATACTACGGCATCAATGCATTGAAGAACTTTATTGTGAAGTCGGATCAGGACAAAGTGGATGCGATTTTATACTATGTATTAAAATTTGGAATTCAAAACACCATTCAAGGGGGGGTAGAGTTGCAAGTAGTTGAAAAAGATCAAAAATTTGAATTTACGATTAAGGACACCGGGCTTGGGATCTCCCCTGAACGGGTTTCCACTATTTTCGACCGGTTCAGTGCTGATCAGTACCTGGAAAAATCACACGAAAGCAGGGGGTTAGACTTAATTATAGCCAAATCGTACATTGAAATGTTGGGAGGGACGATACATGTAAGCAGTCAGCTCGGATTTGGAACCACTATTGCATTTTCATTACCATTAGATTTTGAAAAATACAAAGATTCTCCAGAAACCAATGCCGGAGGACGCACTTTAAATATAGCCAACTTACAGGATTTGAAAGTCTTGATAGCTGAAGATGATGAAACATCGGCTCTATTATTAAGCACTTATTTAAAACCATACACAAAAGCGATCCTACATTCGCCAAATGGTGAGAAAGCAGTTGAGATGGCACGTATGAATCCTGATTTGGACTTAATCATGATGGACATTCAGATGCCATTGTTGAATGGATTTAACGCCACCAAACAGATTCGTGAATTCAACACCAGTGTGATTGTGATTGCGCAAACAGCCTTTGGATTATCGGGAGATCGGGACAAAGCTTTAGAAGCAGGGTGTTCCGATTACATCTCCAAGCCGATCAAGAAAGAGGAGCTCAACGGCATGCTCATCAAGTTCTTCCCGGAAAAGCTGTAAACAAGGACAGCAGACAGCAGACGGCAGACCTTTCAGAATGCTCGAATGCTCGAATGCTCGAATGCTCGATTGCTCATTATTCATTATTCATTATTCATTCGTCTGTAGTCCGTGGTCCGTTGTCTGTAGTCTTTTCATTCGTCTGTAGTCCGCTGTCCGCCGTCTGCAGTCTTTTTATTAGGGCGTGCCGGCTTCCCCACCCACGAGCCTTCCCACGCCGTCGGGCTTTTCCGGGGGTCCGCTTCGCTCCCGTGCTTCACCGCACTACGCTTAAGAAAATCCAAAACTTCACATAAAAATCATCGCGGCGCTCGTTCCGGTTCGCACCGGCTTCGCCGCCCCTCCAATCCCTCACGCGACAAAAAACTTCGTTTTTTCTTTAGGAATAGAGACTGGAGACTGGAGATAAATGAATAATGAAAAATGAATAATGAAAAATGAAAAATGAATAATGAAAAATGAATAATGAATAATGAAAAATGAATAATGAATAATGAATAATTGAGCACATGAGCAATCGAGCACATGAGCATTTTGAAAGTCTGCCGTCCGCAGTCTGCAGACTTTTCTCAGCTCCGTAGGAGCGACACCTTTGTAGCAGATGAATTGCCGGTGAAATGAACCCGCCACAGAGTGGCGTTAAATTGGTAGCGTATAAATTCCAACCAAACGATCCCGCTCCAGAGGAGCGTTATATTTGTTTTTAAAAAATATGATTATTGTGAACGCATCCATGATCATCTATATTAAAAGAGTTGCCTTATTTGGGTGCTTTTTCAATTATTATGTTGTCATTTCAAAAAGGAAAATGATTTTTATCAATTTTTTTTAACTTATATTTTATTGGTTTCATTTCAATACAATTACCATAAGCATCAACAGCATAAATATCTATTAATTCAATTATATCATTTTCTTTCATTGTTTTAATTTTTTCCTTAAGATCATATTTTAACATAGGACTATATAATTGATATTTGAAAATTTCATTTTCTGTTGTAATCTTCACAACACAAGATAATAGGTTATATTCATTATATATGATTCCTGAGTTATCTTGAATAAGTAAAGCGTAGCGATTGAATCCTTTTTGGATATATAATACATTTGTTTTCAAATCAATAAGTAAAGGTGCTGATCTGACTATTTTAAATTCAATGATTTGAATAGTATCGGAAAAATTTTTAAAATGATGAATTATGTACAATGTTGATTTTTTATAGGAATCGGGTTTGATAATGATAATATTATTCTTTCTTATGATAGTTAACTCTTGAGATTTAAAACTTAAGCTATCGGAAAATATTCCGTATTCTTCATTAATTTGAAAAAAATTATCATTGTTCTTAATTAAGAAAGGATCTATTTTTGTGGTAATTATATCAGGCATAAACTTTATTACAGAAATTGATAATGTGAGATTGTATATATTAGTTAGATCACATAATATTGATTTGAAAATGTCAGATTTTATATAAAAATTATTGATAAAAGTATCAATAAGAATGTCGTCAATTAAATCTATCCTATTTTTTTTTGCAATTTTAAATTCATAAAAAGTATGATCAAAATGTTTTTTTATATTTGAATAATTTTTTTTACATTCAATAATCGTATTGATAAAATCATTTAATGAAGCAAATCTAATTTTGTCACAAGATGTGTAAGATATTGTATCATTATTAATTGGGAACTCATTTTCTTTCAATAAGAACAATTGATTATCGTATTCAAATGGGTATCCAAATGAGTTAGACTTTGTCAAAAAAAGGATTATTTTTTCACCAAGTACACATTTTGAAATTTTATGACCACAATCATAGGGACTAATTTCAACTTCAATTATTGAATCATTAGATTGTTGAAAAAAGGAACTATCTATTCTGAAAATATATTTTTGATCAGTAAGATGAATAATCTCTCCTAAAAAACAATAATCAGAGATTTTAATTATTTCATGTAGTTTCATTTTATATGTGCCAGCATAAGAAAAAGAAACTTCAATGATTAACAAAAGAATTAATGTATATTTTTTCATAATCTATTAATATAAATCAGGTAGTTTAGGTAATTTGATCTCATTTGGGGTACCAGTAAGTTTTTTAACAACATCTTCAGCTTCTTTCAATGTATTAATCATTAAACCCCAATCACTATCAAACCAAATCATTGATTCTAATAGTCCACCGCGATCAGAACCATTTCCTCTCTGATCTTTCCATCTTTTAGAAGGTTTTCCATTTTCATAAATATATTCACAATCTAATGTTTGGTTTTTCTTTCTTCCATTTACATAATCACCATGATGCGTCAATTCATGAATTACAATATTAACAATAAAGAGAAGTGCAGTTTGTTTTTTAAATTTTGTAGCCTTTTTATCATTTAAAGCTTTTATTTTGTCAATATAACTAGGTGGAATCATAATACAACCCTGATCATATTCAGGTGCCTGACCTCCGTTAAACCACAAATATGGTCCTATCCCATCTGTTGTTGCTTCAACTATTTGCTCCCTAGTCATACCTCCAAACAACTGTAAAGCTTCCATAATCAATGGACTTCCCAATACATAATTTTGAAAATCGTTTACCATAAAATTATAAAAAGTTTTATTGATACCTTCTATGCGTGGATCGACAACTATCCTACCATCTGGATCAATTAATTTTATTGGATTATTCGCACAATAGTTATATGGTGACATGCTGGGGTACTCATCACTCATCGGGTCAACAGAGAGCCAAATGCTTAAACCACTGTCGTAGTATCTTGCACCGAAGTAACCGTATCCGGTTTCGGTATCTTTTTCTTTACCGGAGAAAGTGTATGGGGTGTTCCAGGAGGAGTTGCGTTGGTCAACCCAATCTTCAACAAATAGTAAGGACAAATCTTTCATACTCATAAATTTTCAAAAAGTACAGAGGTTTTTTAAAAAAGATTGTATTCTAAGAAATTATCTTCACAATTCAATTTTATAAAATCAATGCATTCTGAACTATATCCTTTATTTTGCATTATTAATAATTCATGTGAAAAAGTATCATGATCCAAAATTAGTGATTGATAATAATAGTATTCAAAAAAAAGAAAATATTGTTCATTTTTAAAAATTATGTTTAAATCATTTTTACATAATGAATCAAAAAGTTCTTGTTTTTCAATAAAATAGGGTTTTATTTCAGAAATTATTGAATTCAAAACCTCATAATACATTATTGAATCACCCAAATAAAGATATTTCATAGCTTGAAATCTTTTAACGAGTATATCATTATAATATGGAAAAGAAGGGGAAAAAGGGTTGTTTAATGTTTTAATATAATCTAAACCACCATCATAATCATGTTTTAATGATAAAATCAATAATTTCCTCCCTATAAAATTCATATTGGTAGTAGTAACTATTCCTAATTCAGTATAAAATAGTGCAGAATCTAGAAGGGTTGAATCTCCAAATAATTGATATTCATCTAAAAAATTCGAACTTATCAAACTGAAATTTTGAGATGTACTATCTTTTTGTGAAAATGAAACACCAACACTAATCGATATCAAGATAATAAGGAGTATTATGGACTTTAATTTCATATTTAAGACTTTATATTTAAATAAGTTATTAAATGGGTCATTAACAAAAACATATTTGGATTAGCTTACATGCGACAAATATACAACTTTTTTAATTATTATAATTTTTTTAAAATTATTTTACCACTAAGGACACCATGAGATTTTTCTCAGAGGACTCAGTGGAAAAACACTTAGTGAACTCTGTGTGATAATAATTTTCATCTCTTATTCCGAGAAAGTGTTGAAATAGATTTTTGTATTGATCTTAATATAAATCAAATACAAAAACATTCATTTTTAAATCGAACCCTTTCCACACTATCCCGGAATAAGAAAAGAAATGGCATCGGCGCTTCGATACGAAACCTTAGTTATCCCCAATTTGTTCTTTTAGTCTGTATTTCCGGTTTCTACACTTCGCAAGCTCAGTGACCGCTCAGCGACCTTAACTTTGAGCAACATACGCACTACTCTAAGGTCGTTGAGTAGAAGCGCCCTCACGATACATAGAAGAAACAAAGAAATAAATAGCTTCGTATCGAAACGCCGACGCCATGAAAAAAAATGCGTGAGGACGAAGCCGGAAAGCGCGCAAAGTTGGAAAGCGATGGGATGCGGGAGTTAAAGAGCGAACTTGTGAGCTACTTTAACGACCAGGCAGCCCAGACCCTTTGGCTTGCGACGGGGTTATTCTTTATTTTATGAATAATTTGGTTGAGCGTAGCCAAAGGGGCACGCCCAAATTAATGTGCTAATTTGTAAATGTGCTAATGTGCTAATTAAAAATGAAAAATTAAAAATGAAAAATGAAAAATTGAGCACATGAGCACATGAGCACACGAGCATTCGAGCATTCGAGCAATCGAGCATTCGGTTAGTATCTCAACCACTTAAAGAGCTCTTTGTAAGTGATTTTTTTGCCGTACATGAGGATGCCTACACGGTATATCTTGGCGGCAAACCATACACAGAAAATGAAAAACAAGACACAAATCGCCATAGATGATAACAATTGTACTAAAGGTACACCCGAAGGCAATCGGATGAGCATCGCTACCGGTGAAGTTAATGGGATCATAGACATCCAGAACGCTAATGGTCCGTTGGGATCTTCGGTTATGGGAACTAACAACATGATCGTCAATATTAACGGAATAGTAACCGGCAATGTGAACTGCTGTGAATCGGTTTCATTGTCCACAGCTGATCCAACCGCTGCAAAAAGGGCTGCATAGATCAAATAGCCAAAAATGAAGTAGAAAAGGAAACTTAACAACAATACCGTAAAAGATACATTAAAATACATATCAATTAACGTAAATATTGATGCAGTTGGCATTTGATCTGCGCCAATAGCAGTGATCTGGTTTTGTGCTGCAATCGTTGCTCCCTGTCCGCCCATTTGCTGCATAAGCGCCTGGGATTGGAATAGATCGGGAACTGCAAATTGAGCGCCGTAAATAAAAACAAACGTTAAGCCTACCCATATCAGAAACTGAGTCAGTCCAACCATGGCAATCCCAATAATTTTTCCCATCATCAGTTCCATCGGTTTTACGGATGAGATCAAAACTTCCACAATTCTGTTTGTTTTCTCTTCTAAAACACCTCTCAACACTTGAGATGCAAACATAAAGATAAAGAAATAGATGGCTATACCACTGAACATTCCAACAATTCTCGATATTTCAGCCTGAGTTTGTTTCTCCTGACCGGCTTCATCAATTTTAATATTGGCCACTGAAGAGCGGGTTAAACTTTTTAGTTTCTCATATTTTTCAGGATCCACTTTAAAAGTATCCACTAACAGTTTGTCGAACAATAATTTGTCCATTTGACTTTCAATATTGGAATTAAAAGTCATGGATGGTTCTTCGCTGTAATACAAATTGGATTGGATCATCTGAGTTCCTTTTAAAATATGTAAAACAGCATCATATCCATTGCTAAGTGCTTCTTTTTTAATAACATCAATATCACCTGAGCGGTAGGCAAAAGTGGTTTTTTCATTATCACTGAAACGATTGATAAAAAATTCATTATCATCAACCACCATCACTTTCATTGTTTTCTGGGTTTCATTTGCAACAATGACAGGTACGACAATCAAAGCAGCCAAAAGAAGCGGCGCAATGATGGTCATGATTATAAACGATTTTTTCTTAACTCTGGTAAGATATTCGCGGGCTATAATAAATCTAATCTTATTCATTACTTGGTTTCGTTTACTTGTTTGATAAAGATCTCATTCATAGTGGGAAGTATTTCCTTAAAAGATACCACATTACCGAGAGGGACAATTTTTTGTAACAATTGATTTCCGGAAGTGTGTTGAGGAAGTTGAACGGAAAAAGTAAATTGGTTGTTTTTATGAGAAGACTGGATCAGCGAGAATGAGTCTGCATTCTGGAAATGGGAAGTTGGATCATTTTCAGATTCAAGAACAAATTCAAACTTACCGCTTTTGAAATTATTTTTGATATCAAAAAGGTGACCTTCCAGTACTTTGCGTGCCTTATTAATCAGAACGATATCGTCACAAATCTCTTCCACAGAAGCCATATCATGGGTAGAAAGGATGATGGTCGTACCTTTCTCTTTTAGTCTCAAGATCTCCTCTTTTAACAGATTGGTATTGATTGGGTCAAAACCGCTAAAAGGTTCATCTAAAATCAAAAATTCAGGTTCATGGATGATTGTTGTGATAAATTGAACTTTTTGTTGCATCCCTTTAGACAGTTCTTCCACTTTTTTATTCCACCAGGTTTCGATTTCAAATTTTCTAAACCATGTAACTAAGCGTTCCATGGCAACTTGTTTTGGAATCCCTTTTAATTGGGCGAGATAAAGGGCTTGTTCACCCACTTTCATTTTTTTGTAGAGGCCTCTTTCTTCTGGAAGATACCCGATTTTTTCCACATCATTTTTTTGGATAGGTCTCCCCTGAAACAAAACGGTACCTGAATCAGGTGCCGTTATTTGGTTTAGAATTCTGATTAAAGTGGTTTTACCGGCACCATTTGGGCCTAGTAATCCGAAGACAGAACCTTTTTCAACCGTAAGTGAGATATTATCTAAAGCAAGATGATTCGCGTACTTTTTAGTTACATTTTGAACTTCAACTATTTTCACTACTTTAAGATTTAATTATTTTTTATTATTGTTATGATAGTTGTTAGTATTATTATTGCTGTAATTGTTACTATTGTTATTGCTGTAACTGTTACTATTGTTATTGCTGTAGCTGCTACTATTATTATTAGAATAGGAACCGGTACCAGGTTTTTTCTTCTTTTTCTTTTTATTTTTCTTATAGTCAAATACTTGAGGTTTGTTGAAATTGGTACTATTAATTTTCATCAAATCCCGGGTTTGTTCCAAAATAGTAGTTTCAGGAAGATCAATTTTACCATCCGACAACATTTTAAGATGGTCAATGATTAAAACATCTTTCACTGTATTTCTATTGTGTAACAGGTACAATTTCTTTAAGTGATTGGCCAACATTTTTCCTAGAACCATGCGTTGTTCCAAAGGATACTCAGAAACAACCTTCACAATTTTTTCCATGTGGCGGCCATAGGTTTTAAAAGAAATTTTATCTTTATAATATTGATGTCCTTTTGTTTTAACATTTTCGGATACGGGATCAGGTTTTGGGAATGGAGCATCAACATCCAGTTTATAATTTGAAATAATAAACAGGTGGTCCCATAGTTTTCTCCAATAATCTTCTGAGTGATTGGTTTTATTTGAATTTTCCACACTCTCCTTCACTTCCGGGTTAATTTGAGACATCACTTTGATAATTCCTTTAGCTGTTTCAGTCCTTAAATCACGGTCATGAAGCAGCATGGCATATTCAATCATTTTCTGCACATTTCTGCCGTACTCTTTGATTATCAATTTGTTTCTGTTAGTATTATATTCCATCAAAAGTTGATTTTATATTGTTTGATTATAATTATTTTGAATAAAAAAGTTTCTAAGAATTTTATTTAGGTATTTTTTGATTTGGTAAGTTTTTATAGTTTTTCAGGAAAATTCCTCCAAGACCATTTATTAATCACCACTCCATTTTTAATCAGCATCAAACCGGGATTAGATCTTACGGCATCACGCACCATAAATGGGCCTTTCACAGGATCAATCGGATTAAAATAGATAGGGAAAGTGATTTTATACTCGGAAATAAATTTTTGTATTTCAGCTTCACTTGAATTGGTCACAGCAACGAAATGAATATTTTGTTTTTCACACGCAGAAACTAATGATTGTAGCGCTTTGCTTTGGATTCCTTTTGGATTAACTTCCTCAAGATTGTGCATAAAGAGAACATACACTACAGAATTATTAGTAATCAATTGAGAAGCATAATCTCTTCCTAAAGTATCAAGCATGCTGAAGCCCGGAATTTTAGGGGGAATCGCTTTTTTAATGATGCTGTCTTTTCTGTCCACATACTCGTATTCGGAATAGAAGTTTGGATTTTGATCGGTGATGGTCATCATTTGATTCTCTGTTAATGTAACCAATTTTGTAGAATCCACGTTGTTTTTATATAAAAATACAATCTCTTTTTGAGCAGGTTGATCAATAAACCATTGGGTTATATTTTCCCCTTTTTTCCAATTGGTATAATCTTTAATAGGTAGATTGAACAAGCAATAGATTTCAAAAGCAAAAACAAGAAGTACCCAGAAAGAAGTAAACAACCACTGACCAAAAACGGTCAATCTAATATCGGGAATCGATTTTCTTTTAAAGAATAGGATTAAAGTTGGGATAATGATCACTACATTTTTCAAAAATGTTTGCAAGTTTGACATTTTGATTGCCTGACCAAAGCATCCACAATCTTTAACAACTCCAAGATGATAGCCATAATGAACTTCTAAATGTTCAGCTATGGCAAGCCAAAGGGTAAGGAAAAAGAAAAAAGTCATGAATAAAAGATAGCCAATGGTAGTCAATTTCACTCGGATTCTAAAAAGGAGCATAAAACCCAGAACCATTTCAGCAATAGTTGGGATAAATCCGATATAGAAAGAGTATGGATGCATAAAACTCATTCCAAAAGAGGTGAAATATTCATCCATTTTGATACCCCAGGCAATTGGGTCGACGGCTTTAGTGAATCCTGAAAAGATGAAAAGTCCGGCTAAGGCGAGTCTTAAAATCATGACCCAGATTTGCTCTTTATTTTTTCTCATAAGGCAAAATTATAATGTTAGTTTAATCAATGCAAAAACGGCATAATTGATAATATCGGAATAATTGGCAGATAAACCTTCCGAAACGATGGTTTTACCTTCATTATCCTCGATTTGTTTAATTCTCATCAGTTTCATGAGTATGATATCGGTTAAGGAGCTAACTCTCATTTTGCGCCAGGCTTCATCATAATCATGGTTTTTATCCATCATTAGATTTTTAGCATTTTGTAAATGTTTTGAAAATAATTCAATTGCTTTTTCGACGGGGAAACATTCTTCGATGGTATTAGCCACACCGATTTCAAGCTGGATGAGTGCCATGACGGAATAGTTTACGATTCCAATGAACTCGGAAACTATTCCTTCATCAATTTTAGACACTCCTTTTTCTTCAATACTTCGGATTCTTTGAGCTTTAATATAAATCTGGTCTGTTAAGGAGGAGGTTCTGAGGATTCTCCATGCGGTACCGTAATCTATTGCTTTTTTTGAAAAAAGTTCGATACATGAAGAAGCAATTTGATCGAATTGTTGAGCAGTATTCATATAAAACTCGTTATTTTTATTGTTTAATCAATTTTTTAACAGCCATTTTTTGATTTACATCAACCACTTTTACAAAATAGATTCCTGTTGATAAGCCGGAAACCGCAAAAGTATGGTTGTTAGACTCCACAGAACTGATATAGTTTATTCTTTTTCCATTTAAATCGATCAACTCAATAGATTGAATTGGATTTTCGGTTTGAACAGTCAAATAATTTTTGGCTGGGATAGGGAACATTAGACATTCCATTTCATTCATTTCACAAACACCTTGCGCAATTCCTTCAAAAAGAGCAGAGAAAGGATAATCAATTACGGTTCCATTATATTGAAGGGAGAAAACAAAGTTTACATTAGCAGAAGTAAGATTTCTGGATTGAGAACGAACAGGGAAGGTTACGGATTGATTATCATTTTGTAACATATTTGGAACAGGAAGTTGTGTAGTTCCTTGGTTTATAATTACATCTGGATGATCAGTATCTAAATGAGCTTCAATATTTTGAGCAGTAATTGCAGATGGATTCGTAAAGTTTACAGTAATCTGAGCATTGGTTTCAAAAGGGATAGGGCTCACTTCTTCAGCATTTACAGTAATGGTATGATCAACAACTTGTAGTTGAGCAATATCAGCTTGAGCTACTGTTCCGAATGGTGGGAATGTAATATTGTCGATCCATGCACAATCTTTTCCTGAGATTTGAGAACCATCTTTTTTATATTCAAATTTATAGGTATGGGAACCTGCAGCTACAGGGAAAGAGGACAATGCCCAAGTTCCGGTGATTCCTGAAATAGCTTCTTTTTCAACACCATCAATATAAAATTTAAAGAAATCGTACCCATCTTCAGAGGAAACTTTTCTGAAATAGGAAATATTTCCATCTGATAAAGCTGTTAATGTTATTTGTAATGCAGATGTTCCATTATTAGCTAAATTATTTTTGGATCTAGCTGTGTAAGTGCCTGCATATACGCTAGTATCTATGATTATCCATGCATTGGAAGAGTTAACCCAAGGATATGTGGTGAATGTATTGGTTTCAAAATCTTCCATAACACGACCAACCACGATATAAATCACTTTATTAACAACATAGTCACCTTTATAGAAAGTATGATAAAGAGGAATTATGGTTCCTGGAGCAACAGTTGATGCAATTTGAACTGTATATTCACTATTTACGGTTTGCCCTGAAGAGATTAGTTCAACATTGACCACATTGTTGGTAATAGTTGCGCCAGAATAGAAAGAGTTCAGACGGGAAGTTAAAGCATAAAGTGTACCTTGACCTTCATTTTTATTATTAACTGTAATTGAAATTGTTTCACCCGGATCCACGATACCATCATTATTTCCGGTATTTGCAGAGATAGAGGAACTTTCAAAAATCAAATGTGGAGCTAACAAATTCAAAGTTACTACTTTATTAGATGTATTATTATTAGAGTGAATTTCAAAATTTAGTTGAGCAGCCGTTTGATTTGGAAAATAATTAGCAATTTGAACGGTAAATGCACCTGAAATATTATGATTATTTCCTTGAACAATTGAACCTACATAAATAGAATCGTTCAAAACAGTAACATAAGGTGAAGGTGTAGATAATTTCACATAAACATTGGAAGCATTAGCAACACCTAAATTAGATAAAATCACGTCAAGACTAACAATAGAATTGAAATAAGGAACAAATCCTGAAGAAACAGCAGCGGTAGATGCCACAACATAGCTTCCACTAGGAACAATCACATTAATAGTAGAAAAATATTGTTGATAATTTTGAGCCCATGCAGCTAATTCGTATTCACCTGGTTCAGAAAGTGGATCAAATGTAAGGTTAGCATTTCCTGAAACATCAGCAAAAGCGGCACCCAATAGAACTCCATTTTTAACCAAGGCTACATAAGCATAAGGGGCAGCAGTTACAGACATAGAATTTGCCCCAATCATTAACACCGGAGAGGTGGTTACAGTCATCACAGGAGCCTGAGATAAATAAGGGATAATGGATGGATCACCAAAAAGGTGGTAAATTTCCCAATAGTATAGTTTACTGGAAGATGTTGATGCTTCAACAGCCATATTACCGGCTTGAATCATAGCAGCACTTGTCACCATCCATAGAGTCTGAGCTTCATTATGCGTATGAAACAATCTATCATAGGCACCCAAGTTAGATGCCAGATAAGTTGGAGATGCGGTAATGGATGATCTAACACCTACTGACCAATAGAAATCTTCATTCCATAATGAATTATTGGAAGCTCCTATATAAGCCATTGCTCCTTTTTTAGACGCACGAAGTAACGCTTCACCAAAACACTCTGTTTCGCCAAACATACCGGATTGGCAGCAGTTTCCGATCATCAAACCATATTTATTTTCGTTAGCCATTGCAGGTACATTAGAGGTTTCGAATGAAGGATCAGACCATCCCGATGAACCGCAATGGGCAGTATAATTAGCATAACCAACGCCAGTTCCAATTTCTGATCTGATTTGAGCAGCTTGTGAACTTGCAGGATAAAGGTGGGTATAAATTGTTGAATATCCGTATCCTGTGTTGATGTAATTATTAGCTAAGTAGTTAATTTGTCCATTAGCATGAGTTGGACCAAAAGAGGCATCAGTACCGGCCACTAAAACGGCTTTATCCAAATAGGTTGGATCCGGCATGGTATATTGTTCATACATCAACGATTTTTCAAGTTGAGGGGCTAATTGAGCTTCGCTGGTAGCAGAGAAACGGCCATAATAACAATCAGGAAAATTATCTCCGGCAGTAAATGTTGCATAATACAAATCTGTGATATGGGAACCGGCTGTTCCATTATTAGCAGGTATTTGAGCTACATCTCCAACAAATAAAACGTAGGTTGGAGCAGGATTAGTTGGAGTTGCATTATCATATTGTGCTTTTAAATAATTTTTAATGGAAGTGGCTGTAGTTCCAACTGCAGCATTACTGGTTAAAGCTAAATCAACAATAAAACCTTTTCTTCTTTTCCATGCCACATAAGAACCTAACTGATCAGCAAACATTTGAGGTGCTACGATCACCAATTTAACCGGTGTATAGTTCATTTCTGCGAAAGCAGGTCCTTCTTTAGGATTGATCACATTGGATTCAGCCACCTGAAATAATGGACTTGCGTGAAGTTGTTTGATTCTGTTTGTTTCAGTAAAATTTGGATTTACAAAAGTAATTTTCACTTCTATGGATTGATAAACCCTGATTTGATTTGTCACTGGGTTGTACTGAACCGGAGATACAGAAATAGAAGCTAAATTAATATTTCTCATGATCCCTTTGATTTCAACTGATGCTAATGCTGATTTTCCATAAAAAGCATTAGTGGAATAGGTCGTATTATTTTTCACTAAAGCAATAGGACCATCAAAAGATTTGGAATAGGATGGTTGAGCAGGAAAAATTGGATTTTGAATTCCCAATGCTGAAGCATCATAATCTGTAAAATTGCCGGGAATAACTTCCATTTGTAAAGCGTTACATATTGGAATTTCGAGTAATTTTACCATTTCAGGAAGTTCAGGATTTCCCACTTCAGAAGAGCTAAGGTAGTCGTTCATTTGAATTCTTGAAAAATTACCCAGATCTGTTTTTACATTTATGGAAGATATTTCAGAAGTAGTAAAAGAGATTCTAATCTGTTGATTACTGTTTTCAAGTACGTTATAGTTTTTTTGTGCTTGAGCATTAAGATTTGATAAAATCAAAACAGCCATTAGAATAATTAGTTTGCTAAATGTTTTCATTTGATTGATTTTAAATATATTAATATAATTATATACTAAATGGAATAACCCGCAAATATACAAAAAAAAAGGATAGAGTTAGTATACTTCTATCCTTTTTCCATTTTTTCGACAAACCCAACAAAAAAGGTGATAATCTGGGGATTATCACCTTTTAAAAGGAAGATTCATTAAAGATTAATCTTCATATACAATTCTTGTAGTTGTTGTTAAAGATACAAGTCCTAATGAAGTATTGGAAATGATACTGGTTGGATAATCTCCATCATAAGTATAAGTAAAATTGGTAGTTACATCAGCTGAAGAAACAGTTGTAGTCATTGATCCAGGATTATTTTTTTGATATACAAAGTTGTTTGTAGTTTCTTTCAAAGTACTGAATGGGAAGAAAAAGTAATATGGGTTTAATTTATCATCATAACTTGCATAAGTAGTTAAATAACTTCCTACAGACATGGAAGAAATATTATCTCCATCATAAACAAAGGAGGTATTTATTGTTGCTTTTGAGTTATTAACTGCATTATTTTGAACATTTTTCATCATTTGTGTAGCTACACTTGCAGGTAAAATTCTACCGGATAAAGTTCTGTTCATCAGACTAAGTAATTCTTTAGTAACAGTATAGGTTGTGATCGTTAATTGTGAAACTTTATCATCAGTATTATATTGGAAAACAATGTCAGACAATAATATATTTTGATTGTTTTGCGTTTGGTTGCTATAATATTCAATTTTCGCATATTTTTTATCAGTAATTGTAAAGACACTGTAGAAATTGTAGTTATCTGTAATTTTAGTTAATACTCCGTCAGTATATTCAAAATTATCAGCACCTATAGAGTCTCCCTGATCATAATAAGTAATTGATTTTAAGGTGTTTCCATCCCATGTCCATGATTCTGAAATGTACTCTTGAGCACCATCATCTTTGAAATAGATTTTAGAAATTTTCTTACCGGGATTGTACACACCGGCTTCATCTTTATCACATGATGTGAAAGAAACTAGAATAACAACTGCTGCAAGCAATGTTAACAAATAAGAATTTAATTTTTTCATGATTTATAATTTTTTGTTAAGGATTTCTTACTATTTGGTGACAGAAAATAGAAATCCATCAATATTTTCTATCGCTCTAAAACGATGCAAATTTACAAAATATTTTTATTAGTGAAGTTTTTTTGTTATTTTATTTAAAAGATTCTCAAGAATCAGATATTCAAAAATTTATAATGGGTAAAATTAATTAATATCAAAGGTTTCGTTCATAAAAGAAAAAAAACGTTACTTTTGTATATTAAATTTATTGATATGTTTCCATTTTTTACCCATTCAAAACAAAAATTACCCTATTTTTTTATTTTTATATTTTCTTTTTCTTTTTTATATATAAACGCAGCTAGTCCGGAACGAACAGTAAGGGTTCTGTCTCCTAATTCAGTGAATCAAATTGAATTTTCAGACCGAAATGGGGAAATAACCTATCGTGTGATTCATAATGGAGAAGTTTTAATAAACGAATCAACAATAGGCTTTGAATTTAAACTCAAAAACAAGAAAAATAAAACGATCCATTTTAATCATTCATTTTGTATTGAAAAAAGTGAACAACATCAGTATCATGATTTTTGGAAACCTATTTGGGGAACTGATAGTTTAGTAGAAAATTTCTATAATGAATCTACTATTTTTATTTCTAACACAATAATTCCAGACATACAACTTAAAATCATAGTCCGTACTTATAATGATGGTGTTGCTTTCAGATATTTATTAGAAAAAAGTAAAACAAATAAAAAAGATTCTTTGTTTATCATTGAAGAACTCACAACTTTTAATTTTGCTCAAAATGATTCAGCCTGGTTTGCTCCGGCAGCGGACTTTGCTTATGAATCTATATATAAAAAAATGTCACTTTCTGACATCAAAAATGCTGCAACACCGATAACAATATGCAGGAATAATCAATTAACAGTTTCGATACATGAAGCTGAATTATTAAATTATTCAGAGTTTTATTTAGTGAATACCGTTTCAGGAAAGCCGCACTTCAAAACTCAATTATGGGCGGAACCGGATGGTATTTGTGCTCGTATAACGTTGCCATTTCAGACGCCCTGGCGTGTAATTATTATAGCTGAAAATCCTGGAAAACTCATTGAATCTCATCTTATTCAAAATTTAAACAATCCTTTAAAAATTGAACAAACTGATTGGATAAAACCCATGAAATTCATTGGAATCTGGTGGGGAATGCACACTGGACAATACACATGGGCTTTAGGTGAAAAACATGGAGCCACAACGGAAAGAACAAAAAAATATATTGATTTTGCCGCAAAACACAATATTGAAGGTGTCCTAGCTGAAGGTTGGAATGAAGGTTGGGAAACCTGGAATAGTGGGGATTTTCCAATTCAAAATTTCTCTAAAGGGTATTCAGATTTTAATTTACAAGAAGTTGTGCAATATGGAAAATCGAAACAAGTTCATTTTGTATCCCATCATGAAACGGGAGGCAATATTCCGGAATATGAAAGACAACTTGATTCAGCATTACTGCTTTGTAATCAATTAGGAATAAGGTATTTAAAAACCGGTTATGCCGGAAAAATCATACCAAAAGGGTATCCACATCATGGGCAATATATGGTCAATCATTTTCAAAAAGTGGTAGAAAAAGCTTCTCAATATCATATTTGTTTAGATGTTCATGAAAGCATTAAACCCACAGGATTAGACCGAACATGGCCCAATTTAATGTCCCAGGAAGCAATTCGTGGAAATGAGTGGAATGGAGGATATAAACCTACTCCACCTTCACACACCACCATTTTGCCATTTACCAGATATATTGCCGGACCTGCAGATTATACACCAGGTATTTTCAAAACTATACATACTCCGGAAAAAGGGAAACGGTTATTCACAACCAGAGCTCATCAAATGGCTTTAATGGTCGTATTTTTTAGTCCCATGGCAATGGTTTCCGACAACATTGAGAACTATGAAAACCAACCAGAATTTGCATTCATGGAAGAGGTTCCCAGCACATGGGATGCCAGCAAGGTTCTTAATTGTCAAATTGGAGAATACATCTCTATGGCCAGAAAAAGCGGTGATAAATGGTATATTGGTACTATAACCAACGAAAAAAGCAGGGTTGTACCCATTTCACTACATTTTCTGGATTCAGGTTTTTATTACAAAGCAACCATATTTGGAGATGGATTTGAAAATGATTGGGAAAACAATCCTGATCAGGTAGAAATAGGCTCTTTTTTGGTCAATTTCAAGGACTCCATTTATATTCCATTAAGTCAAGGGAGTGGTAATGTGATGATTTTAGAAAAATTAGATATCAACACCCATTCATTTCCAAAGATAAAGAGTTACAATATCAGTTCCTCTCAAAAAGTGGATATTTATAAAAGCAAGAAATTTTCCAACTTAACTCAAGAGATTATCAAACACAAAGGGTATCAAAGTAAGGCCAAATATTCTATTTTGTATGATCAGAAATACTGTGGGGATGGTGAGATTGGGTTAACTAACGGAAAGTTGGGTACTTATAATTTTTTTGAAGAGTGGCAAGGATTTCAGGGTAAGGAACTCGAAATAGTGATTGATTTAGACACTCTAAAAGAGATCAAAGAAGTTGAAGTTAGATATTTGGATGCCATTAATGATTGGATTTTTGCACCAGAAAGTGTAACATTATGGACTTCGGCAGATGGTATCCATTATGAAAAAGTAAATACATTGAAGATCATTGGAAATGAAACCCGGGATTACAACATTGTGGATGTTAAAAAAGGAACATTCAAATTTTCATCTAAAAAGATACGTTATATTAAAATTGTCACAGAAACGGAAAATATTTGTCCTGCGTGGCATTATGGAAGTGGAAAGAGTTGTTGGACCTTTATGGATGAAGTGATTGTGAATTAATGTGCTGAAGTGCTAATGTGCTGATGTGCTAATGTGCTGATGTGCTAATTTGCTAATGTGCTAATTTGCTAATGTGCTAATGTGCTAATTCGGGACAAGGGGAAAGGGGAAAGGAATTATCAGATTTTTAAATACCTTTTTATCAATTATTTCATTGCGATCTTTGTGTTTGATTTACTCTGTTTCCTTTGTGGTAAATACCTCAGTGCTCTTTGTGGTATATATCTCTGTTTCCTTTGTGGTATATATCTCTGTTTCCTTTGTGGTATATATCTCTGTTTCCTTTGTGGTATATATCTCTGTTTCCTTTGTGGTAAATAACTCAGTGCTCTTTGTGGTAAATACCTCAGGGGTTAAACACAAAAAAAAAGCCCCATCGTAATGATGAGGCTTTATGGTATTGGG
>JAGDMF010000014.1 GCA_017860455.1 Bacteroidota bacterium
AATCTGTGTTGGTGGAGAAATTAACTTAAATGTTAACGTAACTAATTATGCAGTATCAGAAGAATATACATACCAATGGTATTTAGCAGATACAACTGCTGTAAATGCAATTCCTGGTGCAAACTTAACAACCTATTCAACTGTTCCAACAGTAGCCGGTACTTATAATTACTGGGTAATTGTTGACAATTATGCTGTTCAGGCTCCAGGTACTCAAAGAGTACGTTGCGAAGCAGCAGAATACAAAACAATCGTTGTTAATGCAGATCCAATTATTTCTATTAATGCTCCAACTACTCCAATTTGTGATGGTGGTCAAGTTTTATTGATTGCCGGAACAACAGGTGGAGTAACAGGTGGCGAAGTATATACATGGTACAAAAACGGTGTTGTAATCCCAGGTGCTACATTAGATACCCTTATCGATTATCCAGCAACTGTTGACTTAGATACTACTTTCTATACTTATAAAGTTGAAGTAACACAAACTGCAAGCGGTTGTGCATCTGTAAATACAGCTGAAACAACAGTAATGGTAGTTAGAAATCCAATCGTAGAGATTGTTTCTAATCCTAATGTTTGCGAAAATGTTCCAACAAGTGCAACTAATATTGAAGTTATTGCAAGAGTAAATGGTCAATCAGGTGCTATTCCTGGTACATTTACATGGTATGAAGATGGTTTACAACAATCAGGTACATTATCTACATTTAATGTACAAAAACCAACACGTAATTATCCTTATCAATATCAACTAAGATATACATCTCCTAACGGATGTAATATGTATAGTAATGTTGTTGATGTAATGGTTCACCCACGTCCTGTAATTCAAATCCTTGCTCAAGAAAATCCAATTTGCGTTGGTGGAGATATTAATTTATCAGTTAATTTAACCAATTATGCAGTATCTGAAGAATATACTTATCAATGGTATAATGTTGATACTACAACTGTAAATGCAATTAATGGTGCAACACTTCCTACTTATCATACAGTTCCAACTACTCCAGGTACATATACTTACTGGTTATTAGTTGATAACTATGCTGTTCATGCTCCAAATACTCAAAGAGTACGTTGCGAAGCTGCTGAAGCTATTACAATTTCTGTAGTTGCTGACCCAGTTATTTCAGTTGCAATTTCTCAAGATACAATTTGTGAAGGTGGCGAAGTAATCGTAACTTCTACAATTTCCGGAACAACCCCTGGCATTCCTGGTGGTGAAGTTTATACATGGTACAAAAATGATGTGATTATTCCAGGTGCTGTATCAGCTGTTTTAGTTGATTACCCTGTAACTGTTGATCAAAACATTACAAATATTATTTATAGAGTTGAGGTAACTCAAACAGCAAGCGGTTGTGCTTCTGTAAATACTGCAACAACTTCTGTTCTTGTTCATCCAAATCCATCAGTTCAAATTGAAGGAGATCCAATTATATGTGATCAAACTCCTATCAGTTTAGTTTCTAATGTAAATGATGAATATAATAATCCTGCATTCAGTTATCAATGGAGATTATTCAATGCTGACATTGTTGGTGCAACAAATCCTACATATACTCAACTTTATGCTGATACTAACAATCCTTATATTTTCACAGTACTTGTGACAAATACCAATGGATGTCAAAAAGAAAGTGCTCCTTTCTATGTATATGTAAATACAGCTCCAGTTGTTCAAGTAACAAGCACTGAAACATTAGTATGTGTTGGTGGTGAAGTTACAATGACTACAAATTTAGCTGATTACAATTCACCAAGCTTAACTTACCAATGGTACACTGTAGTTGGTGCTGTTGAAACTCCAGTATTCGGAGCTTCTGAACCAACATTAACTATTATACCAAACGTAACAACTACTTATAGAGTAAAAGTTTTCCAAACAACATCTGCTTGTCTTGCAACAGGAGATATCACAATCACTGTAAATGCTGATCCAGTTATTGCAGTTGCAATTTCTGATCCAGTTATTTGTCAAGGTGGTGAAGTAACCGTTACATCTTCTATAACAAGTGGTGGTGTTACTGGTGGTGAAGTTTATACATGGTATAAAAATGATGTGATTATCCCAGGTGCAGTTTCAGCTGTTTTAGTTGATTATCCTGTAACTGTTGATAATGACATTACTAACTATATTTATAGAGTTGAAGTAGCTCAAACAGCTGCAGGTTGTGCATCAGTTAATACTGCAACAACTTCTGTTGAAGTTCATCCAAATCCAACTGTGGTTATTTCAGGTGATCCAATCGTTTGTGTTGGAACAAACAATATTGCATTAACTGCAAATATCAATGATGAATATCCAACTTCTAACTTAGATATCCAATGGAGATTATTCAATAGCGATATCACCTTAGCTAATGGTGTTAACTATACAGGTACTTATGCTGGTACAGATAACCCTTGGATCTTTACAGTTGTTGTTTCTAATCCTCTTGGATGTGTAACAACAAGTGCTCCATTTGAAGTATTGGTTAACGTACCTCCAGTAGTTGAATTAACTAGCAATGAAACTACAGTTTGTGTTGGTGGTCCAATCACTATGACAGCAAACTTAGTTGATTATAACGCTCCTGATCTTATTTACAGATGGTATACTGTTGATGGTTCAACTGAAACCCCTATTTATGGTGCAACTGAATCTACATTAACTATTATTCCAAACGTAACAACTACATATAGAGTAAGAGTAACTCAAACAACTTCTGCATGTACAGATTTTGATGATATTTTAATCACAGTAAATGCTGATCCTGTTATCGCAGTTTCTATCTCTCAAGATACAATCTGTGAAGGTGGTGAAGTTATTGTAACTTCAACTGTTACAGGTGGTGTTGCCGGTGGCGAAGTTTATACATGGTACAAAAATGATGTGATCATTCCAGGTGCAGTATCAGCTGTTTTAGTTGATTATCCAGTAACTGTTGATCAAAACATTACTAATATTATTTATAGAGTTGAAGTAGCTCAAACAGCAAGTGGTTGTGCTTCTGTAAACACAGCAACTACATCAGTTCTTGTTCATCCTAATCCATCCGTACAAATTGAAGGAGATCCAATCATTTGTGATCAAACTCCTATCAGTTTAGTTTCTAATGTAAATGATGAATATAATAATCCTGCATTAAGTTACCAATGGAGATTATTCAATGCTGATATCGTTGGTGCAACCAATCCAACTTATACTCAACTTTATGCTGACACTAACAATCCTTATATTTTCACAGTACTTGTGACAAATACCAATGGATGTCAAAGAGAAAGTGCTCCATTCTATGTATACGTAAATACAGCTCCAGTTGTTCAAGTAACAAGTACTGAAACATTAGTATGTGTTGGTGGCGAAGTTACAATGACTACTAATTTAGCTGATTACAATTCACCAAGCTTAACTTACCAATGGTACACTGTAAATGGTTCAACAGAAACTCCAATTGTAGGAGCTTCTGAACCAACATTAACTATTATACCAAACGTAACAACTACTTATAGAGTAAAAGTATTCCAAACTACATCTGCTTGTCTTGCAACAGGAGATATCACTATCACAGTAAATGCTGATCCAGTTATTGCAGTTTCAATTTCTGAACCAGTTATTTGTCAAGGTGGTGAAGTAACCGTTACATCAACAATTACAAGTGGTGGTGTAACCGGTGGTGAAGTTTATACATGGTACAAAAATGACGTTATCATTCCAGGTGCAGTTTCAGCTGTTTTAGTTGATTATCCTGTAACTGTTGATAATGACATTACAAACTATATTTATAGAGTTGAAGTAGCTCAAACAGCAGCAGGTTGTGCATCAGTTAATACTGCAACAACTTCTGTAATTGTTCATCCAAATCCAACTGTTGTTATTTCTGGAGATCCAATCGTTTGTACTGGAACTGGAAATATTACATTACATGCAAATGTTAATGATGAATATGCAACTTCTAACTTAGGAATTCAATGGAGATTGTTCAATACAAATCTTCCAAGTGCAACTGATATTAATTATACAGGTACTTATTTAGCATCGGATAATCCTTATATCTTTACAGTTGTTGTTTCTAATCCACTAGGTTGTGTTACTACAAGTGCTCCATTTGAAGTATTAGTAAACACTCCTCCGGTTGTTGAATTAACAAGTAATGAAACTACAGTTTGTGTAGGTGGTCCTATCACTATGACAGCAAACTTAGTTGATTATAACGCTCCAGATCTTATCTACAGATGGTATACTGTTAATGGCTCAACTGAAACACCTGTTTATGGTGCAACAGAATCTACATTAACCATTATTCCTAATGTAACTACTACTTATAGAGTAAGAGTAACTCAAACTACTTCTGGTTGTGTTGATCAAGATGATATTTTAATCACTGTAAATGCTGATCCAGTTATCGCAGTTACTATTTCTCAAGATACAATCTGTGAAGGTGGTGAAGTTATTGTAACTTCAACTGTTACAGGTGGTGTAACTGGTGGTGAAGTTTATACATGGTATAAAAACAATGTTATTATCCCAGGTGCAGTATCAGCTATATTAGTTGATTACCCAGTAACTGTTGATCAAAACATTACCAATATTATTTATAGAGTTGAAGTAGCTCAAACTGCAAGCGGTTGTGCTTCTGTTAATACAGCTTCTACTTCTGTATTAGTTCATCCAAATCCATCAGTTCAAATTGAAGGTGACCCAATTATTTGTGATCAATCTGCAATTAGCTTAGTAGCTCATGTAAATGATGAATATTTGAATCCTGCTTTAACCTACCAATGGAGATTATTCAATGCTGATATTGCTGGTGCAACTAACCCAACATTTACACAAGTTTATCCAGATACTGATAATCCATATACTTTCACTGTTTTAACAACTAATTCAAATGGTTGTCAAAGAGAAAGTGCTCCATTTAATGTATATGTTAATACTGCACCAGTTGTTGAAGTAACAAGTACTGAAACTACAATCTGTACTGGTGGTGAAGTAACTTTAACTACCAATTTAGCAGATTACAATTCATCTAATTTAATTTATCAATGGTATATTGGATCTCAACCTATTGCAGGTGCTTCTGAACCAACATTAACTATAATTCCAAACGGAACAACTACTTATAGAGTTGTTGTAACTCAAACAACTTCTGCTTGTGTTGCTACTGGTGAAATTACTATCAATGTAAATCCTGATCCAATTATCACAGGAATCACAATCAGTGAAAATTATATTTGCGAAGGTGGTCAAGTTACAGTTACTGCATCAACAGAAAATGTTACTGGAACTCCATATTTCACTTGGTATAGAAATGGTATCTTAGTTGATGGTGTTAATGGTGCTTCATTTACTGAATCTCCAGATGCTATTGATGCTGATGTAACATTATATACATATAGCGCTATCGTAACAACTAATGTTTCAGGATGTCAATCTCTTGAAGTAAATGCTCCTGTTCTTACCGTTTATGGTAATCCAGTTGTTGCAATTGCCGGTGATGCTAATATCTGCGAAGGTGACTCTGTATTCTTAACAGCATTTGTTGATCATGTATCTGATTTAGTTGGTACATTAACCTATACTTGGTTTGAGTCAGGACAACAATTAGATAATAATGCTTATGGAATTAGTAATCCAGCAAGTCAATTCTTGGTAGATTTCTTTGCTCCAAGATACGAACCTTATGTATTTACAGTTAGAGTAACTCGTGAAAATGGTTGTACAACCATGAGCGAACCATTCTTAGTATATGTTCATGCTGCACCAGTTGTTAATATTACTTCAACTGAAGAAAATATTTGTGAAGAAGGTGTAGTGACATTAACTGCTAATCTTGATAATTACACTACTGATTTCATAACTTACCAATGGTATACTGAAACTTATGTACAATATCCATTCTATACATCTGCAACTGAGTTCTATATGGTTACTGATACTGTATTGGCTCTAATCCCAGGTGCAACTCAACAACTATATACAACTGATGTAGATGATACTACAACTTATGTTGTAAGAGTTCAACAAACACATTCATTATGTACTGATTATGACAGATTCACCGTTATTACTCATGCTATTCCAACTGTAACATCTATTACTGTTACACCTGAAACTTCAGTATGTAGTGGAGGTCAAGTAACATTAACTGCTAATATTTCTGGTGGTGTTACCGGTGGCGAAGTTTATACTTGGTATAGAAATGGATTCATTTTACCAAATGCTAATACTCAAAGCATAACTGAAACATTATTAGCTATTGATAATGATAATACTGTTTATACTTACAATGTTGTTGTAACTCAAAATGCTGCTGCATGTCAATCTATTTTGAATCCTGCTGTAGCAGTTGCAATTACTGTTTATCCAAATCCAACTGTAATAATCTCAGGTGATCCTGTTGTATGTGCAACTGAAAACAATATTGTTTTAACAGCTAACTTACAATCTTCAATTCCTGGTTTACAATATACTTGGTTCGAAGATAACATGCCAGTTGGAACAGGTGCTGTATTAACATTAACCAGACCAGCTAGAGATTATGCATATAATTATCAGGTTGTTGTTTACAATTCATTAGGTTGTTCAGCTGTAAGCGAAGAATTTAATGTATTAGTAAATGCAAATCCTGTTGTAAATGTAAGTGCAGACTTAACTACAATTTGTGTTGGAGGAACTGCTCATTTAACTGCTGTTCTTTCTGACAACAATACTACAAATTTAACTTATCAATGGTATATCGGAACTGAAGCTATTGTTGGTGCTACTCAAGCAACATTGACAGTTAACCCAATAGCCACTACCACTTATAGAGTTGTAGTAACACAAACAACATCAGGTTGTGTTGGTGAAAATAGTATTACTATTACTGTTAATCCAGATCCAATTATTGCAACTATTACAGTTGAAAATCCAACATTATGTGAAGGTGGACAAATTGTAGTTTCAGCTACAACAAATCCAGAAATGATTGATGGTGCAGTTTATACTTGGTACAAAAATGGTGCTGTTATTGCTGGTGTTCAAGGTGCTTCATTCACTGAATCACCAATAGCAATTGATAATAATGTAACTGTTTATACATATTCAGTATCTGTTGCTTCTCCTGTATCAGGATGTTTATCTAATATCGTTACTGCTCAACAACAAGTTACTGTTTATGGAAATCCAACAGTTGTAATTGAAGGAAATCCATTAGTATGTAATGATTCAACATTTACTTTGATTGCTAATGTAAATGATACAATTCCTGGAACATTGGTTACTTATCAATGGAGAAGATTCAATGAAAATATCCCAGGAGCAACATCTCAAACATTAACAACAACAGAACCATTCCAATTTGGTAATACATATATGTATACAGTAGTAATAAATACTGAATACACAAATGGAACAATTGGTTGTATAAGAGAAAGTGAACCATTCTATGTTGCAGTTGGTGAAAATCCACATGTTGATATCTTAGCTTCTGATACAGTTGCTTGTCTCAATGGTGAAGTTACTTTAACTGCTGTTTTAGGAAATGCTTACTTAGAAAACATCTTCGTAACATGGTACAAAAACGGACAAGAAATTTATGGTGCTCATGAGTTATCTTACGTTGCAACAATAACTGAAACTGCTACTTATTATGCTGTAGTTAGTGCTAGTGGTTGTACTGCTACTACTGAGTTTGTAGAAATTCATTTAATTAATACTCCAGTTGTAGGTGCTGTTATTGCTTCTAACAATGTTGGTGGATCAAATATCTGTGAAGGTGGTGAAGTTGAAGTTACAGCTTACTTATTTAACGGTACAAATAATTATATTGATTCTACTGCAACCTATACATGGTACAGAAATGGCTTCTTAATGGAAGGTGTAACTGGTCCTTGGTTCAGAGAATCGCTTCATGCAATTGATGGTGATACTACTCATTATACTTATGCAGTTGTTGTTTCTTCTGAATCTTCAAACTGTGTTTCTCCAATTGCATACTCTAATACAGTAACTGTTATTCGTAACCCAATTGTTATTATTAACGGATTACATCATATTTGTCAATCAACAAATGGACAACCTAACTTATATTTATCTGCTTATATTAATGGTATCAGTAATCCTGATAACACAACTATCTTCAAATGGTATAAAAATGGTGTTTATCAAAACAATCCAAACTTTGGATTATACTATACTGAAAACTTAGGTTTAAGTTATCAAACTGTTGAGTATATGGTTGAAATTATCAATGGAAATGGATGTTCAACATTCAGTGAACCATTTGAAATCTTTGTTCATCCAACTCCAGTTGCTAATATTACAGTTAACGAATCTACTGTTTGTGCAGGCGGAAGTGTTACATTACAAGGTCACTTGAATGACTATAATGAAGATGATTATATTTTCCAATGGTATTTGAACGGTACTAGTGTTGCTAATGTTATCCCAGGTGCTACTGATTTAACTTATACAACTCCAGCATTATCAACTTCAGGAACTTATTACTTCAGAGTAATTCAAAGACATTCAGGATGTAATGACTTAGCTAGTCAAGTAATTACAATTGTTCCAGATCCACAAATTACAAACATTGCAGTAACTGCAACAGCAATTTGTGATGGTGGTGAAGTTACAATTACAGCAACTCCTGCTAATATTACAGGTACTCCAGTTTATACTTGGTTTAGAAATGGTATTCTATTAGAAGGTATAACTGGTCCATCTTTCACTCAAACTTTGTTTGCAAATGGTAATGATGTTACAACATATCAATATACAGCATTCGTAACAACAAATGTAGGTGGATGTCAATCAGCTGTAGCTTCTGCTCAGTTGGTAACTGTAACTCCTAATCCAACTGTTGTTATCGCTGGCGAACCTATCGTTTGCGAAGGTCAAGGTAACATCGTATTAAATGCTAATGCCCTTCCAACAACAGGTTTACAATATCAATGGTTCTTAAATAACCAACCAATTGAAAATGCAACTGCTTCAACATTGACTACAACACAAACAGCAAGTACAACTCCTTACATTTATACTGTTCAAGTATCAGGAGCTACAGGTTGTTTAACAATGAGTCTACCATTCAGTGTAACTGTTAATGCATCTCCAATTGTAAATGTTATGGCAACTGAAAACGCTATTTGCGTTGGTGGTGAAGTAACATTAACTGCAACATTAGTTGATTGGAATGCAGGAATGTTAACTTATCAATGGTATCACGAAGGTGAAATGATTCCTGGTGCTACTAATTTAACTTATACTACAACAATTAATGGTATTGGTGCACATAATTACCAAATCGTTGTTACTCAAATTACATCAGGTTGTACAGGTACTGCTAATACAACAGTTACTGTTTCAGCTGATCCTCAAATTACAGGAATTACAATTTCTGAACCTTATATTTGTGAAGGTGGCCAAGTAACAGTTACAGCATCTGCAACAGGTATCATTGGAACTCCAGTATATACTTGGTTTAGAAACGGAATCTTAATGGAAGGTGTAACTGGTGCTTCATTTACTGAATCTCCACTTGCAATTGATGAAGATCTTACTGTTTATACTTACACTGCTTATGTTACCTCTTCTGCTAGTGGTTGTCAATCATTAATCGCTACTGCTCCAACAGTAACCGTTTATGGTAACCCAGTAGTTGCTATTTCAGGTGATAATCATATTTGTGAAAATGAATCAGTTGTATTGATGGCATTTGTAGATCATGTATCTGATAACGTTGGTAACTTAACTTACACTTGGTTCGAACATGGTCAACAAAGAGACAACATGGTTAACGGAATTCCAGCTAACAGTCAATATTATACTGAATACTGGTATCCAAATGACCAAGCTTATGTATTTACAGTTCGCGTAACTCGTGAAAACGGTTGTACAACATTAAGCCAACCATTCTTAGTAACTGTTCATGAAAATCCAGTTGTTAATGTTACAGCTACTGAGGAAACAGTATGTGTTGGTGGTCAAGTAACCATGACAGCTAATTTGAACAACTACAATACTGAAGATATTACTTACCAATGGTTCACAGTTACAACTCAAGAAAATCAAGTTCAGGTTTCTGCAACTGAGTTCATCACTGTTATTGATACTATTATCAACAACATCCCAGGTGCTACATTACAAAACTATTCAACAGTTGTAAATGCAACTAGTCAATATGGTGTATTAGTTACACAAACTAACTCAGGTTGTACAGCAACTGATGAAATTACCATTACTACTAATCCACTTCCAGTTGTAACCGGAATCACTATTACTCCAACAAATACTGTTTGTGAAGGTGGTCAAGTTACATTAACTGCAGCTATCCAAGGTGGAGTTGCCGGTGGTGAAGTATATACTTGGTACAGAAATGGTGTGATCATCCCAGGTGCTAACACTGCTTCTATTACTGAATCTCCAGTAACTGTAGATGGTAACGTAACTATTTATACTTACAATGTAACTGTTGCTCAAACTGCTTCAGCTTGTCAATCAGTTCTTAATAATGATGTAGCAGTTCAAGTAACTGTTAATCCAAACCCATCTGTAACTATTTCAGGTGATCCAATCATTTGTGTAACCAACAATATTCAATTGATGGCTAACTTAAATGATGTGAATAACAACACCGGAATGACTTATGAATGGAGATTATTCAACCAATCACTTGGAATAACAACTCCTGAATTAAGCATCTCTCGTCCTTCATCAGACAATCCTTATATTTTCACAGTTCTTGTAACTAATCAATATGGTTGTCAAGTTGAAAGTGCTCCATACAATGTATATGTAAATGCTAACCCAACAGTACAAGTAACAGCTACTGAAGCTACCATTTGTGCTGGTGGAACAACTACACTAACAGCTAACTTAGGTGATTACAATGTTCCTAATTTAGTATTCTCTTGGACTGAAAACGGCACAGTTATTCCTGGTGCAACAACTAACCAAATCACTGTAAATCCAGCATCAACTTCAATCTATGCTGTATCGATAGTACAAACTACTTCTGAATGTACTGCAACAGGTTCATTTACTGTAACAGTTGTTCCAGATCCAGTTATCTCTAATGTAACCATTAGTCAAACTCAAGTTTGTGAAGGTGGTCAAGTTACATTGAATGCAACTATTGAAGGTGGTATCCAAGGTGGTGAACTATTTACATGGTTTAGAAATGGTGTTATTATTCCTAATATTACAGGAAGTTCATTCACAGAATCTCCACTTGTAATTGGTGATGATATTACTATCTATAACTATACAGTACAAATTACACAAACAGCATCAGGTTGTCAATCTGTTATTTCTCAACCAGTTTCAGTAACTGTATATCCTCTAGCAACTGTTCAAATAATGGTTACAGGAAATACAACAATTTGTGAAGGTGGAAACACTTTATTAACTGCAAATGTTAATCCTACTACAACAAATACTACATATCAATGGTTTGTTGATAACGTTTTGATCCCAGGTGCAACTTCTCAAACTTATACAGTTGCTGATGCACAAGCAAGACAAACAGCTTATCAATACACAGTATTAATTTCTCAATACATTGGATGTAATGTTACTTCTGCTCCTCAAGCAATCACTGTAGTTGCTGATCCAGTTGTTAATATAACAATCAACAATCCTTCAGTATGTGTTGGTGGTACTGCTACTTTAACTGCAAATGTTGAAGGTGGTGTAGAAAATATTAACGGAATTGGTGCTTACACATTTAATTGGTTCAGCACAACATCTCCAAATACATCAATAGGTACACAAGCTACATTAGATGTTATTGGAACTATTCCTCAACTAGAAACTTATTGGGTTGTTGTAACTTCTCCTTATGGATGTGCAACAACTGCATATTACTACAATTTCGAAACTGTAGCTGATCCTACTGTTGCTATTGCAATTGGTTCAGGTTATAGCACTCAAGTTTGTGAAGGTGGTTCAACCATGTTAGTAGCAAATGTACAAGGTGGTATCGGACAAGTAATGTATCAATGGTACAAAAACGGAATCTTACTACCTGGTCAAACAAATGCTTCTATTATGACAACTGCATTATATAGCAATCAAACTGCTGACTATACTGTTAATGTAACTATGACAGGTGTAGGATGTAATGCAACTGCAAACTTCAATGCTCAAAATATTGTAGTAGCTTCTCCAGTAGTTGCTATCACAGGTAATACCAATACATGTCCTGGTGGAACTGTAACATTAGTTTCAGCAATCACTGGTGGTGTTGCAAATGATACTTATACATACCAATGGTACAAAGTTGCTAATGGAATCCCAACAGCAATCAACGGAGCAACTAATGCTTCTTACACTACTTCTCCATTGTTATTAGGTGACAGTTATGAATATTATGTACAAATTTCAAGCTTTGTATCAGGATGTTCAGCAACTTCAGGAACAGTTCAAGCAAATGTTGTTCCAGAACCAAATGTATCCATTACAGGCGCCAATTCAGTTTGTCAAGGTGGTGTTTTAACTTTAACAGCAAATGTTACCGGTGGTGTAGCAGGTGAAGCTTATGTTTACACCTGGACTTACCAACAAGGAACAAATACCGGTACTTTCCAAACAACTACCAATGTATTCCAATTACCAACAACATTAGTTGCAAACGATGTTGCATCTCCTTATGTATTTACTGTATCTGTTATGAGTGCAAACTATAATTGTAATGCAATCTCTGCAACACATACAATCAATATTTACCCACAACCACAAGCTACAATCACTGTTGATCATGAAGCAGTTTGTGTTGGTGGAAGTGTAACATTTACAGCAAATGTAACTCCTGTTGGTTCATATAACTATCAATGGACAGTTAACGGAGTGGTACAAGGTAATAACACATCTTATATTACTAGAAATAACTTACCAGCAGGTACAACTAACGTATCTGTATTAGTTACTCCTAACTATTCTAACGCTGCATGTACTGCTACAGCTTCTAAACAAGTTACAATTGTTGCTGATCCAGTTGTTACAATTAGTTCTAATGTAACTGCAATGTGTACTGGTGGTACTATTAACTTAGGTGTTCAAAACATTAACTTATCAACATTAGTAGCTTCAGGTGATTATACTTATCAATGGAGAGAAAATGGTGTACAAGTTGACAATGTTATTGGAAACACTTTCAGCAAAAACTTAGCTACTGCAGGTACTTATACTTATGCATTAAGAATTGCTCAAAGTGACAATTTAGGTTGTGCTTCTAACTGGTCAAATGAAATTACAGTTAATGTAGCTCCTCAACCAGTTGTAACAATTAATCCTGCTGGATTAGGTCTATTAGATATCTGTTCAGGTGGTGAAGTAAACTTAAATGCAAATGTAACTAATGCTACTCCAGTTCAAGGAACTATGACTTATACTTGGTTCTCTAACAATACAAATACTGGAATAACAACTAATCCTTATAACCAAACATTAAATAATGTTGGTACATATAATTACTATGCAATTGTAACTCCAAGCGGATATGCATGTGCTCCAGTAAATTCTAATACTATTACTTATCACGTAGTAGCTGATCCAACTTGGACTAACGTTTCAGTAATGTATCCAGTTATTTGTGAAGGTGAATCTGTACAATTAAGTGCAGGTGTTCAAGGTGGTGTATTAGATGGTTCACAAAATACAAGTGGAACAATTCATTGGACCGTATGGGCTGAAGGTGGAAATGCTCAACCAGTTCTTGGTGGTATCGGAGGAAACTCTTATGATACTCCAGCAGGAACAGGAAATTACTTCTACCAACCAGTATATAGTGGTCAATTAGGTGACGGATGTAATATCCTTGTTAACCCAGTTACTCCAGTTGTTGTAAACGAACGTCCAACCGCAACATTTGTAGGTGGTGATGGTAGCATTGTTTGTGGAAATGATCCAAATTCATTCGCAACATTAACTGTTCAATTAACAGGTACTGCTCCATTTACATTCACATTAAACGGATCTAATGGATTTACTCAAAACTTCTCTACTTCATTAAATACATTCTACATCTATTTGAATCCAACATCAACAGCTTCTTATTCTATCACTAATTTAGAAGACGCAAATTGTACTGCTGTTGAGTATCCAGCTCCTGTATCAGTAGTTGTATCTCATATTGCAATCTTGGATCTATTAGCTGAAGTTTGCGGTGAAAGCGGTGAAACTTTACCTAAAGTTCAAATCGATGTTAACATCTATTCTGTAGCTCCTGGTGTAACTCCAACTGCTTACATTACATTTGCTAATCCAAACTTACCAGAGATGAACACTCAATCTGCAGTAATTACTGAAGGTGCAAGAACTTATATTGAGTTCAGCGTACCAAGTGTTCCTGGTGACTATCAAGTGATTATTACTATTGACGGATGTGATTATCCAGCAACAGTGAGAGTATTAGCAGGTCAATACAACTTTGGTGGTACTGATGCATTAGTACAACAACGTTGGGATGATGTAGTTGTAGTAAACAACAATCCTTTAACTAATGGTGGATATAACTTTGTATCCTTCCAATGGTATAAAAATGGTGTTGTTATTCCAGGTGCAACTAACCAATACTATCAAGAAGTTGGTGGTTTGAATGGAGAATACGCAGTGATGTTAGTAGCTGAAACTACTAATGGATTAGTAACATTCAAAACTTGTGATATGTTCTTCGTATCAGAAAATCTAATGAAAGTATATCCAGTTCCAGCTAGAACTCAAGAGTCTATTACAATTGAGGTTAAATTATCAAGCGAACAACTAGATGGTGCTATCTTAGATATTTACGATGCAAAAGGTGCATTCATTAAACAAGTTGAAGTTAATGATATTATCACAAGAATTGATGGATTTACAGTACCGGGAGTTTACTTCGGACGTATTACTACAGGTACTAATGAAATTAAGACTGTTAAATTCGTAATTGTAAAATAAATTTAATACAGGTGAGTGGTGATCATCACCACTCACTGTAATAATTAACCAAGTAATTAAGATAATAAAAAATATATAATTATGAAAAAGCAACTTTTATTAATCAGTCTTCTTTTTACAATGTTCCTCTCGTTTGCTCAAGAGGTAACTGAGCCTGCTGTTGCAACCGACACAACTACTAAAAAGGAAGAGTTAGCCTTTTGTCCTCATAGAGTATGGTTTAATGTTGGAGGTGGTTTCACCAATAACATTTATAACAGAGTACCTACTATGGATCAAAAATACTCTCTTGGTGCTTTAGCTGAAGTTGGTTATTCTTACTTCTTCAATGAACATTGGGGAATTGGACTTGGAGTTGGAATTCAACATATTGCTGCAAAAGCATTGTTAGATTTTAACGGTCAAACTGAAGTTTTACAACCAGGATACAATGCAAATGATCCAGGAAGAACTTATACTATGTACTTTAAAGGTTCAGATTTACAAGAAAAACAATCAATCTGGGCTATCGAAGTTCCTCTAACTGCTCAATATGAATACAGATTTGGAAACAAAAGAAACGGTATTTATGCAGGTTTAGGTATTAAAGGTTATTTCCCAATTAAAGCAAGAACTAATTTCTCTGCTGAAACCGGAACTTTAACTACTGAAGGTTACGAAGATGAAATCAATGTTTATTATGGTTCTGATTTAACTCCTCATTTTGGACAAACAACCTTAACAGCAAAATCTTCATTGACAAAACTGAGACCTTCTGTTGATATTCAAGCTGACTTTGGTGGTATTATCGGATTATCAAGAAGAACAGACCTTTATTTAGGTGTTTATTGTTCTTATGGTTTCCTAAATATTCTACCTAAAGAAACTACAGACTATCTTACACAAACATCTGTAACCCCAACTATTAATGGTTTTATGAATTCTAATCTTATCTCTAAATTAAATGAAAATTTAAAAGAGGAAGATCAAATGTCAACCAAATGGAATCTTTTCCAAATTGGTGTAAAAGCTGGATTCAAATTCAAAACTTGTAAAGGTTATGGTAAAGATGCTGAATATATGAATGATCTTAAAAGACGTTTCATGAATGAAATGATGAAAAAATCAAATGATCCTATCATCGTTAAAACTACTGAATATGTTTATATCGTTCCTGTTACTCCTACAAATGTAGAAGAAGAAGATAAAGAAACTAAAGAAAACATTCTTGAATTAGCAGATGCATTATCTAATACTAAAATCTTATTTGATTTAGATAAAGATATTCCAAAGATTACTGATAATAATGACAATATCAGAAAAACTGTTGAAATTCTTAAAAAAGACAAATCATTAGGATTAGTAGTTGAAGGTTATACCTGCGATTTAGGTAGTGAAGAACACAATAAAGATTTAGCTCAAAGAAGAGCTATTGCAATCAGACAAATGTTCATCAATCAAGGTGTATCTCCTGATCAAATCTCTATTGCTTCTTATACTTATACAGATCCTCAAAACAAAATTAATATTCCTGATTCAAGAAGAGAAGAGCACAGAGCTGCTATTTTCAGAATCATCAAAAAATAATTTCTTATTATGAAATATTTAAAAGGTCCTGTCTAACAGGACCTTTTTTTTGATTCAAAATTAAACATTTCATAAATAAATATTTTCTTTGTATATTTGCATTCAAAATTAATATTATGGAAGTAACTCGACTTTTTGATTTATTGCCTCACTATGCTACATATTTTCCAAAAGATGATGCATTAGCAGCTAAAGAAAATGGTATATGGGTAACCTATAGCATCAAACAATACATAGATAAGGTAAATTATATTTCTTACGGATTAATGCAATTGGGTGTCAAAAAAGGGGATCGGATTGCTTCAATTAGTAATAACAGACCTGAATGGAATTTTCTGGATATGGCACTGCATCAATTAGGCGCTATTCACGTTTCCATTTATCCAACCATTAGTGAATCCGATTATGAGTATATCTTAAACCATGCGGAAGTAAAAATGGTTTTTGTTTCCGGATGGGAGCTATTACGTAAAATTGAAAACATTATTTCCAATATTCCTAATCTCAAGGATAATGTTTATACATTCCGGAATTTAAGAGGATATAAACACTTAAATGAAGTGATTGAATTAGGGATGGCCAATCCAAGTCCTCAGTATTTAAGTGATATAAAAGACAGCATAACCCCGGAAGATATAGTTACTTTGATTTATACATCAGGAACTACAGGCAATCCTAAAGGTGTTATGTTATCCCATGCAAATATTTTAAATAATGTCAAAGCTGTTACTCCTATTATTCCGGTAAAAGCAAACAGTCGCTGTTTGAGTTATTTGCCACTTTGTCACGTGTATGAAAGAATGATGATCTATACCTGGCATTATACCGGAATTTCGATCTATTATGCGGAAAGTATGGCCAGTATTGCCGATAATCTGAAAGAGATTAAACCGGATATTTTTACATCAGTACCCAGACTTTTGGAAAAATTTTATGATAAAATCATTGCTGTTGGATATAAACAAAAAGGGATCAAAAAAAGAATTTTCTTTTGGGCCAATAAAGTAGCTCAGGAATTCGATTTAGAGGGCACTACCTGGTGGTATAACCAGAAACTCAAGATTGCCCGTAAACTCGTCTTAAATAAGTGGAAAGAGGCCTTAGGAGGCAATTTTAATGTTGTAGTGTCCGGTGGAGCCGCAATTCAACCCAGAATCAGTAAAATTTTCTGGGCTATGAATGTTCCCGTACTTGAAGGATACGGTTTAACAGAAACATCGCCTGTTATTGCCGTTAGTAATTTCTTTAAAGATGGGATCAAAATCGGAACTGTTGGTCCAGTTTTACCTGGAATTGAAATGAAAATTGCGGAGGACGGTGAAATATTAACCCGTGGGCATTGTATTATGAAAGGGTACTATAATGCACCCGAATTGACTGCAGAAGTGATTGATGATGAGGGCTGGTTCCATACAGGAGATATTGGTCAGATTGAACCTGAAGGACAGCTGAGAATTACCGGAAGAAAAAAAGAGATGTTTAAAACAGCATTCGGGAAATATGTTGTTCCAACCATTATTGAAAACAAGTTTGCTGAACAATCGATTATTGACGCTATTATGGTAGTTGGTGAAAACCAACCTTATGCTGCTGCTTTGATTGTTCCTGAATTTAACGATTTAAGATCGTGGTGTAACTATAAGGGGATCACCTATACTACGAACGAAGAGATGATCAATCATCCGGAAGTCTTAAAGAAATTTAAAAGAGTAGTAGATAACTGCAATAAATTTTTTGGAGAAACCGAAAAAGTAAAAAGATTTAAATTGATCGGATACCCCTGGAGTGTAGATACAGGAGAGCTAACCCCCACATTAAAATTAAGAAGAAATTATATTATAAATAAAAATAAAGAGATGATTGAATCCCTTTTTAATAAACCAGAATAATGATCACTCAAGAACTTACCATTTACAACACTTTACAAAAAAACAAAGAAAAATTTATTTCCTTAATCCCTGAACATGCCGGTTTATACGTTTGTGGGCCAACAGTATATGGAGAACCCCATTTGGGACATGCCAGACCAGCCATCACATTTGATTTGGTATTTAGGTATTTAAAACATATTGGTTATAAAGTCAGATATGTTCGCAATATTACCGATGTTGGACATCTTGAAAATGATGCCGACGAAGGGGAAGATAAAATTGCCAAAAAAGCTAGATTAGATCAGTTGGAACCTATGGAAGTAGCTCAGTTTTACATTGACAGCTATCACAAAGCGATGGATAAATTAAATGTACTTCGTCCCTCCATTGAACCCAGAGCATCCGGACATATTATTGAACAGATTGAGATGGTGCAACAAATTTTAGACAAAGGGTTTGCTTATATTTCCAATGGATCTGTTTATTTTGATGTTCCAAAATTTGACCAGGAGTTTGGATATGGAAAGTTATCCGGAAGAGTTTTAGAAGATATGATTTCCAATACAAGAGAGTTAGATGGACAAGATGAGAAACGAAATGCAGCTGACTTTGCACTTTGGAAAAAAGCGTCTCCGGAACATATTATGAGATGGAATTCTCCCTGGAGTATAGGTTTCCCGGGATGGCATATTGAATGTACAGCAATGAGTACTAAATATTTGGGTGAGCATTTCGATATTCATGGAGGTGGAATGGATTTGATCTTTCCGCATCATGAATCGGAAGTTTGTCAGAGTACCGTTGCCAATGGAAAAGAATCGGTTAAGTATTGGATGCACAACAATATGATCACGATCAATGGGCAAAAGATGGGGAAATCGCTGGGTAATTTTATTACCTTGAATCAATTCTTCAATGGTGATCATGCGATGTTGGAACGCTCCTATAATGCCATGAATATCCGATTTTTTATCATGCAGGCGCACTATAGAGGAACGCTGGACTTCTCAAATGAAGCGTTAATAGCAGCCGAAAAGGGGATGTTGAAATTGAATGCAGCAGATAAATTGATTGAAAAGCTACCGGCTTCCAATAATTCTTCTGAAAATATATCAGAATGGGTAAAAAGGTGTTATGAAGCGATGAATGACGATTTGAATACCCCAAAATTGATTGCTGAATTGTTTGATGCATCCAGAATAATCAACTCAGTTAAAGATGGCCATTTACAACTTACGGCATCTGATATTGATTTATTGAAAGAAAATTTCCGGTTATTTTATTATGACATTTTAGGTATGGTTCCTGATACAGCAGCCGTTCAAGGCGAGGATGTTACTGAAAAATTGATGGATTTGATTTTAGAGATTCGTCAAGATGCCAAAACCAACAAAAACTGGGGTGTTGCAGATATGATTCGCAATAAACTTACTGATGCCGGTATTGTAGTAAAAGACACGAAAGAGGGAGCGGAGTGGGAGAGGAAGAATTAGGGCATTCCCCCTCGCTTCACTCGGGGTCGGCCTACGCCTGCAAGTCCGCAGTTATAAGGCGTGGGCTACAAAGTCGCTGCACGAGCTCCCAAGGTCGCTGTGCATCTCCTTGTATCCCATCGCCTTCTAACTTTACGGGCTTTCCGGCTTCGTCCTAATGCGAAAAAAACTTCGTTTTTTTAATGGGATAAATTTATTAATTAATCAAAACCTCATTTCTTTTCAATTTATTTAACAGAAAACAATTAATTATTTGCCTTTTCCCTTTCGCCTTTTTCCCTTCGCCTTTTGCCCTTCGCCTTTTGCCCTTCGCCTTTTGCCCTTCGCCTTTTGCCCTTCGCCTTTTGCCTATTAGCACATTATCTAGCTTCTGATCGCTTTTAGCAATCCTTCGTTGTCTTCGAATGCAATTTTGGCCACTGCATAGAATTCACGCATCCAGGATTCGAGTTGAGCGAATGCATGGTCTTTTTGGACTTTTGATTGTTGTGATTCACCAAGCTCTTTGATATATTCTGCTCGAGTTGATTCAACAATGGTTATTAAGTTAATAGCATCGAGGATTTTTTCTTTAGACAATTTTAAGGGAGCCACTTTTGCTTGTAGTTCAGGATTATGAGACAGTTCTTGATACAATTTCCGGACAACTTCTAACCAAGTCAAGTAAGCGGCAGGTATCTCACCATTTAATGCTAAGTTGATTCTGGTAGCAGGATCATTCCGAAACACTACTTTAGCAATCTTTCTATCGTTGCTATAAATTTTAGAAAGTTCACTTTTTGCTTGCATAAAATCCAGATACGATTTTGATGTTTCATTCCCTTCCTGTTTGTTATGGTCATAAGCGAGTCTTGCTATGTTGAATAATGATTCACCTTCAGTGATGATCTCGGAAGGATACCCGAACTCTGCCATAATAGTTGCAATTTCGGATTGGTTTCTCACATTTTCTAGAGAGATTCTGAATGTTTCAAGCAGTTCTGCTTCGGTTAAAAAACTCAAATTTTTCATTTTATTCCTGTTTGTTTATAAATACTACTCCTTTATGGTCAATCTCACGTTCCTCTTCCTATTTTACCACTCCTTCATGGTCAATCTCACGTTCCTGTTGTTGTTTTACCACCCCTTCTTGGTTAATCTCATGTTGCTGAGGGAGTTTTACCACTCCTTTATGGTCAATCTCACGTTCCTCATGGTGTTTAACCATTCCTTTATGGATAATCTCAGGTTGCTGAAGGTGTTTTACCATTACAAGGGTCATATATCAGGTACCCGATGCTGTCACGCTCAACCATAATCCACTTTTTGGGAATATCGCGAACGGTTTTCCATGTTGTTTGACTTAGTGAAGTAAGTGAGACGACTATTAGTAGAACAGTTAGAAGTTTCTTCATGTTTGAATGTTTTGAGCTTTACTTTTTTTTGCAAATATAAAAAAAGAAATGAATAAAAAAATAACAAATTAAAATATTAGTATTCAAATATTCCTGTTATGAGATTATTCTGAAACTTGTGTCTTTTGAGCTAAACAGATATCTGAAACTGTGGGGTTTCATGATATTTCAAAACCTGAAATTACATTTTAATAATTTTTTTTACAATTTTCTTATTATCTGATTGTATGATTATTGTATAAACACCGACTGATAGTTTTGAGATATCTATTGTTATAGTTGAATTTGAAGTATTTAGGGTATTCATTATTTGACCTTGAGCATTTACAATTTCAATTTTACTATTTTTTAATCCTGTGATATCAATTTTGTCATGAGAAGGATTTGGAAAAACGATTATTTCATTTTCCATTTCAGTATTTTCAATTACTTCTGTAGAAAGGGAAATATGCATATCTGCCCATGCGTTTGGGGTTCCACAGATTGTATAGCCACCATTTGGCCATGTAATCTCAGACCCATTACTCCAGTCCAAAAAACTAAAAAGTACCCCTAATGTAACATTTGTATTAGCAGTTATGCCAAGTTTAGAAAATGAAATTTCAAATTCATTGGCAGAATTTGCAACGTAGCTCCAGTCAGAAGGAGTTGAAGATTGCCACGAAGACCCATTCCCAGACCATTCATACTGACCAGCAGAACCATGTAACCATACATCATCATTTGTTGGGGTTGATTCTCCATTATTCAGTTTGTCTATATATATTCCCGTGGATTGAAAATAATAGGAATCACTTATAAAAGCAACATATAACTTGGTATCACTATGCTTAAAATAGACAGTGCCATTAATACTTGGAATCTCTATGGATGAGGCATCTGACCATTCTCCCGAATTGATAATTCCATTAATAATCGGAATCGATCCTTGTGGAACGGTAATTGTGTCACCGGAATGGGCGAATGTATATCCTATATTTAGGAAAAGTACAAGTGAAAAGGTGATTAGGTTTTTCATGAAATAATTTTTAATTTGTAATATTATAATTATCTTATTATTTGTTTTTTAAGAATTACTGAATTCAAGTTTTAATGGTTTTCCATTTTCTCTATTCATTCAGGATTTTGATCATTCATTGCAGATTATTTTTGCTTCATCATTTGTTAGGGGATGTATTTTTCAACCTTCTGAAAATAATCCCATCTTCCACCTTCAGTTTCATCAAAAATAGGCTGAATTTGAATTTTCCCTTTTCTATTTATATAACCCACTTTCTCATTAATTAAAATAGGGGCTAATCCATTTTCAAAATGTCCAACCAAATCAAACGCAATTGGTATCACTAATTTACCATTCTTATTAATAAAACCCCATTTATCATTCAATTTTACTCCAGCAAGTCCCTCATAGAAGTGAAACATGTCATCATAAATTGGAGGAAACAACAGTTGACCATGTTTATTAACAATACTATATTTCCCATCAATTTTAACAATGGATCTGCCTTCTGTAAAAATTCCTACTGATTGATATATTGGATGTAAAATAATTTTACCGTTCCTTTTTTTCAATCCTGCTCTTCCTTTATCAGAATCCCAATATGCAATTAGTTTTAAATTGTCATTCATTCGAATTGGATCAATGTTTGTATTGGTGTCAATAATTTCACCATTTTTATTTATTAGCATATATTTTTTATGTATACTATCAGAAACAACTGCAGTACCGTCAACAAATCGGTAACAATTTTTATATTTTAATGGAATACTGAATTCACCTTTCCTATTTATGTATCCACAATATCCACAAACTGACACTACCGCAAGTCCTTCACTAAAATCAAAAGTATCATCAAATACAAAATCGGTAATAGAATCACCTCTTAGATTTATATACCCCCATTTTCCTCTTTTTTGGACAGCTGCTAAACCTTCATAAAACCAAAGTGCATCTTCGTATTGATAATCAATAATTAGATTGCCATTATAATCAATATATCCAAAAAGACTGTCTTTCTGAACAGGAGCTAATCCTTCAGAAAAACTCCAAGCAAAGTCAAACTGAGGTTCAATCACAAAAGCACCAGTCTTATCTATAAATCCATATTTACCTGAATCATTTACCCTACAAAGTATCTTTGTCTGGGCAATACACACAGTGCTCATTCCAATGAAAAAAAATAAATATACAATATGTCTTTTCATTTTATAAAAATTATCTTAGTAGAATCAACCAAGTCATCACCGTTCCAAATATATTCCGATACGCGGAAAGAACTGTTGTCAACCTTTTTAACTCTACTCTTTAAATATTTAATTGGGTCTTTAGCTTCAGATACCTCGTTCCGTCTTATTGAGCCACTACCGAGCAAAGTCCAGGTATTATGACTATATCCATAAATAAAAATTCCAGCATTATTGGATTGATACCAGTCAGGGTAATAAATTACTTCATCAGTTTTATTTCCATCAAGGTCGCCAAGGTCTGCTACTATGCCACCAAAACCATTATAATGTTTAATAATTGGAATTTTGCATGAGAAAGTAATATTTACATATTGGCTATCTATTTTGTTGTTAAGAAAGAAAAAAGTCAGTGGTTGAATAAATGCTTTGTCTTTTATTCCGTCACCGTCCACGTCACCAATTGTGAATGTGTCTATGCGATTTAAATTGTAGTCTTTAATAAGTTGATTAATTTGTATTGAATCCGAGTTATTAAAAGAGTTCATTATTGGAACCAGCGTGTCATTTGTTTTATTTGTCTGTACTTCCTTAAATGTCGATGGGGATGAACATGAAGTTGTCAAGCCAATAATAATTGTCGATATAAAAATGGTTCGTTTTATCATTTTAAATGTTGCCTAATGGTTGGGGTTTGTTATGGGTGGCTTTTTGTGTTGTTTCCATTGTCATTGACCGTCATATAATATTGCAACGTTTCCCATACCCATTCCAATGTATTGTTTATTGTTAGCGTGTAAGTTGTATGATTCATAACCACCAGAAGAAATTAGAATTTCAATTTCAAAACGGTCTGTCAAAGTTAAAATCAAGTCCGCTGTATTCTTTTTAATTTTCAAGCTCATTAGTTTTTGTCCTGTCAACTTTTGTGAAAGTTCACTAACAATGTCAACTGGTTTTAGCAAACCAAATTGTTGTCCGTGGTCAGCAGAAACCATAACTATTAGGTCGTCTTTTAAGAGTCTCCAAAGTGTCGAAACGAGCAAAAAAACATTATTATTGAATCTAAAAACCCAACTGTCAATGTTACTATCATAAGAGATTTGTTCGAATAGGTTGTCTGCTGGAATAATAACGTCTTGGTCTAATTTATTATATTTTGTTGTCATTTTGCTCTTAATTTTTATAGTTGTCAGTAGCAATTGTGTGGTCGTCTAACATTACTGTTAACTCGTTAATATGTTTACTTCAAAACCTCAAAAAGTGTATCGATTCATCTGATTTTGGAATTATTGTGAACGATTTGGAGACTTTCAGGGTGTTTATTATTAGATTGCAAATATAAAAAAAGGATTTTAATATTCAATACTATATAAAATCATTTTAATTATTTTTTAAAAAGAATTTTTTAGATTATTTTCTGCAACCTCTGCGAGGTTGTGGTTGATCGGGGTGGTTCATTTTGCCGTAGGTATCTTCGCAACCTACGGTTACTAATATGGAACATCTTCGAGGTAGAAAAGTCTGCGGACTGCAGACTTGCTCATACAAATATAACGCTCCTCTGGAGCGGGATGGTTTCGTCGGGTAATCGTTAATAGTTTGGCAGTTAAAAATAAATGATGGCACCGGCGCTTCGATACGAAACCTTTGTTATTCCCCAATTTGTTCTTATAGTCTGTATTTCCGGTTTCACTCAGCGACCTTAGCTTTGAGCAACATACGCACTACTCTAAGGTCGTTGAGTAGAAGCGCCCTCACGATGTCTTGAAGAAACGAAGAATTAAATAGCTTCGTATCGAAACGCCGACACCATGAAAAAGACCGCATTAGGGCGTAGGCTAGGTACCCCGCAAGTTGAGCTGCTTAGGGGATGACGGATCGGGCAGAGCGACCTTGGGAGCTACTGCCCGGCCGTTCAGACCCTTGCAGCGAAACGAGGAGTACAGGCCGGAGCCCGACCCTTTGACCAGCGACGCGGTTCGTTTTCGTTGGGAGGGGAATTGGGTTGAGCGCAGACAAAGGGGAATGCCCAATATAATGAATAATTAAGAATGAATAATGAATAATAATTTTGGTTCAGGGGAAAATCAATAGACCTGTGCTTTAGCTCAGGGATATTGGTTTAGGTAAAAAGTAAAAGGTAATAGGTAATAGGTAAAAAGTAATAGGTAAGAGGTAATAAGTAAAAAGTAAGAGCGAATAAGGGAAAAGTGGTTTTTATGGAATGGGTTGGGGAGGAGCGATCTCTTCCGGGGGATCTTGTCTTAGTTTGATCTTCATGGAAACCATTACAACTGTGGTGATGGGGGAGATCCAGCAGAAGACGGCAAATGGGAAATATGCCATCGTAGACACTCCTAAAACGGCAGATTGTGTAAGTCCGCAAGTGTTCCAGGGGATTAAAACGGATGTTACTGTAGTGGCATCTTCCACACTCCGACTTAACACTTCCGGTTTGAGACGCAACTTTTCAAAGTTTTTCTTAAAGATTTTCGTGTTCAAAATGATCGCCAAATATTGATCAAACAATACGGCATTCATCAGCCAGCCGTTTATGGCTAATCCAATGATGGTTCCTGATAATCCTTTACACATTTTTTGTATTCCCTGACTGAGTTTATCCAAAACACCAATGGTTGATATGGTTCCACCAAATACTAAAGCGCAAATAATCAGCATTACAGTTGGTAACATCCCCTGCATCCCTCTGGAAATGAAGAAATTGGAAAATGTAGGATTATCACAGGGCACCTGAATTGTACCAGAGATAGACTGTACTACAGAACTATACACTGATTTCCAATCCATAGCAGTTGCACCGGTAATATGCATGCACACTTCGGGTTGAAAAATGACGGCAGCGACTGCTCCTAACATCATGATAATGAACAATAAAATGATGGTTGGAATTTTAAAATAGATCAGAACTACAGTTATAGCGGGGACAATCAATAACCAGGGCGTAATATTAAAAGTAGAATCAATTGCATTTAATGTTGCCGACATATCTATGGTGCTGATTTCTATAAAATTCAGATTGGCAATAACATATACGATACAGGTGATTGTTAAGGAGGGGACTGTAGTGTAGATCATATATTTTACATGGGTCATCAAGTCTGAGCCGGCAATAATAGCGGCTAAGTTTGTGGTATCGGATAGGGGAGAGATTTTGTCGCCAAAATAGGCTCCAGAAATGATGGCACCGGCCACCCAGCCTTCGTGAATGCCAAAAGAGCGGCCAATTCCGATAAAAGCCAACCCAATTGTTGCGACGGTTGTCCAGGAGCTTCCGGTGATTAAAGAAACCAGGGCACAGGTTATGGTGCAGGAGAGTAAAAGGAAATGGGGATTGATCAGTTTTACCCCATAGTAAGTCATCATCGGAACAATACCACTGATCATCCAGGTACCGGATATACCGCCAATGAGCAATAAAATAACCAGTGAAGTTACCACTTCTGAAACCTGATGGATGATCCCTTTTTCTATTTTCTGCCAGGAGACTTTGTATCTGAAAATGCCAAATCCAATCACGATAGCAGAGGCCATCAGGATGATCACATTATTACTTCCGGATGCTACATCAACACCAACGACAATGCTATTAATTGCAATTAATGCTACTAAAAGCGCGATGGTAAGAAAGGAAAATAAATAGGAGGGTTTTCGAATCATAAAGATCTGGATTTATTATACATATCCAAATATTTTTTCATGGAATCGGGTTGATTCTCCTTTTGAAATAAGTTATATTGTTCTTTATAAGGCAATTCCAGTTTTGGGTTGATTTGGATTGCTTTTGAAAACTCATCATGAGCTTTTCTGTTTTCGTTTGTCAATACGTAAATCTGACCTTTTAAAATAAAGAGATCCGGATTGAAGGAGTTAATGTTTACTGCTCTATCCAAAATGGCAATAGCTTCAGAAAATCTTCTTTGATTTTTCAGAAGTTCTGCTTTGAGAAGATAAACCACAATATCGTTTGGATCTATTTGGATCGCTTTTTCATATAACATTAGGGCAGAGTCAATTTTCATCATATTGGCATAAGTGAGTCCCATATAATAATAAGCAGAAGCTCTTTTGGGATCTAATTCTGTACATTTTTTGAAATAGTACAGACTGGAATCCAACTGGCCTAACATTCCGTAGTTACTTCCCAGATTAAAATAACCATCCGCAAAAAGGGGATCATATTTAATTGATTTTAAATAATAGGTTTTGGCTTTTAAATATTCTTTTCTTTCGAAATAGATTTTGGCCAGATTACTATTCACGGATGCAGTAGTGGGGACATATTTTAAACTCAAAATATAGTAATTTTCAGCAGAATCGATCAAAGCCTGATCGTTCAGTTTTTTACCGGTACGGTCGTGGAGTAAACCCAATTGTTCATAAGCCATAGCATATTGTGGATAGATTCGTACTGCTTCTTTAAGTTCTTCAATGGCTTTTCTATTTCCCTGGATATAAAGGTCATTATTCTTTTGAAATTTTATAGGATCAGTCACCACTTTATTATTATCATCATACTTTTTTGCCTGATCACGTAAAGCTAAAGCATGATATAACCTCATGTGAGCACTATTGGGACAAGTTTGTGCGTCTTTGGAGAAAAGGGTCAGTTGATCTTTCCAATCGGCGGCACGACTATATGTTTTGATTGAAAATAGGAACACCACAACCGACAAGATTGTGATCATTCCATATTTTTGATTATTGTTTGGTTTCTGATTATCGGTAGCGTCCCATTTAAATAATTTGACCAACGCGAAAATGATTGCAATACAGAAACCTAATGAAGGGACAAAAAGGAATCTTTCGCCGAAAGAGGATCCAAACCTCACTAATAGATTGCTAGTGATACTCATGGTCACAATAAAAAACAAAATTCCAAATACAATGGGGGATTTTTTCTTGAAATGAAGGATCGCATATAAGGTAATACCTAAGTAAAATATTAGAGATAAAATGGCCCAGATATTTCCGAAGGTAACTAAAGGGAGTTGACTATAAGAGTAATCACAAGCTAAAGGATGAGGGAAAACGAGCAACAGTAGGTATTTCCCGAGTAACATAATGGCAGTTGCCCAACCTGTTAAAAGATCGGCATCATAAAAGTAATTATCTACAATAGAAACGGTGAATGTCCCTTTATGCAAGCCATTTGCTAAAACAGCACTTTTGGTCATAAAATAGATTCCAACTCCTAGTCCTAAAACAAGGATTGTGCCCACATAATCTTTCCATTTTGCTTCGGTAAAAAAATAATAGATCAATGGAATGGCAGCCAGCATGGTAACGCCACTCTCTTTTGTAAACATTCCCAATGTGAACAGAATAAAAGACACAATCCACATCAAAATCTTATATCCAAAAGTTTGCACTTCCACGGATTTTAATAATGCCAGCAGAGTTAGCAAAATAAAAAAGAATGAAACGATTTCATCTCTACTTTTGATATTCGCCACTACTTCTGTATGAATAGGATGGACGACATACAGGAGAGAGATAGCAAAGGGGATCCAGATAGTGCTTTTGTTGAATAGTTTTCGAAGTACAACAAAGAGAAGGATTGCATTAAATGCGTAAAACAAGACATTGATTACATGGGATAAGCCGGGATTTTCGGGTGATAATTCCCATTCTGTAGCGAACATAAGTTGAGAAACCGGTCTGTACAGATCATCAGTAAAATTGCCGGAACCGTGCCGATAGGAATGTGTAAGAATATCGTTATATCCATCAATTCCTTTTGTAACAAAAAAATTATCTTTAAAAACACCAAAGTCATCCAAAACCCAATCATGTTTAAATGTATTGGAGTAGAGTAAGAAAGCAAGAAGGAAAAGAAGACTTCCTAAAATGAGGAACCGTGTATTTGTAACAGGTTCATTGGTAATAGGTTGTATGTTTTTTTTGGGCGCCTGTTGTTGAACCGGTTTGCTACGATAATAATTGTTTTTTCCCATAAGACAAGATTTTTTAAATCGAGTGACAAAAATACAAAAAAAGGCGAAAGGCAAAGGGCGAAAGAAAAATATTACAACAATCCAAAATCTAATACCCAATTAGAACATTATACAATTAACTCGTATAAATTGAAAAGCTTGTTACACTGTGTTCCCAAATAAATATGTAATTACAAGAAATATGCCACTAATGCGCTAAAAAAATTCACTAAGAGTAAAAAAAATACTAATATCCTAATGCAGTTAGTAATTTTTCGTAGATTTTCCGGTTTTTACCTTTGTAGGGGTGGCAATGGATGTGAATAGCAGGGTTAAAATTGAGCTCAATGATGGTATAATTTTCAGGTGTCGGTTGTGCTGTAATATCTTTAATCATCATATCCAATCCGGTAATTTTTACTTGTAAAGCATTAGCCGCCTGAATGGCTATTTGTTTATAAGAATCGGGGATATCGTCGGTGTAATCTATGCTGTCGCCTCCCGTACTGATATTGGAGTTTTCTCTTAGAAAAACAGTTTCATCCTGTTTGGGAATATAATCGAAATCTTTTTGTTGCGCTTTTAAGAAGATGGATTCTGCTTCCCCTAATTGAATTTTTTCCAAAGGTGTTCGATACCCTTTACCTCGAAGAGGATCTTGATTTTTTACATCAACTAATTCCCGGATGGATGAGGTTCCATTCCCGGTAACATTAGCAGGAACACGATGCAAAATTCCTACAACTTCCTGATTTAAAACAAAAAACCGGAACTCTTTACCCTCAATAAACTCCTCAATGAGCACAGTTGAGTCATTTTCGAATGCGATATCAATAGCTCTTTCGAATACAGAAAGATCTGAATTATTCTTTATGATAGTGATTCCAATTCCGAAATTGGTTTGGTTTGGTTTAATAACGATAGCTTTATTTTTGAAAAAATGAAAATCTGATTTAGCTGTTTCACCATTTGAGTATTCCAAACCTTTTGGTGTTTTTATTCCGGTCTCATCCAGTATTTTTTTAGTAATCAGCTTATTCTCCATGGTAAGAATACTCGAATATTGATCCAATGAGGTTTTGGTCGCTTGTTTCACATATTGCTGATTATCATTTTGATTCAAACGGATAAAATTCTCTTTTTGATCCAGAATTTCAAATGAAACACCTCTTTTTACAGCTTCTCTTAATAGCAGCTGGGTTGATAGTTCCATATCTTCCAAACCTATAAAATGGTAATTTTTTTCCTGACTTTCTTTTAAAAATTTTTGTGCCAGATCTAAGTGAAATGGGATATATCCTCTTTTTACTATACCGTCTAATACACCATTAACCTTACGTGAATCGGGATGATCTGCCAACATTTTTACATCCTCAAGAGCTTTTAAATATTCCGGATTCTCTATTGAGTATAATGTAAATATATCAGATATGGCTTGAAGTTGATTTTTCATTTCTTGCCAAACATTTATCACTTTTCCAGTTTTTTCATCAACAAATGGATTCAGTTGTAATCCGTTAAGGGCAACATACCCTAAATAATTATTCGCAATTTCCTGAGATTTTGCATCAAAAGAATCAGGCTCTTCAGATAGAAGTCCATACAAAGCTAATGAATGAAGAAAATATAATGCGTTTTCTGTGATGCCGGCTTTAGTCAATGGATCAATATCAATAAATCTAAATTCTACATAAGAAATATGGTTTGATTCATGGGTGAATTTGGGTCTGACCTGAGTATATAATTCTTTGGAAGATTTTATTACACCATCTTTAATCAGCTTATCCACACTGAGTTTAAAGTTTTGAACTGAGCTATAATCGGGATAAATAACCCCTAAATTGTGATATCCGTAGCAACTGTTTCTAATAGAAAGTCCAATCACGTTTTTATTAATTCTATTCGGATTGTGTTTACATTTCAATTCAAAAGTGGAATCTACAACAGGGCTATTTCCGAAAAGTAAAACGTACATCCATCTCATTCGTAACATTTGACGGGTAACTTTTAAGTAGGCTGCATCTTTAAAATCTTTATAACTGATATTGGAATTACTTAGACTATAGAGTGATTCCAGTAGTTTTTCAGAAAATGAAAAGTTGAAATGGATTCCGGATAACATTTGATTTTTGGGGCCATATTTCTGAGCTAAAAATTCCCGATATTGTTGAGCTTCAATACCTTCATCATCATACTTGGCGATGGGAATCTTTGCGTCGTCCGGCAAAATAGGAGGGATACTTTGTGGCCAGAGATATTCATCTTCTAACTCCAGACTAACGATATCATGGATGGTTTCTAAAAAACCCACTGTTTTTTTGATATCAGGTAATGGAGGTGTTCTCATTTCGATCTGACTTTCAGAAAAGTCAGTAGTGATATATGGGTGTTTTAATTTATTCCCAAAAACTTCAGGATGAGGTTTTTGAGAGAGTAATCCTTCATGATCAACACGAATATTTTCTTTTTCAATACCGAACAAACCATCCAGCCAAATATTCCCTTTTAGTTGTGCAGATGCGATCTTAAAATGTTCTTTATTTGTGGAAAATTCATCGGTTTGGGTTTGATTTTTTTCATGCACGAGAGTGCAGGGAGCACAACAAACGTTTTTCATATTGAGATGGGATTAACTTTTTTAAAAGATTTAAACATAATGATAAATAAAAACACTAAGATGGAGCCTTTAGCCATGCTGCTTATGCTGATACTCCACCAGACTGAAGAGAGGGAATTACTCCAAAATTGAATAAATAGTAAAGCCATTGGAATTCTTAGAAGCGTAAGTGAAATACCTGTTATAGCAGGAATATTGGTGCGACCCCATCCAAAAAAAGCCCCTGTTGCCATCAGTTCCAGACACATAAATAATTGTGAGTATCCTAAAATGATGAGGTAGTCGCGACCCATTTCGATACTCTCTTTTTCACTTAAAAACAGCAAAAACAATGTTTCCGGGAAAAGAATCAAAATAGATGAGGTGATGATTCCGATAATAAAGGCAAGAATGATCCCCGATTTAAAGACATTCCACTGAGCTTCATAATTTTTTGCACCAAAAGCTTTACCGGAAAGTGCTGCAAGAGCTGTCATAAAACCTCCTGCTGTCATAAAAGTGATCGCTTCAATTTGAATACCCACTTTTTGAACAGCAATCGCAGATGCTCCCCATTGACTAATAATTCGAGCCATTGCAATGGCAATCAAAGTAAAAGAGATTCTTTGAATAGTGGGGCTAATTCCAAGAGACATAATTTGCTTTAAGATCTTTTTTTGAAAAGACACACCTATAGGACGTAATGATTCCACTTTGTTGATTTTAATATAAAACAGCAAGGTTGCCACTCCCTGAGCCATAAATGTCCCCACTGCAGTGCCATAAATACCCCATCCGGCACCAAATATCAACAATGGATCCAAGATCATGTTTAATGCAAATGCTATTGCATTTATCCTGAAAGGAGTTTTACTGTCTCCTGTTCCAATAAATACATTCGTAAAAAATAGATTCTGGAAGGTAAAAGGGATGCTTAATCCGATTAAAAGCAAATATTTGGATGCTTCATGTTCAATTTTTGAATCATTAATTCCTACAATTCCGATCAGGTAATTTCTGAAAATTGCTATAAAAGCATAATATAAAAGTGAAATGATGATAATAGCCTGAATACCACTCCGAACGTACTTTTTGGATAATGTAATATTTTTATCACCCAGTGCATGCGAGACTTTTATTCCCGCTCCAATTGTAAACAACGTTGAGACACCCCAGCTTAAATGCATGAAAAACCCTGCTGATCCAACAGCTGCGACTGCATCACTTCCTAATTTCCCCACAAAAATTACATTGATGACGTTATATGCTATTGAAAGAAAGGATGTTGCTATAACAGGCAATGCTAAAATGACCAGTTCCTTTAAGTTTAAAAAGGTTGGGGCTGTTTTTTTAATCATAGTCTATTTACAACAAGATTTTTGTTCCTTAGATCTTAATTCCTTCATTCGAAGTACTATTTTATCTAGTATTGTTACAAAATTTATTTGCTCTGATTCAGAAAGGATATGGAGTACGTCACTAAAATATTGATCATTTTCCGTATTTATTGAATTGCAAACGGTTTTTCCCAATTCTGTAAGTTGAATCGTGGACATCCTTCTGTTTTCAGTAGGAATAGTACGATCTAAAAGTCCAATATTTACCAACCCATCAACAGTGCGACAAACGGTGCTTTTATCCAGACCTAAAGTTTTTGATAATTCTGTGAGCGATTCTTTCTCTTTTGAATCAATTTCAAGAAGCGTATGACATTGTGCAAGGGTAATTCCATTGCAACAACAATCGTTTTTTTGCATAAAAAGTTCTCTTTCGAAGCGTCTTAAGAGTTCTCTAAAATGCTTAACTGATTTATAATCAATAGTATTCATTTTTATTAGTTGTAATTTAAAACAGTTGCAATATACAACTAATATTTGAATATTAAAAATATTAATTTAAAATTTATTTTGGGACGGGCAACATACGATCAACGAGCCAGTCTCTCCATTTTCTAGGAAGGATTTTGCTTACAATATTCAATAACTTTACATCCGATCCGGTTAAAATTAAGAAATGATATTTGCCTTTGCATTGTTTTAATATTTTACCTGCAGCTTTGCTTACCGACATCACTTTTCTTGGGGAAGATTGTTTCATCCAATCTGCCTGATGGCTAATTTCATATTCAAATTGTGGAGTATCCATATCCCCGGGACAAGCAACATAAACCCGAATGTTTTTGTGAAGAAGTTCACGTCGTATAGACTCTGCAAAGTTTACAATTCCTGCTTTTGCGGCACAATAGATGGAATAACCAGCGGAACCGACCAATCCAAATCCGGATGAAATCATCAGTATTTTTGAGCCCGATTTTAATAAAGGGCTAAAATAAAATGTGGAATAGATATATCCCATTAAATCGATGTCGATATCTTTTTTAATTTCTAAAGGGTCGGTGTATTCGTTTAATAATTGGGGAGTTACAACACCGGCGTTTAAAATCAAAAAATCAAGTGTTGAATATAGAGATTTAATTGTTTCTGACATGTTTTGAAGTTGAGATAAATCAGAAACATCACAAACAAAACCTTCTGCTTCTATTTGATTTTCTTTTAATTTTAGTATAGCCTTTTCAATCTTTTCTTTAGTTCGGGCAACTATTAGAATTTTATAATTTTCTTTTCCTAAAATTTCTGCAAATGCAAATCCGAGACCGGATGACCCTCCTGTAATTAAAGCGATTTTTTTCAAAGTGATACTATTTTAAGTCATGAATAACGGAAGCAATTTTGTGAGCTGCAAAATCAATTTGTGATTCATCTAATGTTGCAGATATGGAAACTCTTAATCGTGCTTTATTTTTTGTAACTGCAGGATAAACTACCGGTAATACAAAAATACCTTCGTTCAATAATTTTTTTGCAATAAAAAAAGTTTTGTCTTCATCTCCAATAATCACCGGAATGATTTGAGATTGAGAAGTAATATTCTCAATTCCATAATGAATCAATTTTTCTTTCATTAAAGTAAAATTATTTTGAATTTTACTACGTAATTGAGGTTCTTCAATTGCAATTTGAAGTCCTTTGGATAAACCTGCGAAGATAGCAGGAGGGATGTTACAGGAGAAAAAGCGGGAACGAGCGTAGGCATTAGCATAATTGATAATCTCTTGAGAACCGCAAATATATCCTCCAATTCCACCTAATGATTTTGAAAATGTTCCCATGTGAAAATCTATTTGATCTTCCAGCCCAAAGAGTTCAGCTATTCCCCTTCCTTGTTCACCAAAAATGAATGCTGAATGCGCTTCATCCAGTAAAATTTTTGAATCATATTTTTTTGCAACCTCAACAATAGAAGGCAATGGACACATATCACCATCCATAGAATAAACTCCCTCAACAACAATAAGTTTGCGCCCTTTTATTTTTGAAATTTTCTTCTCTAAATCAATACTGTTATTATGTTTAAAATAAACGATTTCAGCTTTGGATAAAATAGCCCCATCAACAATCGATGCGTGTGCAAACTGGTCTAATAAAATCGTGTCTCCCGGTCTCATTATAGCCGAAATAAATCCTAAGTTTGTAGAATATCCTGTTGGGAAAATAATAGCAGCTTCTTTTTTCTTGAAAGCAGCGAGTTGTTTGGCAAAATCGACTCCAATTTGAAAAGTACCACTTAAAATCGGAGAACCGGATGCTCCTAATCCATAAGTGTCTAATGCTTCTTTAGCAGATTCAATCACCTCTTTACGAGTTGCAATCCCTAAGTAATTGTATGATGATAAGTTGATCAATTCTGACTCCGTATGAAAATCCGGATGGATCAATTTAACTACTGATAAGGGAGCAGAAGTTAATGGCATTGAAAATTGATTATATCCAAGTCTTATTGCTTCATTATGCCAGGCATTGAATTGATCTATGATTGTGAATTGGCCATCATCAGTTCCAAAGTAAAAAGAGGAAAAATCATATTCGTTGAATTGTTTATTTTCTTCAGGTGTCATTTTATTTGATTTTGGGTAATGATTTGTTAATAAAAGTTAAAGAGGGGGCAAAGATATATAAAAAAAGTTATCGATTAACATTTTTTAACAGAAATAGTTTTTTTCTGTTAATTTTTTTTTAGAAAAAGAAATAAATTTAAAAAATGATAGTTGAAATTATTCCATTTTCATCAGCCAAACAATCGCTGATTTGATATTATTGATGTTTTTAATAGTAAGCTGAGGTTTACTATTCACCATCTTCATTTCTACCTGAGGATGGTGTTTTTGCATGAAAGCTAGAATTCTGGAAAATTTTTCAGATTGGAAAAATGGAGCATCCATAATTCCGGTAAAATATCCGGTAAACTGTTTTTTCTTCAGAGTTACCCGATCGAAATGGTTTTCAAGGGCTAATCTTCTTAATGGTACTATTTGTAAAAGGTCTTCAGTTTCATCAGGTAATGGACCAAAAATATCTAATAATTTAGAACGGAACTGATCTAATTCAGTATCTGATTTAATGGAATCCAATTCTTTATATAAACTCATCCGTTCACTAACACTACTTACGTAATCGGCAGGTAGCTGAAGCCCTAAATCTGTTTCAATCAAACACTCCCGTTTGATGAGGTCTTCGTTATCGGCCATTTGGATTCCCATACCACTATCTTTGATTTCAATCATCGCTTCGTTGATGATTTTCTGGTACATTTCAAATCCCATCTCACTGATAAACCCACTCTGTTCAGCACCCAAAATGTCTCCGGCTCCTCTGATGTCTAGGTCACGCATGGCAATTTGAAATCCACTTCCGATATCTGAAAAATCTTCAATGGCTTTGAGCCTTTTTTTGGCAATATCGGTCAATATTTCCTTAGAGGGAACCATTAGATAGCAGAATGCCTGTTTGTTATTTCTACCTACACGTCCCCTCAGTTGATGCAATACATTAAGTGCAAAGTTTTGAGCATCATTGATGATCATGGTGTTGGCATTGGAGATGTCCAATCCGGATTCAATAATGGTAGTGGCAACCAAAACATCATAACGTCCATTCATAAAGTCGAGCATCACCTTTTCAAGAGCTTCCCCTTCCATTTGGCCATGTCCAACAGCTACTTTTGCATCCGGAACCAACTCTTTGATCAAAGCTGATACTTCAAAAATATTCTGAATTTTATTATTGACAAAAAACACCTGGCCGCCTCTGGACATCTCAAAAGAAACTGCATCACGAATCAACTCGTGATTGAAATTATGGATTTCTGTTTGAATAGGATGTCGGTTGGGTGGGGGAGTGTTGATTACTGAAATGTCGCGGACACCCATTAATGAAAACTGCAAAGTTCTAGGTATTGGGGTTGCAGACATGGTCATCGTGTCTATAGAAGTTTTCATTTCCCGAATTTTCTCTTTGGCAGCAACGCCAAACTTTTGTTCTTCGTCAATGATCAGCAATCCTAAATCTTTAAATTCCACATCTTTACTTAGTAAGCGGTGGGTTCCGATAAGAATATCTATACGTCCGTTTTTAAGTTTTTCTAAAGTTTCTTTAACTTCCTTACTCGATTTAAAACGGTTGATATAATCTACGTTACAGGGAAGTCCATTCATTCTTTCCCTAAAAGTATTGAAATGTTGGAAAGTGAGCACTGTTGTTGGGGCTAATATAGCTACTTGCTTGCTATCACATACCGCTTTGAATGCAGCACGAATCGCAATTTCCGTTTTTCCGAATCCCACATCGCCACAAACCAGACGATCCATAGGTCGATCACTCTCCATGTCCGCTTTTACATCGTTGGTGGTTTTTAGTTGATCGGGTGTATCTTCGTACATGAATGATGCTTCCAGTTCATTTTGCAGGTAGGAATCGGGTGAGTAAGCAAAGCCGGGTTTCGTTTTACGTTCGGCATAAAGCTTTACCAAGTCGATCACCAGTTCTTTAACACGACGTTTGGTTTTTTCTTTAGTGCGTTCCCAAGCACCAGATCCAAGTCGGTGAAGTGTTGGTGGCGCTCCATCCTTGCCGGTATATTTGGTCAGTTTATGTAAACCATGGATGCTAATATAGAGAGAATCCCCATCTTTGTAAGTTAAGCGGATCACCTCCTGCAATTTGCCATTAATCTCCATTTTTGCCAAACCTTCGTAAATGCCGATTCCATGATCGACATGTACTACAAAGTCGCCCTGTTGTAAATCGTATAACTCTTTCAAAGAGAAAGTTTCACTTTTTTTATAGCGATCGCGCACTACAAAACGGTGGTATTTTTCAAAAAACTGATGGTCAGAATAGACACACAACTTCCCTTTTTCATCCCGGAATCCTTCGTGCAAAGTCTGGATTTCAGAAGTGAAAAGATGCTCTGCCTGATAGTTGGTATTATGCGTTTTATTATAGTTTTCCAATAAATCGATCATAATCGATTGTATCCGCTCATGTTGGTTTGGATTTTCAGAAAGGAATACTGTTTCGTACCCATGTTCCAGGTTTTCCACCCATTCATCCAATAAATACTCAAAATTTTTATTGAAGTGGTGTTGTGGTTTTATATCAAAATCAAATTGACAGGTGGTCTCAATGGCATGAGAACCATATTCTAATGTCTGATAATCAATTAAATGACGCAATAGAGTAGATCCATTGATGAAGTGTTCCGCAATTTGATCTTCTGTATAAACTTGTTCTGTTAATTTGCGGATTTTAAAATCGATATAGGAATGGATTGTGGAGAGATCATTAACCCAGACTAAGGTTTCTTTAGATAAAAATTCAAAAAAAGATACTTTTTCCTCTTTATTCATTTTTGAAGTGATCGACGGCATGATATGGATTTGATCCACTTCTCTAATGGAAAGTTGCGTATTGGGATCAAAAACGCGGATCGATTGAATGGTATCCCCTTCAAATTCAATACGGAAAGGATACTCTTCAGAATAAGAAAAAATATCGAAAATTCCACCCCGCCATGCGAACTGACCCGGTTCAAAGACAAAATCTTCCGGTTTATACTCAAAACTATACAGATATTCTAAAAAAATGTCAGTTGGAACGATCTCAGTCCGTTTCACTTCAAAACGGTTTTCCATCAAATAACCTGGTGAAATCATTTTCTCAGCAATCGCATCGGGGTAGGTGACCATGATTAAGGATTGCGATGAGGTGAGTAGTTTATCGATGATTTCGGACCGTAGTTTTAAGTTGGTAACATCGGTTTCATTCCAGTCAAAAAGCCTTGCAAAAGTGGCCGGTAAAAAGTGAACTGTTTTTTGAAATAACTCGTTATCAGTATCTTGTAGTAAAATTTCAAGATCATGATAGAAAAAAGCAGCTTGTTCTTTATCGGGAAGAATAAATAGGTGTTTATTACCGAGACGCAAAAAGGAGTACGCTGCGAGGAGTGCCTGTGAGGATCCTTGCAGTCCGGAAAGAGTGATCTTATTTTTTTGTTCAACCGCCTCAATAAAGGGGTCAAAGTCAGGGTGTTTGAAGTACATTTGAGTGAATAGATTGAGGGTGCAAAAATACAAAATAAAGTAACAGGTAACAGGTAACAGGTAACAGGTAACAGGTAACAGGTAACAGGTAACAGGTAACAATTATTTGCCTTTTGCCCTTCGCCCTTTGCCTAATTAGCACATTAGCACATTAGCACATTAGCACATTCTCTTTCCTAATTCAAGTGCTTTGGCACAATCTTCCACAAAAACGGTTTCTCTTCGTTTGAGTCTTTTCTGCCCATCGAAGTAGGTCATGGCGTATTTGTTGTAATCATCAAACTGATAAGTTGCTGTGGATACGAGTGTTTCGCATTTTCCAAATACACGCTTCATGATTTTTTGATTGTATTTGAAAAGTTTTTTGTAGCCAACGAGTGGTAATGCAAATCCCGGTACATTCATGGTATAGATAAAAGCAGTATTGATTTTTTTACCGAAATTGGATGGTTTTCCTTCGTAGGAAGTGTAGGGGAAAAATAATCTTTCCATAAAAGATTTCATCTCACCTGAAACGGAAGTGAAATAGATAGGTGATCCTAAAATGAGGGCATCACACTCCACAATTTTTTGAAGAATCGGTTCCAGTTCATCTTTCATGGCACATTTTCGAAGGTTGCTCCCTTTTAATTTACAGGCAAAGCAGCTGGTGCACCCTTTAAAGTTGATATCGTACAGATTAATCAGTTCGGTTTCAGCACCTTTCTCTTTTGCCCCTTCGAGGCATTTCTGTAGGAGTATATGCGTATTCCAGTTTTTTCTGGGACTTCCATTAATGGCGATAATTTTCATAGGATGTTATTATTTAAAATTTGTTGCAAAAATATGAAAATTAGCAAATTGGTAAATTAGCAAATTAGCAAATGATGAAAATGGAACTCCGTGGTTAAATTCTAAAGAAAATAAAAATTAAAATACAATTATTCAAATCAACTGATCAACATTGAAAGGAGTTTTAAGTTGCGATAATTTTAAATACAAAAATTCGTTATGTTTTTAAAATGTGTATTTTTGTACGTTAAAAAATAAACCATGAATCACGGAAAAGCGACTTGTGAGGTTTTAAAATATATTCCCGATCCACTTCCTATTGATTCAGTTATTTACAGTAACGATTCGCTATAGTCCGTTGTCCGTAGTCTGAAGTCTCTTTTTTAAATTACCACGAATGAATTATTTAACTTCAATAGGATTTCCTAAAAATTTGGGGTCAACCCCAAAAATAAGATCTAATATGGTTTTTACTCTTGCAAATTTTTCTCTCATCTGGGTTTTAAAACCATAATATTTTTGAACATCTTTTGCATTAAATCCTACTGCTTTAATACCTTTGTGTTGGGCAATAAAGAGGGCTCTTTCATTATGAAACTTCTGAGAAATAATGGTAATACTATTTTGTCCGAAAATCTTTTTGCATCTTACGATGGAATCTAAAGTTCTAAATCCTGCATAATCCAGAATTATTTTTTCTGCAGGAATTCCCTTAGATATTAAATCATTTTTTATGGTTGTAGGTTCATCATACTCTTTTCTTGAATTATCCCCACTTACGATTACAAAATCAATTTTTCCTGCTTTATACAATGAAACCGTAGCATCAATTCTGTTTTGATAATATTGATTGATTGTTTTATTGGATAAATACTTTGAAGTTCCTAATAGCAACCCAACTTTGTTGTGGGGAATTTGTTCAGATGAACCATAAAGGTTTTTTTTAGTGCTGTTTTTAATAATTTTATTTGAAATGGGGATAGATAGAATAGCTATAATGATTCCAAAAAAGAGAATTCTTTTAATCCATTTTTTAAATTTTTTTCTTTTTAATTTCATTTTTTAATTTTTAATCTCATTCAATTTACCTGGATACAAAAATAAGAAAAATTAGCAAATTAGTAAATTAACAAATGAATAATTAAGTCTTTCGTCTTTTGTCTTTCGTCCTTTGTCCTTAGTCCTAAAAATAACACAGAGTTTCACAGTGTTAATAAGAGTTTTATGGAGTTAGTTTAAACTGAATTTTAAAAATTTAAACTCAGTGAAACACATTCTGACTCTAAAAAACTCTGTGGTTTATTTTTTAAAATTAATAAGCCACGAATTCAAGAATTTATTACGAATGATTTTTCATCAAACTTATTGCTTCTTTCATTCCTGACACTTGTTCATGAGTGTGACTTTGCCATATCGTGACTTCGCCAATAACTCTGAACGGATGAATTGACCTGTATGATTTCGTTGGATTTCCGGGGATTTTTTTGTCCGTTAAATCGGGATCATTTTCGATTTCACCTGTTGGTTCGACCAGATAGATCCTTTCCCGACCTTCACCTACTGATAGTTCAGCTCCCCAGATGGCTGCATCTAATGTTTCGGTTAAATAAATATATTGTGATTTTTGATTTTGCTCATAATTGGATAAAAATCCAACTTTTATCAAATCTCCAAGTTTCAAATCAGCCTTCGTTCCATGGAAATAGGTTTTTGCAAAAACGGTAGCACTTCGATTTATATTTGTTTGCTCTAATTGATTTTCAACTCTTTGATTTGGTTCCATAAAATGTTAAAGTAAGCGTGACTGAAAACTTATGAATAAAGCAAAAATATAAAAAAATTTATTTTATAAAAATACAGGGTTATGTCAATTTTTTTTAAACCGACTATTTTATTAAAAATTTTAATATATTTGCATCGATAATAATCTGTTAAAAAATATTTTAGAATTAAAATAAAAAATTATGAAAAAATTATTTATCCTTTTTGTTTATTGCCTATTAACATTAAATATTTATGCTCAATGTCCGGCACCTACCAATTTGAATGCATCAAATATCAGTTTAACATCTGCCCAAATCAATTGGAGTTATTCAACACCTGTAACAAATTTCCGTGTTGAATATGGTGATATTTGGGGTTTAGATTGGCATGTAGTTTATACTACAAGTACAAATATTATATTAACACAATTAGATCCTGCTACTGAATATTCGGTAGGAATAAAGGCATATTGTTTATCTGGAGAAAGTTCAGATTATAGTAATGAATTAAATTTTAACACCCTTTGTAATCCAATACCTGTAAGCTCTTTTAGTACAGTTACATTTGGATTGACTCCTCCTGATGCATGCTGGGAGCTTAAATATGGTGTGTTGCCTCCAACTGGAAACGCAATTTTGACAAATACTGAAGTTGGATGGACAACTTCTGTCCAAAGTCCTAGTAATACCACAATGATAAATTTATATACGGATACTTGTAATTACTGGTTAATTTCTCCACCAGTGAATTTAGGTTCTGGCTCAGCATCATATCAATTAGAATTTCAGTTATCCAAATACTTTTACGGGATGAATCCATCAGGCTATTTAGAACAATCTCCAAATGCAAGATTTGCAATTCTAATATCATCTGATAACGGTCAAACCTGGAATAATAACGGAATTTTGCAAGAGTGGAATAACACAACAGGAACACCTTTTAATACTATCTCAAACAATCTTCAAACATATTATATTCCCATTATAAATCCGAACACTTTGCAACCTTATACAGGAAATGTTAGGTTTGCTTTTTATGCTTATGAAAATGATTCTTCATTGATTTATGATAATGTAATTGAACTGGACAATTTTAATATAATACCCTTTAATGGGTGCATTCGTCCCTCCAATTTAACATCTTCAAACTATTCTTCAAATGGGATGACTTTAAATTGGGTTGAAAATGGATCTGCATCTCAATGGCAAATCAAATACGGATTAACTGGTTTCTCACCAACAACCTCTGGAAGCACAATAACAACTAATAACAATGTTTATACATTTTCAAATTTGATTCAATCTACTACCTATGATTTTTATGTTAGGTCAGTTTGTGGGTCAAATACATTTAGTCCGTGGTCATTAATTCATACTGCTTCTACAATTTGCCCTCCTTATACAATTCCATATTTTGAATCGGTAACTCAATCTTATATGCCTGCATGTTGGACGCAAACCTATTCAGGAACTATTGCAGAAAATGTTTGGAGTGTTGGTGAGATAGGGACTTTTCCACCCTATTCTTATGCATTTAGATCTGCTGCATTACCGGGAATTGGAATCTCAAGATTAATTTCTCCTCCCATTAATTTTGACAATATCACAGATCCCATGTTAACTTTTAATCAAATTTGTTATGACATGTTAGGTGTTACAAATTTGAAAATTCAAACCAGTTCCGATTTGATCAATTGGATTGATCAACCCTATTCATATACACATACCACTCCTATGTATACTTCTGTTGAAACATTTCCACTTACCGTCAGCCCTGGAATCAATTATATTGCTTGGGTTATTGATGGAGATATTCAACGAATAAGTTGGGTTGTAAAATATATAATGATAACGGATTCTTACCCTTGTTTCCCCCCTAGCAGTATTTATGTAAATCCTAATTATGGAACTGTCAGTTGGATTCCTGAAGGATCAGAAAATTCCTGGATTCTTGAGTATAAATTGGCAAGTGCATCTACTTGGAATGTAATACCATTAGATACGAATGTTTATACTATTTCCGGGTTACAAAGCTTAACTAATTATGAAGTCAGAGTAAAATCAGTGTGCGATAGCAGTCAAAGTGCATATTCAAATATTATTCCATTTACTACTTCTGGAATAGAAGAATCTACATCAGATAACTTTGTTGAAGTATTCCCCAACCCGACAAATTCTGAAGTCAATATCAATATTAATAATGATCAATATCAAATTTTAAATGGTGAAATATTCGATATTTATGGTAAATTTATTCAAGATTTACAACTTAAAAATGGGAGAAATCTAATAAATTTCTCATCCTATTTGCCGGGTGTTTATTTTGTTAAAATTAATACCGATAAAGGATCTTTTATCAAGAAAATTGTTAAAAATTAATACGTTGATCCAACCATTTTAAAGAACGATACGCTCTAGTCTTTTGTCCTTCGTCCTTTGTCTGTGATGTTACACTGTGGAACTCTGTAGTTTATTTTTTAATTAATAAGCCACGAATTCAGGAATTATAAAACGAATAATTTACCCATAATTTATCCAATAATAATTTGCTATTTGCTTATTTTCACATTAGCTTATTCCAAAACAGTGTTCTAATACCCAAAACCCAAAACCCAAAACCCAAAACCCAAAACCCAAAACCCAAAACCCAAAACCCAAAACCTAAAACCCAAAACCTAAAACCCAAAATCAATCATCTCCCTCAATACTTCAATCACTTTATTTTCCGGGAAATGTTTGGATACTTCATCAATAATTGCCTTGTTGGTACTCCCTTTCAGTTTTCGGATTGCCTCTACAATAGTATCGTGCTCTTTTTTTCGAAGTTGATCTTTGTGCCATTTTAAACAGACGTCACAGGTTCCACAAGGAACGCTCTTTTTCTCCCCGAAATAGGCTAATAGAAGCTGTGATCGACATTGATCTGTTGTTTCTACGAAACGCAATACTGCATCTAATCGCTTTTTCGCTACTTCTTTGCGCGTTTTGTAAATGGTATCACTTAAATAAAGATACGATTCTTCCACCCGATTCACTAAGAAGCTGATTTGTGGCGTTTTAGTTCGTGGAATATAAACCAGTACCCCTTTGGATGAAAGCTCCCGCAGTTGTGTCATGATGGTGTTCACATCCGTTTCGGATCGTTTGGCTAAATCTTCTTCATAAATTTTTATATAATTAGTGAAAATACCTCCATAGGATCTCAATAGCAACTTGATCGGTTCTTCTAAGTCAGGATTGGTTTTGTAGAAATGATCTAACTCTTTACTTTGCATAATCATCATCACTACCGAACTTTTCTTACCCTCTTCATTGAGCATCAAAATGCCCATTTTTTCTAAAAAAGTGATGGCACTATACAGCTCTAATGGTTTCACTTTTAGTTTTTTAGAGATGGTCTCCAAATGAAATGGAAAAGTTTTATTTTCCCCGTCTCCCATGGCAATCTGGTAGTGATTGCAAAGTTCCCGATAGGCTGTTTTAATAAATTCAATGGGTGGAAAACTTCGTTCAAAACCCTCTTTGAGTTCTTTGATATCTCCGTCATCATAAAGCATAACTGCAGTTGATGGGAGCAAGTCACGCCCACCACGTCCCGCTTCCTGAAAATAGGCTTCCAGTGTGTCCGGGATATCAATATGAATCACCCACCGTACATCCGGCTTGTCAATCCCCATCCCAAATGCGTTGGTAGAGACAATCACTCTCGTTTTGCCTGACATCCAGTCGTTTTGCTTTGAATCTCTCAGTTCACTGGTTAACCCAGCATGATAAAAATCGGCAGATATGCCATGCGCTTGAATATATTCTGCAATCTCTTTGGTTTTTCTGCGGTTTCGGACATATACAATTCCGGTTCCCGGGTAATGGTTGATCACCCGGAGCATTCTTCCCATTTTGTTTTGTTCTTTGACCACCATGTAGGTTAGATTATCCCTTTTGAAACTTTTTTGAAAAACATTCACTTTAGGAAAAGCGAGTTTATCCTGAATATCCTGCACTACATCCGGAGTTGCCGTAGCAGTAAGTGCCAAAATGGGCACATCCGGAAAATGATTCCGGATCTCTGCAATTTGTAAATAGGGTGGCCTGAAATCGTATCCCCATTGAGAAATGCAGTGTGCCTCATCGATGGCAAACATCGACACATTCATCCTTTTCAAATAGTTGACGAATATCTCCGTTTTTAATCGCTCCGGGGAAACATATAAAAATTTTATGGTATCACTGAAAGCACAATTACTCAATAATGATTCAATTTCACGACTCGATAATCCGGAATAAATGGCGGCAGCCTTGATGCCCCTTTTCTTCAGATTTTCCACCTGATCTTTCATAAGGGCAATCAACGGAGAGATCACGATACAGATTCCCTCTTTTGCCATTCCGGGAACCTGAAAACAGATCGATTTGCCACCTCCGGTCGGAAGTAATGCCAAAGTGTCTTTCCCTTCCATTACTGATAATACAATATCTTCCTGTAATGGTCTGAACTGATCAAATCCCCAGTATCGTTTCAGAATGGCTCTTACTCGTTCTTTCATCGTTATTCAGTAAGTATTAAAAATTTTACTTCTTTATAGTTGCAGGTATATATTGCTCCTGATTCGCATTCAATCAGTAATTGTCCATAAGATGATAATCCCATAATTCTACCTGTTATCAACTGATCCTTTATCCGATATTGTGCCCATTTCTGATATTGATACAGATGGGATAAATAATTTTGTTCTAAAACTTCAAATTTCTGTTCTTTGATGAGCTGATATTGCTTTTCTAAAATTCTCATTAGCTCAGAAATCAACATTGTAACATCAAATTCCTTACCTGTAATTTGAGCTAAAGAGGTTGGATTCAAAATAGTAGGATCAAAACGAGTCTGATTGATATTGATCCCTACACCTGCAATGGTACACTGAAGGTTGGATCCCTGAATAGAATGCTCAATCAGGATTCCGGCTATTTTTTTATTTCCGGCATAAATATCATTGGGCCACTTGATTGTCAGGTTATCCACATATCGGGAAAGAAAAGTGTATATCGCTAAAGAGAAATATTGATTAAAATAAAATTGATTTTGAATCGTTATTGGTGGTTGAAAAAGGAAACTGATTAAAATATTTTGACCTTTATGACTATACCATGTATTCGAACCCAATCCTTTGCCCTGAGTTTGTTCATCGGTATAAATTCCATAAAAATCGAATCTTTTGTCCCAATGTTCCAGGTAAAAAGAGTGCTCATTCATGAGTGTAACATTCGTAGAATGAATGGATTCAAAAAATTTAAGTTGTTCCAAAATCATTCGACAAAAATAAGTATCTTTGCGTGATAAAATTTAAAAATCAATGAAAAAAATCAAATTAATTATAATTGCTGTAATTGCAGTCATTTTTACAGCTTGTACTGATGACACAAATCAATATTCAACCTACTATTTTACTGACAGCGAAATGAACAGAGCCTTTAGACAATGTCTCGAATTAAGTTCTGATACTGCGATCACTCATTTATGTGTACCCAATTCTGATGAGTTTGGATTTTATAATTATTCCGATCAAGCCTATCGTATAGGACTTCCAACTTCAGCAAATGGAATTATGGATACACTCATTGCTCACGGACAAGGAGATCTTATTGATTCATTAATTTTAAAGACCAATTTAGCAGCATCTTATTGTGGGTCAGGATTAACCTCTTATTTTGAAGATGTTTTGGAATCCATGTCTTTTGCAGACCCTTACAGAATATTAGAAGGGGATTCCAATGCAGTAACAAACTATTTTATTCTACATAATTACAATGGTTTATTAGCACAATCAGTGGCATTGATGAATTTAAACATGCAAACTCATGGCGGCACAGAAGCCTGGAATAATGTAATTAATGCCTATTACCAAATCACCGGACAGGTAGTGAGTATCGATTATACAAACTTTGCTGCTCAGAAAATGACCAATAGTATTTTGAATGAGATGAAAAAAGAGGAAGCCCTAATTCGTACTCTTGTTTCTCACAGAGGAGATACAACAGGTAAGTTGTATATCGTTTTTGGAACTTTAGACCAATAATTGAATTCTTAACTTATAAAACTAAAAAATCAAATGAGAACTGAAAAGATCTTCGCAGGCAAAACATTGGCCATTTTATCCGGTGGTGGTGACACACCCGCTATTAACTCAAGTATAGAAGCAGTTAGAAACAGAGCTTCCATGCTCGGCTTTAAAGTTTTTGGTGTTTTAAGGGGATGGAAAGGTTTATTGGGAGATGGCGATATTGTGGATTTAACCAATATTCCCTACAATGGAATCTATGGTGGAACCGGCTTGTTATCTAGTCGCACCAATCCATTTCCAAGTAAAAAAAATCCGGAAGATCGTTCTCAACAGATTCTTAGAAATATTGAAAGATATAAAATTGATGTTTTAGTAACGATCGGTGGAGATGATACCAACGGAGCTGCTAAAAGAATGTATGAAACTTATGGAATTCCTGTAATCGGTTTTCCAAAAACAATTGATAACGATTTAAGAACCAGAACAATGCACCATTATAAAGGGAAACAATACGAAACAGTATTGTGCCCCGGTTTTGCATCCGGTGCGATGCAAATTAAAAAAATGGCAGCTAAATTACATACTACAAACGAGTCACACCAAAGAATTATGGTACTCGAAGTGATGGGTCGCGATGCCGGTTGGTTAACAGGTACAGCCTCTTTCGGTGGTGCTCAAATCTCTTTGATTCCTGAAGTGGAGATGACCAAAGAAAGAAAAGATTTCTTTTTTGAGTTTGTAAAGGAAAAATATATGTCATCGCCCACAAAGAGCTTAATTATTGCTGTTTCTGAAGGGGTAAGATGGTGGAACGAAGAAAAACAGATGTTGGATATGGTGTATGCCAGTTCCGACTTAGATGAGTATGGACACCCCCGTTTTGGTGGAGTTAGTGGTGTGATCGCTTCTGAAATCAATAAAAAACTGGGAGTTGAAGCTCGTGGCCAAATATCAGGATATATTCCCAGAGCCGGAAAATGTTATGAATATGATCGTCGCTTAACCTCTACATTAGCGGATAAAGTGGTGGATCTTCTTTTAAGAGAGGATTATGGCAAAATGCCGGTTATGAGAGATATTGTTCCTTATTGTGAGTTAGAAGAGTTCCATACTGATGCTATAGAAATGGGAAATATCGGGAACTTCCCGCTACCAGAGTTGTATTACAATGCGAATGAGTTTACTTTTACAGAACAATATACCGATTTCTTAAAAAATATCATCGGAGAACCATACAGAATGGAGTTTGCTACTCAGTTTCCAATTGTGATTCCACAAGAATAAACCAAAAAAATATGGGAAATTTTATCATTCAGGGGGGCCATACACTTTCCGGAGAGATCACTCCTCAAGGTGCCAAAAATGAAGCTCTTCAGGTAGTTTGTGCCACGTTGTTAACAGACCAACCTGTCGTTATACATAACGTTCCTCAAATTTTAGATGTTCTTCGCTTAATGGAGATTCTTTCTTCTATTGGTGTTGAAATTTCACAACCTGAACCGGGCACTTATCGGTTTCATGCCAAAGAGATCAATCTGGACTTTCTCAAATCACACGATTTCATGAAACTATCGGGTTCCATCAGAGCCTCAATCATGATTATTGGTCCATTATTAGGGCGTTTTGGGGTTGCTTATGCCTCTACTCCCGGTGGTGATAAAATTGGCCGAAGACCATTAACTACCCATTTTGAAGGGTTCTTTAACTTAGGGGCGAAACTGAGCGATTATTCCGATACTATTTATCAGCTTACTGCTGATCCATTGGTGGGTGCTTATATGTTGCTGAATGAAGCCTCTGTTACCGGTACGGCCAATATTGTGATGGCGGCTGTTTTGGCAAAGGGAAAAACTACCATTTTTAATGCCGCATGTGAACCCTATTTGTTACAACTTTGCAAAATGTTGAACCGAATGGGTGCCAAAATTGAAGGTATTGGGTCCAATCTGTTAACCATTGAAGGGGTGGAAGCATTAAACGGATGCGAGCATACTATTCTTCCCGATATGATTGAGATTGGTAGTTTTATTGGGATGGCAGCGATCAACCGCTCTTCAATCACCATTAAGAATTGTGCCTGCGAACATTTGGGGATTATTCCTTACACCTTTTCCAAGTTAGGAATTCAAATTGAACAAAGAGGAGATGATATTTTTGTCCCTCAACAACATACATACAAGATTCATCATCAAATGGATGGCTCCATATTAACCATCAGTGATGCACCCTGGCCCGGTTTTACTCCGGACTTGATCAGTATTGCACTGGTAACAGCCATTCAGGGTGATGGAAGTGTGTTGATACACCAGAAGATGTTTGAAAGCCGGTTGTTTTTTGTAGATAGTTTACAAAGCATGGGCGCACAGATCATCTTATGTGATCCTCATAGGGCAACAGTTATTGGTTTGAATCACAAACATAAATTAAGAGCCACCAAAATGGCCTCTCCCGATATCCGTGCAGGTGTAGCATTATTGATCGCTGCGATGTCTGCCCACGGAACCAGTGTGATCCAGAATGTAGAACAGATCGACCGTGGTTATCAGAACATTGTAGCCCGACTCAATGGGTTGGGGGCGAAGATTGTAAGGGAAGAGTAACAAGGCGAAAGGCACAAGGCGAAAGGCGAAAGGCGAAAGGGATTAGCAAATAGCGATTAGGTCTTGGGTTTTGGTTTTTTTGAATATTTCATTCTTCATTTTTCATTAGACTTTTGTCCTTTGTCTTTTGTCTTTTGTCTTTTTATTTGGGCATTCCCCTTTGGCTGCGCTCAATCCAATTTTTTACTCTGCTAATAATCAACCCCATCGCTAGCCAAAGGGTCGGTCTCCGGCCCATACTCCTCGTTTCGCTGCAAGGGTCTGAACGGCCGGGCAGTAGCTCACAGGCTCGCTCTGCCCGATCCGTCATCCCCTAAGCAGCTCAACTTGCGGGGTTGTATTTTGTAAATTTTTCGTTAAATACTCAAGTATGGAAATTAGATCAATGTTAAAACGTTCGACGTTAAACGAACCCGCTCCAGCGGAGCGTTATATTTAGTGAATAGTGAATAGTTTCCGCTCCAGAGGAGTATTATATTGGTAACCAACAATTATCCGACTATATTATCATGGAATTGGTTATTTGATAATTCCCGATGGTTAATCCACTTTTTACGATAGCTAATCCACTTTTTCATATGGCGAATCCACTTTTTTTGATGGTTAATCCACATTTTACGATAGCTAATCCACTTTTTCATATAGCTAATCCACTTTTTCAGATGACTATTCCAGTTATTCCGATACTTATTTGATACTTGCAGGAGGTTATTTCATACTTGCAGGAGGTTATTTCATACTTGCAGGAGCTTATTTCATACTTGCAGGAGGTTATTTCATACTTGCAGGAGGTTATTTCATACTTGCAGGAGGTTATTTCATACTTGCAGGAAGTCATTTCATACTTGCAGGAGGTTATTTCATACTTGCAGGAGGTTATTTAATACTTGCAGGAAGTCATTTCATACTTGCAGGAGGTTTTTAATAAATTGTATCGGGTCTATACAATAAACTGTGTCAAAAAGGAAAATTGATTGATGTTCCATGGGCACAACCCGCAGGGTTCCATGTGAATAACCGTATGCAAGCTTGCGCAGCTTACGGACAAATGATGCCCCCGCGACCTTAACAATCCCGGAGGGATTGCATGCCTATAGAAATGATGTGGGGATGGAAAACAGTACGACCCCGGCCGGGGTCGAATAATCACATTGTGTATATCCCTATCTATAGACATGCCACCCCTTTGGGGTGAGATATCTGCCGATTCTCCTCAGCTCCGTAGGAGTGGCATCTTCGTAGTACGTGATTGGGATGTGGAAATTTTGAGGGGCGGAGCCCTGAGATCTCTATCTTTTCCATTTGTCGATTATTAAGATTACAGGGCTCTGCCCCTGAGGTATTGGACGTGAATCCCATTTGCTACGAAGATACCAGGGCTATGCCCCTACTCACAACCCGAAGGGTTGCATGTGAATAACCGTGGGTTGCGAAGCTACCTACGGACGAATGATATCCCCGCGATCTCTACAACCCCTTCAGGGGTTGCATGTGGATCAATCTAAGAAATAGAAAACCTATCCAACTGACTTAATCAGCAGACTAACTCTTACAAATATAACGCTCCTCCGGAGCGGGAGAATTTGCTCGGTATTTGCCAGTTACAAATTTAACGCCACGCTGTGGCGGGTTAGTTTTGTTGATTATTTAATTAATAATGTAAAGCTGATTTTTATGTTTTTATACGCTTTTATAGATTTTTATAGACATTTTATAGTTTATTTCACATGTTTTTGGCTTATATATTAATTTATAATTCAAATATATACAATTTTTTATAGTCATTTTTTTAGATCTTTTTAAAAAAATAACTATTTATTTCACCCTTTTTGGCGTATAAAAATTCTAAATATTTTAATTAGTCCAACAGCTTGCTGGACTAAATAAATTGTTCATTTATTTACTATAGAAATTGTTATGATTTATAATTCTGCCACTGCTGATGGCAGAATTTTTACAATGAAAAAAACCTTTACAACACCCACTGAAACTACAATCCAGCTTGCTTGTAAAGGTTTAATGGAGGTAGTTTCTCGTAAGGCTTATCCCCGCGCACGCATATCACGTGGTTAGTCAAAAAATGACGGGGCAAAAATAGTGATTTTTTACATTAATCAGAAAAGAGAATTTTCAGTTTTACTAATTTCTCTTTTATTTTCATCTAAATCGTTATCATATTTAAGTGACATATATACACGATCTTCCAATAAGTTGTGCCCATTTAATGCTAAGCTAGCCAGTTCATCACATCTTTCGTTTTCAGGATGACCATTATGACCTTTTATCCAATGGAATATCACTTTTTGTTGTTCAGATATAAGAGTTAGAAGCCTATCCCACAAATCGGGATTGAGTGCTTTTACCCCTTTCGATTTATACCAATTTTTTGATTTCCATTTTAATGCCCACCCATTTGTAATTCCATCAACTACATACCTGGAGTCTGTATAAATATGGACAATAGATTTGGTTTTGAGCCTTTCTAATCCATAAATTACACCCATAAGTTCCATTCTATTGTTTGTTGTCAATTTATAACCTTGACTAAACTCCTTTTTCTTTCCTTTGTATGACATAACAACTCCAAATCCCCCTTTTCCTGGATTAGGTTCAGCTCCCCCATCTGAATAAAGATTAATTTCCGGTATTTCTTCCCAACTCATATCTATTTATGTTTTTATTTATCCTTTTAAATGGTTTTGTTTTTACTTAATTGAAAAAAACCTCTACAACACCCACTGGAACTACAATCCAATTTACTTGTAAAGGTTTAATCCGATGGAGTACCCCGAAGGACTTTCATCACACACGATTAATCACGTGGCTAGTCAAAAAATGACGGGGCAAAGATAATGTTTTTTTATTTACTTAATGCAACCCCATTCGATGTGAAAAGTCGGCAGACAGCAGACGGCGGTCTGCAGACTTGCTCAGTTGAAAAGGAAGTCAATTTTGTAGATTTCATTCACATGCAACCCCGTTCGGGGTTGTGGTTTGTTTAGGGAATATCATTCATCCGTAAGCTGCGCAAGCTTGCATACGGTTATTCACATGCAACCCTGCGGGTTGAACGGACTTCAGAAAAGACAACAGACTGCAGACGAGTATTTTAAAGGATTTCGTCGAACTTCGAACGTTTAACCTCTAACTTTTAACGTCGAACATTTAACGTCGAACTTCTCCTGTCCCCCGTCACCAGTCACCAAGCCCCGCATTAGGCCGGAAGCGAGAAAGCCCGCAAAGGTAGAAGCCGTAGTGATGCAGGGAGTAAAAGAGCGAGCCTGTGAGCTCCTTTTACGACCATGCAGTCACTCGGCTTATACCTGCGGACTTGAAGCGGGAGGCCGACGGCACCAGCGGGGATTGTGGGTTGGTTGGTGCCGGAATGCCCAAAAAGATAAAAATTAAGAACTAACGGTCTTTAAGATAGATCTTATTATCTTCCAGATTGTACTCCATATATTTGCCTATTGCGGGTGAATAAACAGAAAATTTTTCGATCCCATATAATGGAGCATATAACATAAATGTACAAATGTCAGTAGCGGTAATTAATGGAGTAGTTTTTATGTGGCTATGACTCATTTCAGTAACTTTATTTCCATCGAATGATGTCATTCCCGGGATCATTCGAGTATGAAATTTATTCCAATTTTCAATTTCTCCTTTTTTATTTGTGAAAAAAAGATAATCATTACCAAAAGGAATTAGATCGTTTTGAGATGTTCCCATAATCATATACATTTTATATCCTTCTTCTATTGGGATTAATATGAAATTGGGACTATATCCTTCCGGAATGGTTATTCCATATTTTTTGTCTGAAAGAGCATTAATAATAATTTCTCTAATTTTGATCAATTCTTTTTCACGTTTTGATAAACCTCTTTTATCTGTTTTAACAGTTGTTGGATTATTGAATTCATCTGTAAAAATATATTCAGCGATACAGTTATCCATTTTCTTTCCCAATATGATCACTTTAATTTCATCTTCATCTTTATATACAAAAAACCCACCGAACTCTTTTTTTAGTGTTCTATTTCCCATAGCTAAGTCTGTTGATACCCAGGCTGCTTTTTCATATTGGTATAGCAGATTTCCTTCAACTAAAATGGAGTCGAGTTGAATTTGTAATACAGCTTCAGTCGTGTCAATGGTTTGGGCATAAATCATTCCTGTAAACAAATAAATAAAAAGAAATAATAATATTTTTTTCATAATAAATAATTTAAGTTGATAATTATAATGAAAATGAGTCTATGGTTGAATCTCTATGATTCTTTTTTAGTAGGTTTTAAAAGTATTGCAAAAATATAAAAAAATCATAATAATCGTCCTTTGTCCTTAATAGCACACAGATGACACGGATTATACAGATTTGCACAGATTAATTTGTAGAATGGTTTAAAGGTTTAATTGTATTTCAACCTTTAACAGCGTAAGAAGTAAAAAGTAAGAAGTAAAAAGTAAGAAGTAAAAAGTAAGAAGTAAAAAGTAAGAAGTAAAAAGTAAGAAGTAAAAAGTAAGAAGTAAAAAG
>JAGDMF010000040.1 GCA_017860455.1 Bacteroidota bacterium
AAATCTTCGTCTCATCTTTTCAAATTTTTCCATAAAAATACATTTTTTTTTGAAAAGTTATCAACTAAACTTTAAGTAAACCTATACCATGAGACCACAGGTAACATTTAACAGGTAACAGGTAACAGGTAACAGGTAACAGGTAACAGGTAACAGGTAACAGGTAACAGGTAACAAGTAACAGGTAACAGGTAACAGGTAACAGGTAACAGGTAACAGGTAACAGATAACAGGTAACAGGTAACAGATTGGGGGGTGTTTTATAATTAATTGATAATTGTTAATTGTTAGAAGTATAATGTTAAATTAAAGGTGTTTTATATCAAAAAAAAAGTTATTTTTGCTTTGTATTTTAAATAGAGAATAATGATGCAAAAAAGTACTTTTTTAATTTTATTTATAACCTTTTTCCATATTATTTTGTTTGGTCAAAATAGGGAAAATTTTAAAAATGTAGAAACTCCATTTTTTTCAAAATCAGACACTTGTCAAGCATTTACAGTAAGTATAAATCCTTTATTGACTTCTCATGTCATAATTGATACTATTGAGATGCATGTATGTCCCAATGATACCGTCATTTTTGCAGCAACAGCACAATTTTTAGACCCTAATCCAATCTATAATCAAACACAAAATAATACTCGTTTTTTTTGGCAATTTGCTGACCATGTTTCAGTTACAAATTCTGTTTTGTCGAGGACTTTTACAGGGAATGGAATCGAAATGAAATTATATGGAGTTGATACATTAGGATGTAAATCTTTAAATGAAGTTAAAATTATTATTAAAGTTTCCGGATCTCCGATTATTGGAAACAATAGTCCGGTTGTAGGTTATTCTGAAAATTTTAATGAAGTTTCTGTGGGTTTTGACTCTAGCTCAGTGATTATGATAGATACTGTTTATAAGGAATATAATATACTCAAAGAGAATTATTTTGTAAATATTGACACTCTATTTATACCTGATGGAAGTGCAAATTTCTTAAGTGATACCATTTTCATTGATTCATATACAAATAGTGATATTATAAATTCCATAAATGATATTTTTTCAGTTAGAGTAAATATTGAACATAGTTTTTTAGATGATCTTTCTATTATACTTTATTGTCCTTCAGGTACATCTGCAATATTAAAACATAATATACATGGAGATACTCCCACAGGGTCCATCAATTTAGGTTGTTCTGCGGGTGGTACAAATATATCTTTAGGATCTTCAAATGATGAGGGTCAAGGATCTTGTTTGTTTGAACCGGGAATTGGATGGGATTATGAGTTTAGACCGGGTGCTACCAATTGTTTTGGATCCGGTGGCCCAACAACCCCATTTAGCATAACAAACTCATGTGGTCATACATTTACTGGAAATGCTTTAAAGCCAAGTATCCCCAATAACTATACCGGTGCGCCAACAACTCCTGTTTATTATGGATCTTATGAAACATTATCTAATCTCATAGGTTGTCCACTTAATGGCAATTGGATTCTTAAAGTAAAAGATAATTATGCCATTGATAATGGATTCGTATTTGGTTGGGGAATTCGATTTTCAGATTTTTATACTTTCCCACCTATCCCCTACTCATTAAATGTAGATTCAGTAGCATGGTATGGAAACAATATTACCTCAACCGGTCCATTTACCGCTACAATCTATGAACCAAATATCGGAGTTTATACCTATGGCACCAAAATTTTTGATGAATATGGATGTGAATACGACACAACATTCTCCATTTATTGTTTTTTGAAAGTGGAGGAAAATGAAAATGAAACCATCCCGGTTCACTTTTTCCCAAATCCGGTTAGTTCAGATTTACATTATACTATTCTGAATGACTTATGGGAAAATAGTTCTGTTTCCATTTTATCGATTCAGGGAGTTTCTCTTTATAAAACCCAAATCACATCTGATTCAGATCATTTCAATTTGAGTTTTCTCTCACCAGGGAACTATATTATCAAAGTTCAAAACCAGGAAGGAAAAGAGTATTCTGTTAAAATTATTGTGATTAAATAATCCAAAACAACAAATTCACTTTACCAAATCACTTTATTATCTTTTTAAAAATTAGTTTATTAACATATAATCACATTAGCTTATTATCAAATTAGCTTATTAGCTTATTATTTCGTATTTTTGCAAAAAAATGTTAAAATTACAATGAAAAAAGTTTTTATTCTCTCTCTATTTGCACTTTTTAGTGTTGCCGTTCATGCGCAAGTTAATTGTACACAGTATGTTAACCCAATGATTGGAACCGATTTTACCGGTCACACCTACCCTGGTGCAATCTTGCCTTTTGGGGGCGTTCAAGTGAGTCCTGATACCAAACTGGATGGTTGGGAAGGGTGTTCCGGGTACCATTACGCTGAAACAACTGTATATGGCTTCTCACATACACATCTTAGTGGGACAGGATGTTCCGACTATGGGGATGTTCTTTTAATGCCATTTGTAGGAAAAGGATCTGTAATCAATACAGAATATAGTTCCTCGTTTTCTCATAATAATGAGTTTGCTGCTCCCGGTTATTACAGAGTTTTATTGGATAAAAATAATATAAAAGTGGAACTCACTACAGCAACAAGAGTAGCCATGCATAAATACACTTTTCCTAAAAATAATGAACCAAAAGGTTTTGTTATCGATTTAAAACACAGAGATTTGGTAATCAACAGTGCTATCAAATATTCTGCTGCAGATAAAGAGATTTTAGGATTCAGAGATTCTAAAGCGTGGAGTGACAATCAAAAATATAGTTTTTCTATTTTAGCTTCTGAACCTATTCAAAAAATTGAATATTATGTGGATAATCAATTGGTTGATTCCCCTGAAGGGATCACCGGAAAAAACTGTAAAGCTATTGTATATTTCTATCCTGAAGTGAGTGAAGTGATTTTAAAAGTGGGTGTTTCAGGAACCGGATTTATGGAAAATGCACATAAAAACCAGGCAGAAATAGCTGATTTCGATTTTGATCGTGTTCGTAGAGAAGCAGATCAGATCTGGAACAAAGAGTTGTCCAAATTCATGGTTGAATCTTCCAGTATTGAAAACATGAAAACATTCTACACTGCTCTTTACCATTGTTTTACATCTCCTTATATTTTTACTGATTTAGACGGATCTTATATGGGAATGGATGGAAACGTGCACCAGTCTAAAGAGAATCAAATCTATACTGTATTCTCATTGTGGGATACTTACAGAGCTTTACATCCCCTATTAAACCTTGTTGATCGTAAAAGAAGTGAGGATTTTGTTTATACATTTATGAAAGTATATGAACAAGGTGGCATGTTGCCGGTATGGGAACTATCCGCTTATGAAACCTGGTGTATGATTGGCTACCATTCTGTTCCTGTTATCTGGGATGCATATCAAAAAGGGATTATCAAATATGATCCTCAAAAAATGTTGGAAGCTATGATTTACAGCGCGAAACTTCCTAAGCTGGGAAGAACTGAATTTGCCAAATATGGCTATATTCCTGCTGAAGCAGAACATGAAAATGTATCTAAAGCTATTGAATATGCTTTTGATGACTGGTGTATTGCGATGTTTGCCAAGTCAATAGGTAATATGGGGGTTTATAATGAATTCATCCAAAGAGCTCAATACTATAAAAATAATTTGGATCCTCAGGGATTTATGCGACCCAAATATAATGGAGCCTGGTGGGAACCTTTTGATCCTGCTGAAGTAAATAACAATTACACTGAAGCCAACTCGTGGCAATATTCCACTTATGTTCCTCAGGACTTCACCAATTATATCAATCTAAAAGGTGGTGAAACTGTTACCGCGCGCTTTTTAGACTCATTATTTAATACTTCCAGCGGTTTAGCCGGTAGACAACAAGCAGATGTAACCGGTTTGATCGGACAATATGCTCACGGTAATGAACCAAGTCACCATGCAACCTATTTGTACAGTTATGTGGGACAACCATGGAAAACCCAACAACTGGTAAGGAAGATTATGACAGAATTTTACACTTCAAAACCGGATGGATTAATCGGAAACGAAGATTGTGGTCAGATGTCAGCCTGGATGGTATTCAGTTCCATGGGATTTTATCCTGTTTGTCCTGGAGACAATAAATATGTTTTTGGTTCCCCATTATTCAATAAAATGACTGTTTCCTTAGAAAATGGTAAAAAAATTGAACTGATTGCACACAATAATAATGCTAAAAATATTTATATTCAATCTGTTAAATTAAATGGGAAACCCTATTCTAACTCTTATATTACGTATGATGATCTAAAAAATGGTGCAATTATTGAATTTGAAATGGGAGCAACTCCCAATATGAAATTTGGGGCAGATCTCAAATCGAGACCTGTAAATCAAATTACACCATCTATCACCATCAATCCGATCATTGCCCCTATGCAAAGATCATTTAAAGATAGTGTTACCATTACTTTAAGTCTATACCAACCAGCAGTAAGTGAACAAAATAAATTCAAATATCCAAGTCAAACCGACAAAATTTATTATACTTTAGACGGCACTCAACCGACTAATACATCTATTTTATATAGCAAACCATTTGTTTTGAAAACCGATGCACAGTTAAAAGTAGTATCATGGAATGAAAAAACCGGATATAGCAAGGTGGTTGATGCCAAATACTATGTTGTAAAAAGGGACAAATCGATAAAGTATTTAACAAAATACAGTCCCCAATATACAGCAGATGGGGATGAAGGATTGATTGATCATATTAGAGGTAGCGAAAATTATCGTTTAGGCGGGTGGCAAAGTTTTTGGGGTAACGATTGTGAAGTTGTGATTGATCTATTAAAAGAGAAAGAGATCAATGAGGTTTCAGCTGGATTTTTACAAGATGTGAGATCCTGGATCTGGTTTCCAAAACAATTTATTGTTGAAGTATCGGTTGATGGTATCCATTTTGAACCTTATGGGATTTTCACCAATCCTTATGATATAAAAGATGAAACTTTGATGGTTAAAGAATTTAAAATTTCTAAGAAGTCAACAGCCCGTTATCTCAAAATTAAAGCCACTAATTTTGGGATCATTCCTGCCTGGCATTTAGGGGATGGCAATCCTGCTCACCTGTTTATTGATGAAATAGTGGTTCAATAAGAAGAAGCTGAAATATTAGTACTGTTTTAGGATTCTTTTGCGACGGAGCACTAACCCCATATTCTAATAAACGTCGGTCTAAAAATTGGGTATATCATTGATTTATTGCACATTATAAAATTTTGTGATTTTGCATTTGACATTGACCATACTTTTATAAGAATATAATTTTTGGCTATTCTCTTCCTTTGAGTAACAATCTATATTCTATTGAAAATGGGTTGATTTTTTAAACAATAATTTATAGTTTAACCATTTATAATTTCCTTTGATAATACTTCAGTACTGCATCCTACTTATACAAGAATATAGAATTCATATCTAACTCAACAGATACTTTTCTATGTAAAAAAATTCCAAAAATGAACAATAATTAAAATAAATGGTTCTTCATTCTTTATTTTAGAGAAAAAATGGCACTACTTTATTCCTATTTCTTAAAAATAGGATAAAACTGATTGCCCTTAAAATTGAATTGTTATTATGCAAACATCTTGCACTTTTTGTAAATCTCTTTCCCTTTGGGTACTGCCATTGATCTTTCGACCATTTCGGAGGAAAAGTCAATCTTGAACATAATCAAATCAACCATCATATACCAATACAGATAGTTCTGTAGATAACTTGAGGATACTCCATGGAATCGTTCAAAAAAATGATTCATTTTGATATATCTGTTTTCTACATTCTCTGTATGATAGTATTTGTTGCGCCCTTTTACTTTCTTTCCTTCCCGGTAAACAAAATAACTGATTCTCTTCTTGCCTGCATACTTTTGAAGGATACTATTATCATTTATACAAAGCTTCTTCACATGATGCAGCTTTTTATCTAATTGTTCACTTAACTGTTCCATTTCTATGGCTCCCTGTTGGATTAGTTTGATCTCAAAACGAGACTTTCTTTCGTTAATAACCACCAACGAAAGGGGGATATACTCCCCTTTTTCAATCGATTCTGCCTTTTTGTTACTGGCAGGATCTGTGATCTTCCCTTTCTGACCAATCTTCTTGCTTTTGGCTCCCTGTCCTTTGCGTGAGAATCTCTTTTGTATGGTGATCATCTCTGTTATCCCGCTATATTGCTTTTTCGAATATTCCTTAAATGCAGCTATGATTTTATGTCGCCAGTTAAAAGCTGTCTGAATCGCTATATGATGTCTTTTAGAACAAATATACAAGCTATCTCCTGATAACATGGAATGAATAAAGGGTTTTAAAATATCCTTTTTCTTTACATAAGAGATGGTCGTTCCTGTAAACTCATTAAAGTTCTTATGACACTTTTTACAGAGATAGTATTGAACTCCTTTTCTTTTTCCATTAAGAATTATATGTGTAGTACCACATCGT
>JAGDMF010000015.1 GCA_017860455.1 Bacteroidota bacterium
TTATACGAGTTAATTATAACAAAAGGGAATAATCCAACCCTATTCTGGATGGTTTTTGTAGCCATTGGTGTAATTTGCGCTATTGGACTCTATCTATTTGATAAAAAAATAAAAGAGAAGAAAATATAAATCCAAAATTACCAAATATTTACTTCTGGTTCAATTGATATTCCAAACCGATCAAAAACAGACTTCTGAATTTTTTGAAAAAGAACCTGAATCTCTTTTCCGGTTGCATGACCATAGTTTACTAAAACCAACGCCTGTAAAGGATAAACTCCGGCATCACCCTCACGATACCCTTTCCATCCACATATGTCAATCAATTGACCGGCAGCTAATTTAACAAATTCTTCATCTATTGGATAGGAAACCAATTTTGGATATTCCGATTTTAATGTTTCAAATTGAGATTTTCTGATAATCGGATTTTTAAAAAATGACCCGGCTGATCCAACCTCTTTGATATCCGGTAATTTACTGTTTCTGATTCTGAGTATCGTTTCTTGTAATAAAGATAAGGTAAGAGGTTGATCTAATTTTTGTATTTCACTGTTCAAAGCAGCATACTCTAAATGAAAACTTCTGATTTTACTCAATTCAAATATCACATCGGTAATGATAAACCGGTTTTTAAATTCATTTTTAAATATCGAATCCCGATACCCAAATTGGCACTGTTCATTGGTGAAAATTCTTTTTTTACCGGTTTCTAAAGATATGGCATGTACCTGAAAAAGGGTATCCTTTAATTCAACACCGTAAGCCCCAATATTCTGTACCGGAGAACTCCCCACTTTTCCTGGAATTCCTATTAAATTTTCAATCCCATAATATTGATTATCTACACAATACTGAGTAAAATGATCCCATTCTTCTCCTGCTGATACTTTAAGATAAACATAAGTGGAGTTTTCAGCAATTTTATGAATACCTTTTGTATTCATAATTATTACTGTTCCCGGAAAATCTTGAGTGAATAAAATATTGCTTCCACTACCCAAAATCAAAAATTTTCGTTGAAAAATACCTTCTTTGATTAGAATTTCAATCTGACTATTGTCTTGAATTTCAATGATATCCTCACTTTGAGCATCGATCTGAAAAGTATGGCAAGGTTTTAAGGATTTCATAATGTCTAATTTGATTAGCTTTTCATAATATAAACAGCTCCTCCGATCGAATCTTCCTGAGCCCCTGTTACAGCTGATAATGTATTGATTTTTTGATGTAACCTTAGATATCCTAAAAAGGCAAATAGAATCGCTTCTTTATATTGTATCGTTTGTTGATCTGGTATAACCAATTGACATTCTGTTTTTTGATTCAATTTCTCAATTAAATAGGAATTGAAAGCACCACCTCCAGTGATTAAAATAGTGCCTGAAGCTGGAAATTGCGAGATGATCTGTTTGGAGATATGTTCTACAATAGTGGCTAACTTGTCTTGAATAGATATTGAAAATGAATCCGTTAGCGGTAGAAATACCTCTTCAAAAAACGCTCTTCCTAAAGATTTTGGCCCATCTTGTTTATAAAAAGGTAGCGCATCTAAACGTTTCAATAAATCCGCATCAACTTCTCCCAATCTTGCTAATTCGCCATTCTGATCATACTTCAACCCTTTTTGATTGGCATAATGATTGAAAGGAATATTACAAAGTGAAATATCATAAGCAACTCTTTGATTTTCTTTAAGATATGAAATGTTGGCAATCCCACCCAAATTCAAACAAGCATCATAATCTGAAAATAAAAGTTGATCTCCAATAGGCACTAATGGGGCTCCTTCTCCTCCTAGACCAACATCTGTTGTTCTAAAATCTGAAACAGTGGTAATACCGGTTTTTCCCGCGATTAAACCTCCATTACCCATCTGAGTTGTATAACCATATTGGGGATCATGAAAAATGGTATGTCCATGTGATGCAATAAAATGAGGCTTGATTTTCGATTCTGCAATCGCTTTCAAAACCTGCTCACTACAAAATTGAGCAAAATCGTGATCTAAACGAACCAGTTCCAGACCACTCATTTTTGAGGCATAAAGTAATCTGTTTTTAAAGGTATCTGAATATGGTATCTCTTTGGTATATAAAACTTTATGATAATATTTTCCCTCATTTTCTTCAAACTGGCAAATCGCAATATCAAGCCCATCTAATGAAGTGCCCGACATAAGTCCCAAACCGATTGAATATTCCATTTATTGATTTTTAAGTATGCAAAAGTACAAAATAATTCTTTGGGCGTGCCGGCATTTCCAACCCACTTCCTACCCCAATGCCGTCGGCCTCCGCCTGCAAGTACGCATTTGTAAAACCTGGGTTGCATGGTCGCTGCAGTAGCTCACAGGCTCGCTCTGCATCTCCCTGCATCCCATGGTTTTACAAATTTGCGGGCTTTCCGGCTCCGTCCTCACGCAGGAATCGGAAAATGATCACTCTTTTATAAATTAATCGAATGAACATGAAACTCTTTTCCCTATTTTTGCAAATAAAAAAATGAAAATCGTAATTGCTGAACCTCTGGGTCTTACCCCCGACACTTTCAAACCTATTTTTGATGAATGGACTCAATTAGGTCACGAAATTCAGATCTTCTGGGATAGAAATGAATCTCCTGAAATCTTAACCAATAGAATTCAAGATGCAGATTTCCTGATCATTTCAAATATTCCATTACCTCAATCAATTTTGGAACAATGTTCCCATTTAAAACTGATCTCTGTTGCATTTACCGGATTGGATCACATTGATTTAGCCTATTGTAAATCTGCCTCAGTTGAAGTTCGGAATTGTGCCGGTTATGCAACCACTTCAGTTGCCGAGTTGACCATTGGACTCATCCTTGATCTCTACCGAAAAATTACAGTTCTGGATTCCAAAACCAGAATCGGGGGCACCCGTGGTTCATTTTTAGGAAAACAAATCAAAGGGAAAACCATTGGCATTATTGGAACCGGTGCCATTGGATCAGAAACCGCAATATTAGCGCAACATTTTGGAGCAAAAGTGATCGCATACAGTAGATCCCAACGTCAACATCTTAGAGATTTAGGTGTACAGTATCTTCCACTTGATCAATTAATTGAACAATCTGACGTAATCTCAATTCATACACCATTGACACCGGAAACAGAGCACCTTTTGAATGAATCCAATTTGAAATATTGTCAACCATCAGCTGTTTTAATCAATACGGCAAGAGGAAAAGTGGTGGATATCCATTTTGTTGCAGAAATGTTAAAATCAGGAAAATTGGCAGGTGCTGCATTCGATGTTTTTGAATCAGAACCTCCATTAGCAGCAACTCATCCTCTTTTGAATGCTCCCAATTGTATCGTTGTACCTCATATTGCTTACGCAACTGAAGAATCTTTTGAAATAAGAATTCAATTAGCATTGAATAATATCAAAAACTTTTTAAAATTATAGTTTTATACTTTTTAAACCCTTAAAAAATATTAAATTTGCACCCTTAATAGATGCTTATGAAAAAATTGTATGTTTTTGCCCTTTTATTTGGAGTATTATCCCAATTCAATCAACTTTATTCTTTAAATCGAACCGATACCATTCACGTTGTACATTATGATATTCATCTGGATATTATCAACCTTTCAGCGCACCAAATTGGAGGTTATACCGATGTTAAAGTGGTATCCAAAATCAATAATCTCCCACAAATTGACTTAGACCTGCTAGCATTAACGGTTGATTCTCTCTTTTTAAACGGAAATAGTACAGCTTATACGCATACCGGTTCATTAATCAGAATTCCGGTGTCAGGAGTTGATCAGGGAGATACTCAAACAGTCAGAGTGTATTACCATGGAACTCCGGTAACCGATCCCGACTGGGGCGGCTACTTCTTTACCAACGATTTTGCCTATAATGTTGGAGTGGGAATGAGCATGATTCCTCCAACTATTGGACGTGTCTGGTTTCCATGTCTGGATGATTTTAAAAATAAAGCAACCTACACTTTTAACATACGTACTGATGCCGATAAACGAGCAGTATGTAACGGTGTATTAACCGATTCAATAACCCTTCCCGATCAGACCCGAATCTGGAAATGGGAACTCCCCTATCCTATTGCAACTTATGTAACTGCTTGTGCTGTTGGCAATTTTCAACTTTACGAAGATACAGTTCATGGATTAGAAAGAGTGCTTCCTATCACGATCTATGCCCCTGCTTCTGTAATACAAAATGTTCCTGCTACTTTTATTCATTTAAAGGAAGCAATACATATCTTTGAAAATCTATACGGCCCTTATGTTTGGCAACGTGTTGGTTATACGATTGTTCCTTTTACTCAAGGAGCCATGGAACATGTGGATAATATTTGTTATCCGATGTTTGCAGTGGATGGCACAACTTCTTATGAGTCTTTGATGGTTCATGAATTTGTCCACATGTGGTTCGGAAACCAAATCACACCCTCCGGACCGGAACAGCTTTGGTTAAAAGAGGGTTTTGCTGTTTATTCAGAATCTGTAGTAAATGAATATTTAGATCCTACAGGTGTTATTGCTGCCAATCAAAAAAGAGATCTTCATCGTTCTGTCATTAAAACTGCCCATGTTGATGATGGTGATTATTATGCTTTAGATAATATTCCTCAGCCTGTTACCTATGGAAGAACCACTTACGATAAAGGGGCACTAACTGTACATTCTCTTAGAGGATATATGGGAGACTCTCTGTTTTTTAACGGTTTAACCGAACTTTTAATACAAGAAAAATTCGGAAATATCAATTCTGAAGAGTTTTTCACAAAAATCTCACAAATCACCGGCATGAATCTCATGGATTTTTATCAGGGATGGATCCATCAACCCGGCTTTTTGCATTATTCTATTGATTCTATTGTTCCTTTGGCAACTCCCAATTACTACAATGTCCATTTTAAACAAAGATTACATCATGCTCCCAACTACGCCAACTCAAACCGGGTTGATGTGAAATTTGTTTCAGCAACCGGAAGCACATACACCATTGAAAGAATCCCATTTAATGGACATACCGATGCTACACCGGTATATATCCCATTCCAGCCTGCTTTTTATATCATAGATCCCAATGAAAAATTAGGAGATGCCCTTTTTGATTATTATGTACAACTCATAAATACAAATTCAATAACATGTAATGATGCTTTCATCCGATTTAAAGATGATCTTTTTACTGATACAACTTCCATTTATGCAGCTTATAACTTAGTGGCACCGGATCCATTTCAAAATCCATCTGATGATATCTATCGCATGTCAAATACCCATTTCTGGAGTGTAGAATTTTTAGAAAACCATATCACTCAGGGTGCTATCCATTTTAAATATGTATCCAGCTTACCCACTTCTAAAGATTATGAGATGATGCAAGGATATACAAAAGAGGATCTTCTCCTTTTATATAGAAGAAACGCATCTCAGGATTGGATCCAAATCCCATTTACAGTGTCAGGTAGCAATATTCAGGGATATCTCATCACAAATCATGTTTTACCCGGAGAATATACGCTGGCTGTGGGCCATTATGCTGTTGGAGTTCAAGATCAAAACAGCTCTTCATTTGATATATATCCAACCCCTACCAAAGATTACTTCTATTGTAAATATGAAAATACAGAAATGAGTAGTGTTCCATTGCAGATTTTCAGCATGGAAGGTAAATTACTATTGGAAACCAATTGGACCAATTCTAATCAGAGAATTGATGTATCTAATTTAGCAAATGGTCATTACATTGTAAAAATGACAATAGGAAATCAGGTATTAAACAGCAAATTAGTCATTGTTAAATAATTAAAAATGAATATGGGATCTCTAAAAAAAGGAATTTTTGCCTTGATGCTGTTTTTCTGCATCCAATCCCCCTTTGCTCAGGTAGCCTACAATGAACAGGCTCAGGATGTGATAAACGAAACAGTCAGATCATGGAATTCATACAAAAAATATGCCTGGGGGCACGATGTTTATTTACCTTTAACCCACTCATTTTCTGATTGGTACAGTGAACCACTCTATATTTCCCCCATTGATGCTTATAGTACGTTATATTTAATGGGTTTACAGGATGAAACCGCTGAAATTGAAAGATATGTGATTGATTCTTTAAATTTTAATAAAAATATTTTTGTAAAAACTTTTGAAGTCAATATCAGAATTTTAGGTGGCTTACTTTCTATGTATGATCTTTCTCAAAATCCACAAATTCTGGAAAAAGCGATCGATTTTGGAAATAGAATTTTACCCGCTTTTAATACCTTGACAGGAATACCGACTTACTGGGTCAATCTGCAAACAGGAGAAACAAAAGGGGACACTGTAAACATTGCAGAAGCCGGAACTTATTTGATAGAAATGGGAGTTTTAAGTTACTATACAAAAGATCCCAAATATTATCAGGCCGCCAAAAAAGCAGTGAAAGCAGTCCATTATGCAAGTTCTTCATTGGGATTAATTGGCGATGTAATCCAGGTTCAAAATGGAAAATGGATCTCCTTTCAAAGTCATATTTGTGCCGGGGTTGATTCCTATTACGAATATATTTATAAAGCATATCTATTGTTTGGCGACCCTGAATTAAAGATAATTTGGGATAATAGTATCCCTGGTATTCAAAAATATTTAGCAGATATTTATGATAATAAGCTATGGTTTGGCAGGGCTCACATGTACACCGGAGAAAAAACATCTTCTGTGATAACACTTTATGATGCCTTTTTCCCTGCCTTATTAGCCCTTTCAGGGAATATCAGTGATGCCAGATTTCTTCAAAAAACATGGAATGGTGTTTGGGATATGTACGGTTTAGAACCTATGAGTTACGATTATAAGAAAAAAGAAGTAAAATATCCGGTTTACGATCTGAATCCGGAAATCATGGAATCCGCTTACTATTTATACCATTTCACTAAGGATACTCTATATTATAATATGAATGTAAAGTATTGGAACAACATCAAAAAATATTGCAGAACGGAAGATGCATTTACGGCTATTGAAAATATCAAAACTATGAAACAAGGAAATGAGATGGCTACTTACTTTTTTGCTGAAACATTAAAATATCTCTTTCTCACCTTCTCCTATCATGAAAATCAGTTCCCCTTCGATGATTATATTTTCAGCACTGAAGCGCACCCTTTTAAACGCTCCCATTTTAACACCCCTGAAACTCCCACCTACTTAGGCTTTTAATAATGAACTATCCCTTACCCCATTCGCCCTGCGCCTTTTGCCATTCGCCTATTTCATTTGCTAATTCACCAATGTGCTAATTTACAAATTAGCTTATTAGCTTATTAGCTTATTATTTTGTATCTTTGCAGATTCAACTGAACTAATATGATCGAATATATAAAAGGAAAATTAATCGATAAAAATCCGGCGTATGTAGTGCTGGAAACCTCTGGAGGAATTGCTTATTTCATTCATATTTCATTAGCTACTTTTTCCAATCTGGGAGATCACGAAGAAGTGAAATTGTTAACCCATTATGTAATTCGGGAAGATGCCCAGCTGCTTTACGGTTTTGCCGAAGAGGAGGAAAGGAATCTATTTAGACTTTTAATATCTGTAAACGGTATTGGAGTAAATACCGCCCGTTTAATGCTATCATCACTGTCTGTGAATGAGTTAATCAATGCCATTGCTACCGAAAATCTAAAAGTGATTCAAAGCATTAAGGGAATTGGTGCTAAAACAGCTCAAAGGGTGATCATTGAGTTAAAAGATAAAATTGGCAAATCAAGCAGTCAAAACAATGAAATTTTTACTTTTTCTTACAATAATAATAGAGTAGAAGCGTTATCTGCTTTAGTATCGTTGGGTTTTGTCAAAAATTCAGCAGATGCTGTGTTAGAAAAAATTATCAAATCGGATGGTGTCAATTTAAGTGTTGAGGATTTGATAAAAAAAGCATTAAAATTATTATAGACTATTAGATTGAAGATAACGTGTTACTGAGCAAACAATCCCGATTTTTCATAATCCCAGCCTTTGTTGTTATAGCTCTCTATTCAGCACTTTGGGCTATTCCTAACCAAATAAAAAACCCATCTCTTTTTGATGATGAATCTGTATCCGATGATATGTCATCAGTTACTGAACATCACACATCTTGGAATAGTGACCCTACACCTGTAACTCCTCCCGATTCCGGATTGATTTCACCAATCCCACAACCATTAAACAACCCTTTGTCTGAAGGCCCCATTTTCTCCCCATTTCATCTTTCAAATCCTCCCTCTCTTTATACAGATATCTTTTTTGATACCATAACTAATCAGTATGTTTTTCGCAACATGATCGGGAACGTTCCATTCGGAGCCTCTGCATCTATGGATATTCCTGAATTTATTGAATATGATTTGAGAAATGAAACCCGTAACTATTGGAAACAAAGAGGTGCCGGTCATTCAGATAATCCAAACAGAAGAGGTGGTAACGGTTTAATCCCTTCGCTCAGAATTGGTGGAGATCTCTTTGAAAGTATTTTTGGTAGTAACACCATAGATATCAGGCCTTCAGGAAATGTGGAACTCTTGTTTGGAGTACTCCATAACCGGGATGAAAATCCAATGCTGACCGAAAGACAGAAAAAAAGAACAGAATTCAAATTTGATGAAAAAATTCAAATGAATGTTATTGCCAAAGTGGGCGATAAAATATCATTTAACCTCAACTATAATACAGAATCAAATTTTGAATTTGATAATAAAATGAAGTTAAAATATGAAGGGAAAGAGGATGATATCATCCAACTCTTGGAGTTTGGTGATGTGATGCTCCCTTTGCAAAGTACATTGATTACAGGAAGTCAAACCTTAAGAGGTCTCAAAACAGCTCTTAAATTTGGAAAACTTACTGTTACCGCTGTCATGTCTGAGCAAAATTCATCCCAAAAAAGTATTACAGTAACCGGTGGAGCGCAAACTCAGGATTTTTATTTTAAAGCGGATGACTACGAATCTAATAAGCACTTTTTTATTGCACAATATTTTAGAGATAATTACAATAAATTTATGTCCACCCTCCCATTAGTTGGCTCTCCAATTGTGATAACCAGAATTGAAGTTTGGAGAACAACTATTGGTCCTGCCACTACTGAGAATAGAAATATTGTTGCATTTACAGACTTAGCGGAAAATCAACCTTCATTTTCCGGTTTTCAAGGAACTGGTCAGGTGCTTCCGGGAGATAACAGCAATGATTTAAACTTCCTGATTGACACCTCTCAATACCGTGATATCAGCACAGCTTCTAATAATCTGAGAGTTTTTGGATTAACATCCGGTGTTGACTATGAAAAAATTGAAAATGCCAAATTATTAAACCCATCTGAATACACTTTTAACAGCAAACTTGGTTTTATTTCCTTGAATACAACCCTTACATCAGATCAGGTTTTAGCAGTTGCTTTTCAATATCAGGTGATTGGTGATAACACTATTTATCAAGTCGGAGAATTTTCAAACGAAGTTTCATCACCCCAAACAATCCGAGTTAAGTTATTAAAATCAAGCAATTTAAACACCAAATCACCTCTTTGGAAGTTGATGATGAAAAACGTTTATAACTTGAATGCATATCAGATTTCTCCCGAGAAATTTAGATTAAACATTTTATTTACCGGTGATGAAGAGGGTGTGCCTAATGGATTTTTCAATACAGGTTCAGTAAAAGGGATCCCAATTATCCGATTAATGGGTATGGATAGACTCAATCAACAACAAGACCCTTATCCTGACGGTGTTTTTGACTTTATCGACGGAGCCGATCTAAATGGGGGAACAGTTGTATCCAGAAATGGTAGAATCTATTTCCCTACCATTGAACCTTTTGGTAAAGATTTAAGAGCAGTTATCCCTGAGCCCGAAATTGCCGATAAATATGCTTTCGACTCGTTATATACCATGACTAAAACCATGGCGCAACAATATACTAGTAAAAATAAATTTTACATTGAGGGTAACTATCGTTCCTCTTATGGATCTGAATACCAATTGGGTGCTTTCAATGTACCGCAAGGTTCCGTTAAAGTAACAGCCGGTGGAATTCCACTTACTGAAAATCAGGATTTTACAGTCAATTATGGAATGGGAAGTGTAACCATAACCAACGAAGGGATCTTAAAATCCGGAACTCCAATCACCATCTCTGTGGAAGATCAGAATACAATGGCGAATAAAAAGTATTTATTTGGAGCCAATTTGGATTATCGATTCAATCCTAACTTTAATATTGGAGGTACTATTCTGAATTTATGGGAAAAACCTCTGACTCAAAAAGTAAACTACGGAAATGAACCAATCAATAATGTGATTTGGGGATTAAATACATCTTATAAAAGAGATTTACCTATCATTACAAAAATTGTTGATTTTCTTCCTTTTTACAGTACAACTGCAAAATCTTACTTACAAGCAGATGCAGAATTTGCTCATTTTATTCCCGGACACTCCAGAGCAGTAGGTAGTGCCGGAACTACTTATATCGATGATTTCGAGGGGGTTAAATCAACCAGTGACCTTTCCGGTGTGAACAGATGGGTTTTAGCTTCAACTCCACAAGGACAACCTGATCTGTTTAAAGAAGCATTACCGGTTGCCAATGATGCTGTAGATCGAAGAAAACTGGCTTATGGATTCAATCGAGCTAAACTTTCCTGGTATATTATTGATCAGTTATTCTACTATAATAACTCTTCTACTCCTTCCAATATAACAAAAGAGGACCAATCTGCTCCTTATGCCAGAGCGGTTTATAAAACGGAACTTTTCCCTAATCAAGAATACGGCAGTACAGCTCAATCTACCTACATGGGTGTTTTTAATTTAGCTTTTTATCCTTCAGAAAGAGGTCCCTACAATTTCGATGTAACCGGAAATGAAGGATTTTCAGCTGGGATCAATGAGGATGGAACTTTAAAAGAACCGGAAACACGTTGGGGTGGAATTATGCGTAAGTTTGATTATACCGATTTTGAATCCAATAACTACGAATATATTGAGTTTTGGATGATGGATCCTTTTATCGAAAATACAGCCCATACTGGTGGAAAATTGATCATTAATATTGGAGATATTTCAGAAGATATTCTTAGAGACGGAAAGAAATTCACCGAAAGTGGACTTCCTGAAGATGGTTCCGATAATGATGTTGAATTTACCGTTTGGGGTAGAGTTCCTACTATTCAGACAATCGTAAACTCATTTGGAAATACAATTGATAATCAAGATGTTGGATTTGATGGACTTCCGGATACCAGAGAACAAAACTATTTTGACAACAATTATTTGCAAATTTTAAGAACCCAATTCGGAGAAAACTCTGTGGTGTATCAAAAAGCAATTAACGACCCTTCAGGTGATAACTTTCATTACTACAGAGGGGAAGATTATGATGATGCAAATATTAAAATTGTAGAACGTTACAAACAATACAATAACTCAGATGGAAATTCAAATGTAGTTTCCGGCTATTCCGTTTTAGTGACACCCAATATTGAAGATGTAAACGAAGATAATACATTAAGTGAAGATGAGAAATATTTCCAGTATGTGATTGAATTAAAACCGGATAGAATGGAAGTTGGGCAAAATTATATCAATGATGTATATGATGCTATTCCGGAAAGATTACCTGACGGATCCTCCCCTATCACCAGATGGTATCAGTTCAGAATTCCTATTAAAAATCCTGATAAAGTGATTGGAAATATCTCCGGATTTAACTCGATTCGCTTCATCCGCGTGCTAATGAAAGATTTTGAAGAACCGATTATTTGTCGTTTTGCTACATTCGAACTGGTTAAAAGTAACTGGAGAACATACGCACATGAGCTTTTTGAAGATGGTGACTATATTCCTGGAGGTGCAGATGAAACAACCATCAATGTGGGAACAATCAGTTACGAAGAAAACTCAAACAGAGTCCCAATCCCTTACGTATTACCTCCTGGTATTGAACGTGAGTCACAATTGGGTATCAGTACTACCTATAAAATCAATGAACAAGCCCTTACCTTAAAAGTTGCGAATTTAACCGATGGTGACGCCAGAGCAGTATATAAAAATACAGCTTTTGATATGCGCCAGTTTGAATCACTTCAAATGTTTATTCATGCCGAAGATTTATATAGCTCTGGAGAACTTCAAAAAGGGGATGTAACTATATTTATGAGAATTGGATCTGACTTTACTGATAACTACTACGAATACGAAATTCCGCTTGAAACTACCCCATGGGGAACCGGTAAAGATTCTGCAGCTGTATGGCCCGCTAATAATAGAATGAACATTGTTCTGGATTCATTGGTTAATATCAAACAACTAAGAAATCAAGCAGTTAGAAAAGGGCAACACCCAAGCAATACGGTTCCTTTTGTCTATAAATTAGAAAACGGAAACAAAATCAAAGTGGTCGGAATGCCCAATATTGCTGATGTAAATACCATTATGATTGGGGTGCGAAATCCTAAAAAAAGAACCCTTAATGATGGGGATGATATGGAAGCTAAATCGGTTGAAATCTGGCTTAATGAGCTTCGTCTTGTGGGATTCAACGATCGCAGCGGTGTTGCTGCATTAGGTAGAGTTCGTATGAATTTAGCTGACTTAGGTGATATTACCTTGTCCTCAACATACTCAACTCCAGGCTTCGGATCCTTGGAACAAGCCATTACGGAAAGACAAATTACAACAAAATATAGTGTTGACTTTGCTACCAATTTAGATGGAGGAAAAGTTTTATTTCCTAAAAACTGGAATATCAAAATACCTTTACATTACGATTTCTCCCGCGTTGGTGAACTTCCTGAATACAATCCGCTAAATCCTGATGTTTTCTTAAGTGATGATTTGTCAACTTATGACACTCAAAATGAACGTGATTCAATCAGATCAATGACTACAGTATTGGTACAAAGACAAAACTTGAACATGACAAACGTTCGTAAAGAACGAGATCTGAACAAACCTCTTAAAATCAGGCCTTGGGATGTAGAAAATTTTGACTTATCCTACTCCTATTCGGAAGTTAAGAAAAGAGATGTGGATGTTGAATTTGATAATGAATTTAAACATGAAGGTCAAATTGGATATACATTTACCTATAATCCTAAAAACTTCAGACCACTTGCATCTGCCAAATTTTTGAAATCGCCCTGGTTGCAACTCATTAAAGATTTCAACTTTACCCTTCTTCCTAAAAACGTAACAATAAGAACTACTGTTTCCAGAGATTTGAATGAATTTAAATTGAGACCAAAAAGTCAGGGAAACATCATTATTGACACCAGTGTTGTTAAAAATTTCATGTGGTTAAGAGATTACTCTGTTCAATGGGATTTAACGCAATCATTGCGGTTTAACTATAAAGCACTGGCTACAGCTCGTATTGATGAACCACAGGGACTTATTGATTCTCGTCAGGAGAAAGATTCTGTATGGAGAGCATTTGGTGATGGTGGTAGAATCACAACATTTACACAAAGAGTGGATGGAAACTGGCAAGTACCAATCAATAAAATTCCACTTTTTAAATGGATCAATACCAGTGTAATGTATAATGGAACCTTCAATTATACTGCATCTCCTATTTCTTTGGCTTCTTTAGGGAATACAATAGATAACTCCAATCAGGCTCAGGGTAATGTTACTTTTAATCTGGTTACTTTGTACGATGTAATCCCATACCTCAAAAAAGTAAATCAGGGGACTAAACGACCTACAACTACTCAATCTACAGGAAGGGGAACAGCAAATAAACCCAATCAGGAAGCCCCAAAAGATACTGTTAAAACAAATATTGGAAAAGTAATTTTGGATGGTTCGTTGCGTTTCTTAATGATGGTTCGAAATGTTTCTGTTAACATCACAGAAGGTCGTGGAACTACTTTACCCGGTTATACACAATCTCCTGAACTTTTTGGGATGAATCTCACTTCCGGTGCTCCAGGTGCCCTATTTATTTTAGGAGGACAACCCAATATTCAACGATTAGCTACGGATGGAAACTGGATTACGAAAGATACACTCCTCAATTCAGCCTTCCAGCAAAGGAAAAACCAAACCTGGAATTTTAGAGCAACCGTGGAACCTTTTAGAGATTTCAGAATCGATTTTACAGCTAACAGAGTTTATACTTCTACATTTAGTGAATATTACAGATCAGATAATCAAGGTGTTATGCAACATTATTCTCCAATGACTAATGGAACATTTAATACTTCTTTCTTTGGGTTGAATACTTTCTTTAGAAATTCGGATGAAGTTTTTGCTGAATTTAGATCCATCAGATATGAGATGGCACAGAAAATTTCAGCTACGAATCCCAACTCTAACGGTGTGATTGACCCCGAAACAGGATTCCCTGTAGGTTATAGCGGCGTTAATAAAGAAGTATTAACTAATGCGTTTTTAGCCACTTATGGTGGTCAAAATAAAAATAAATTAGATATTTCTAACCCATTCCCTAAAATTCCTCTTCCAAACTGGAGACTGAATTATAATGGATTATCCAAAATTAAAGGATTAAGTAAATTTTTCCAAAACGTTACCTTGAATCACTCTTATGTTTGTACTTATTCAGTTGGTAATTTCTCAACAGATTTAAACTACAAAGAGGATGTTAACGGGAACCCTACAGCTACTGATGCATTAGGCAACTTTATTGCCGAAAGAGATTTTAAACAAGTATCTATCAGTGAGCAATTTGGACCATTTATTGGATTTGATATGACCCTCAAAAATAGTATGATGCTTAAAGTGGATTATAAAAGAGGAAGAAATATCTCCTTAAGCTTTGCCAATAACCAGATTACTGAAATGAACTCCAATGAGTTATCCATTTCAGCTGGTTATCGTTTCAAAGACTTAAAACTTGGCTTGGTTTTCTCAGGTGAAAAAAAGGAGATCGTGAGTGACTTAAATGTTACTGCCGGTTTTTCAATCAAAGATAATATGACTATCCTAAGAAAAATTGAAGAAAACCAAAAACAGATCTCTTCCGGTATGCTCAATATTACAGTAAATGTAGCAGCAGATTACCAGATCAGTAAATTAGTGGGACTTCGGTTGTATTATAACCAGGTAGTGAATCGTCCTCATTTAAAATTACAATATAATAACATGAATATTGAAACTGGTGTTAGTGTAAGACTCCTTTTGACACAATAATCTCCTTTTCTCTCTTTGCTTTATGATTACGGTTAATAAACTATCTATCAATTTTTCAGGTGATTTTCTATTTAAAGATGTTTCTTTTGTAGCCGGTGACTACGATCGTATTGGTTTAGTGGGTCGCAATGGCGCCGGAAAATCTACACTTCTTAAGATTATCCATAAAATAATGGAACCTGAAACCGGAACCATGGTAATTACCAGTGGTTTTCGCACGGGATATCTGCCACAAGAGATGGCCACTAATTTTCAAAAAAGTGTTTGGGAAGAAACCTTATCTGCCTTTACTGAACAGAAACTTCTTGAAAAAAATATTGCCCAAACCCAAAAAATACTGACAGAACGAGAAGATTATGAATCTTATCACTATATTGAGCTAGCCCAAAAATTAGCCGATTATACCGATCGTTTTCATTTATTGGGAGGCCATACCATGGAGGGTGATAGTGAGAAAGTTTTATTAGGACTTGGTTTTAAATCTTCTGACTTTCACCGCCCCTTAGCTGAGTTTAGCTCCGGATGGCAAATGAGGGTTGCTTTAGCCAAAATTCTGCTTCAAAAACCGGAAATCATCCTGCTGGATGAGCCTACTAATCACCTTGATATTGAATCTATTCAATGGCTTGAGGACTATTTGGCCAACTATGATGGTTGTCTGATTTTAGTTTCACACGACAGAACATTTTTAGATCGGGTGACCAACAGAACAATTGAGATCACTTTTGGGACTATTCAGGATTATAAATGCAGCTATTCCGAATATGTTGAACAACGGATGGAACGGATTGAAATTCAACAATCTGCTTTCGAAAATCAACAAAAAGAGATTGACCAGATTGAAAAATTTATTGAAAGATTCAGATACAAATCATCCAAAGCAAAACAGGTTCAAAGTAGAATTAAACTACTCGAAAAAATGGATAAAGTGGAAGTGGATGATATTGATCAATCTGCTATCTCATTCAAATTTCCACCGGCTCCCCACTCAGGAAGAGTTACGGTTGAAGCAAAAGCGCTCGATCTTGGTTATGGTTCGTTGAAAGTACTTCACAATATTGATATGCACCTCGAAAGAGGTGAAAGAGTTGCTTTTGTCGGGAAAAATGGGGAAGGAAAATCCACCTTTGTAAAAGCAATCGTAGGAGAATTGAAACCCCAACATGGGACTTTACAATTGGGACATCAGGTTGTGATTGGCTACTATGCTCAGAATCAGGCACTTTTACTGGATCCCAATAAAACGGTTTTCGAAACTATTGATGATGTCGCTGTAGGTGATATCAGACCCAAAATAAGAACCATCTTAGGAAGATTCCTGTTTTCCACAGAAGATACCGAGAAAAAAGTTTCTGTTTTGTCAGGTGGCGAAAAATCAAGACTCGCTTTGGCAAAACTATTACTTTCCCCTTTTAATCTGCTAATTCTCGATGAGCCTACCAATCACCTCGATATGCAATCTAAAGATGTTTTAAAGAATGCTCTTTTGCAATATCAGGGAAGTATGATTCTCGTTTCCCATGACCGTGACTTTTTAGAAGGCTTAACCGATAAAATTTTTGAATTCAAAAACCAAAAAATTAAAACTTTTATGGGTGATGTTTTTGAATTTCTTGAAAAAAAGAAAATCGATTCTTTAAACGAACTTCAAAAAAACAATGCCCTGAATTCAAATTCAGAAAAAGGACTCTCTTCCAATAAAGAAAATTATGAAAAGAAGAGAGAAATGGATGCAGCATTAAGAAAAATTCAAAACCGAATCAAAAAACTGGAAGAGGAGATGGATCATATCCAAAAAGAGATCTCCTCAATCGAAGAAAAACTGGCCAATCCTGATCAGTTTGGAGCTCAAATCAATGATGGGTCCCTCTATAAACAATATGAAAAATGTAAACTTCATTTAGAAGAAAAAGAGAGTTCATGGTTAGACCTTCAAGAAGAACTTTCATAATCGCATTCATCATATTTTCATCATATTTCCTATTCCATTTCAATAATATCTCTAATTATTAATTAATTTTGCATATCGAATTGTGTGCTATGAAAAAAACACTGTATTTACTACTCATTCTTTGCGTTACAACCCTTTTAGGTTGTCAGCATGAAGATGTTTATAATCCTAAAGAAAAAATTCTTTCTATTATGGATTATCAATACTCTTCTAAAACACCCTACATCTCTTTTATTTATGATCAGGAGAAAATCTCTAAAGCTGTTTTTTATGATCAGTCCAAATTTCAGTTTGAATACAACGAGGATGATCAGGTAACCATCATTTATGGATTTACCGGCAATCAGTCTTACGGACATGTAAATATGACCTATATTGATAAAAAACTGAGTAAAGTAGAATATTTCGATAATTCTAACCGATTATTTCAGATGGACACATTCTTAAGGTATCATGGTGATATTTATGCTTACAAAACATTCATGACCGGTCTTATAAAAAATGCTAAAGAAAATTTTTTAAACGAATCGCAATTGTATAAAACATATATGAACCAACAAAACATGGCAGTTGCTCAGAAAGTTATTGAAATGACAAAAGGTGATCTGATTTATCTTTCCTATACAAATGTTAAATATACCAAAGATAATATTACAGAACTGGAAACTGTATATCAAAACGGATTTACAACACTTTCTAAATTTACTTATGATGACCAGAAAAATCCTTTATATGGTTTACCCTTTGCGTTGGTTGATTATTTAAAATTTCCATCATCTCCATTGACCAGCTACTGCAAAAACAATTTTAAATCTTCCACTTATGCTGAGTACTACGAAACTCCGGTTACAGGTACCACTACTACTTACGATTTAGTATATCAAAAAAATGATTATTTATCTCAGATTTATACTAATACGATGTTAGACACATACTTACGCTGGCAATTTAACTATGTTGAATAAAATTGGTACTATGAAAAAAGCTCTCATTCTTAAAAGACTCCTTTCCATTTGTTGTGTTGTTATTTTAGCAATAATTAGCATCAGATGTGATGATGATCCCGAGTATTTGACCCGATCTGAAGTAGTTACCCAGGAAAATCCAACTACAACAGCTACAGTAATCCCTTCCGGTATTCCAACAAAAATGTATTATCAGATGAATATGAAATTGGGTCATGATGCTTCAGAATGCACTGGTTGTGTAATGATTAACGGAACTCCTACCCATGTTCCCTGCAGAGGCCCCGGCGATAAATGTACCGTTCAATCTGTCATTGCCGTAACTCCTTTTGAAACACATATTTCATTGATTCCTGGTCAACCTGCCAATCTTTATACAGTGACCAGTTTACCTTCCCAAATATTGGACTCTCTCGGTTTATATGATGAATTCAGATACGATAATTTTTTCCTTTTTCCCGATCGTTCGTTTTGGATTTCAGGTACTTTTACCTCTTGGAATACCAGATGGATCAATATTCCGGAACAATTTATTAAAAGAAATAACGACGATAGTCTCCTTTACTTTGAAAGAGTTTCCTTTACAGCAACCCCTTTATTCGATAATCAATAATTTATGAAAAAATATCTGGAAATTTTTCTTCACTCCTTATTTTGGGTCTTTACCGGATACTTCTTTTTGAAATATTCGTTTATCAGGCCTACTCTCGGAGTGCATTTGGAAATTTTTTCCACTATTTTAATTGCACTTGTTATTTATCTCAATTACTTTATATTCTACCCCTACCTTTTCAAAAGAAATCACAGAATCCTATATATAATTGTTTCTCTTCTTTCAGTTGGAATAATCACTATTATTGAAAGTTCCATTGCTGTTCCTGTCATTAATAAGTCTTTGTTTCTTCCTGAAAAGTTGATGAATGACTATATCAGATCTGTTTATTTTCTAACTTTCTTAAGAGATCTGGGATTTGTTATCTTTTTTATAATTCTCAAATTTTATACAGTTGCAGTCAAAGTGAATCAACTTGAAAAAGAAAAATTTACAATTGAAAACACCTATTTAAGATCCAGAATTGCACCCCATTTTCTGTACAATGTTTTAAACTCCATATATGCAGATTCTATCACAAAAAATGAAAAACTTCCTGATTATATATTCCAGTTATCTAAACTGTTACATTATTATGTGGATGAATCGCATCGGGATAAAGTCTCTATTGTTGAAGAACTCGATTTTTATCGCAGATATTTGGAATTAGAAAACAAGAGATTCGATTATAAAGTTCAGGTTTCCTTAAATATTGATCCAAATATTCCAAACCTTTCTATTGCTCCCCTACTCTTTGAACCAATCCTGAATAACGCCTTCAAATATGTACAAAAAGATGAATCCGGCAAAATTGATATTTCTATTTCCATGATTCATCATAATGAGATTCAATTTTCTTGTATCAATACCAAATGGTTGGAATTAAAAAATGAGATCGATTCAACCTCTAAAGGATTGAGTAATTTAAAATCCAGATTAGAATTGCTTTATCCGGGAAAGCACGAATTACTCATCAACAACACTGATACCAATTTCAATGCAACCTTAAAGGTGAAATTAACGTAATCAAGTCGGCGGTCGGCAGTCGGCGGTCTAATTAGCACATTAGCACATTATCACATCAGCACATTATTTAATTCCCAGCCTTTTCTTTATCGTTTCGATCTGCTCGATCACCTCTTGTCTTCTTCTTACCGAGATGGGAATGAGCGTTTCGTTACCAAGCTGATCTTTCCCTAAATTAATCGTGTCTTTATTGTAAGATTGGATTTGAATGCTGTTGACCACTTGCTGTCTGTTTACCTGAATAAAGAGATCTGCAGGCAATGAATTCATAGCATCTTCTAAAGAACAATATTTGGAATAGTGCTCTCCGTCAACTGTATTGAAAAAAACATAGTTCCCACTTACCGATATACAAGTAATATTTTTGGATTCTATGGAGACCCATTTGTCCTTTTTTTGAACCTGAATCGTTGCATTTGAAGATTCTACGAGAAAAAAATCTAAACTTTTATTTTCTGATAACTCTTCCTTGTATTTAAAAAACCTTTGAATCGCTTTTCCGAGTCGCTCCTGATCAACAGGCTTTTCAATAAAGTCGATCACCCCTTTTTCCAGATATTGATATCCATTCAAAGCGTATCGTTGAGCATGTGCCGTAATCATGATAATCAAAGGTTTCTTTTCCAATTGATCAATTAGCTCAAATCCATTTAAAACGGGCATGTCTATATCTAAAAAAAGAAGATCTAAATCATTTGAATTAATTTGTTTTAAAGCAGTTACAGGATCTGAATATTGTCCTGCACTTTGTAATTCCGGATAGTTTTTTAAAAAATGCTCCAGTATGACATGGGTTGCTGTTTCATCATCAATCGTGATGTAATGGTACATGGTTGACATATTTCTCTGATTTTATTGTAGAGGAAACACCTCTAAAGTTTTATAAATGGGGCCTTGTGTTGTCAATTTGCTCTTAATCAGTTCCAGGCTATCAATCGCTACACTTTGGGTAAAAGTGGGTTGTAATTGTGTGATTTGCTCTGTAAACTGATGTTTATTTTCAATTTTTTTTATTCTTCCCACCGTAAGATGGGGCACAAAATTGCCATAATTAGCTTCAAAACCGATCTCTTTCAAACGAGGTTCCAGTTGATCAAATAGATTTTTAAAGGGTTCAAAATGATTAAAACCGTACCATATTGTGGTTGGAGCATATCGGCTACCAAAAACACCGATTTTATCCATTTTGAGTTCAAATTTTCTATTTTGAGAACCTAATTCTCGTAAAGCTGAAATTAAAGGATCTATCAGGGAATCGGTTGTGGCTCCCAAAAATCGTAAAGTTAAGTGTTGTAATTGCGGCTTTACCCAAACAACATCGTCTCTTTTCATTTTTTGCTGAATGGTTTCTGATAATTTTTGAAAATCATCAGATAAAACAACCGGAACAGCAATAAAGAGACGTTTCATTTAGGAGACCCTTTCGTAAACGGTTTCTTGTGCTAAATAGAGATCGTTTGTAAAATTTTTATCCATTTCAAATCGTTTAGATTGAATTAAATTTTTGTTTTCATCATAAAAATTTTCAATCTTACTTGTGATTTGACCCTCTTTATCATAATAGATGATCGTTTTAACACGATCTCCATCATATTCCAATACAGTTTTTTTATAATGATCTACATCTTCCCATTCGCTTTCCACTTCTCTGTTTTTTTCATCATAACGAATATATTGTGCTGCGATTAGTTTATCTTTGTAGTTATAAATCAACTCTTTCACTTTATTGTTCTGATCATCATAAAAAAGTTCAAAAGTTCTTCTGTCTTTTTCCTTAACCTCATCCCTTACCGATTTGATCAACAACCCTTTATCATTATATTTATTGGTGATAATATTTTTGGTTTCACTATACTCATCATATTGTATCTCTTTGATCAACTTTTGATTTTCATACACCAGTTTCTTTTCGGTAAAGTCGAATTCATCATCAACGAGGTGATCCACTTGAGTTAATAGAGTTCCATCAAATTTAAAAATGGTACTATATAACTCTTCGTAATCTTCATATTGTTCTATCATTTTAACAACATTTCCATTTTCATTGTACTCATAACAAACTTTTTGAACCAATTGTCCATCATAATCAAGGAATTGTTCGCTCAACAACTGTCCTTTTTCATCGTACTCGTAGAGTTCTTTAGCAAATACACTATATTCATCATCAAACACCTCTTTGGATATTTCATGACCTTTAGCATTAAATTCTGAAGTTTGAGCCAATTCTTTTTCTTTAATTACTTCTAAATCACCTGAAGCATTAGGAGCATAAGCAATGTTGTAAATGTTGATTTTCATATTATTTTTTAAATTTGTGGTGCAAAAATAAAAAAAAGTAACGAAACTTCCACTAATTGAGCAAATAATTATTTTTTTTTATCTTTGCATTTGATTTCACAATTTTAAATAAATACGATCATGGAAACAAATGAGCTTTTAAATCTTGAAACTTCATCTTTAAAAACGGATGAACAAATATTAAATTATTTAGAATCCACTGCAAAATGGGGTAAATTTTTAGCTATTTTAGGCTTTATTTCAATTGGGTTCATGGTACTTGCCGGGCTGGTTTCGTTGATTTTCATGCCTACATTCAATGAATTGAACAGTTCAGTTGCTGTTCCGCCATTTATTAACTCTTTTATTAGTGTGGTATATTTAGGAATGGCCGTTTTATATTTCTTTCCAACCCTTTATTTGTATCTTTTTTCTGAAAAAATGATCAACGCTTTGGAGCATAATGATCAGGAACATTTTATTTCAGGTTTTGAAAATCTGAAATCTTTATTCAAATTTGTAGGAATTTTAACTATTGTGGGTATCGGAATATTCATTTTAACCATCATTGGATCAATAATTGCAGCAATATTGATGACCGTATAATGAGTGACAAACAAAAAATTACTCCCCATATTGCACTTATTCTAAAAACACTACCGTTAAAACCGGGAGTGTACCGTTTTTTAGATGATTCAGGAAAAATCATCTATATTGGCAAAGCCAAACTTCTCAAAAAAAGGGTCTCCTCCTATTTTAATAAAAACCATGATTTAGGCAAAGTGCGGGTGATGGTGCCCAAAATTGCAGATATTCAAACAACAGTTGTTGACACCGAATGGGAAGCCCTGTTGTTAGAGAACAGCATGATTAAAGAGTATCGTCCCCGATACAATGTGATGCTTAAAGATGACAAAACATACCCCTGGATTGCCATTTCTAAGGAAGAGTTTCCCCGAATTTTTGCCACGCGGCAACCGGACAAATCGAAACAGGAGCTATTCGGACCATATCCTTCCGGTCGCTTTATGCATATACTTTTAGACACTATTTTTGAAGTTTTTCCCATCAGAACCTGTAAACTGATTACCCAACACACCCGTCCATGCCTGCAGTTTCATATCAAAAAATGTGCAGCCCCCTGTGCTGGTCTGATCTCCAAAGAGGAGTATCAGGAGAATATCAAAAAAGCGGTTGAGATCATCAAGGGAAACAATAATGCTGTGATCAGACAATTAAAAGAGGAGATGATGCAATTCGCGAATCAATGGGAGTTTGAAAAAGCACAAACTTTGAAAGAAAAAATTGCTGTTTTAGAAACTTATAAAGGGAAATCAGTGGTCGTTAATCCTGAAATCACTAATTGCGATGTTTTCACCATTCAAATGGATGAAGATGCAGCATATCTCAATTTTCTAAGAATCATTGAAGGATCAATCATTCAGGCTTACACGCTCGAATTGATCAAAATCGGAGATCTTTCCAAGGAGGATCTTTTACTCATGGGGATGGTTGAGATTGAAAAACGGTTCGGACCATTGTCGAAAGAAGTGATTGTCCCTTTTATTCCCGAAATCAAATTAGATCGTGTTATTTTCACATCGCCCCAAAGAGGAGATAAGAAAAAACTATTAGAACTGTCTGAAAAAAACGTCAGATTCTTTATTTTAGAGAAAAGAAAGCAGGAGGAGTTGATTGACCCTAACCGACACGCCAACCGAATACTGAAAACGCTGATGAACGACTTAGGAATGGATCGCTTACCCGAAAGGATTGAGTGTTTTGACAACTCCAACACCGGAGGGGATGAACCCGTTGCTGCTATGGTGTGTTTCATCAATGGAAAACCCGACAAAAAAGAGTACCGCCATTTCAATATTAAAACAGTGGTTGGCCCCGATGATTTTGCTTCCATGGAAGAGGTGATCACCAGAAGGTATTCGAGAGTTTTAGAGGAGCAGACTCCTCTACCCGACCTGATTATCATTGACGGAGGGAAAGGACAATTAGGAGCCGCCTATCAGGCCCTGGTTCAATTAAATATTCAGGACAAGGTAATGCTTATCGGGATTGCCAAGCGATTAGAAGATATTTACAAAATCGGGGAATCACTACCCCTGTACATCGACAAAAAATCGGAATCACAAAAGCTACTACAAAACATCCGTGATGAAGTGCACCGTTTTGGGATCACGCACCACAGAAAGCGAAGAGCCAAAAAAAGTATTGCTTCAGAATTAGACCAGATCACCGGCATTGGACCAAAAACCAAAGAGCAACTATTAAGTCACTTCAAAAGTGTAAAAAAGATCAAAGAAGCTACATTTGAACAACTTGCAGCAGTGATTGGTTCTGCTAAAGCAGGGATCGTAACGGCGTTTTTCGCGACATAGGCGAAAGGCGAAGGGCAAAAGGCGAAGGGCGAAGGGCAAAGGGCGAAGGGTGAAAGGCAAAGGGCGAAAGGCAAAGGGCGAAAGGCGAAAGGCAAAGGGCGAAAGGCGAATGATAGGGCAATTTAAATTTTATTATTAAATCACAATTCTTTTGATTATAAAAAATAATACTATGAATGAAAATAAACCTACTTTAGAGGAACTGTATCAGAAGTTAGAGTCTTTAGATAAAAAGCAAAAAGCATTTACTAAAGAGATAAATGAATTAAAATATGAAATATTCAATTATAGACCATTCGAATCCCCTAAAGCAGAGAAAACTGAAAAGAAGCCTATTCCGAAAGCAGAAGGCGCTCCACGTGTTAAAAAAACATTTCATATTAAAAGCAACATTGAAAAAATAATTGGAGAGAACCTCATCAATAAAATCGGAATCATCATCACTGTTATTGGCGTTGCTATTGGTGCTAAATATTCGATTGAACACGATTTAATCACCCCACTAGCCCGAATCATCCTGGGATATTTGACCGGAATTGCTCTATTTGGACTTGGAATCAGGTTAAAGAAAAATTACGAAAATTATAGTGCAGTCCTCGTTAGCGGGGCCATCGCAATCATCTACTTCATCACTTATGCTGCTTACAACTTCTACTCCTTATTACCGCAAGTGGCTGCCTTCCTGTTGATGGTCGTATTTACTGTTTTAGCGGTCATAACGGCCATGAAATACAACAAACAAGTGATAGCCCTCATTGGATTGGTCGGCGCTTATGCGGTCCCATTTCTATTGAGTGAAGGATCCGGAAAAGTAGCCATCCTTTTCACTTACATGGCAATTATTAATGTAGGAATTCTGGTGATCGCATTCAAAAAATACTGGAAATGGCTCTATTATACCTCTTTTGGCTTATCCTGGATCATTTTCTTCTCCTGGAAAGCTTCTAAATACATTCCTGATCATCAGTTTGCTTTAGCTTTTACATTTCTCATCATCTTTTTTATCATATTCTATGTGACCTTTCTGGCTTATAAATTAGTTCAAAAAGAGAAGTTCAATATAGAAAACATCATCTTACTTCTTGCGAATTCATTTTTCTTTTATGGCATTGGCTATAGTTTACTCACCAATCACAACATTGGAGATCGGTATTTAGGCGTATTTACCTTATGTAACGCTGTCATCCATTTTATTGTATGTGCGATCATATACAGACAAAAGCTGGCCGATAAAAATTTGTTTTATTTCATTTTAGGATTGGTACTGGTTTTTATCACCATAACCATTCCTGTTCAACTGAATGGCAGCTGGGTAACCCTTTTATGGGCTGGAGAAGCAGCAGCGCTCTTTTGGATTGGGAGGACAAAAAAAGTCGCCATGTTCGAAATATTAGCTTATCCATTGATGGTTGTGGCTTTTTTCAGTATCATACACGACTGGTTCACCCTGTATAGTGTTTTCTCAGTTGAGCAAACGGGAAAGTGGATTATGCCGGTATTCAACATCTATTTCCTCTCCTCTCTGTTTTTCATCTTCGCTTTTGGGTACATCAATTTCCTTTATTGGAGCAAAGAAAGCTCCATTGATTGGAGTCACAAAACAACTATCTCGAACATCATTAAATATGGGTTACCGACTATTTTATTGATCACGCTCTATTTTGCCATCCGTTTAGAGATTACTAGTTACTGGAGTCAGCTTTACAGCCACTCTGCCATCCTCATAGAACCCACGGAAATCAGGGGAAACACCTATCTTTGGGATCAGGACTTACTCCTTTTCAAATCGATCTGGGTCATCAACTACTCCATCCTGTTTTTTTCGGTACTCTCTTTTATAAACTTCAAAAAAATTAAAAACCGTATTTTAGAAACCATCACTTTTGGATTATTAGTCCTCTCCCTAATTATTTTCTTAACGGAGGGGCTCTTAATGCTCAGTGGACTTAGAGAAACCTATTTAGTCCAACCGTTACCCGAATACTATCACAGTGGAATCTTTAATATTCTGATTAGGTATATCTCATTTCTTTTTGTCGCTGTAGGAATTTTTTCTTGTTTTAAATACATTCGCCGGGAAGTGATCTCCCCCACATTCAGGATCATTTTAGATGCGATACTTTACATCTCGATTATATGGATTGCCAGCAGTGAGCTGATCCATTGGATGGACATGGCACACTCCACACAAATCTACAAAATCGGATTAAGCATCCTTTGGGGTGTCTATTCACTACTTTTGATAATCATTGGGATCTGGAAAAGCAAGCAACATATACGCATCGGCGCGATTGCCCTATTTGGTATCACCTTACTCAAACTATTCTTTTACGACATCAAACATTTAGACACTATTCCAAAAACGATCCTATTTATATCCTTAGGAATTCTTTTATTAATTATTTCGTTCCTTTACAACAAATACAAACACCTCATCAACGATAGAACATAGAAGGCGAAAGGCGAAAGGCGAAAGGCAAAGGGCGAATGGGATCGAGCACATGAACACATGAGCACATTGAGCATATTAGTTATCTTTTCTTCCAGCAGGTGCGTGCGGTGGCACAGGGTTTGGAATCTTTTTGTGTGCAGATCGTATGCAGAAAAGTGTTTTCTGGTTCTGTTTGCTGACACGATGATATTATGGTGTCTTCATATTTTGATTCGGCAATAAATCTTCCATCTATAGATTGAAGATAATAATGATCAAAAATTTCATCTGGAACAGATTCAATAAGCCATTGCAAATATTTGATATTGTTAACATGATGATAAACATCTACATCAAACATGTTGACATCAAAATGTTTCGCATTGTCTGCTATTCCAATGGGTAAGATCTTTTTGTTGATATCATGATCTATGCTCATTTCAGAACAAATCCCCCATTTTTGTTTGATCTCTTCATACACTGGTGCAGGTCTTCGCTTCTCAATATCAAAGAACACCCATAATCCTCTTGATCTACCAATAACTTTCATGTTCTGATCAAAAATTAAATTTTCACGTAGTCCTTTTATCATTGAAAATTCAGACATCCAGGTTCTAATTGTGATGTTCTCTTTGTATACAGGATAACGTTCCATCTCAATAATCCCGGAAAGTAATACCCATCCAATATTTCTATTTTGTAGTTCATACAATCCATATTGAATTGAATCACAGTGATCTGCAGCAGTTTCCTCTAGTAAAGTTAATAAAGTTGTTGTCGATGCTTCTCCGAATTTATTCATTTCGAAGTATCTTAATTGGAATTGTTTGTCAAAATAGTTCTGCATATTGTCTTTATTTAGAAAAAGTTAACGTAAAAAAACACTATTTATTTTAAATGAATAATGAATAATGAATAATGAATAATGAAAAATGAAAAATGAAAAATGAAAAATGAATAGTACAGTTACTTGTTACCTGTTACTTGTTACCTGTTACCTGTTACCTGTTACTTGTTACTTGTTACATTATTTTGTATATTTGCATCTTAGTTAAAATCAATCGCCATGAAAAAATTAGTTATTATTTTGATCGTTTTGATCTCATTTTCAAAACTATATTCCCAACAACCATGTCATGCCTTTTTTACATGGTATTGGGTTCCAAATCCCTCCAGTTCTGTTCAGACTATTCAATTTCAGGATTCAAGTTTTGTTTACTACAATTTGGATTCTATCGTTTCATGGAACTGGACGTTTGTAGGTTGTGGAATTTCAAGCACTTCCAATTTGCAAAATCCGACACTTTTCACTTCTCCAAACTGTATCACCGTTGCTACTTTAACCATCACGACAGCTAATGGTTGTATTAATACCTATACTGATACGATCTATTATGGCTATAATCCTTGTAATACACCGGTTTCTCCAGTGATTGTTTCTTCTCCGGCGAATAATTGTATTGGTTCGATTACTTTGGCTTCTACTCAAACCAATTTAAATTTCCAGTGGAATAACGGAACTACCGGAAACGCGCTGCTTAATCTTTGTCCGGGAAATTATTCCGTCACAGTCACCAATCCAACACAAAATTGTTTTAATGTTTATCATTATACAGTTCCATTGATTTCTGTAAACAATTGCAATTATGTTGTTACCGGAACAATTTCTCCTGTATTTACTCCAGGAGGTTCCGACGGATCAATAGCTGTATCAGTAGTCAACCCTAATGTCATCAATCTTCCATACACTTATCAATGGAATACAGGAGATACCACTGCAACAGTTACCGGATTATCTGTGGGACTCTATTCTGTTACCGTTTATTCTCCGGCATGTTCTCAGGGCGTTCAACACTATTTCTATGTGTATGAATTAAATCCCGGTATAGATACAACGCTAATTGGGTACTTTCAAAATCTGATGGATACCTGTTTAAATTTCACACCTAGTCAATATGCGATTACAGGATATCAAGTTATAAATAATAATACCATATTGGTTTCCTGGCTTTTCACCAGCAGCACCGGGGCAACCCAAACGATAACTACCCAATACAGTTATACTTTTACAAATGGGGCTTACTATTTGGTTTTGATTATCAACTGTAACAATGCTAAATCTCTCTTAGGTTTTGGGTCTTACATCAAAATTGACAATATTGTAGGTGTAGACAACTACAATCAACATTTTAAAATTTACCCAAATCCGGCACAGGATCAGTTTACCATCGATGCCAGCCAAACGCCTTATCAGTTTACCTTATATGATATCTCCGGCCGAGAGATCTATCGTACACAAGTTTCAGATCATCAACATGTTGTTTCAGTATCTCATCTATCACCCGGAACCTATTTTATTCAATACAAAACGGATCAAGGGATCAGGAATGACAAACTCATGATTCTCAAATAACAACCTGTTACCTGTTACCTGATACCTGTTACCTTAAAATTGTTACCTGTTACTTGTAACCTGTTACATTATTTCGTATTTTTGCAGTGTGAAATTAATCCTTACAATATGTTAGAAAATAGTAGTAGATCCGAAGCTGTGGACTTTGGTAAAGAATCGTTGATCAAACACTTAGGTGAATTTTTTAAACTTCATAATCCCTCTTCCTTATCAGGAATAGAAAACGATGCATCGGTACTTTCTTTCGAAAACCAATTGGTTTTGACCGCTTCTCAGCTTTTTATGGAGCATGTTCATTTTGATTTGGGCTATTTTCCGCTACGTCATTTGGGATTTAAAATAGTTGCTGCTGCGGCATCTGATATCATTGGGATGAATGGAAAACCCTCTCAAATCAGAATTAACATTGCAGCATCAAATCGTTTTTCAGTAGAATCTTTGGAAGAGTTTATCTCAGGAGTAAGATACTGCTGTGAAAGATATCAGATTGACCTTATTGGCTTAGATATGACCACTTCTGCTACAGGATTGACGATTGCAACATCTATTACAGGGACTGCGACAGCAGATCACCTGGTGAAAAGAGATGGGGCAAAAGAGAGTGAGATTATTTGTGTTTCAGGAGATTTGGGAGCTGCCTATACCGGTTTATTGTTATTGGAAAGGGAAAAGAGAGTATTTGAAGTAAATCCCAACCAACAACCCGATCTATCCGGATATGAGTACATTTTAGAGCGTGAATTAAAACCTGAACCCCGTTTGGACGTGATTCAGGAGTTGGCTGAAAAAGGAGTTGTTCCTACTGCCATGATGAATGTAAAAGATGGATTAGCAAATTCATTACTCCATATTTGTCGCAATTCCAAAGTGGGATGCACTATTTATGAAGAAAAATTACCGATAGATACCATCACATTTGAAACTTTAAAAGAGTTGAAAATTGTGGCTACCACGATTGCATTGAATGGTGGAGAAGATTATGAACTTGTTTTCACAATCAAACAAGATGATTATGAAAAAGTGAAAAATTTAAAAAGTATTTCTGTTATAGGTTATATAACGACAGAAACCGCCGGTAAAAACCTGATCACCAATGATAATTGTCAGATAGAATTGAAAGCTCAGGGATTTCAACCCGGCGCTCAAAACTAATTTTCCATTAGATACGCTTTAATAAAGTCATCTAAGTCGCCATCCATAACGGCGTTTACATTAGATGTTTCGCAACCTGTTCGAAGGTCTTTCACCATTTTGTAGGGATGCATCACATAACTTCTGATTTGGGACCCCCATTCGATCCTCTTTTTGGTGCTTTCGATCTGAGACAATTTTTCCCTTTTTTTCTCCAGTTCCCTTTGATACAACTGAGATTTCAACATCTGCATCGCTTTTTCGCGGTTTTGGAGTTGGGAGCGGGTTTCCTGGCACTCCACAATGATTCCAGAGGGTTGGTGATGCAATCGCACTGCTGTTTCTACCTTGTTCACATTTTGACCACCGGGACCACTGGAACGATAGGTATCCCAGGAAATATCTGCTGGGTTCACTTCAATTACAATATCGTCATTGATAATGGGATAAGCATATACAGATGCAAATGAGGTGTGTCTTCTGTTTGCAGAGTCGAAAGGGGACAAACGAACCAGGCGGTGCACTCCGTTTTCACTTTTCAGATTACCGTAACCATAAGGACCATCAAGTTCGATAGTTGCCTGTTTGATTCCGGCCACATCACCCTCTTGTTGATCTAAAACCTTAATGGTAAATTTATTTCGTTCTGCCCATCGGATATACATTCTGAGCAACATTTCCGCCCAATCGCAACTTTCGGTACCACCGGCACCGGAATTGATGGTTAAAATAACACCTAATGGATCCTCCTCTTCGGACATCATATTGCGGAACTCCAGCTTCTCGATCACTGTTTCCGTCATTTTATATGCTTGATCTGTTTCTGCTTCGGTCGCTTCCCCTGCATTAAAAAATTCAAAAAGGATAGTCAGGTCATCAAATTGTTGAACAGCCAGATCATATTCTGAAGTCCAGGATTTAATTGCGCTGATCTCTTTTAATAATTTTTCAGCACTTTTGGGGTCATCCCAAAAATCGGGGTCATGGGATGTTTTTTCTTTTTCATTGATCTCATTGATTTTCGCATCAATGTCAAAGACACCTCCTTAGCTCACTGAGTCTGGTTTGTAAGTCTTTAATTTGTTCTGATTGTATCATAGTTTTTCAATTTTATTCATGATTTGATCAAAAGAGTACCCTTTTGAGAAGAGAAATCGGATCAATTTGGGTTTTGTTTCGGAAGTAAGTGAATGGGAACGTTTCCATTTCATAATCTCATTATCCATATTTTCCGCCAGTTGACTGGTATCTACTTCAGCTATAACAGTTTGAATAATTGATTCTGCTACCCCTTTTTGGAATAGTCCGGCTTTAATTTTTGCGATTCCCCACCCTTTGGAGTTCATTTTTCCACGAACATACGTTTCGGCAAACCGGGCATCATCCAGAAAATGTTCTTCTATGAGACGAGCGATAATCTCTTCTTCCTCCTTTTTAGAAACTTTCAACGTTCTGATTTTCAATCTGGTTTCATAGACGGAACGATCCTGATAAGCACAATAGCGAACTATTTTTTCTAATGGGGTCATCATAAAATCAAAGAATAATCAATCCTTTATCACTCTTCAATGGTTGGTTTGGTCCAAAAAACGATTTGATCCTGATCTTTATTGAAGAATTTGAATTCCAGAAGGTGTTGATTTTGATTGGGAACCAGTTTGATCCATTGTTTATATTTCAGTGACCATTTGAATCTTTTGGAAACCATTTTTTTAGTTAGGTATGCATAGACAATGGGGTGAACAGAAATATAAAATTTCTTTTCGATCTGTTTTTCGATCAGGTATTCGATCATATTTTGAATCTCCTCTTCGATCAGAATGGTGGGTTTCACCTTTCCTGTACCGTGACAAGTGGGGCACTGTTCTGAAGTTTCGATAATGGTAGCCTGGCGCACTCTCTGGCGGGTAATCTGAATCAATCCGAATTTATTAACCGGCAAAATGGTATGCTTAGCCTTATCGTTTTTCATCAACTGCACCAAAGTCTGAAATAGAAGGGTTCTATTGGAAGTTTTTTTCATATCGATAAAATCGATAGTGATTATTCCACCCATATCTCTCAGTCTTAATTGTCTAGCAATTTCGGCAGCAGCTTCCATGTTCACATTGGCAGCATTTTCCTCCTGATCTTTACCTGCTTTATTTCTATTTCCGCTATTGACATCAATCACGTGCATTGCTTCGGTATGTTCAATAACGAGGTAGATACCATTTTTGATGGTTACAATTTTCCCAAACGATCCTTTAATTTGCTTTGAGACATTCATTGTTTCAAAAATCGGTTTAGGATTTTTGTACAGTTTCAGGATATTGGAATAATCGGAAGAGATGGAGGTTAGGTATTGTTTAATCTCTTGATAGAGAACGGGGTTATCTACATGGATTGCTTCAAAGGATTCGTTAACGATATCTCTGATTAACGACGTTGAAATATCCAATTCAGCGGCTACTTTTGCGGGTGCGGTAACTAAAGGAAGTTTATCGATGATCAATTTCCATTTGTCCACTAATTGATTCATATCTTTGGTAATCTCTTCCAGATTTTTTCCGTTTGCAACGGTTCTGATGATGATACCACATTTTTTAGGTCTGATCGCTTGAACCAAATTTTTAAGTCTGCGTCTTTCAGCAGAGCTTTTAATTTTTTGAGAAACTGTAACTTTATCCATCAGAGGGACAAGTACTAAAAAGCGACCGGCAAGAGAAATTTCAGTAGTAACGGTAGCCCCTTTTGTTGAGATAGGTTCTTTGGCAATTTGTACTAAAATTTTCTGTCCTGGAATTAAGACCTCATTAATTTTCCCCACTTTAGGGATTTCCGGTTGGTAGGGAAAATTAGCTATACTTTTTTTATTGTTTGTGATCACCTGATTCACAAACTCATTCATGGTGCGGGCATGGTTGCCCAAATCAAAATAGTGTAGAAAAGCATCACGATCACTTCCTATGTTCACAAAAGCCGCATTCATACCTCCCGAATTGGTTTTTTTAACCACTCCAAGATAGATATCCCCAACAGCAAACTGATCGGTTGATTTTTCCTTATGGATCTCAACCAACTTCTTATCTTCTAATAGGGCGATCTGGATCTCCTTTTCAAAAGAAGTTATCACTAATTCTTTACTGATTGGTTTTGGAAGTTCTTCTGACATAGTATTTGTAATTTAGTAATCCTTATAAACAGAAAAACTAAACAGTATGAATGATCATGCTGTTTAGTTTTAACTTTTTAACTCATAAGAGGATTATTTCTTCTTATGTCTATTTTTTCTTAGACGTTTTTTTCTCTTATGAGTTGACATTTTATGTCTTTTTTTCTTTTTTCCGCTAGGCATAATAGTTGGATTTAGAATTATTTAATTTTTTTAACTACGTTAACAAAAGTTTTGCAAGGTTTGAACGATGGAATTTTGTGAGCTGGGATCACGATAGTAGTTTTTTTCGAGATGTTACGAGCGGTTTTTTCAGCTCTTTCTTTAACGATAAAACTTCCAAATCCTCTTAAATATACGTTTTCATTTTTTGCTAAAGAACCTTTAACGGTAGTCATAAAAGATTCTACAATGTTTTGAACAGCTTGTTTGTCAATTCCGGTTTTGTTCGAAACTTCATTTACGATTTCAGCTTTTGTCATAATGCTCTAATTTTTTATTGGTTATACAAAATTTTTTGTGAATTTTTCGAACTGCAAAGATACACATTTATTTGATATTCAGAGCGTATTAAAAAAAATATTTTTTTTATTTCAGTTCAGCAAGTTTATCTGCCAATCTGCTTGCTCCAATTCTAAAATATTCTTTATTTAACCATTTGGTATTCAGTGTATTTTCTAGAATTTTGAGGTATAAAAGTGTGGTTTCAGCATCCGCAATTCCACCTGCAGGTTTCATTCCTACGGTGATTCCTGTTTCATTATAGTATTGGTTAATAGCATCTAACATTACAATAAATGCTTCAGGAGTTGCATTTGTTGCAATTTTTCCTGTAGATGTTTTAATAAAATCAGCACCTGCCTGCATAGCGATGTAGGAAGCCTTAAAAATAAGATCCGGTTCAATGAGTTCACCTGTTTCTAAGATTACTTTAAGATGTGCATTTCTGCACTCTTTTTTGATGGCCACAATTTCATTAAAAACTTCTTCAAAATTTCCTTCTAAAAACTTTCCGCGGGAGATCACCATATCAATCTCATCGGCACCTTCATTGACAGCATAAGCAACTTCTGCCAACTTCACAAAAAGGGGCGATTGTCCGGATGGAAAGGCACCTGCGACAGAAGCCACTTTAATGTGGGTATCTTCCAGTAAATCTTTAGCCTGACGGATAAAAGGCGGATACACACATACTGCAGCTGTTTGCAGTGCCACAGCTTTCTTACAGAGTTGGTCGATTCTGGCTTGTGTATCGCTTCCCTCCAAAGTGGTTAGGTCGATGCAACTTAACGCAAAACGATAAGCACTTTTTTCATCAAAGTGCAGAAATTCATTTTTAGATATTGCTTTTATTCTTTGATTAAGTTCCGTGCGAGAATAGGGGTAAATAGGAATTTTAAACATATTTAAGGGTTATTTATGAAACTGATCTATAGCCACTTTTATAGAAAAAAGATGTGAATATTGTGCAATGGAAAGGTTTCCCAAATCGGTAAATGCGTAGTCGATATACACTAAATCTTTAATTCCGATACCGAGACCGAGGTTAATTTGAACGGTTCCGTATTGGGTTCCATCAAAATCGGGAACCAACTGATAATTTCCAACACCGGCACGAAGGGCTACAATTTTCTTATATCCCACTTCCATTCCGAGGTGTGGGTCGATACTTAACGTATTGGTTTTAAGAAGTGTATTTCTTTTTCCATCGAAAGTAAAATCAAAATCTGCCGCTACTGTTGCGTTCCAACCTTTATTAAATTCGAATCTTTTTCCAGCCCCTAAGACAACCTTTGGCAGGGTTAACTCCAAACTATTTTCAGGAATTTCATTTCCGGTAGCTTCAAAAATAGCCTTCACCTCATCGGTCAATGAGTAGCTCCAGGCATTAAATGTGGAAGTGATATCTTTCGCTACAAGGCCCACTTGCCAACCTTTTTTCTGATATTGAAGACCTGCATCAAGTCCGAAGCCCCAGGCACCGGCAAAATCACCAATTGTTCTTCTGATCACTTTTGCACTGGCACCGAATGAAAGTCCTTCAATTTTTCCGATTTTTCTTCCATAGCTTACCATAAATGCGTTATCAGCAGCAGAAAAATAGGATATCCGGTCATAATCAATATTTCCTTGATTATCGATCAGCTCGGTTGTATTCATAATATTATCTACACCAAAACGCAGATAGGTCAGTGCAATAGCAGATTTTTCATCAATTTTATAAGCAACACCGGCATAGTCATATTTGGCAATTCCTGCAAAATATTCAGAGTGCATCAAAGCCACCTGGTATTTTTTATCGATTCGGGTCAATCCGGCAGGATTCCAATAGGCTGCATGTACATCATCCGTCAGGGAGACCATTGCATTCGCCATTGAGAGTCCTTTTGCCCCAACACCTAAGGAGAGAAATTCATTACTATACTTGGCAGTCTGAGCATTTACTAACCAACAAGTGAACAGGATAACCACGAAAAGGGTGTATTTTTTCATTTGAAACGAATTATAATCAACAAACAATAACGCAAAAATAGGGGAAATATTATTAATGGGCGAAAGGCAAAAGGCAAAGGGCGAAAGGCGAAGGGCGAAAAGTAGACGGGAGACGGGAGACGGGTGTAACTGGGGAAGGGGACAGGGGGAAAGGGGACAAGGGACAAAGGGAAAGTTTTTTTTATATTTGCAGAATTATTTGAATGGGTATGAAAAAATTTATTTTTTTATTTTTTATGATTGGGTTTGTCGGAGTGGGTAAATGTCAGACTTTTACATTGGCGGATACTTCTGTTCAAAAATTTGATATGCTAAGGGTTTATCATATTCAGTTTTATCTTGCTAAAAGCGACATATTCCCCAATAGTTATCCATTTCTGGATAGTTTGGCTGATTTTTTAAATAGACATCAAGAGATTAAAGTGATGGAAGTACGGTGTCATTTAGATACAAGATGGGTTGCAGAATCTTCTATTAGATTATCGGGTAAAAGGGCATTTGCAATTGTTGATTATTTGGTTCAGAAAGGAATTCACCCTAATCGATTGATTCCAATGAGTTATGATGATTCAAAACCACTTATTTCTGATCAGGAGATCAACGAAATGAAAACAGATGCAGAGAAAAATGCAGCACATTATTTAAACCGAAGGATTGAGTTTGTGATTATGGAATTGGGGGAGTAAAATTTTTTAGGTTTTGGGTTTTAGGTCTTAGGTTTTGGGTTCACCTGTCACCTGTCACTTGTCACCTGTCACCTTTCACCTTTCACCTGTCACCTTTCACCTGTCACTTGTAACTTGTAACCTGTAACCTGTTACATGTTATCTGTTAATTTATTTCGTACTTTTGTGTTTTAATTTTGAAAACCATGACTGTTGACGTTTTTTGTAAAAATCTGGATGCCCCCATTGTTGTTCCTTACGGCTCCACACTTAAAGAGATTGCTGAACTAAATCAAATTAAAAACGGACTCCCTTTTTTAGGAGGGTTAGTGAACAATAAAGTACGTTCATTGAGCTATCGGGTGCACAAACCCAGTGTGATTGAGTTTTTTGATATGAGTAGCACTTACGGGATTGAGATGTACACCCGCTCTTTGTTTTTTGTACTCTACAAAGCGATCCATGACTTGTATCCTTCAGCGATCGTGCATGTTTTACACTCCATTTCCGGGGGCAAATATTGTGAACTCGAAAATCTGCCCGTTCAGTTGAATACTGATATTGTTGCCAAAATTCAACATCGGATGAACTTGATTGTAGAAGCCAATTATCCACTTATTCGGAGAGAAGTGCTATCTGAAAAAGCTTTTCAGGAACGTACTTTTTTTGATACTGATACTGAAATGGATATTTTTCTGGATCGGAATAAATTTTTTACGACAGTTTATGAGTTGGATAATGTTGTCAATTATTATTACAGTCATTTGCTTCCCTCAACAGGGTATCTCAAGTTGTTTTCACTGGAACTTTACGAAACCGGGTTGTTATTGAAAGTACCGCATCGGAAAAGACCCACTTCCATTCCTCAGACACGCAAAATGCCTAAGCTTTTTACGGTTTACAAACAGTTCAAAGAGTGGGGTAAAAGAATTGGGGTTCCCTATATCAGTGATCTTAACAAGCGGATTGAAAAGAAAGATATTGGAGATTTGATATTAACAACGGAAGCACTACAAGAGAAAATCTGGGCCAATACTGCGGATGAGATCATGAAAAGAGGAACAAAAATGGTACTGATTAGTGGCCCGTCCAGTTCGGGAAAGACCACTTCCTGCAAACGATTATCTGTACAATTAAGTGTTCTTGGATACCATCCTGTACAGATTTCTGTAGATGATTTTTTTGTAGAGAGAACTGAAACCCCTTTAGATGAGCATGGCAATTACGATTTTGAAGCACTGGAAGCGATCGATTTAAAACTCTTCAACAACACATTACTAAGTTTACTTCACGGTGAAGAGGTAGAGATTCCCAGATTTAACTTCACTTTAGGGACAAAAGAGTGGGTAGGTCATAAATTAAAAATGCAACCCAACTCCATTTTAGTAGTGGAAGGGATTCACTGTTTAAATCCAAAGTTAACAGAACTAGTAGAAGATAGCACGAAATATAAGATCTTTGTATCCGCACTCACTTCGTTATCTATTGACAAAATGAATCCGATACCTACTACTGACAATCGTTTAATCCGCAGAATCATAAGAGATTACAACTATCGTGGTTATTCTGCTGTTAATACTTTAAATCGCTGGCCCAGTGTCCGAAATGGGGAGGAAAAAAATATATTTCCGTATCAGGAAAATGCGGATATGATGTTCAATACTTCATTGGTTTATGAATTAGGTGTATTAAAACCTTATGCGTTACCCATTTTGCTGGAAGTACCGGAAACCTCTCCCGAATATGCAGAAGCAGCCCGATTGCTCAATTTTCTGTCCTATTTCAAACCGATTCCGGATGAGTTGATCCCTGGAACATCCATTTTGAGAGAATTTGTAGGAGGGAGTAAGTTTTCCTATTAAATTAGAAAAATCTAATCTAATAAATGACGGATACTATTTCGATGTAAATTTTGAATGTTTTATAAAGCATTTGAAATTAAAAAATTAATCAAAATCTTACCCAACTTTTAATAGAATACCCAAACAAATCTCCGCCGGAAAAATTTCCCCTGCATTAGGGCGAAGCCGGAAAGCCCGCAAAGGAAGAAGCCGTAGGGATGCAGGGAGTTAAAGAGCGAGCTTGTGAGCTACTTTAACGACCTTGCAGCCCCTCGGCTTATTACTGCGGACTTGCAGGCGGAGACCGACCCTTTGGCGAGCGACGCAACTCATAGTTTATTTTGTTATGGATTGAATTGAGTGCAGCCAAAGGGGAATGCCAAAAAAAAAGACTGCAGACTACAGACAACGGACAACAGACGAATGAAAAATGAATTTTCGCCCTTTGCCTTTCGCCCTTCGCCTAATTAGCACATTAGCATATTAGCTCATTAGCACATTATTTAGTGGCTCTTAGAATTTCCCTTTTGCCTATAGGACCAGGAAGTTTTTCGATTTGAAATCCTGCCGCTTTCAATGCTCTTTTGACAATCCCTTTCGTACAATAAGTGAGGAGTACAGCGCCGGGATTCATCGCTTTATACAACATTTCAAAGCGCTCCTGTGTCCACATTTCAGGTTGTTTATCGGGTGAAAAAGGATCAAAATAGACCAAATCAAACTGAGGTGAATCAAAACAAACTTCCGTAAAAGAGAGGCACTTTTTGGTCAGAATAATCTGATCATTAATCTTTTGGGGAATTTCCCAGATCGTTTGATGCATTTGACTAAACAGAGGTTTATATTCTTGTCCCAATAATTCCGGATAGTTCAGAGAAGTAAACTCCTTTTCATTTAATGGATACAGTTCAATCCCTTCATATTCAAGCGTATAACTTTGAATTTCGGGACGGATAAGTGTCAAAAAACAATTCAAACCGGTACCAAAACCAACCTCTAAAATGGAGATTTTCCCATTCAATTTGGGCAGCACATATAACAATCCATTTTCAATAAAAATATGGATAGCCTCCTGAATAGCACCGAATCTGGAATGAAAATGTTCCTGAATTGACTCCACAAACAGGGAAGAGGAGCCATCTTCAGTGATGATAATCTCTCTTTTCATTTTAAAAGTGGTAAATTGTTTTTCCGTCTTTTGCTAATTGTTCCATTTTTTGATACAATTTTAGCGCATCGCATCTGAAATAGTTCACGCCATGGTATCTGAATTGTTGTCCAATAAATCTGGGAATATTTTTACTAAAAAAGGAAACCACATCGCGTTGTTTAATCCCTTTTTGAGGGTAATGGGTAGGAACTTGCAATGAATTGCCTTCCGGAGTGATCACTTTTCCGGAAAGCACTTCAGCAGAGAGGGTTGCAATCGGGAACTGCCCTTTCATCACATCTTCTATACAATGCACAAACGACAAACTCACCACTTTCTCCCCTAATCCGATGATTTTTGAAGGGTATTGCAACATCAAAAACCAGGGACTTTTCTCGCCACATGGATAAATATCGGTATGGTGCTGACTTGTAAGTTCTTCCGCTCTTTTTCCAATGGCACAGACGCTCACTGTAGGATGCCAGCTTCTTTTAGCACCCGGTTCATTTTTCGCTAATTGATTCAAAAATCCTAATGTAGTTTTAGAATTTAATACATCAAAAACGGAATCCGTTTTTCTGAGATAATCCTCAGCTCTTCCGGTATAATGCCAGCAGGGGAAAAGGAGTGTACCCTCCTCACCTACTGATTCTTTCAATAATTCCAGCATTTTTTGAGGTGGAAAAGTAACATTCATTTTACTCATCGCACTATGAACAAATACAATATCCCCATTTTCAATATTCAATTTCGTACGTAAAAAATGTAAAAATTCCTCTTCATTCATCTTCTTCATCCACTTTTTCACAAACTTGTAGTACTTTCTGGATAGTTTTCTAAACCAGTCGTTCGGGATCACTTTATATATAAAATCAATTGCTTTCATTTTCTTTATATATGTTTTCTATACTATTAAATGTTATGATATTCAAATCGTTATTATATTGTATTTTTTTGATCAGATTTTCGAGTAATTCAAGGGAATAAAGGCCCATCGCCTTCGGGTGTCCGATCAAACAAAATGCACTATTTTCAATGTTTTTATGAATTTTTATTTGATAGTGGATCACAGTAAGCAAGAAAGATAAAGAAAAGGTATAGTTATCGATAGTCAGCATTCTGGAACTCAAAAACTGATTCCATTTTTCATTTCGAGTATATTGAGTAAAGGTATGGATCATTTTTCCTCTATCCACGCTCCTACTTTTATACCATTTCAATTTCAGAAAAGTGGGTATTTCAAACCATGATTTTGGTTTGGAAGCGATTGGGATCTCCAGAATTTGGTGTTTTGGATTTATACCCTTCAAAAACCAGTGGGGATTTTCGGGGCAGTGTCTATAATCCACAACAGAAGTATCTGATTTAAAATAGTATCCTTTAGCAATAGATGCATCAAAGCGAATTCCGTGTTGGAATAGGAGATCAACGATCAAAGCTTGTTTAGTTCCAAAATTGTATCCTCCGGCACGAAATGCAACACATTGGTACTCATTTTTCACTTCCTGAACCATCTTATTTAAAGATTCAACACCTGTTTGAATAAAAAATTGGATTTGTGTGTCAGAATAATCACTTAACGAAAAAGGAGCATCTGTAACAAATTGATTATCTTTAATTTTTGTTTTTAACCAATGAGGATGAAGGTGAAGTTGTACATCATGTCCATCAAGGATCATTTGTTGGACTTGTTGTTTAAATCGATCACAAAACTGATCTAATCGATTGTTTTTAAATTGAATATAGCATAAAATATCTACAAAAAAGACCAAAGGGACATCCATTTTAGAAGCAGATTTCATCAATTGATCAGTGGGTTTAAACAGACTCTCTTCGTAGTTGTTCAAGACACCACCCAGTGGAAGTTCATAATCAAAAGTGAGTAAAATGGACTGCATAGCATTAAGATACAATGAATACGCAAATATAAGAGAATTTTCGTTACTTTTGCGACTCAATTGGAAATATGAAACGAATTAAGTTCCTTATTGTTATGATTCTTGCCTTTACAGGTTGTGCTAAGATTGTAGCACCTGTCGGAGGCCCTAAAGACACAACACCACCTGTTGTTGTTAAAGAGAACCCTTCCAGTGGTTCGGTTAATTTTAAAGAAAAAAGTGTAAAAATTACTTTTAACGAGTTTGTGACTTTAAATAATCCTATTGAAAATGTTATTTTTTCACCTCCACTTAATGAAGCAGCCGATGTTACCATTAAAGGAAAATCGATTGTTTTCAAATGGAATGACACCTTGAAATCGAATACAACATACAACGTTGTTTTTGCGGATGCCATCAAGGATTACAATGAAGGGAACATTCTAAGTTTGTACCAATACTCATTTTCTACCGGATCAATCATTGACACATTACAATTATCAGGAACTTTGGTTAATAGTGAAACCACGCTACCTGAAAAGGGTGTTTTTGTATTTTTATATGCTCAAAATGAAGATTCGTTACCCAAAACGGTTCGACCAACGTATCTTACTAAAACTAAAAACGACGGAACTTTTCAGTTTCAAAATATCAGCGATGGTCAATATAAAATTTTTGCATTAAAAGATATCAATTCCAATCTTCTATATGACTTACCTAATGAAGGGATTGCTTTTAGCGAAGAGCTGGTTTCTCCGGACACGATTCCCAATACTCGACTCTCCTATTTTATAAAAGCTGATACGGTACAGTCTTTACAATCTTTATTAAACTACCAGAAAGGGTTATATAAAATTCCATTGAAGCTTCCCTGTATTTCAGAAAAAAGTGTAAAAAGCACACTTTTGTATCCTCAGAACATAGAACATTATTTAAAAATGAACCCCACTCTGGATACTATAACCTACTATTTTTTTGAAGATTTTTCAGATTCTGTAGTTGTAAAAATTGATATGCCTGAATTTAGAAGTTCTGATACTGTTACATTTTTTCCTTACAAAGCGCCCTATCGTCCGGGTAGATCAAAAGTGGAATCCAAATTAGGAATTCAGCACGCCAATAGTGGAGAGTTGTATCAGAATTTATCGTTACATTTTTCATTTCCTATAAAACCCAACTATAATATTGAGACCATCATTATAAAAACAGGAAAAGAAAAAAATGATACGCTTGTAGAACGTTTTCAGATAGGTGGAGCTTTATTAAATTCATTTACAGTTCCTTACCATTTTGAGCCTAAAGAAAGTTATGAAATTTTATTCAAAGATTCGTTGTTTTATGGATGGGATGGCACCACAAACGATTCACTAACGATCAAATTCACGACCAAAACAGAAAGAGATTATGGCACTTTAACTATGAACTATATTGTTCCGGAGGGAGAGCTGAACTATGTAATCTGGCTCATTGATCCAACCAATAAAAAAGTGCAGACTGATATAATCTCTAAAACAACCGTAATCAAATATGACCATTTGGTTCCCGGCAATTATAAAATCAAAGTGATTAAAGATCAAAACGGCAATGGAAGGTGGGATACCGGAGATTACGTTAAGAAAGTTCAACCGGAGCAGATTTTGTTTTTCGAGAAACAATTATCAGTCAGAGGTTTTTGGGAATTAGAAGAAACTTATGAGATTCGTTAGTTCCATGAAAGTCAGAAACTTAGATCAATATTTACATTTACATTTTATTGTTCTTATTTTCGGTTTCACCGGAATATTAGGTAAATTGATCTCATTTCCAGCGCAATATCTGGTATTCTACCGGCTTTTATTCACTATTCCGATTTTGTTTCTGATTATCAAATTCAAAAAACAAACCCTAAGAGTTACCCGAAAAGAGCTCATTCAATTTTTGTTAGTGGGGATCATTGTGGGTATGCATTGGATCACTTTTTTCCACTCCATCAAGGTTTCTAATGTATCAGTAGCTCTCAGTTGTTTAGCAAGTTCTACACTTTTTGTAGGTATTTTAGAACCTCTTTTTCACAAACAGAAAATAGCCTGGCTGGAAATTGTGATGGGAATATTGGTTTTAGTCACCCTTTCCATCATGTTAGGATTTGAGATCACCTACATTAAAGGAGCACTATTTGGAGTCACTTCTGCATTTTTAGCCGGCACATTTAATGTGATTAACAAAAGGTTTTCTGGAACCAAATCTTCCTTATCTCTCACTTTTTACGAATTGATTGGGGCATTAATTCCGGTTATTATTGTTATTTTTTGGAATCAAACCGAGTGGAACAGTTTTCCCATTCCTAAACAATGGGATCTATTGTGGTTGATCATTTTAGCTTCCATCTGCACGGCCTATCCATTTGCGGCTATTGTTCAGTTAATGAAAACTTTATCCGCCTACACTGTTACTTTAGCAATAAACTTTGAGCCTATTTATGCCATCATTTTAGCATTCTTTATTTTTGGAGATTCTGAAAAGATGGGAACACCGTTTTATATTGGAGTTGCGGTGGTCATGATGATTGTATTTGCTTATCCAACTATAAAAAAACTAAAAACTAACTACCAACATGAAATTTAAAAAATTAATACCTTATTATAAAAGAAATCTAAAGTTAGCATACCCTGTTATGTTAGCACAATTAGGGCAAGTTACTGTAAGTATGGCAGATACCATTATGGTGGGAAGAGTAGGAACCACTGAATTAGCTGCTTCAGCCTTTGCCAACTCCATTTTTATTATCATTTTCATATTCAGTTTAGGGTTCTCCTTAGGGATTACTCCATTAATTGGAAATGCTTTCGGTAAAAAACAGGATAAAAAAATTGCCATTTTATTTCAAAACGGGTTGCTGGTCAACATTGTACTCAGTATTGCCCTCATGATATTGTTTATGCCGTTAGCTCCGGCTCTCAACTGGATGAACCAACCGCCTGACGTTGCCCGAATGTCTATCCCCTATTTTCTCATTTTGATGAGCACATCTGTTCCGTTGGCTATTTTCTTTTCTATCAGACAGTTTGGGGAAGGGATAGGCAACACTAAAATAGCAATGTGGATCACCTTAATGGGCAATGTAGTCAATATTTTCTTCAATTATTTATTGATATACGGGAAATTTGGATTTCCGGAATTAGGATTAGTAGGAGCAGGTTTAGGAACACTGATTGCAAGAATTGCAATGGCAGCTGCCTATATATGGGTATTGCAAAAAAATGATCTTTTTGCACCTTACCGAAAGTTTTTTTCCAAATTAAATTATCATAGGGTAGCGTGTTGGAAATTAGTAAAAACCAGTTTTCCCATATCAGGACAACTCTTGGTTGAGGTATTATCATTCAGTTTCAGTGCGATTATGGTAGGGTGGATCAATAAAGAAAACTTAGCAGCGCATCAGATTGCGTTAACGATGGCCTCCGGAACCTTTATGCTTGCTTTAGGAGTAGCATCAGCCACAACGATAAGGATTTCGCATCAGTTCGGCAGTGGACACTATAAAGCTACAAAAGTGGCGGCCATTGCGGCCATGCATTTAGCTGTTTTATTGATGAGTTTTAATGCGGCTCTGTTTTTCATATTCCGCAATCAGATTCCATTGCTTTTTTCATCAGACTCGGAAGTGATCAAAATAGCCTCCCAATTGCTCATAATAGCAGGGTTTTTTCAGATTTTTGATGGTTTACAAATAGTCGGGTTATCGGCACTTCGGGGTTTAGCAGATGTTAAATCAGCCATGTATATTGCAGCTATTTCATACATTTTAATCTGTTTACCATTAGCCTATTTCTTTGGGTTTATCATAGATTTAGGATCTGTAGGAGTATGGATAGGTTTAGCTATTGGTTTGGTAATTGCGGCAGTTGCCTATAGGGCACGCTTCAACTATTTCATGAGAAAGGTGATGAAATAAAGGATTACGGAAATCTGATAAAATAATCTGAAGAGCCTTCCTGAGGGAAATTCCCATCTCTACTAGTAAAACCATCATAGGTTAATATAAAAAAATTATTGGTTATCAAATTCATATAAAAAATATCAGACATAAAAAATTCAGGAACCAATAACACTCTAATAAATGAATTTGATTTTGAATAAACCCAGGTTGTTGTATGTCCTTGATCACTATAGTACCACCCAGACTCACTATTAGTGGCACTTAACAATCGATATGTTTGCAGAATGGAATCATTGACAAATGAGACTAAGTTTTGATAAGGAGTAGTCGTTATTGTTGTAATCACCGGCTCCATAGGAAAATCGCCGGGTAATGTTCTCCAGGTATCAATAATATTAAAATCACCAGTTGTTTCAGGGAAAATGTTAAAAAAGATATACCCGTTATGATCAATCTTTTCAGCTCCCGATTTGGTATTCCCATTTTTCCAGCAGGTAAAGGAGAGCGAGTCCCCAATCACAAAATAATTGGAATCATCCTTCGTTTGAGCGGGTTTTGCCATGGTTTGATTTGGAGTAGTATTTACTAATTCAATAGAGTGAAGAAGAGTTCCTGTTCCCATTTGAATCAATTTAATTGTAGATTTTTGTTTAGCAGATTTTGCTTCTAAAATATAGATCCCTTTTTGTGGAGGAGCAATATTAAAAGAATAGATTCCGGGTTCACTAATAATTGATTTTTGAGAACAAAGATTTCCCAATATATCAAAAAGAGAAAGAATAACTGATCCTGATTCTGTGGTATTCAATGATACAATAGTGCTCCCATCAACAGGATTTGGAAAACCGGGTTCAAACCCAAAATCAGGGAAATTAATCTGTTGATCATCAATACCGACAGTAAATGAAAACAACACTGTATCGGGATACAGTTTCATCCATTTGAATCCGGTTCGCAGATTCGTAATTTGAATACTATCATAGGGAAGATTGATCATTTCAACTCTTGATTTCAAAACCACTCTGACTGATTGAGAAAAAGTACTCATTGTGAGTAACATAACGACAAAAAAGATGTAATTTTTTTTCATTTTTATTTTATTTAATTTTCTATAAAGATTATTTCAATTGTTAATAATGAATTTGCAAATATATAAAAAATTCAGAATGCTCGATTGTTCGATTGCTCGATTGCTCGAATGCTCGATTGCTCGATTGCTCGAATGCTCGAATGCTCGAATGCTCGAATGCTCGAATGCTCGAATGCTCGAATGCTCAATTATTCATTATTCAATATTCATTAGCACATTAGCATATTAGCTTATTAGCACATTAGCACATTAGCACATTAGCATATTAGCACATTAGCTTATTAATCAGGGCATTCCCCTTTGGCCTCGCTCAAGCCATTTCCGAACAAATATGAATAATGGTAGCGTCGCTCGCCAAAGGGTCGGTCTCCGCCTGCAAGTCCGCAGTAATAAGCCGAGGGACTGCATGGTCGTTAAAGTAGCTCACAGGCTCGCTCTTTAACTCCCTGCATCCCTACGGTAATGCGGGGTTCTCTGCCCGACGGAGGACTCATTCCATATTCTTATAAATAACGGATATAAATATTTGTAAATACTTAATAATAAAATAAATTCAAATTCTCTTGATGATACTTCAAAGCTTAACCCTACTTTTGTAAGAATATATTTTTTTGTCGATTTTTTCATTTTTTTTGTTCAATCGTTTTGTTTTTTGTTTATATTTGTTACATTACTTTTTACTCACTAAACTCAAAAAACTATGAAAGATCTGCCTGAAATCTCTAAGAAGTTCAACGAAATCACCCCAGTAGTTCAAGACAAAATCGTTGAAATCCTTAATGGAAAACGAAAAGGAGTTCAATACTATCTCTGTAAAAAGTGTCATAAGAACTTCAATGAGTTTACGGGTACAACAGTTTCATATCTGAAGAAAAAGGATATTTTAAAACCCTTTATTCGTTCGATGTTATCAGGAGATAGCTTGTATATTTGTTCTAAAAGACACCATATAGCGATTCAGACCGCTTTTAACTGGCGACATAAAATCATAGCTGCATTTAAG
>JAGDMF010000016.1 GCA_017860455.1 Bacteroidota bacterium
TTATCGCAATGGCTTCAACCTGAACGGCAAATTGGGTTGATTGTAACTTTCATACAATTAGGTATTTAATTAATATATACACACGCCTCGTGGCGCACCTGATTAAACGGATGCTCTGCAACGCCGATTAAAACAGATCCGTGTAAATCAGCGTTTGAAAATCTGCGTCATCTGCGTTCCTTAACAGACAAATGAAAAGGACAAAAGATGAATGACGAAAGTCTTAATTGTTAAATTTATTCTCTATTTATAGGAACCAAACAGAATCACTGTGTTTCGCAGTGTTAGAAGGTGTTTCACAGTGTTGTATTTAGCAAATATTAAATTAATACGAAACAATGATCTGTGGGTATCTGTTTTATCTGTGTCATCAGTGTGCTATTAAGAGCGAAGGAATAAAGTAAGAAGTAACAAGTAACAAGTAACAAGTGAGAAGTAAAAACCAAAACCTAAAACCTAAAACCCAATAACTAAAATGCTAATTTTCGCCCTTTGCCTTTCGCCTTTCGCCTAATTTGCATATCTTTGCAACTCACTAACAAATAAAAACTCATGTTTCAGGAAGATTATTTATTGCGGCAAATTAACCAGTTAGCCAGAGCTTTAGGAAAGCTTGTATTTGATTTTATGGGTATCAAAAATACCGGATTAATCGAGCAATATCACCAGATTGCAGATAAAATATTAAAAGAGGAGATCGATTATAATCTTACGGAACTTCTGGATATTCCGAATGATGAATTTGTGACTCATTTGCTCCGAAAGGATGGTTTTAATGATGCCAATTTGAATTTATTAGCTGATCTCTTCTATGAAATGGGATCCTATTTACAAGAAAAAGAAGCCCTCCCCTATTTGAAAAAAGCGTTGATTTTATATCAATACGTGGAGAATCATGACTCCACTTATTCGTTTGAAAGGAGAGCAAAAATGGAGGAGATCCTTCTTAAAATGAAAAATGAAAAATGAAAAATGAAAAATTCTTTAAGCATGTGCGAATAACTTCGATTTTATCAACCCCCATTTAGCTAAACGGTACAAAATAGAAACACGAATCACTCCCAAACCATAAATGAAACTTCTGGATAGATTAATGGATGAAGCTTCTTCAAAATATTTGGTTGGACACGTAACTTCACCAATTTCAAAACCTTTATAAAATATTTGGGCTAAAATTTCATTATCAAATATAAAGTCGTCCGAATTAAGTTCGTAAGGAACAGATTTTAAAACTTCAGCTGAAAAAGCACGATATCCGGTATGATATTCAGAGAGTTTTTGATTCATTAAAATATTCTGAAATAAGGTAAGAAACCTATTTGCTATATATTTAATTAACGGCATTCCCCCTTTTCGGGCACCTTTGCCTAAAATCCGGGAGGCACAAACGACAGGATAAATATCGTTGGCAATGATATAACTTATGGAATGTATTAATTTGGGAGTATATTGATAATCAGGATGTAACATAATCACAATATCCGCACCCAACTCAAGAGCCCGTTTATAACAACTTTTTTGGTTTCCACCATACCCTTTGTTTTGATCATGGATAATAATCTCATTGATTCCCAGTTTTTTTGCAGTAGTTACGGTTTCATCCTTACTGCAATCATCCGTTAGAATCACCTGATCCACAATATCAAACGGGATCTCATTATAGGTTTGTTCCAGAGTTTTTTCCGCATTATAAGCGGGCATAACAACAATAATCTTTTTCCCTTCAATCATTTTTTAGAATAGGTAGCCCATTTTGATGTATAAATTAGCTTTGCTCGCTCCATCCTGAGTATTCAAAGGTAAAGCCCAATCGACAGAGAGTACAAAATTTTCATTCATAGCTATTTTGAGTCCTGTTCCAACTGCAATATGGGGTTGATAAATAGTTTTTGGATCAAAATTGATGTATTGATCCAGTTTAGCCATATTAAAACCCGGATCATTTTGTTCAATATTAGCCTTTACATCATCTTCAACTATTTTATTAGGTTGAACTACCATTCCGATATCAACAAACGGATTAAATCCAATATAAAAATGTTGTTTAGCAATATCAAATTGAAAAGCTTTCCATCGAAGTTCAAAATTAGCATAAGCAAAACCATCTGCTAATACTCTGCTTCTGAGCACTCCCCTGGTTGAGTTTGCACCACCAATAGCCTCATATAAAACCCTTTGCATAAAAATAGTATTCAAATAATTATCTAAATAAAAAGGACTTTTTCCGGCAACCAGCAATTGAGTACCAACTCTATAGGCAACTGACAGTTTATCTTTATATAATGGAATATATTGTTGAAAAACAGCATTAAACTTGATATTATTGAAATCTTTTTGATTTCCAAAAGCAGCAGTATAGGTGAAAAACGCATTGGCATAGATCCCTTTAGACGCATTGGTTTGCTTATTTCTGGAATCATATACAATCCCTAAGCGTAAAAATGGGTGACTTCCCCCTTTGATCTCATTAGTATCAAAAATATTCCATTTCACATATTTATCATACAATTCATCAATATTAGGTAATAAATCGGTTGAATCTTTTCCTTTATTGAGTATATCTAAATTAACGGGACTAATAGAATAGTTCAAGAACCCCAAACCAAGATCCCATTTCCAATTGTTTTTGATAGTACCTTGTAAGTCGCCGGACACTCTAATAAGATCTCTTCTGAATTTATAGAATGCTCTGGATTCGTATCCTTGAGCAGCGGTATATTTTTTGGAATTGTGCCAATTATTATTATAAACTGACTGATATCCGTTATAGCCATAAAAATCGCACATGGCATCAGGAATATAAGAGGCATCCAGAGAGATTCTATGATTTGGAATTAAATATTTAGAGTCATAAAAAACTCTGAAAATACCATATCTTTTGGTCGTATAAGCAGCTTCCAGATAAAGAGAATGAAGATACTCAGGATATTTGGAGCCATCTCCATAATTATAAATATTAGTTAAAACGCCATATTGAAATCCCAAATCTGCATCATAAGCAACACTTGGTAAAATCCCCATATTCCATCCCTTTTTAATTTTCTTTTGAGGTTGTGGTTCTTCATTTTGCGCATTAAGCTGAGCAAAAGTGAATAAGGCAATGATTATGTATAAAAAAAATCTTTTCATAAATGATGAATATTTGAAAATGAATATACTGTTATAATAAAGTTTGAAATAAATAGTACAATGCAACTCCAATATAAGTACCTACTGCATAGCCGGCCAATCCAATAGCTACTCCGCTGATTAAAACTTTTCTGTTTGACATCGCACTAACAACTGGTGGAATAAAAGGAGGTGAACAAAACAGACCCATTTCAGCAACACAATATAAGTCTCCTGTCACTTTAAAAACTCTACATAATGCAACGTGCATTGTGATTGTCATTAAAGTGAAGACAATTAGAAAATATAAAATATTCAAAACTGAAGTATCAATTTTGGTAACATCGAACTTTCCGGCTGCTGAAACACAGAAAAGTAAAATAAAAAACATCCCCAATTCAAATGTTTTGGGTAAATTTCTAATGCGTTTAGAGAATGAAGCAGCAATGGATAATGTAGTAATTGTTAAAATTATTGCCAATTCGTTTAATTTCCCCGTAATCAATATGGAAATACCAACACCTATTCCAAAGAAAATAATTGCAATTAATAGAGCAAGCATCAATCTTGGGAAAACCCATTTATGTAACATTCTATCATATCTTTCAAATGTAACAGAACCAATAACAGCAGAATTTGTATCTGCTGAAGAATATGGATCGTGAAATGGCAATAATTTTCTAAATAATTTGTAACCCCCTCCGGTTAGAAATAAAACGAATGGGAAAACAACAATCATTTGAAATGTTAATGTCAATGTCATCGTTGCTTCAGATACTTTGAGAGCTTTTCCAATAGCAAAGAAATTCATTGTTCCTCCTGAATAAATACCTGTTAACATAGCAGATATTCCCGGTAATTCTTGGATTCCTTTGTTTCTGAAAATAAAAAATGTAACAATGATACAGACGACAATAGAAAAAATTCCAGTCAATAGTGCAGCTAATGCTTTTGGTAATGATTTCGTCCATAATTTAAAATCTGAACTAAATAACATTAAAGGAATTGCAATAGGAACTGAAATGTTCATGATCCAATTTTGAATTTTTCCAAGACTTAACATTTCAGGTTCAGACATAAAAGGAGTTAATGTTAAAAAAAGTGCAGCTAAAACACCGATAGCATATGCAACAATAACTGTTCCAACTTTTTGAATAATCTTTGACTTTTGGTACACATAGATTACAAAAAAAGGAGTTAAGACAAATAAGGCAACAAATAAAGCAACTTTCATATATTTTCAATTTGGTGATGCAAATATAAAACAAAATTGTATAATTTAACATCTATTCACATTTTTTGCATCAAAAAAATCATTATTTTTGCATTACCATTAACAAATTGTGTTCAACATCCAATAATTTATTATGTTTAGTTCTAAAAAAATCGCGTTATCTCTTTGTCTCTTTTTACCAGTTTTAAGTATATTTGCCCAAATTGACCCACCCAATAAGATCGTTTTTGGGGATGCTGACAGTTTAGTAATTGTTGAAAATGATATTGATACGATTGGTGAAGATTCAGAAGATGACTTTCAGGATGTAGGGAAAGATGAATCCATGATTTTTATCTATTTTGATTGGATGCCGGGTTATGGTACTTATAATAACTTCGATATTTTAAATGTGCATTATAAACATGAATGTTCTGTTGCACCTGATACTTTGTTATTAGGAACTTATATTCACCCTGCACCCTATAAAATATATTCCAAATACGGAAGAAGAAGAAGAAGAAATCATTATGGCGTGGATTTGAGTTATCCTACCGGAACACCAGTTGTAGCCGCCTTTGATGGTATTGTGCGAGTTTCCAAAAGTAAAGCCGGAGGATACGGTGATTTGATTGTATTACGACATGATAATAAACTGGAAACTTACTATGGTCACTTGAGTAAAAGGTTTGTCAATCCCGGACAATTAGTTTCAGCCGGTGATACCATCGGTTTAGGAGGGAGTACCGGGCGATCTACCGGTCCACACCTTCATTTTGAAGTCCGCTACATGGGAGTCCCGTTTAATCCTACAAGAATTATTGATTTTGATAATTTTAAACTGTTATCCGATACCGTCTATACATCAGGAAAAGAAATAAAAAATAATGCAGTTGTCGTTAACAAAAACAATAAATATGATGACAGCCCCAGTGGAAAGTTATATATTACCGTTAGAAAAGGGCAAACTTTAGGTGGAATTGCGCAAAGATACAGAACAACTGTTTATAAAATTAAGAAGTTAAACAATATGAGAAGTGACTTCTTAAGAGAAGGACAAAAGTTAAGAGTTAGGTAACCAGATCTCTTTTATAGGGATCATTTTTCATATTTATTATGAAAAAAATAATAACATTATGGCTTATTATTATATCCTCTTCCCTATCAGGACAAACCAATTACTACCCTTTTGGATTTGAACAGGAACAAACCATTTCTGTGTTAGACTCTCAAAACAACCCCGTACAGGATCCCTGGATGGGTGGCATCAATAGCATTAAATTCTCTTCTATAGATATTAACAATGATGGATTTAAAGATCTGTTGGGATTTGAAAAACATGGAAACAGAATAGTTCCTTTGATCTGGAACAATACTTTACATGTGTATCAGTATGCTCCTCAATATATGCACTTATTTCCAAAACTACATGATTGGGTGATATTAAAAGACTACGATTTTGATGGCAAAGAGGATATTTTTACTTACGGGTTGGCATCTATTGAAGTGTACAGACAAACCTCATCCAACCCATTACAATTCAGTTTAGTTACTGACCAACTTCAATCTTTTTATTATAATGGAAATGTAAATATTTTCACCTCGCCTGACGATTATATTGCTATTGAAGATTTTGATCAGGATGGAGATTTGGACATTCTTAATTTCTGGATTTTAGGAAAATTCGTTCATTTACAAAAAAATATTTCCATGGAATTGTTTGGAAACCCCGACTCATTGATTTATGTTTTAGGGGATGAATGCTGGGGTGCATTTTCAGAAGGTGCTGACAATAATACAATTACACTTTTTTCTCATTGTCAAACAAAAGAATGGGATCCTTTGAATGAACCAACACGGCATATAGGGTCATCTCTGCAAGCATTTAAATTTGGGCAGGATACTCTTTTCAACCTTTTAGTTGGTGATGTCGATTATCCTGAACTGATCTATTTAAAAAACGGAGGAACCAAAGATAGTGCTTTAATGGTGTCCCAGACTACATTATTTCCCAATAATATTGATCCTATTCAACTTTATTCAATGCCGGCTATCAGTTATGAAGATCTTGATCATGACGGTATTAAAGAGATTATTGCTTCCCCTTCTGATCCTTCTTTATTAAAATCAGAAGATCATAATTCCGTGTGGGTTTATAAATATAACACTCAAAACCAACAATTTGAATTGCAAACAAAATCATTTATTCAATCACAAACTATTGATGTTGGAAGTGGGGCTTATCCTATCCTTTATGACTGGAATCAGGATGGATTACAAGATCTTTTTGTTGCCAATTATGGAAGTTATGATAGTTCACAATATGTTAATGGTGTTTTGCAATCTTATTATTCCTCTTCAATCTCCTATTTTCAAAATGTTGGAACATTAAACAATCCAACTTTTAAATTGATTACCAATGATTTTGGAAATCTAAAATCACGAAAATATATAGCCTTATATCCTACATTTGCAGATTTTGATCAAAATGGAACTACAGATATGCTTTGTGGAAAACATGATGGAAAACTCATTCTTTTTTACAATAATAATCTTACCGGATTATTACCTGAATTTGGTGATTCTGTTCCTAATTTTCAAAATATTACCGTTTCAAATTTCAGCACTCCCCAATTATTTGACATTGATCAGGATGGAGATTTAGATTTAATGATTGGAAACAGAAGAGGACAAATAGCTTACTATCAGAATAGTGATAACAATTTTACTTTTCAATTAATAACAGGAACTTTAGGAGAAGTTGACGTTCGGGATATATCCAATTCCTATTTTGGTTATTCCGTTCCGCAATTTTTCAGAATTAATAATACAACTTACCTTTTTTGCGCCAGTGAACAGGGGGAAGTTTTTGTTTATAAAAATATTGATGGAAATTTGAACGGTGTTTTTACCCGTGATTATTCTTTAGTAAAGACTCTACAAAATTCACCTTATTTGATTGATGAAGGGATTCGTTGTGGGGTTGCTGCTGCAGATGTGAATAATGATCAACTTATTGATTTAATAGTGGGAAATTGGGCCGGTGGTGTTACCTATTTTAAAGGGTCTGCTCCTATTCAAGTGTCTGTAAAAGAAAATGTCAATAAAATCATCATATATCCAAATCCTGCCCATGATCAATTTGTTATCCAATTTCAAAATGGAGATCCATTTACTGGAACTATCTATTCCGTAATGGGGCAATTTATAAAAATCATTGAAGGATCCGGAAGCGAAACTACTATTTACTGTAATGATTTAACCAACGGAATCTATATTCTTCATATAGAAATAAACGGAGAGATCATCACTAAAAAGTTGTTGATTGAAAGACAAATATGGTAATTTAATTTCAAAAATTATGAAAAAATCGTTTCTAATACTATTTCTCATTGTCACCTCATTTTTTATGGGGTTTGCACTAAAGGGTTTTATAGATAAAAATAGAACATCCCAAAACAGCAAAGTCACCGGAATTGGTGGCATCTTCTTTAAATGTAAAGATACCAAAATGATAAAAGATTGGTATCAGAAAAATTTAGGACTGAATACCAATCAATATGGGGCTGTTTTTGAATGGTATCAAGGGGCTGATAGTACTAAAAAGGGATTCACTCAATGGAGCCCATTCAAAGAAACCACTCATTATTTTGCTCCTTCTACTAAAGATTTTATGATCAATTATCGTGTTTCTGATCTTGTTTCACTTATTAAAGAATTGAATTCCAATGGTGTTACAATTTTAGACACCATTGAAACTTATGATTATGGCAAATTTGTCCACATTATGGATCCTGAAGGCAACAAGATTGAACTCTGGGAACCCAACGATGTTGTTTACGAACAAATGGGCAACTCGATGAACCTCAAAACCACTAAATAATGGACGAAAGGCAAAGGGCGAAGGGCGAAGGGCTAAAGAGGTAATTCTTATTTGGTAATTGATAAATTTTAATTAATTTTGCCTTTCGCCTTTGGCCTTTAACCTTTTTTATTATCTTTGTGGAATGAAACACGAATGTATAAATTGCCCGTATAAGTCAAGTGCTGCTAAAACGCTTGATGAAAATGGAGTTGCAAAGCTCACATCAAACCATGTTGCGGTTAGTTTTGCAAAAGGAGATAATATTATTAAACAAGGTAATTACACTACAAATGTAGCATTTCTAAGAAAAGGTTTTGTAAAAATTCACATTTCGGGTCCTGCCGGAGAACATATTACACGTTTAGCTAAGGCGCCTACTCATCTTGGATTGCCCACCACTTTTGGGGTAAATATCAATCAATATTCGGTAACGGCCATCTCAGATGTAGAAATTTGTTTTATAGATTTTAATACTTTTCTCTCCTTTTTACATGAAAATACTGCATTTTCATATCAAATTATTCTGGAATTGTGTAATAATGAACTGGAATCTTATCGAAGATGCGTCAATAGAACTCAAAAACAGACCCGAGGGAATGTAGCAGATATTTTACTGGAATTTTCAGGTGACATTTATCAATCTGACATATTTATAATGCCCTTAAATCAAACCGAAATTGGCACCATGTGTGACTCAACGAGAGAGAGTATCAGTCGGATATTAACGGAATATGAAAGAGAAGGGATCATTTCGATACAAGGAAAAACCGTCACGATACTCAATAAGAAATCACTAGAGATGATCAGTAAAAACGGGTGATTCGGGTGCTCGTGTGCTCATGTGCTCATGTGCTCGTGTGTTCAATTTTTTATTTTTCATTTTTCATTTTTAATTTTTCATTTTTAATTGTTAATTGTAACCTGTTACCTCTTACCTGTTACTTTATTTCGTATTTTTGCATCTAAAATTTAATAATTATGCTATTTAAAAATGTGATGGTAGATGATGAGTTGAAAATGCAGCTTATCACTTTGATAAAAGAGAATCGGATCAGTCATGCCCAGTTGTATTTATCCTCTGCCGGTGCACATTCCTTTGCATTAGCTATTGCATTTGCTCAATATTTGTCCTGTGAGAATCCGAATGAAACTGATTCTTGTGGCATTTGTCCCACTTGCCAGAAGTTTGAAAAATTAGCTCATCCGGATTTACATCTGATTTTCCCTAACTGCATCACTAAAAACGTTAAAAAAGATCCGGATTCTAAACAATTTGCTCAACAATTTCGTGAATTTGTATTTCAAAACAATTATCATATTGATATTGATGATTGGTTAAAGGAACTGGACGGAGAAAATAAACAGGCAAGTATCAATATCAGAGATTGTTCCAATATTATCAACCAAAATAGCATTCGTTCTTTTGAAGGTGGACACAAAATGTATATCATCTGGTGTGCGGATCGGTTATACCACGCAGCTGCACCAAAACTATTGAAAACACTAGAAGAACCTGAAAACAAAACTCTTTTTATTTTACTTACTGAAAATTCCGATAAAATATTAACCACAATTTTATCGAGAACTCAATTAGTTAAGATTCCTCAAATTAAATCTGATGTCATAAAAAAACAATTGATTGAAGATTATAACATTTCAGAAACAAAAGCGGAAGACATTGCAGCAATATGTGAAGGCAACTATCACAAAGCTAAAACTTTAGCCACTGAAAGTACTCAATTGAGAGAAATGGTAAGCCAATTTGAAACTCTAGTGAAAAGTATCTATTCTCTAAGCAGAAAAGAATCCAATGAACAAATTGGGTATCCTGATGTCAAAGAGATTATCAATGATATAGTTGCAAAAGGTCGTGAAGAACAAAAAAACTTTTTAAAGTATTTAATTCGAGGATTTCGGAATATGTTGATGATGAGTACAGATAACGAAAATTTGATTCGGGCTACAGCTGATGAAAAGAAAATTATCCAAAACTATAAAGATATGGTGACTTTAAAGAATGCAAATGCTATTCTAAATGAATGCAATTCAGCTATTTATCATATTGAAAGAAACGGTAATTCCGGATTGGTTTTTACTGATTTGTATCTGAAGTTGTCTCAGATTGTTTCTCCTGCTTAGATCTGGGAACAGGATTTTTAAAAATATCTAAAATCTCTTTAGGTCTGTAAAAATCAAGCCATCTGAAATCTTTTAACAACCGATCCTCTTTTTTAAGATCTCCATCTGCATAAATTTTACCATCCGGCTTATTATAGTAATGGATTCTTTGAATTTTGTTATTATCAAACAGCAATTTCATCTCAGAAGTGAGGGAAACATTGATTCCAATGAGCGCAGTATCATCATCCACAATATAGTAAATACACTCTGCATTATTGAGGACATCTACCATCTGGAGTTTGTTATTTTGAATATATCCGATAATTTGAGTTCCTTTAATCTGATTAAACTCAGTATTTTCATATAAGGAGGAGACTATAAATCCTGCTTTACACAATTCCAGTTTGGTATGGGTGGAGTCGATAATCGTAAATCGAATCGTATCTGCAGTCAATTGATTCTCTCCGGACCATAACACAGGATTAAAATACATCGTTAAAGTGGAATCTGTAATCATGTAAACGATTGAATCACAAGCTCCCTGCATCTCTTTGTTGAAAAATTTCGCTTGGTTAAAAGCATAAATTTCCAGAGGATTTTGAAGGGAATCAAATAGAAGCCTAAGAGTATCTGCATGCAAGAAAAGTGAATCAGCGTCATCGATCATAATCAGCAGCGCACTATCTGTAGTCATAGAGTTACCTCCTAGTTCAGAATATTCAAAATAATTTCCTTTTACGACATACCCTTTGACAGTATCGGTAAGTACAATATTATTCCATCCAATTCCAAATTTTTTATTTCTATCATAAAAAATACTGTCACCGACCAATTTTTGATCTTTATTGTTTAATTCCACTTCATTCACCAATAAAGCATAATCATTTTTAGTATCATACCAACCGGATTTTGTAAAAATCTCATTCTCTTCAGAAAGCAGACGGGTTGGTGAGATAAAGTAAACTACTTCATTAAGAGTATTATATCTAAGTGAATCACAGTTAATGGTATATGAATTATTGACTAATACAACATCTCCTTTTAAAATTACAATTTTTTCATCGGTATAATAATAACCGGTATTACTGGTAAGGGTATCTTCATTATTAATCATTTTACCCCAAGTCGGATAGTAGCCCAATTGCTGATTGATATCATACGTCAGATTATTGGTAAAAAGAGCTGAACTTTTATCTTTCAGGATCACTTTTCCTGTAATATTGGTCATTTTGGAATTTCCGTTGTATAACACCTGATCTCCGGTTAAAGTAACAGTATCATTTACGTAGATACGAACAGGATTTCCATAAGCAATGGTATAGTTTTCATTGATATAACTATACGCACTATCGCAATAACCAATTGTATTTTCATGTCTGAACACAACATTTCCAACAAATTTTTCGATACCCGGAAAATTTTCGTCATCATGATACTGCCACTCTGCTCTAAAAGAAATTTTTTGTTGAGAAAAAACACTTAAAGAAGAGCTCAAAATAATCAATAAAATGAGAAAATGTTGTTGTTTCATTTTATTTATTTACCGGTTTTCCGTCCACTTCAATAATTCTATCATTTTGATAAATGGTGGTGCTTAATACAGTTCCATCCGGGTTATAATGGATTTCAGGGCCATTTTTTAATCCATTTTTAAAGGAAGTTTTAATACTAATATTTCCATTGGCATCAAATTGAGTTTGATTTCCGGTTCCCAAAACATAGTTGGATTCTCCGATTAACATTCCTCTTTGGTCATAAAATTCCCATTTTCCATCAGGGAGATCATTTTTATAGCTTCCTTTAGCAAAACTGACGCCATTTTCATACCAGGAACTATAAGAACCCTCTTTTTTTCCTTTTACAAAATGGACTTCAGATAAAATTTGACCTGATTTAGACCAGGTTCTTTCGGTTCCTTCTATGATATCATTTTTATAAAATGCTTGATATTCCCTATTCCCATTAAAATAAAATTTTGATAATTCTCCCTCTTTCTTTCCATTTTTCATATTAACTTCCATAATTTTCGAGCCATATACAGGGTGAAAATATCTGGATATACCATTTTCTTTCCCAAAACGATATTGAATTTGAGATTTCACCCTACCGTTTTCAAAAAGTTCTGTTTTGGTTTTTGTGCAGGAAGTAACTGATATTAAAAGTATTAAAACTACTAAAAAAGAAAATATTCTTTTCATAAATCTATTTTTTTATGCTTGTAAAAATACAATTTATTTTTCAATAAGCACATTAGCATATTATCACATTAGCTTATTAGCTTATTATCACATTAGCTTATTAGCTTATTAATCTAGGCGTGCCGGCTTCCCCAACTCCCGCATCCCATCGTTTTCCAACTTTGCGCGCTTTCCGGCTCCGGCCTAAATTTTACCACGAAGACCGCTAAGAGTTTAAATCACAGAGAACCCAAAGAAACACTCAGCGTCCTCAGCTTGAAAATAGGTTTTTAAACCCCATTTTTGGTCAATTTTAACACTAAAATCAAATGACTTTTTGATCTGTTTTTAATTCAAATTTAAAAATTTAATAAAAAACTCGACATTTTTGAAATAAAATTATGCGCTCGTTCGGAAAAGTGGGTTAAAATGTTAAAAATGAAACAAATATTGTTTTTGTATTATTTTTTTATTATAATTGCAAAATATTTATTCAATACAAAAATATTACAAAAAACAAAAAAATGAAAATCATGAGCAGTGACCCGATTAAAAATAAAATTTTCTGTTTTTTATTCCTTTTTTTTAGTGTCTTTGTTATACAGGCACAAAACCCCTCAATTGAATGGCAAAAGTGTTTTGGAGGGAGTTATGCTGAATATGGAAGATCAATTATTCAAACATCTGATGCTGGTTTTATTTCAGTTGGGAACACTCAATCTATTGATTTTGTCGCTGTTAACAATCATTCTCAAATAGAAGGCTCTAGCGATGCTTTTGTTGTAAAACTTTCAGCTAATTATTTGACAGAATGGATTAAATGTCTTGGTGGAAGTAATAGTGATAATATAAATTCTGTAATTGAAACTTCTGATCAATGTTTCCTCTTATCAGGAATAACTGGTTCAATTGATGGTGATGTAACCAATAATCATGGAGGAACTGATGGATGGATTGTTAAATTAGATACTTCAGGAGAAATAATATGGCAGAAATGTTATGGTGGTACTGGTTCATCAGATGTTATTTTCAAAACGATTCAAAATTATGATGAAAGTTTTATTTGTACCGGATATAGTAATTCAAATGATGGAGATGTGATTAATCCCGAAATGATTATTAAAGGTTGGATTATTAAAATTGATAGTTTAGGAGATATAGAATGGAGTAGATGTTATGGAGATACGATAAAGAGTAAATTCTATGATATTATTCCAACTAATGATGGAGGGTATCTAATTGCAGGAAAAAAATTCTTAAATGGATTTAATGTAGCAAATATATGGATTGTGAAATTAAATGGATTAGGAAATATGGAATGGCAAATAGATTATGGTAGTTATTATGAAGAAATCTTTAGCATTAAACAACTTGCGGATGGAAGTTACATAGGGATTGGGGAAACTGTAGATAGTGTAGTTCATTTAAATACAGGATTGGTAATAAACATTTCAGAATCTGGAGTTTTAAATTGGGTTAAACAGGGTGATAATTATTGGGGTCGGTATACTTCAATTGAAGTTGATTCTGATTCTAGTTTTGTGATAGGTGGTTATGGTCAAAATGAAGCCAATAATACTTCAGATTTTTTATTTGTAAAAATGTCCAATATAGGTAATATAATTTGGAAACAATATTATGGAGGATTATATACTGAAGAACTATATTCTTTTCAACAAACATCAGATGAAGGTTATATATTATCGGGTATTACATCATCCGAATGGACAGGATATCATGGAGATTATGATGTGTGGATCGTTAAACTTTCACCTGAAACCGGTATTTCAGAAAATAATCAAATCAAAAATTTTCAAATTTATCCCAACCCAACCCAAGAAATTCTAAAAGTTAAAGTTGACCCTGCTTTAGTAAATCAACCCTATCAAATATTTTCAATTGCAGGTCAATTAGTTTTATCCGGAATATTGACTTCTGAAACATCCCAAATTAATTTGAATTCAATTTCAGAAGGAGTTTATTTTTTGCAAGTTGGAACTCAAACCGAAAAGTTTGTGAAAATAAAGTAAAACGACCCAATTAGCAAGACGGCAGACCTATATAGAACGTCGAACGTTTAACGTCGAACTTCTCCAGTCACCAGTCTCCTGTCGCCACTCCAATTAGCACATTACCACATTCTTAAATTCCTTATTTTTGCAGCTCAAACCTAACATCATGTCGGAATTGGATTTTTTATGGGATAAAATCGAAGGAGAAGCTTACGAAAACCAGACTTTTCGCATACTGTACGCTACCGATGCCTCAGAATATAGAGAGATCCCATTGGGCGTTGTATATCCGAAAAATAATTATGATTTGGGTGCCATTGTTCAGTGGGCAGCTCATCACAAAATACCTCTAATCCCTAGAGCAGGAGGTACTTCATTGGCAGGGCAAGTGGTCGGAAATGGATTGATTGTCGATATTTCGAAGTATTTTAAAAACACCTACGACCTAGATACCGAAAATCAAACTATTTGGGTTCAAGCTGGCGTTGTGAGAGATGATTTGAATCAAATTCTGAAACCGGATCAACTGTTTTTTGCTCCGGAAACCTCTACCTCAAATCGCGCGTGCATCGGTGGAATGTTCGGAAATAACTCCTGCGGCGGCAACTCTTTGATTTACGGAAGTACGCGCCACCATGTTCTGGAAGCTAAAGGTTTTTTATCTGATGGCTCTTTTGTCCATTTTAAAAATATAACAGAAGAAGAATGGAGTCAAATTTCAAAAGATTCCTCTTTCGAAGCGACTATATACAAATCATTATTTAATCTTCTTCATCCTGAAAAGGTGATTGTTGAAATCAACCAACAATTTCCGGATTCCCGAATCAGGAGAAGAAACTCAGGTTATGCGATTGATGATCTGGTTCAAAATCGAATATTTCAATCTCAAAATAAACAGCTCCCTGATCTGAATTTATGTCAACTTATAGCAGGATCAGAAGGGACATTAACATTGATAACCGATATAAAAATCAAGTTAACACCAATCTCTAATGATGTAAAAGCGGTTATTGGAGTTCATTGTGATTCCATTTCAGACGTTTTGCATGGCAATCTGATTGCTTTGAACTTTCAACCTACGGCAGTGGAGTTGATTGATCATACAATTATTCAGTTGAGTTTAGAAAATCAATCTCAAAAAGAGAATGTTTCTGTTTTAACTTTGGATCCAAACCATCCGGAAATTCATATTCTCGCGATTGAGTTTAGCGAAAAGGATCCTGATCTACTTCAGAAGAAATGTGATACTTGTATTGAGGCTTTAAAACTGGGTCAAATTGGATACAGTTATCCCATTTTACAAGGCAGGGATTTAAACAAAATCTGGAAAATCAGAAAAGCGGGATTAGGTATTATGTCCAATTTGAAAGGTGATGCAAAACCTAAATCATTTGTTGAAGATAGTGTAGTTTTACCGGAACAACTGCCTTCCTATTTTGCTGAATTTGAATCCATTTGTAAGAATCATGGGATTAAAATGGTTGCTTATGGGCATATTTCGACCGGTGAAATACACAAAAAACCGATTCTTGACATTCAAAATCCGCAACATTTTAAACTTTTTCATGAACTCGCGCTTGCAGATGCTCATTTGGTCAAAAAGTATCATGGGTCACTGAGTGGAGAGCATGGTGATGGTCGTTTACGTGGTGAGTTTCTGCCCTTATTGTTAGGAAAAAAAATAGTTTCATTATTTCAGGAAATAAAAACCATTTTTGATCCTGACTCCATTTTCAATCCCGGGAAAATTGTAAACACTCCCAGAATGGATCAATTTTTAAGGGAAACTCCCTCTTCCGAAACAATAGTTTATAATACCTATTTTCATTTTCCAGAAACAGATGGATGGATCAATGCTTTAAAAAAATGTTGTAATTCAGGAGATTGCAGGAAATCAGCTTCACAGGACGGTACCTTATGTCCCTCATTTCAAGCACAAAATGAAGAATATTTTAGTACACGTGCCCGAGCTAATCTTTTAAGAGAGATGATTCTGAATACCCGAAACCGAAATCCGTATTCTTTTGCAAATTTGATTCAGCATGATTCTGATTTGGTTTACTCAGATCAGGAAATTTATGATATTTTATCGTGGTGTTTAGCCTGTAAAGCTTGTAAAGATGAGTGTCCTTCACAAGTGGATATGACCAAATTAAGGGCTGAATTTCTACAACATTATTACGACAGACATAGAATTCCTTTTAGATCATGGATTATTGGTCATTATCCACTTTTTAATGAATGGGCAAGCTATTTCAGCGGATTGTACAATTTTATAATGACTCAGAAATGGAGTTCAAAGATTTTAAAAAAAATGGTAGGGTTTGCTTCTCAAAGGAGTTTGCCAACCATTCATAAAAGATCATTATTACAATGGCATAACCAAAGAGAAAACAGATTTCAATCCCATGACCGAAAAGTGTATCTTTTTCCTGATGAATTCACCAATCGGAACGATGTTGAGATTGGTAAAAAAGGGATCTATTTATTAGAAAAACTAGGTTATGAAGTGATCATGATCTCTTCATCATTCAGCGGAAGAACCTATTTATCTAAAGGAATGTTGAAACAAGCCAGAAGATATGCTGAAAAGAATGTAGCCATTTACAAAGAGCTTATCAGCGAGAAAATTCCGTTAATTGGAATTGAACCTTCTGCCATTTTAACATTTCGGGATGAATATCCTGATCTATTGAGTGAAAAATTACAATTGGAAGCTCAAAAGTTAGCACAAAACTGTTTTTTAATTGATGAATTCATTATGAAAGAATGGGAATTGAAAAAATTTGACACTTCATTATTTACCGATACCCCGAAAAAAATCTTGTTTCATGCCCATTGCTACCAGAAAGCACTTTCAGATAAAACAAGTAGTGTAAATATGATGGAGATTCCAAAAAATTATACGGTAAAGCTCATTGAGGATGGTTGTTGTGGCATGGCCGGTTCTTTTGGTTTTGAAAAAGAGCACTTTGAAATGTCACAAAAAATTGGATCATTAAAACTTTTTCCAGCTATTGAAAATAAGAAACCGGATGAGATTATTACAGCTTGTGGAACCAGTTGCCGACACCAAATCAAAGATGGAACCGGTGAGATCTCTTATCATCCCATTGAGATATTATTTGATGCCCTTATTTGAGTGTCATTTTTTCCCAGAAATAACCGGGAATAATTCGCATAAGAGCAGAAATATAGCGCCATTTTCCATCCACATAAATAGTCCTTTTTTTCTTTAGTAATCCTTTAAAAATTACTTTTACAGCCTTGTCGCAAGATAAGGTTAAGGGGTAGTTTTGTCCTTCAATGATTTCAGTATCAACAAATCCCGGAATAATAGTGGTAAATTTTATGTTCCATTTTTGAATATGAGCGCCCTGAGCCATCGCTTCGAGATACAATCTTTGATATCCTTTACTAGCTGAATATGAGGAAGATCCACCTATACCACGAAAACCCGCAACGGAGCTGATCGCAGCAATATGTCCTGTTCCCTGGTTTTTAAAAAATTGAAACATAAAACACATTGATGTTACAAACCCATTGATATTCACATCATTGGTCCATTTTTCCATGGATAAATCCATATCATAATTTTGTTTTCCTACACCGGAGGAATAGAGAAAAAGATCACATCCACCCAAACGTTGCGTCAACAAATCTAATTTATTTTCCAAATCCGTTTTTGTAACATCAATTTCTTCATAAAGTATGTTGTTCGGAAATTTTTGTGAAAGTTTTTCGAGTCTGTCGATTCTTCTACCCGCCACAGCGACGGTATGACCCGCTTCAGCAAATAGTTCAGCCGTTCCTTTTCCCAACCCTGATGTAGCACCTAAAATGATGATTTTCATAAAGTTATAATTTTCAAAAGTGAAAAGCAAAGATATTGAATTTTTGGAAAGTAAATGGAAAGACAAAATCAAATCATTTATCGTATTTTTGTAAAAAAATAAAATGATGAAAAAAGCTGATATATGGATGGCAGTTGGAGTGATCCTATTTTTTGCCCCATTTTTTATTTTCAAACCTGTATATGATTGGTATTTAAGCTTTAACGGAAACCACCCTTTAATAATGGCCTTTTTAAAATTTGCCATTTTAGCTACATTTGGCGAAGTTTTAGGATTAAGAATTAAAACAGGTAAATACAACACGCCGGGATTTGGGATTTTACCAAGGGCTATCGTTTGGGGAATTTTAGGTATCTGGATTGCAGTAGCGATGGGAGTTTTTAAGTTTGGTGTACCGGCATACCTTTCCAAATTTCCATTATTTGAAAGTTTACCGGATGCTATGAAAGGATCCTTTTCAGGAATGAAGCTACTAGGAGCTTTTTGTATCAGTGTAATGATGAACACCACATTTGCTCCGGTTTTCATGACCCTTCACAAAATAACCGATGCACATATAGGAAACTGCAATGGTAAATTGAAATTTTTAACCACACCACTTCCATTTGGGAAACTCATTACACAGCTTAACTGGCAAGTACAATGGGGCTTTGTTTTCAAAAAAACAATCCCATTCTTCTGGATTCCGGCTCATACCATCACATTCATCTTACCGGGAGAATTTCAAGTACTTTTTGCTGCCATTTTAGGCATTGCTTTAGGACTTATTTTATCTATTGCTGCGTTAAAAAGTAAAACTGTTTCAAAATAAGGATGTGAAGCAACATTTTTTTGTTATTAACGTCTTACAACAAATTACGGATACTAATGAGCGAAGAGGAGATCATAAAGGGTTGCCAGAACGGGAAACAAAAATGCCAAAAATTGGTTTATGATCAACATTCTAAGTTAGTTATGGGGATTGCTTTACGATTTGCCAAAAATGAAAATGATGCTTATGACATTTTTCAGGATGCTTTTCTTAAGGTGTTTCTTTATATCCAAAATTTTAAATTTTTAGGTTCTTTTGAAGGTTGGGTGCGAAAAATTGCTGTAACAACAGCCATTTCATGGTACAGAAAACAAGTTGCTGATAGAAAAAATGGGTTAGAAGTGGAATTGGTTGATGATTACCCCGAAGTTTCTATTGATGATAGCATTGATATTTCAATGGATGAATTGTTACTATTAGTCAATGAGTTACCGGATGGATATCGAATGGTTTTCAATCTGTTTGCCATAGATGGATATAAACATGAAGAGATTGCAGAAATGTTGAATATCTCGGAAGGCACTTCCCGCTCTCAATACTTTAAAGCCAAACATACGTTACAAAAAAAAATTATGGAAAAATATAAAATCAATGCTATATGAAAGAGGTGGGACAATATTTCAAAGAGCATTTTAATCATTTTGACCCTGAAATTCCATCTGATATGTGGAATAAAATGAAAAATGATCAATCATTGCAAAAATTTAACCGATTACAATCTGTTAAAAGGGTGTTACTATATGGAGTTGCTCCAATGGCGACTATTGCCATTTTAATAGGTATTCTCGTTTTTAATTCTAAACATGAACCAACTCCAACGCAGGTAGTTTCTGTTGTCCTAAAAGAAGAAAATCAGCAATCTAAACAACCTATTCAGCCGGCTAACACTATTCAATCCGCTGACAAAATAGAAAAAGGATCTTCTGTCACATCTTCTAAACCACAGGAGATTTTACCACCGCAGAACAATGTTACAATTGCCAATCAAAATTCTACTTCAAAGGAAACCGGTCACACTAATACAAATACAACTATTGAACTTCCTAAAACTCAAGCGGTAGTCACTCCAAAATCTGACAATAAAAACGCCTATTCAACAGTTCAACAAAAAGAGATTCCAAAAACCAAACCTGAAAACACCACTTTACGGGAAACACAGGATAATGTGAATGATGTGAATCCAAAAAACACTTCAACCAATCCTGATCCTGATAAGATGTTATTTATTCCAACAGGATTTACGCCCAATAATGACGGGCATAACGACCAATTTTTTGTAACCGCTGACTGGGAAGTTTGTGAATTTGAGATTATTATTTTCCAAAGAGGTGGTGGTATTGTTTTTAAAACAAAAGATATTAATTTAGGATGGGATGGTACTTTTAATGGAACAGAACTTCCTCAAGGAGCCTATGCTTATATGATCACTTATAAAAATAGTTTAGGTGATTCAAAAAGAGTCAAGGGAACCATCAATTTAATCAGATAAAAATAACATGTTAAACAGATCCATTCCGCCTGATTCTTTTGATATTGAGAACTTTATGATCTCAAAACCTACTGTTGAAACATTGAAAAATGGAGTAAAAGTATTCAGGTTTTTTAATCCTTTGCTGGATTTAATCCATATTCAAATTCAAATCAAGGGGGGAACCATATTTGAAACTAAAAAAACGCTTGCATCTAGTTGTTTTCAGTTATTAAAGGAGAGTTCGAAATCAAAAACAGGATCCGAAATGGATGAAATTCTGGATTTTTATGGTGCCAGCTGGCACGTTACAACGAGTCTTGAAATGGTCTCCATTAAATGGATTATTCCCAGATCAAATTGTGAAGTATTAATCCCTATTTTGTTTGATATTTTAGCAAATCCAGAATTTAAAAGTGATAATCTGGAGAGACAAAAACAAAAAAGGATTAAAGATTTAGAATATAACCAATTAAAATACAGTTACAAGGCTAATCAAATCATGTTTAATACATTATTTGAAGACAATACGCCAGGTGGATCTCTTCACACCAATGAGCAAATTTTAGATATCAGTACAACTGATCTTTATGATTATTATTCCAAAGTTTTTAATAGTGCTAATCTAAATATCTTTATTGCAGGAAATACCACTTCATCTATAGAAAATCAAATTTATAGCTTATTTAATCAGGTTCCTTCAGGATCAATGATTGACCCAGTTTCCTCTTTAAAATTGATTCATAAACCCACCCTAATTAAAGATCCCCAAACCGATCCGATTCAATCATCCATTATTGTTTGTAAAAAAGGGATCTCCTATTTAGATGAAGATAGAGCTGAATTTACCATTTTAGCTACGCTGTTTGGAGGATATTTTGGATCCCGTTTGATGCAAAATTTAAGAGAAAAAAATGGATTTACTTATGGTGTACAATGTGGATCTATTTACTGGAGAAATGAATCTATGTTTATCATAGAAAGTGATGTAATCAGTGAAAAGACTGAAGAATCTATTGAACAAATTTATTCTGAAATGGATCGGTTAAGAAAGGAGCTCACTTCGGATGATGAATTAAAATTAGTAAAACGGTATTTACAAGGAATCCTTTTAAGGGAGATGGATGGTGTGGTGTCATTTATGAAAAAATTTATTTTTTTACATAGTTTTGGATTGAACGAATCTGAAATTGATGTAACATTAAAAACTATTCATCAAGTAAATAGTGATGTAATATTAAAAAATGCAAATAAGCACTTGCAAAATGAGGATTTTTATACTATTATTGTAGGATGTTAATTAAAATAAGTAGATTATACGTATATATTTGAATATGAGGAAATTATTTTTATTTTTTGGATTATTAGTTGCGCTAAATTTTTATAGTTTTGCCCACTTTACTCCTAGTTTAAGATGTTTATATGTAAAAGATGACAATTCTGTCTCATTATATTTTGTTCCGGTTGACTCTTTGATCAATTCAGGAGCAAATGTATTTCAACAATATGCAGTATATTATGCTGCCAATTATGCAGGACCATTTACACTACTTCAAGATGCGATGACCACCTGTAATACTGATTGTTTTGATGGATTGGATCCGGTTGTTCATAATTATTATTATATAAAAGCAACTTATTCCGGTGGGTTAACTTATTATTCCGATACATTAGCTGTCATGTATTCTACTGTAAGTAATCCCGGAAATGGTACAGCATTAATCACATGGACACCAGATCCTTATAGTCCACTTCCTGCAACATCTGATCAATATTTTTCGGTTTACAGAAAAACTCCATACGATTTTGATTTTTCATTTGCGGGAATCATTCCGGCAACCAGTCCACACACTTTCAGAGATACCATCAATGTTTGTAACGATGAAATCAAATATCGGGTTCAGATTCAAAACCAAATGTATTCAGAAACTTCAAAATGTAGAAACTCCTCCACTGTTTCAACAGGAATATTTCAAAACACCATTGCCCCCAATATTCCCACTTTAACAAAAGTTTCAGTAGATGAAAATACAAATCGGGTTAACTTAACCTGGGTTGAATCAGCGAATTCTGATGTTAATTCTTATGTGATTTTTCATTCATCTACTCCTGTTACCACCTGGTTACCAATAGATACAGTATGGGGTAAATCAACAATAACATGGGAAGATAATATTAATATATCTTCATTTACAAACAATTACCGTATTTCAGCCCGTGATAGTTGTGGTTTGGCTAGTGCCATGACCATTGATTATCAATCCAATATGCTATTAACTTCAGCTATAGATCCTTGTCATAATAATGTCACATTAAGTTGGACACCATATCTCAACATGACCAGTGGATTACATCATTATGATATATTGATGTCCATTAACGGTATTGGATATTCAGTTGTTGCGTCCAACTTATCACCAAGTACGACAAGTTATGTTTACAATGGTTTATTAAACAATACTAATTACAGTTTTATAGTTGAAGCTAGTAATAGTTCTATTATTAAATGTAAATCCATTAAAACCAGTTTTGATTATATTGTAGAAGAGAGAACTGATTATGCTTATGTAGCATCCATTTCCGTAGTAGAGAACAAAAATTTGGTGATAACTATTAACACAAACGGAATTGAGAATGAATTTGATTATCTTGAGTTATATAGAAGTGAAGATTCTCCGGTGAATTTCACAAAGATTGCTGAAATTCCTTACCAGATGAACAACACATACACCTATAATGATTTGAATTTACAGGTTACAAAAAAAACATATTACTACAGAGTCCTTTTATATAGTGATTGTTTACCAGAACCATTGATGTCCAATACAGCGAATAGTATCTTATTGACGATCAGTGGTGATGCTGCACATCGGAATACATTACAATGGTATAATTTTGATGATAATGTTCCATTAACGGTGAATCCAAATTCATTTATTCAAAGAAAAATGGAGACTGATGGTGATTTTGTAGAGATGGTAAGTAACATCGTATGGTCGGCATATAACAGTTATGTAGATGATGTATCAGAACTTCAATATTACGGATCTGTATTCAAATATAAAGTTGGGGTTAATCAGACCACAAACGACTATGGGTATTGTCCGGCCAGTTTTTCAAATGAAGTAACGATCAAACAGAAACCAACTATTTGGATACCTAATGCATTCAGACCGGTAGGATCTCAAAACAAAGTATTTAAGCCAATCAATTCTTTTATATCAGCAAGTACTTATACATTTGTAATATATAACAGATATGGACAGATTGTATTTCAAACGACCAATCCGAATGAGGGATGGGAAGGGAGGTTACCGAATGGTGAATATGCACCTGCGGGAGTATATGCGTACAAGATTGAATTTATAGATAATTCTGACGAGCCATTTATCACAAATGGGACAGTTACATTATTTTATTAAAAAAAAGTTATCGGCTATTGATATATCGGAAATTATTTGTATATTTGCCGGCTTTTAGGAGTGAATCAAGAAGATGGATTTGAGGGGAAGAAAAAACGCGCAACTGCTTGATTTCACGGATCATAATTAATTATTGTTGGATATTTGGGGTTGATTTTTTATGATTATATATGTGAAAATAGTTGCATTTTTTATCCAAAAAAGCTACTATTTTTTTATTAAGTAACAAAACAACAAATTAAAATACAATTATCGAAGGGATGAAAAAGATTAAAATTACACAAGTAAGAAGTGCGATTGACAGGCCCATACGTCAAAAAAGATCGCTAGAAGCATTAGGATTAAAAAAAATGCATCAAACTGTTGAGCACAATCCAACTCCACAAATTTTAGGGATCGTTGAGAAAGTGAAACACTTAGTACAAGTGGAAGAAATTTAAAAGAGTATTAATAGATTTTGAAATTTACAACAATGAATTTAAACAACTTAAAACCTGCAGAAGGAGCAACAAAATCTTCAAAAAGAATAGGTAGAGGTCAAGGGTCAGGCAAAGGAGCTACATCAACCAGAGGTCATAAAGGAGCACAATCAAGATCAGGTTACAGCCGTAAAATTGGTTTTGAAGGTGGTCAGATGCCTATTTATAGAATTTTACCTAAGAGAGGATTCAAAAACATCAACAGAGTTGAATACAGTGCAATCAATTTAAGTACTCTTCAAATGTTAGTTGACAAAACTAAAACCACAGACATCACTTTGGAATTGATGAGAGAAAACGGACTAATTGCTAAGAAAGACTTAGTAAAAGTTTTAGGAAAAGGTGAGTTAACAACTAAAATAAATATCACCGTACATAATATTTCAAAAAGTGCAAAAGAAGCGATTGAAAAATTAGGTGGTACTGTAACTACAATTTTTGCTGCAAAAGCAGTAGAAGAAACAAAAGAAACAGCTGAAAATAATTAATTAAAAATAACGGCACCTCATGAATAGATTTTTTAACACGATCCGAAATATATTCAAAATTGAAGATTTACGCAAACGTATTCTTTATACGTTGCTTATTGTTTTAGTTTATCGTTTGGGATCTCATATAGTACTACCTGGGATAAACCCCGGAGCATTGACTGCTTTCTCAAAATCAACACAAGAAGGTTTATTAGGACTTTTAGACCTATTTTCCGGAGGTGCATTTTCAAATGCATCAATCTTTGCACTTGGAGTGATGCCTTACATTTCAGCTTCGATTGTAATTCAATTACTTACCTTAGCTGTTCCCTATTTTCAACGTCTACAAAAAGAGGGTGAAAGCGGAAGAACAAAAATTAATCAGATTACCCGTTATTTAACGATTGCTGTAGTTGGGGTTCAAGCACCTGCATATATTGCTAATATAGTTCAACAATATAGTGGTGCAGTATCTCCAGCAATGATTGAAACCGGAATTTTTGGATTTTCCATGTTCTCAGTTACTGCATTTATATTACTGATATCCGGTACATTATTTATAATGTGGTTAGGTGAAAAGATAACTGATAATGGTTTAGGAAATGGTATTTCCATCATCATTATGACCGGTATTATTGCTCGTTTCCCATTTGCATTGGAAGCAGAATTTGTATCCAGAATCACAGAAATGAATGGTGGCCCCATCTTGTTTATTGCAGAGCTTGTTATCATGATGGTTATCATTGCATTGTGTGTATTATTAGTACAAGGCACCCGCCGTATTCCTGTTCAATATGCCAAAAGAATTGAAGGAAATAAACAATATGGCGGTGTTCGTAACTTCTTACCATTAAAAGTGAATGCAGCTGGTGTAATGCCTATCATTTTTGCACAAGCTATCATGTTCTTACCTTTAATGTTTATCAATAGAGGTGGAGAGCAACCAAGTAAATTCTGGTTAAGTTTTGTAGATTATAATGGTATAGCATATAACATTGTATTCTTTTTATTAATCATAGGATTCACTTATTTCTATACTGCCATCACTATCAATCCTCAACAAATAGCTGAAGATTTAAAGAAAAATGGTGGATTTATTCCCGGCACAAAACCTGGAAAACAAACCGCAAATTTAATTGATGATATTATGTCAAAAATTACATTACCTGGTTCATTTTTCTTAGGAATCGTTGCTGTATTACCCGCGATTGTTAGAATGTTTAATGTCAATCAACAATTTGCGCAATTCTTTGGTGGAACATCATTATTAATTATGGTAGGTGTTGTGTTAGATATTCTTCAACAAGTTGAAAGTCATTTGTTAATGAGACATTATGATGGTTTAACTAAAACCGGAAGAATAAAAGGACGTAATAGTAGTGCATACTAAAAAAAATAATGTTTAATAAACCAAACATATATTCAGAAGCTGAAATTCAGCTTATAAAAGAAAGTTCTTTGCTTGTTGGTAAAACTTTAGCCGAAGTAGCTCAAAAAATTCAACCTGGCATACCCATTGCATTTTTAGATAAGATTGCAGAAGAGTATATCAGAGATCATCAGGGAGTTCCCTCTTTCAAAGGGTATAACGGTTATCCTGCAACACTTTGTATATCGATCAATGATGTTGTTGTACATGGGATTCCTACTGATCAGATTTTAGAAGAAGGAGATATTGTATCAGTTGATTGTGGCGTTTATAAAAATGGGTATCATGGAGATTATGCTTACACTTTTGGAGTAGGTGAAATTTCAGAAGAAAAGAGACTCTTATTAGAACGGACAAAACAATCGTTACTTTTGGGAATAGCAGAAGCAAAACCTGGGAAATATACCGGTGATATTGGATATGTTATTCAAAAATACGTTGAATCTTTTGGTTATGGTGTTGTAAGAGATTTATGTGGACATGGAATTGGAAAGAAACTCCATGAAGCACCTGAAATTCCGAACTTTGGTAAATCGGGAAAAGGGTATCCACTAAGAAGAGGGATGGTTTTTTGTATTGAACCTATGATTAATCAGGGAACATACAAAGTGTTTATTGAGAAAGATGGATGGACAATACGGACATGGGACGGAAAGCCATCGGCACATTTTGAGCATCAAATAGCACTCACCGAGCATGGAACAGAAGTTTTATCTACATACAAATATATTGAAGAAATTCTAAACAAAAAAAATAAATAACGAATGGCAAAACAATCATCCATAGAGCAAGACGGCGTAGTTATCGAATCACTCGGTAATGCAATGTTCCGTGTTCAGTTGGAAAACGGTCACGTAATCACTGCACACATTTCCGGGAAAATGAGGTTGAACTACATCAAAATTTTACCTGGAGACAAAGTGCAAGTTGAGATGTCACCGTACGATTTAACCAAGGGTAGAATAACATTTAGACATAAATCATAAAAAATTATAAAATACAAAAACAATGAAAGTAAGAGCATCAGTTAAAAAAAGATCTGAAGACTGCATCGTAGTAAGAAGAAAAGGTGTTGTTTATGTGATTAACAAAAAGAACCCAAAATTCAAACAACGTCAAGGATAATATTAACAAATAAACAAATATAACAAGAGTATGGCAAGAATTGCAGGTATTGATTTACCCAACAATAAAAGAGGTGAAATCGGATTAACTTACATCTATGGTATAGGTAGAAGTACAGCTCAACAAATTTTAGACAAAGCTAACATTGACTATAATAAAAAGGTTAGTGAGTGGAATGATGATGAGTTGGCAGCACTTCGTGGAATAATCAATGAAATTAAAGTAGAAGGTGCGTTGCGTTCTGAGGTTCAAACAAACATCAAACGTTTAATGGATATCGGCTGTTACAGAGGTATTCGTCATCGTATCGGATTACCACTACGTGGACAAAGTACTAAAAATAACGCTCGTACAAGAAAAGGGCGTAAGAAAACAGTTGCGAATAAGAAAAAAGCAACTAAGTAATGTGTAATTTAAAATTTTAGTCAGAAGAAGGAATATAATTATGGCAAAGAACACAAAAACAATAAAAAAGAAAGTCGTTAGAATTGATGCAATGGGCAAGGCTTTTATTTCAGCATCGTTCAACAATGTTATTGTAACCCTAACAAATAGCGACGGTCAAGTAATCTCTTGGTCATCTGCCGGTAAAATGGGATTCAGAGGTTCAAAGAAAAACACTCCTTATGCAGCACAAATGGCTGCACAAGATTGTGCAAAAGTGGCTTACGATCTAGGATTAAGAAAAGTTAAGGTTTATGTAAAAGGACCAGGAAGTGGAAGAGAATCTGCTATCCGTACAATTCATGCTGCCGGAATTATGGTAGAAGAGATTACAGATGTAACTCCATTACCACACAACGGTTGTCGTCCTCCAAAACGCAGAAGAGTTTAATTTTAAAATCGTTAACTTAATTTAGAATCAGCAAAAAAGTAAAATTATGGCAAGATATACAGGACCAAAAACCAGAATCGCTAGAAAATTCAAAGAGCCTATCTTTGGACCAGATAAATATCTAGAAAGAAGAAGTTATCCACCAGGACAACACGGACAAAACAGAAAACGTGCAAAAATGTCTGAGTATGGTATTCAATTACAAGAAAAACAAAAAGCAAAATACACTTACGGATTATTAGAACGTCAATTTAAAAAATTGTTCTTAAAAGCAGCAAGTAAAAAAGGGATCACCGGTCAAAATTTAATGAAATTGATTGAATCACGTCTTGATAATGTTGTGTATCGTTTAGGAATTGCTCCATCAAGAGCAGCTGCCCGTCAATTAGTAAATCACAGACATATCTTAGTAAACGGAGAGATTTGCAATATCCCATCTATGTTATTAGAACCAGGTGATATTATTGCAGTTCGTGAACGTTCAAAATCATTAGAAGTGATTACTAACTCTTTACATGGACATTCTAATAAATTTAATTGGTTAGAGTGGGATGGCAATCTTTTTACAGGAAAATTCATGAATTATCCTGAGAGAGAAGATATTCCTGAAAACATTAACGAACAAGCAATTGTTGAGTTATATTCTAAATAATAGTATTTAGATTAATAATCAGGAAAAAAAACGTGATAAACAACGAATAATTAAGAAATATAAAATATTATGGCAATTTTAACCTTTCAAAAGCCCGATAAAGTTATCATGAACGAAGCGGATGATTTTCGTGGATCATTCGAATTTCGTCCACTCCAACAAGGCTATGGCCAAACCGTTGGGAACGCTCTCCGCCGTGTTCTGTTGTCATCCCTTGAAGGTTTCGCTATTACTTCGGTAAAAATTGATGGAGTTTCTCAAGAGTTCTCTTCAATTGCAGGAGTTATGGAAGATGTTACTGATATCGTTTTAAATTTGAAACAAATCCGTTTCAAAAATAAAATCGAGAACAATAACTCTGAAAAAACAAGAATCGTGATCGCCGGACAAGACACTTTTACAGCCGGAGATATGAATAAATATCTGAACTTCTTTCAGGTGCTAAATCCTGAGCAACTCATCTGCCGCATGGAACCTAATACCAGAATAGAAATGGAGATCACTATTGATAAAGGTAGAGGTTATGTGCCAGCTGAAGAAAACAAATCACTACATGAAGGAATAGATGTAATCTCAATTGATTCTATCCACACTCCTATCAAAAATGTGAAATATACCGTTGAGAACTTCCGTGTAGAACAAAGAACTGACTTCGAAAAATTGATCATGGACATCACTACTGATGGATCTATCCATCCAAAGGATGCCTTAAAAGAAGCAGCAAAAATTTTAATTCAACACTTCGCTCTTTTCTCAGACGATAAAATCTCATTGGACTCTCCTATTCAATCCGGAGATAATGGTGGTGAAGATTTAGATGAAGCTTCTCTTGTGATCCGTCAAATCCTAAAATCAAAATTGGTTGATATGGACTTGTCTGTTCGCGCTCTTAACTGTTTAAAATCAGCAGAATTAGAAACATTAGGTGAATTGGTTGCTATCCATAAAAGCGACCTTTTAAAATTCCGTAACTTTGGCAAAAAGTCTCTTTCTGAATTAGAAGATTTAGTAAAAGCTAAAGGATTGGAATTTGGAATGAATATAGCAAAATATAAATTAGATAAGGAATAATAAGAAATGAGACACGCGAAAAGAATTAATCATTTAGGTAGAACAAGTTCTCACAGAGCTGCGATGCTTTCAAATATGGCATCATCTTTGATTATACACAAAAGAATTTCTACAACTTTAGCAAAAGCTAAAGAGTTGAAAAAATATGTTGAACCTCTTGTAACAAGAAGCAAAAACGATACAACTCACTCAAGAAGAATGGTATTTTCTTATCTTCAAGATAAATTTGCTGTTACTGAATTGTTTAGAGACATATCTCAAAAAATTGCTGACAGACCCGGTGGTTATACCAGAATTTTAAAAACCGGCTTCCGTCAAGGTGACAATGCAGAAATGTGTATTATTGAGTTCGTTGATTATAACGAAACTTATACCGTAAAAGAAGAAAAGAAAGCAACAAAAACTCGTCGTAGTCGTGCTAAAGCAGCTCCTAAAGCTGTTGAAGCTCCTAAAGCAGCAGCAAAAGTGGAAGAAACTCCAACTGCTGAAGCTACTGAAACACAAGAATAATTTGTTGTTTACCTCATCCTAAAAAAAAGGGTATTCATTTTGAATACCCTTTTTTTATATATATAAATTGGAATCTCCATAACTTAGAAATCTGTAATCATGATCCAACGCATGTTGATATAATTTTTTCCAATTATCACCAATATAGGAAGCGATTAATAACAAAAGAGTACTTTGAGGTTGATGAAAATTGGTAAGAATCGCTTTAGCAATTTTGTGTTTATATTCGGGAATAATCATCAATGAGGTCTCTCCTGTAAGATATTCTAAGTGATTGTTATCTAAATAACTATAAATTGATTGAAGCGCTTCTTCCGGTGAAATTTCCTGAAATTGTAAATTAGAATCATAGACTTCCCATTGTTTCACTTGAAAAGGATTGTCGATATTTAAATGGAGTTTAGTTCCCATAATAAATAGTGATTCTAATGTTCGGGCAACGGTTGTTCCAACAGCAATGATTCTTTTATGCATTACATTCATTAAATTTTGAATCATTTGTTTTGATACCACAATTTGTTCCTGATGCATATAATGATCAGAAATAAATTCACTTGTTACAGGTTTAAATGTTCCGGCACCTACATGCAATGTGATCCAAAGTTGTTGAATATTTTTTTGAGAAAGTTCTTCAAAAACTGCTTGGGTAAAATGCAAACCAGCTGTAGGTGCAGCAACAGATCCATCATATTGAGCAAAAATGGTTTGATATCTATTGTTATCATTTATGTCGGCTTCACGTTTGATATATGGGGGTAATGGCATTTTTCCGTAAGCTTCCAGCCATTCTGCAAAAGTAACTGAAGAGGAATCCCAAGAAAATTTTACTTTAAAGGAACCTTCTGACAATTCGGTTTTATTAGCCGTAATAGTAATCTGTTTATCTTCTAACATTACTTGGAATGAAATCTCATTTTTCCATTTTTTAGCATTTCCAACAAAGCATTTCCAGGTAACAGAGTTCGTTTGTTCAAAAGATTGTGAGATAACAGTTGTTGGATCAATTGGTTCTAGGCAAAAAATCTCAATTCTGGCACCATTAGAATTATAAACTATAATTCGGGCATGGATTACTTTAGAATTATTGAAAACAAGAACATCATTTTCTGTCAAAAAATCGGGTAATTTTTTAAAAACTGAATCCTCTATTGTATTGTTTTTGAATACCAAGAGTTTAGATTCATCTCTATTTTCCTTTGGATAAAATGCAATTTTATCATTTGGGAGATCATAATTAAAATCAGAGATTTTGATATGTTTGTTCATCATTAAAATTATCCTTTTAATAATTGGATTAAAAAAAAACACTTTTTTTTAAAAGTGTTTTTGTAGTGTCCTCGGGGGGGCTCGAACCCCCGACCCATTGATTAAGAGTCAATTGCTCTACCTACTGAGCTACGAAGACAGGAGTGCAAAAGTACGAAAAAAACTGCAATAAAAAAAGGGGCCGAAGCCCCTTTCATCATTTTATTTTTGAATTAACATCTTACGAGTTAATTGAGTGTTATTAATGTAGATGGTATAGAAATAGATTCCGGCAGCGAAATCAGAAGTATTAACTTTAATATTGTTGTCACCAACTTCAGCATTAATAGTAGTTCTATACAATTCCTGGCCTTCTACAGAATGAATTAATAATTCTGTTTTTCCGGCTATTGAAGTATAGAATGGTATAGTTGTTTCATAATTAGCAGGATTAGGTATATTTTGACCTAAAGCAACACCATTTTCAATGGTCAGGTTGTCATCGATTCCAACTGTTGTACAAGAGATAATGGTATTGCGGTTATTTGCTTCAAATTCATCATTGATAGTTGTTGCAGTGGTTTGGAATTGTAAGAAGCTAAATAATTGAGGTACAATAATACCTTGGTTAAATGTGTAAACCATAGTTTCACCAGGATTTAAAGTACCATTCCAGGTTTCATCCGGAACATCCAAATAGATTGTACCGACAGCTGCATTAAAGTTGATCGTGAACGTTAAAATTGGAACCCTTCCCACATTTTTAAGGATTACACGTGGTTTTACGGTATCCCCTTTGATAACACAATCATCTGTTGATTGAGAGAAATCTAAAGGATATTCATAGCCAATAACAGCTAAGTCAGCTTTACCGTGTTTAATATCAATATCATCAATAGCTGGATCAATTTTACCGGTTCTACCTGTAACTACAAATCTGATTTTTGCATTTTCATCTATTTGATTAATAACAAATGCACGTTTAGAATAGAGATCAGCGGCAATAGAAGCATTATTACCTGTATGTGTTCTACCAATAATTGAATCCATACGGATATAATAATCACCAGAACCAATTTCAACATAGAATTTACATGTAGCAGTAGCAACTCCAAAAATGTGTTCCCAATAGCTCATTTCACAAGGGTATCCATCTTTATAATGTAAATCAACACAACCGGTAGATAAAGTAGCAATTGCTGCAGTACTTGAGTTTGCTGGAGCAGATACAACGGCATATTGTCCTAAATTTTGAATACCTGTAGCGAATAAAGAATGGTCATAAAATGGACCCGCCTGAGGAGCATTTGTAGTTCCTAATGAATCAACATCCCATTTAAAAGTAGTATTAGTTGTTGTTGGAGTCCAGAATGCAGGGAATGGATCGTCAGCACCGGCAATATATTCAGACTGAGCATCAAATGACACAGTAATTGGAAGATTATAAAGAGTAGTATTTGGAACAGTACAAGTTGTATTTGCAACATTATTGATCTGGAATTGGTCACTATTGTAAACAATATTTACAGAAATAGTGTAAGTTCCTTCATTACTTATATTTACATTATGAATAACAGCATTAATTGTATCCCATTGAGCGACAGTTCCTGACGTTACCTGAATAGTATAATTGGTAACAACATTAGCAGGATCTGTAACAGTGGCGTTAACAGTCAGTGGTTCTGTTGGTGTAAATACAAGATTAGAACTTCCGTAGTTTTTAACAGACACTTTAATTTTACCATTAGCATCAGCACAAACAATATTAGTTGGGTGGATGATGTGAGTTGCACCCGGATCAATTAGATAAGGAGCATTGATTTGAATGGCATAATCTTCTGTTTCACCTGTTGGGAAAGCTGCGCAAGGAGCAAGATTAGCAGCTAAGTTTTGAGATACAGTGATCACTCTTAAACGAGTTAAACCGGTATCAGCAGCAATATTAATTGGATTTGTAAATCCGGTTGTTGTAGCATTTCCAGGATTTGCGGTTGTTGGAGCAGTAACAGAAAGTCTTGAAAAGATCAATTCATCAGCAGTAAATTGATTATCTCTATTCATATCCAAATAAACATATTTCCATAATGTGGCACCGGCGTTAGTAGTAAATGAGTTTACAATAGTGATTGGGAAAGGTTGTCCCGGAACAACAAATCCAGGAGGAACTGTTTGAGTAAAATCGGAATACATACCTGTACCTGAAACGGAAACCGGACAGTTAAACAAAGGTAAGCCAGGTCCATTATCAATACCAGCAAAAGTGAATCTACTGATATGAGCACCAATAGTATCTCTTGCACCCACAACAACGATTGGGGCACAAGGATCTGGTTTTTTAAGTTGAATGGTAAGAGTATCATTATTATGGAAAAGATCCAAATTATGGCGAGTATAAACAGAAAATGGTGTTGCAAAGTAAACCTCACTTAAATCAACTGGTGTTGCAAAAGTAAAGTTTGCAGAACTACCGGCAGCTATAGCGCCTGAGAAATTTTGTTCAACAGGAGGATTGTTACCAAATTTATATCCAACCACAAAACCACTTGCGTTTGTAGTACCATGATTTACAATAGTTGCTGTAACAGATTGATTGGTAGGATAGTTATTATTTGGAGTAATAGGATTAGTAATAGCAGTAACATGTAAATCCACATTTGGCATGGTTGGAGTCAAAGTGATTGTAGATTTTGGAGATTCACAAGTATAGTTAATCATAAAACGAGTTGTAATTCTTTGATTTGTTGCAGTAAAAGCAACTGAACCACTTGTATAGGCACCTCCTCTATAAAGTACTTTATTTGCACCTGAAGTTGTAGCATATTTAAAAGTTGGGGCAGGTGATATATTAAGAGCTGCAATACCGGATTCTCCATAACAATTATGAGAAGTTAAAAGTAATAAGCTATTACCTGTATAATAGAAACCACCAGGAATTGGAATTTTAAACCAGCCTGCAGTAAATGGTGGAGTTCCATCATACACTAAAGTGGCTCCATTTAAGAAATAGTTATTCCAGTCATAGCTTGTTGCAGTCAGAACTGTAGAATCTGTATTTTTCAAATAGAATTTAATTGGGAAAGTTCCTGCGATATTAGCTTGAATATATACTGCAATTGTATCGATATATCCAACATATCCACCCATATCTCCTTTTAAGAATAATACGGCACCTTGAGATTCAGGTTGTGTAAATACAAATGGGAATCCTCCATTTGTTGAACCGGTTAGACCTACAATAGTATCTTTAGTAAATCCTGTTGAAATAATTCGACCGCCATATTTGTATGTAGTTGGACCGTAAATATTTGGAGTTGTATAGCTTGTTCCATTAGCTAATGGTGTAATTCCTGTAGCATCATAGAAGGTCACAGTATTCAAAGGAGTTCCAGAATTTGAAGCGTGTGATAAAGGAGTGATTACATAAGGTAAACCGTAAGGTACATTATAATTTACAGTAGCCGGAGCAACTGGATTTGCAGGAACTCTTAATTCGCCACGAATGGTATCATTTAACCTGTATGGGAAATAAGAAGGACTAACAGGATCAGTAAAGATCTCATAATTGTAGATTCTGTTTTGTAATGTTGATCCCAATAAAGCAGTTTTTGTAAATGGTATATCAATAGTTGGTTGAGTCAATGGTGCTACTAAAGGAAGTCTATCAACAGCTGCAAATGGTGTTATAATTGTATCAACAACAGTAAGATTTGATGTACCTGTAAATTTGGCAGTTACTTTAAATGTTTGAGCTGGGATTAAGAAAGAATCAGTATTATTATAATTGACGATAAGGGTTGGATTCATCAAACCACAAGTAAATGATTCCGGATAAACCAATGAATTGGTTTTCAAATCGTGATTATTTGTAGGTACTGCAACATTTATGGTCACAGGAATCCGTTTAGTAATACAGAAAGGAGTAGCAGGAGTTTTAGCTGTCATATAGTAAACGGCTGTATCATATAAGTTTGTGGTTGTATAGTTGGAAACACCATTTCCACCTGTCAAAGGGGTTGTTCCATCAAATGAGTCATAGAAGTAGTATTGAGTTATAGCAGGAGAATAGGTTATTCCTGGAGCCACATTAAATGTTTGGGTAAAATTACCATAATAGGTTAACTGATCAGGAATTGGAGCCGTTCTGGATGATTTAATAGAACCTGTAATGGTATCGTTTGATCTATAAACAATCGTTTCATTCAATAAATCAGAAGTAGCGATAAATTGGAAAGTTTTGTCAGCTGTTGGAGCACTAAAATTAAAAAGCTGAGTAAAAGTAACTAATTTTTCTTCAAGTGGAGCGAAAGAATCAGTCACTAAATGAGTAATCCAGGTATAAGCTCCAGTAGTACCTTCTCTAAAACCTGCTTTTGCTAACACTTTATTGGCAGGAATTGGTTTATCTAATAAATTCTTGTATTTTACGACAATATTTTCACTATATAAAGCACAATTTTGTGTTGATTGAGGCATTGTAACTGGATAAACGAAAGCTTCGGTTTCCACATCATAAGTTGGTTTATCCGGAATATGAATTTGAACAGGGATACGTTCACTGGCACATGACATATCAGCAACAAAGAATTTCATCACCCATCTATTGGCATTAGGAGCACCCCAGGTTCCCGTGAATGTAGGATTGGTATTAGCAGTCTTCATTTGCACTTTATTTGCAGATGAAGATATTTTGAATGTAGGATAGGATGTTCCTCCTGAAATTGCGCCACAGTTAGAGCCGGTACAATTTGATTCAGTGTAAATCAAAATATTACCTGAAGTATAATTCAACGGAATTGTAATTGGTAATTCAACCCAACCTGTAGTATTAAAAAAGGTTTGAGCATCTAAAACAACTGTTGCATCAGCAATTTCGTTATCCCAATCAAATACATCTGTGGTTTTTAAAGTATCAAGATCTGTTTGTTTGATATATATTTTAATTGGAATACCAAGGATACCATTGGCTACAGCGCTTACGTTAATAGCGATTTTAGCAATGACCCCATAATTCCCGATTTCAGATTGTTTATATAAAATTCTACCTCTTGAAAATCCGTTTGAAAATGAGAAAGGAGCCTGATTAGCAGCAGTTGAAACAGTTCCAACAGTTGGAGTATATAAAACGCCAGGTGCAACAGATACATAATACATGGTATCATAGTACATCAAATTAGGAGTAACATAAGGACCAGGACCTTGATATAATGGTCCAACATATTGATTACCCACTTTTGTAAACCATTGAATAATACCGGGATTTATTTGTGTTGGAAGTTGAGATGTTAAGGTTCCTTGAGTTGAATAATTCACCAAAATAGTATCAGGAGATATTGGAGCAAACGCTTTTCCTTTTGAGATAACATTTCTAACAATAGTATCATTAAAGTAAACAATATCTGTATTGGTGGTATCAACCCATGCTTTTAAAACATAATTTACATCAACATTAATTTGGTGATTGGTAAAATCATAAGGGGTATTAAAAGTAAAGGTTCTGATTTGATGACTAAATAGTGTATCCATTAATGGTTGAGAAATAACCGGACCATTATTAACTGTATAATGTAAAACAGATCCTGGAAGAATATCTTTTGGACCATTGTTAGCAATTTTCAATTTTATAGGCTCAACTACCAAATCGCAATTTGAGATAGGGTTGATTACAGATAAAATAGCAAACTCTTTATCAATTTTAGGAGCGACAGTGGCACCAATCATAAATCTACCGGTAGATTGAGGTATATAGATGTTATTTTCGAGATCTAAGTAATAAAATGCACTATCTCTGGTAGGGGATTCATATTGAGCTGTTAAATAGTACCCTGCATCAATCATTTCGATACCGGCATAAAAATTAGTAGAAGTATGAGTTAATGCAAAATTATTAAGAGGTATATTAACCCAAGTATTTACCATATTATCTGTCATAGTAAGTGTATCAGAAGTAGTCACGATCTCACCGGCACTATTAGAAATAAATGCTCTTACTTTTTTACCTGTAACTTCGAGTGAATTAGTAGGATAGAATTTAACTGCAGTTGTAACAATAGTATCAACAACATTATATTTAACAGCAGCTTTTATAGGAGTTCCGGATCCAAAATTTATTAAATAGCTAGATGTATCGGCAACTGCGATGTTATTTGGATTTGTGAGAACTAAAGCATTTTGTGTATTATTCCCGTTAAATTCATCACTCTGACAAGAAATTTGAATATTATTAGATCCAATATTGGCTAAATGTGCACCGGTAAAGGTTGCAATTGCCTGAGTATTGTATGGAATGTTAGGAACTGTTGTTGTTTCAGTATAGGAGTTAGCACCAGTAATAGTTAAAGTTACCTGAACATTCGATTGAGCATTTCTACCTTCGTTGGTGATTATAGCTTTAATTTCAGGTTTAGTTTGAACCTGAGTTGGTCTAACATGATTGGTATAAATATTTTGTACTGAACAATCATTGTTATAAATTTTTCTAACTCTAACGCGGTCAATATTAATATTATTACCTGCTTTTCCCATTGCTTCTAATGAAATAAACACACAACTATTTGTATTATATGCAGATAAATCATACGTATATTTCACCCAAGCAGGTAAAGTATAACCAGTAATTGCGGTTTGAGCACGTTTTAACAATGAAGTAGTTGTATTGGTTGGATTTGGAGTTTCAGGATTTAATGCAGTCCATGTATTACCGGCATCTGTAGATATTTTTACAGTAACACCTTCTGTATTATAAGTAGCTGCAGTGTTTCCATTATCATGAGCAAACCAAACTTCTAAAATGGGATTCACACTGTTGGTCAAGTCCATAACAGGCATAACCGCTCTTGAATTGGTATTTGTTGCAAAGTTTTTGGAATTGAAAAACAGTCTTCCGGTTCCATATACAGGGGCAATAGTTGGGAAAGTTCCGATACCTTCCTGATAGCTCCAGTTTCCGGCACCGGCTATTTGTTGAATTTTCCAAGTCAATGTAGTTCCATTAGAAAAAGTTTCATCATAAGTAGCAATAGCAGGAGCAATAACTTCCAATCTGAAAGGAAGATACATGGTATCGTTAAATGAACGTTCATCTCCTGTGTAAGTCAAAATGAAAGTAAAATTAACATCTGAGTTATAAGGAATGGCAACGCCAGGATTTATAGTAATATTTGAGAATTGGTTTGGTGCAAGTGTACCGGTATTGATAGTAAAGTTAGTATTTAAAGTTAAACCGCCGGTTGCAACTGTTCTAATAGAAGCAGGAGTTGTAGCAAAATTAACGGTATTACATCCGTAGTTAAAGATTTTTAAGGTGATAGGATAACTTGTTTGAGGACATGTTCCTAATACAGGAGATAATAAACCTGCCAAAGCTAAATCTTTAGGTGGTACATAAGTTCTATAACAACCTCTATGTGTTACTTCGCAAGATCTAAGAGAATCTTCAACATCATCATTAACCAAAATATTTTGAGGACATTCGAATCCGGCAAAATTGGATAATTTCAATGAAACAGCAGGATCAATAAATGATGGTTCAGTAATTACAGTGGAAGTATCTCTGGTATTATTCAAAGCATATTGCCACTCACTTAATGTATTACGTGCAACAGTATAATAACCAACCGGACCATCAGAGTGGTAAACATTGTAGTCACAAGCTAATGTTGTTGGAATAACTGCATAATAGATTGGATAATTTTGTGAAGTAAGTGAAATACAATCATTTACAAGAAGGTTATTAGAGAAAGTCACAATAGCACCTGAAGTATGATAGTAACAAGCGGTAACTGCTAAAGTTGTATAGGAGTACAATCTAACAGAATTGTGAAGATAAACCATCTTTGTTGATGAAGTATTATTGATACCATAAGTACTGGCTAAAGTAGCTTTTCCGCGGATTTCGTTATTGGAAACTAAAATATCTGAAGTTCCATTAGAAACAGTATTTAAGTTTAATCCAACATTCATGTTTACATCAGCAAAAACTCTATTTTTTGAAATAGTTGCAGTTGTAGTAGATCTTTCAATATGGATACCGGTATATCTTTGAACACTGGTTAGTGCTTGGGTAGCTCTATTTTTCTTTATAGAAGCAATATTAGTATAGGATGTGTAAATACCATAGTAAGAAGTATTCATAATATTGGAATCTAATGCAATCAACGCATTTTGCTTAGTAGTAGATCCTAAATAATGGATACCATATACACCTCCGTTAATGATATTATTTTTAATTTCGATATCACCATCTCCTGTATTACCGGTTGAAGCTGTAATTCTTGAGATCCCAGAATACAAATTAGAGGTAGTTGTGGAGTTATCCACATTGATGATACAGTTTGTAATTTTTATATTGGAGCAAGTACCTCCGTTAATATAAACCCCTCTTGACCATGTAGATCCGGTTTTACCTTGTAAGGTTAGTTTATTCAATCGGAAGTGACTAACTCCCTGGAATGTAACAGCACCTCTGGCATTATTGGTTCCATTATCAACGATGATAACATCAGCAGCATTTCCGGTTGCAGATTCAAATGTTAGGGTATTGATTGCGGATTGGCCATTAGCTAAAGAATCAAAATAAAAATCTGAAGAATTATAGGTTCCGGGAGCTAATTTTGCAACAATTGGGCCATTCATACCACAGTTTTTCAAAGTTGCAAAAAATGAAGTGATATCGGTAAAGTTAGCACCTGTTCCTCCAACGGTGAGGTTTCCATTTAAGATGGAGGCACAACCAAATTTAATATATTGTTTACAAATTTCATTTGCCGTATAATCATTAAGACCCAAATTTCGATGCGTAATACACACCTTAACCGTATCCCAACCCAGTATAGGCATAAAATTACCAATAGTCAACGTATCATTAAAATTGAGGCAGAAATCTCTTGTGGTACTAAAATCTGTCATGGCATTCCAGTAATAAGTTAATACCGGATTATTGTTGACAGTCAAAGCAACACGGCAAGAGTCCATTTTATTATTGGCTCTGTTTGTCAATGATATTTTGACCGGTGACGCAGTACCAACCTGTAAGGAGTACGGTATAGACATAATACTATCGAGCCGGACACCGTTGGGGGTAGTCCCGGCCGTACTCACTACTACGTTAAACATGGTATCGAGTCTTGCACCATTACAAGCGGAGTCTTTAGCGGTAATATAGTATCTTACATTGGTTCCGTTACATTGTTGAGGAATGGTCCATGAGTATTGAGTAGCAGACAATTGTGTTTTAGGAGCGATTACATAAGGTTGTCCATTTTCTGAATACCACAATTTTACAGAATCGGGTCTTGTTGAATTGAGAGGACGGTCAGTAACATTAGCTTTAATGGTATAGGGACCCCAGTTGGTAACGTTATTAATTACCATTGGTGTAGCCAATGCAATTTTAGGGGAGATCAACTCTTTGTCAGAAGCGATAATTTTTACATCATCAAGGAACCAACCGGTTGGAATTGTTCCTAAAAGTTTCTTTGTAATAAATCTAACCTGAAAAGCTACTCCATCACTTCCAGGTCCGTTTACAAACTGTGAAATATCAATTAACTCCTCTTTCCACCAGGTATTGGTTGGCAATGCATTATTATTTGATGGCAACCATGTTGTGTAATTACTTTGGTTAAATTTTCCGTCAGTTAAACTTGCTGCTTCTCCATAATAATAGGCAGATGTACTTGTAATTGGAATTGGAGTTGGAGTAGTCCATTGATTATTACCAATAGAGTATCTTATTTCAATTTGAGCGAAATCCACACTAATAAGTTTTGCAATATGTTTAAATTGCAAATAATAATATGTTTTACCGGGCACAAAAGCAAGCTGAGGTGTTGAAGCAATAGCAGCTTGACCTTGGGTTGGGTAAATATTGGCATGATAGCATTTATTGTAAGATGAGTACAGCGAATCAGTCAATAAAAACCAGTCGGTTCCTGGTAGTGGGACATGGTTGTTTGATGAAGTCATATTGATAGTTGGACCATCAAAATTTTCAAAAAACACAGTTGTTGAATCAGCACATTGTGACCAGGCATTCAATGTGACTAAAAAAAGTAAAATTGTAAAAATTAACTTTCTCATAATTAAATTTTTAGATACTATATTGATAAAATTATTTGCATTTTAAAAATTGGTTTTTAACCGAATGCAAAGATATTAAAAAAACCTTATAAATCAAGCCTTAACACCTTAAATATGACGAAAAAATGATGAGTGTTGCCATCTTTTTTTTTATTATTTTTGTAAAAAGAAAAAGAAAGATATGCTGAATTATCAATCCTTGCTGAAAAAGTTTGAGTTTCCACTCTTTTTTGCGCCTATGGAAGATGTGAGTGATCAATCGTACCGTTTGATTTGTAAATCATTAGGTGCCGATTTTCTAATTTCTGAATTTGTGTCCTCCGAAGCACTGATCAGAGATGTGGAAAAGAGTTTTCATAAACTTCAATTTTCCGAAGAGGAGCGTCCATTTGGAATTCAAATATTTGGACATGATTTAAACTCATTGGTCAAAGCTGCCCAAATTGCAGAAGAACAACATCCTGATTTTATTGATATTAACTGGGGTTGCCCTGTAAAAAAAGTGGTTGCAAAAGGAGCAGGATCTGCTATTCTCAAGGATATTCCAAAGATGGTTGCATTATCCAAAGCAGTCGTAGATCATGTATCCCTTCCTGTTACTGTTAAAACCCGTTTAGGTTGGGATCATACAGATAAACCGATCCATGAAATCACCAAAAAACTGCAGGATACCGGCATTCAAGGGATCACCATTCACGGACGAACCCGCTCACAGATGTATTCCGGAGAAGCGGACTGGACACTAATTGGAGAAATAAAAAATGACCGATCAATTACCATCCCAGTCATAGGAAATGGGGATATCAATAGTGCTCAAAAAGCAATTGATTATAAAAACAGATATGGTGTAGATGGTATCATGATTGGTCGCGCTGCCATTGGTAATCCGTGGATTTTTAAAGAGATTAAACAATTTTTAAAAGGGGAACATTTTACGCCTCCTACCCTATCCGAAAGGATTAAAATGGTTATGTTGCACTTAACAGAAGCTTCAAAAATTAAAGGTGAAAAAAGCGCTGTTTTTGAGATGAGACGCCATTATAGTGTTTATTTTAAAGGTATTTCACACTTTAAAGACACTAAAATGAAACTTATGAATTGCTTATCTATTCAAGAGTGTCAAGATGCTTTGGCTCAATGGGAATTTTAACTTCCTGACTACTTATAATTACATCTGAATCTCTGGAAACAATTTTAAATTCAAGATTTTTATCTTTAAGATCATAGATAACATCTATTACTTTTTTAATTTCTATTGATTTGATACAAAAATAGATTTCATTATAAGATTTATTGGAGTTCATTATAGATTTGGTGTCCAAAAAATTGGGTTCAAGTGAATCAATAGTTTCAGGTTTTCGATCATTAAGCTGAACTAATCTTGCAACTCTATTTACCTCCACTAAATCCCCAATAATTAAAATTCTCCTTAAGGATTCATTTCCAAAATAGAATTGTTTGATTTTTAATTTATGTAGCACATAACGTATTGTGTTCATAGCCAATGCCGTCCACATAGCTCCAAGAACGATTATGGCTCTGGAATATCTTGATGTTTCCGGTAAAAGAGAATAAAAAATCAGGATTCCAATCGTTCCTATTAGAATTCCTCTATTCGTTTTTTGTAAAGAAAAGGGTTTAGAATATCCTTTGCTTATCAAAATAGAGAAGATCCAAATTAGAATGTAAATAGGAATAAATAAAAACATATAAATATCCGGATAAGGAGAAATGAGAACATTTTTTTCCCAATAGGTTGCCAAAAGTAACATTCCGGCATAAACCACTAAAAAATCGATTAAGGGTAAAACAATTACATTCCCAACTCTTTTTAATATGGCAAGGGACGCCCTGAACCAAATTGCAAAAGAGATAATCCAGTTAAAAAGTAGAATGTTTTTGGCAGAAAAATGTTTTTTTACAAATATCTGCATGGCATTGTAAAATACTAATACATAGTTTATAGAACCTTTTTTGGTACTTTCACCTTTGTAATGAATGATTCGAGTATCGGGGAAATAAATATTTTTGTATCCTGCTTTTAGAACTCTGTATGAAAGATCAACATCTTCGCCGTACATAAAGAAATCTTCATCTAAAAGTCCAATTTTGTCCAAAACACTTTTTCTAAGCATCATAAAAGCTCCAGATAACACTTCCACTTCATGAATAGTATCATTATCCAAATAGGAAAGATGATAAGAAGCAAATCTTTTGGATTTGGGGAACAATCTGGATAAACCAAAAATTTTATAAAAAGCTACCTCCGGAACAGGCAGTGATCTCTTAGATTCAGGTAAAAACTCCCCTTTGCCATTAATCATTTTCACCCCAACATTACCTACATCAGGATTTTTATCCAAATAAAGCAAACATTTTTCAAATGTATCCTTTTCAACAAGTGTATCCGGATTTAGTAAAAGCACATACTCCCCAATAGCCTGATTAATTGCTTGATTATTGGCTTTAGAAAAACCAAAATTTGTTTTATTTGCAATCAATTTTACTTGAGGAAATTCCTCCTGAATCATATTGACAGAATCATCAGAAGAACAATTATCAACTACAAAAACTTCAGCTTCAATATGAGACAGGGCATCAAAAACAGAGATTAGGCACTGTCTGAGGAAGTGTTTAACGTTATAATTTACAATAACAATACTTAGTTTCACCGTATTAATCTATATATGCAATAACCGTTTTTTTAGAGGTTACCTTATCTCCAACTTTTACATTTATTTTTGCATTTAAAGGTAAAAAAAGATCCACTCTGGAGCCAAATTTAATAATTCCCATCTCTTCACCTTGCTGCGTTTTTACTTCCTCTTTAACATAAGAAACAATTCTTCTAGCAACAAATCCTGCAATTTGACGAAACAAGACCTCTGTACCACCTTCATTTTTTACTACAACAGTATTATGTTCATTATCTTTAGAAGCCTTAGGCAAACTTGCCACAAAATGTTTTCCGGGATGATATTTTGTATAAGAAACTACTCCCTCAATAGGATAGCAATTCACATGAACATTTAAAGGCGACATAAAAATTGAGATTTGAGTTCTATTTTCCTTAAAATATTCATCTTCATAGGTTTCAACTATTTGTACTATTGTACCATCAGCTGGACTTATGATTCCATTTGGAACAAAATTGATCAATCTCTTGGGAACTCTAAAAAATCTTATAACCAGAAAAAGGAAAATCAAAAGAGCAATATAAAAAACAATATCAACAAACATGGGAGTATCGAAATCGAATTTCAAAAAACCAAAAAGTAAGATTGCTACAAACAATGTTGCAATCAATATTGTATTGATCCCTTCTTTATGTATTTTCATGAAAAAAAAATAGATTAAGGTAATTGATAAAGGATATAAGTATTAACAGGAACAAAATCAGGAGATTTTCTAGTTACAATTCGTCTTGGAAATTTCTCATCATCCAAATAATATTGGTAAGATGTACTTATATCACTCGTAACAACTCCATTTAAAAAATTGAGTGTATAGTTAGAAATTTGATTATTTTCAGAAAAGCCCAACAAACCTTTATAGGTATATGGTAAGCCGTAAAATGGGTTAAAAGAGAGTGTATCATAGGTTAAATCCTGAGTAATTTCAGTTGAATATTCTGGATATGATTCATGAATTTTAGTTATGTTATTTCCGGAAAATTGAATGGTTCTGATACAATGCAATGTTAAAGATTTAGAAGTATTATTTTTATAATAAGCAGAAACGACATCATTTAGTCCTATAAAAGAATTAAAAAGAGGAGCGGAAGCAATTTTATCGAAACCCGTGAAGAAATCTACATCATAATGTTCGTAAATTTCAGTAATTTTAGTTGTTTCAGGATCGCGATGAAAAATGAGTTCCAAACGAGCTTGACCATTCATGGAATAAGTCATTCTATTAACGAGTTTATCCATATAATAAAGTTGGACAGATTCCACATATAAAGAGGAAGAATGTTCAATAGTATTTACGGTATTATCTTTGTTATAGGTGAAGTTAAAATGATAATGGGTACTATCCTCTTCATGATAATCGTCAATACTGGTAATTAAATTATCTTTATCATAAGTAAATGTTTGATCAGGATCTCCTACTTCACTGATTTCCCATATTTTATAAATTTTATGTTTTGTTTTATAAACATCTTCATCCTTATTACAGGAGGAAAGAGTAAACACTAACACGCTGATAAACAATAAGTATACTATTTTTTTCATAATTAAAAAATTTGAAAATACTATATAAAGTGTGCAAAAATAATAAAAAAAAATCAGTAAACATAAAAAAACATAAAAAAACTTTTAGAAATCAAAGGAGGTTGTGTTATTTCGATCAACTGAAGGACAAAGTGACCCCAATATCTTATTCCGAGAAAGTGTGGAAAATGTCAGGTTTAAAAATACAATTTTTACAATTTGTTCATTTTGATTGTGTTGTCAAATAGTTTTTCAACA
>JAGDMF010000001.1 GCA_017860455.1 Bacteroidota bacterium
TGTTGTTAAAAAGGATCTGTTTTTCATATTATAAAGGTTTTATAATTATTTTATCAATTGATGCGCCAAAGATAAAACTTTTTTTAATAAAAAACAAATTATTATGATAAATAATGACCAACGTGAAAAATGAAATAAATGAATTCATATTGAAGCACTATTGTCCGATAAAAAAAATCTAAAAGTAAGGGGTGAATTTTACAATCCAACCCCACAACTCTATTTTGTAGTTTGTGTAGTCTAAAACATGTTTCTACAATGAACAAAAATAGAAATTTTTGAAAGTATGACAATTAGCTTATCCCAAAATAATTTAAAGTATGTGGAAAGGAATCCGATTATTTGAATTATTATTCAAATTTCTAGAAAATCCAGAAAAAGATTGGCAAAAACAAGAACAAAATTTGCCAATCTTTTGGAACAACGCTTTCAAAAAGTGATTTTCAAACAATTATCAAATTAACTAATTATTAATTAGCACATTAGCACATTAGCTTTTTAGCACATTATCTACTATTCTTTCACCAGTTTTGTATAAAATGTTTGATTCCCAATCAAAAACTTAACAATATAGACTCCCGGTTTAAAGTTTTGAGTTCGCACCTTGCTCTTGTGGTTAATTTTTCCTTGGTAAACTACCTGCCCTAAAAGATTACTGATTTCAAAAGGAACTATTTCATTTGAATTTTGAACCTCCAGAATGATCTCTTCATTAAATGGATTTGGATATGCATTAAAAGTAATCTCTGAAGTAGAAGCATCATTTATGGAAACTCCTGATAACAAAATTTCATCATTATAGACCTCACTACACAAATTATTATTGTCAAACACTCTTAAAGTAACAGTATAGGGTCCAACACCGGAATAGTTATGAATTGGGTTTAAATCGGAAGAATTTGTTCCATCTCCAAAATCCCAAAGTACATGATTAATATTTTGTGAAACATTTTCGTTGTTGGTAGTGTTAAACAGGGTACTGGTATTAGAAAATTGAACTTTGTATAAACCAGCCTCTTCCATTTGTTGCCATGTAAAACCGGGAGTAATAGTATAATAATTAATAATAGTATCTAAAACAATTATAGAACCACTCTCTACTATAGCTTCACATCTGAATAATGTATCACTTTTATTCTTTAAAATATTGATCATTTGCAAACTATCATAATCTGGATGATAAACATTATTTATATACCATTTATAATTATTAAATCCAACAGGTGCTTTAATAGAAATAGTATCTAAAGCACAAGATTGAACCTCCAGATTACCTTTTACACCAAAACCGGTATAATAACAATAGGAATAAAAAGCTTCACAAGCACAATCAGAAACAATAATTCTTAACTTCACTGTTTGACCAATATAAGAACTTAGATCAAAAGCAAGTTGTCTCCAATCTGCCCATTCCTTTTTTAAAGTGGTTACACCCGGACAGCTATATCTTGTATATTGAGTTTGACAACAGGGGTGTAAAACGGGGTCAGATGTAGTTTCAGGAATTATATAAAATGTACTGGTGTAATAATCTCCTGTTACATAATTACCATTTAAATCTGTCATTTCAACTCTGAATAAACCATTGTCAGATTTAGACTGATATTGGGCAGATTGAATAACAAAAGCGACCCATAAAAATAAAATATTTTGATCATTAGTGGGAGTAAAATAGTAAGTAGCCGCTGCGCTTGAAGCTGAAAAACTAATTCCATCCCCATTTCCAAGTCTCATCACTCTGGGTATTCCATAATTTAAAGTATCCCAAAAAGGAATTACAGGCATAGTATATAAACTTTGACCAGGTGAAAGTGGATTACAAGTATTCTGATCAGGCACTGAACTTGTTATAATATTATGTGTTACAATGATGCCTTGTAATGAAGCATTTATATGATCAGATAAAGATAACGTATCACAATTAGTAAGCGATCGTTGTATGGCTGAATTTCCAAACGACATATAACTATAGCCATTTGGCACCATAAGTTGATTCACTGTTGCCGGAACAAGAACAGGAATTCCACTAGCCGGTACAATTCCGGGAGGCACTTGAGCTTTTACAACAAATATTGAAGTAAAAACGACTAAAAATAAAGTTGTTGTTAAAAAGGATCTGTTTTTCATATTATAAAGGTTTTATAATTATTTTATCAATTGATGCGCCAAAGATCAAATTATCAATTAGCTTATTAGCTTATTAACACATTAGCTTATTATCTAAATATTTCGTCAATCTCACTCTGATATTTTGTAGAAATAAAATTTCTTTTTAATTTTAAAGTAGCAGAGAGTTCCCCGGTATTAGGAGACCACTGGTCAGCAACAAGTTTGAATTTAATAATCTTCTCAAATTCAGAAACCGTTTTATTTAATCTTTGGATCTCCGTTCTAAACAGATCATTAACCTCTTTTAGTTTTATAACATTTGCTTCACTTTCTAGTGGAATGTTATTATTTTTGATCCAATCCATAAGATTAGAAAAATTAGGAGATATTACAGCACCTGCATACTTTTTATGTTCCCCTACAACCATGAGGTTTTCAATAAAAATAGAATTTTTATATTTGATTTCAACTGCTTGGGGCGCAACATATTTACCATTGGACAATTTGAAAATCTCTTTTTTCCGATCGGTAACCATTAAAAATTTCCCATCAACCAAATGTCCAATATCTCCGGTTTTAAACCAGCCATCATCTGTAAAAACCTGTTTGGCAAGTTCCTCATTTTTATAATAGCCCATCATCACATTATGGCCTTTACACAAGATCTCTCCATCTTCAGCGATACGAAGTTCAACTCCATCAATAACGCATCCCACAGAGCCTAATTTTAGGTCTGGAGTGGTCCTTCTGTTGATCGTTATAATTGGAGAAGTTTCCGTTAAACCGTACATATTAAGAATTTTGATACCGGCAGCCCAAAAGATCCGTTCGATATGAGCAGGAAGGGATGCTCCACCACAACCAACAGAATCAGCTAAGCCACCAATAGCAGCTCTCCATTTCGAAAAGATCAGTTTATCTGCTAATTTTAATTTTTGTTTATACCACCAGCTGCTTTCTGTTTCGATTTTGTATTGTAAGCCTAGATCTACAGCCCAGAAGAACAATTTTTTCTTGATTCCGGTCAATTTTTTACCATTACTGATGATGGTATCGTAAATTTTTTCCAGAATACGGGGAACTGCATCAAAACCATGAGGTTTGATCTCTTTCATATCAGCAGCAATGGTTCCCATATTTTCAGCATAATAGATGGAAGTTCCTGAATATTGAGTTTGATAATTTCCTAATCTGCCACCCACATGACATAAAGGAAGTATGCTTAAATATCTTTGATTAGAAGTTAATTGAAACACTTTTGCTGCTGCTAAAAAATTCTGTACCAGATTTTCGTGAGATAACATGACCCCTTTTGGTGTACCAGTAGTTCCTGATGTATAAATGAGCGAAACACAATCTTTTGGAGTAATGGTGTTTTTGATCTCATTTACTTTTTCTATCCATTTTGATTTGTGGTCAATTCCGAGCTGTACAATCATTTTCCATTGGGTTGCTCCGGGAATTTCATCAAAAGTGAGAACTTTTTCAATTTGAGGCAGATGTTGAAATATGGATTCCAGTTTTTTATACAAAATACGATCAGAAATAATGAGCATTCTGGCATCGCAATGATTTAATACCTCGGTATATTCCTGAAGATTTAAAGAAGTATAAAGAGGTACATGTACGATACCTATCATGGACATTCCCATATCAATAAAATTCCATTCCGGACGATTATGAGAGATGGTAGCAATTTTGTCCCCTTTTTGAAAACCCAGTTCCAACAAACCATAAGCAAAATTATAAGCATAGTCAATATAATCGTTTGTGGAATAGGTTATCCATTTTTTATTTTCTTTAACACCAAAGGCATCCACTTTCTGAAAGTTGGCCTTGTAACGATCCAATAGATCAAAAGTTCTGAGTATTTCCATGCAGCAAATATAATAAATCATTTTTAAATGTTCACATTTTTTATTTCCATTATTTCAATGATTTTAGGTACTTTTACCTCATCAAATCAACACCAATTTTTATTTCACAAACTATTGTTAACAAGAAAGATAAGCAATGAGAAGAAAAATTAAAAACGTTTTTGCTGTTACTAATTACCATTGTATAGCTTGTTCTCCCCACAATCCGATTGGATTAAACTTAACTTTTTTTGAAGAAGATAACCATATTACTGCAGATTGGGTGCCTCAAACTCAGTTTGAAGGGTATCCTGGAATTGTACATGGAGGAATACAAGCACTTTTATTGGATGAAATATCTGCCTGGACCATTTACATAAAAGCAAAAACGGCTGGAGTCACTTCCCGTTTATCGGTTAAGTACAAAAAAGAGGTGGTTAATCCTCAATCCAAAATTACAGTAAAAGGGGAATTAGTTGAAATAAAAAGGAATTTAGGGTTTGTTAAAGCTGCGTTATTCAACGAAAATGGGGAACTTTGTGCTGAATCTGAATCCACCTTTTTCCTTTTTCCATTAGAAAAAGCGGTCGAAACTGGGGTATATCCCAAAGATTACAATCAATTTTTTGAAGAGTAATTTCCTGTATTTCAATACTTTTTATAATTTTTTGAAATTTTTAACTTTTAAGAGCCTAAAGTTTCAGTAATTTTGCAACATGATTTTTAACGATACTTATTTTATGAAAATGGCTTTTAGAGAAGCAGAAATTGCCTTGGAAAAGGATGAAATTCCTGTGGGAGCAGTTGTCGTTTTGAATAATATGGTGATTGGTCGGGGACATAATTTAACGCAAACACTTCAAGATGTTACGGCTCATGCAGAGATGCAGGCTATTACGGCTGCCACCAATCATATTGGTGCAAAGTATTTGAATGACTGTACTTTATACGTTACTCTTGAACCTTGTGTCATGTGTGCAGGTGCTATTGGTTGGGCTCAGCTTGGAAAACTTGTTTATGGGGCAACAGATCCCAAAAAAGGTTTTTCGCTCATTAAGCACAACATTCTTCATCCTAAGACGTTAGTAACAGGTGGAATTATGGAAGAGGAATGTAGTCAAATTTTAACTGAATTTTTTAACAAAAAAAGAAAATAATATATGGCACTTATTAAATCTATTTCAGGAATTAGAGGCACAATTGGTGGAAGCGTTGGTACGAATCTAACTCCTATTGATATAGTGAAATTTACTTCGGCATTTGTAACGGTAATCAAGAAGAGCAATCCCAATCCGCTCACTTTTATTGTAGGTCGTGATGCACGTGTTTCCGGAGAGATGGTGAACCAGTTGGTGTGTGCTACTCTTCAAAGTATGGGAGTTAACGTGATTGACCTGGGATTGTCAACTACACCAACAGTTGAAATGGCTGTGATTCAACAAAAAGCTGATGGTGGTGTTATTCTTACAGCAAGTCATAACCCTATGGAGTGGAATGCATTAAAGTTATTGAATGCAAATGGGGAATTTATTTCTGCAGCAGAAGGAAAAGAGTTGCTGCAAATAGCAGAAAGGGAAGATTTTACCTATAATTCAGTTAGGGAATTAGGATCCTATACTGTTTATAATAAAGCGATTGATGATCATATTGATGCCATATTGAAGCTTGATTTAGTAGATCCAAAAGCGATCAAAGCGGCTCATTTTTCGGTAGTTTTGGATGCTGTTCACTCTACTGGTGGAATTGCAATACCCAGATTACTTGAAAAGTTAGGAGTTAAAGATGTAACCGTTTTATATGGTGAACCTACAGGAATTTTTCCACACAATCCGGAGCCACTACCTGAACATTTAACCGAAATTTCTGAAGTGATGAAAAAAGGGGATTATCATATTGGATTTGTGGTTGACCCTGATGTGGATCGTTTGGCATTTATTATGGAAAATGGGGATATGTTTGGGGAAGAATACACATTAGTGGCTGTTTCAGATTATATTCTGCAAAATACAAAAGGAAATACAGTTTCTAACTTATCTTCATCCAGAGCTCTACGTGATATTTCTGAAAAATATGGTGTAACTTATACTGCTGCTGCTGTTGGTGAAGTGAATGTAGTTGACATGATGAAACAAACCAATGCTATTATTGGTGGTGAAGGAAATGGGGGTATCATTTATCCTGAGTTACATTACGGTCGTGATGCGTTGGTTGGTATTGCATTGTTTTTGACATATATGGCGAAATCAAGACGCTCTTGTTCCGAAATCAGAAGTTCCTATCCGGAATATTATATTTCTAAAAATAAAATTGAATTGAGCCCGGAAATGGATATCCCAGCAATTTTGAAAGGGATTGCCGACAAATACAGTCAACATGATGTGAACAGTATTGATGGTATAAAGATTGATTTTCCTGACAATTGGGTTCATTTGCGTGCTTCCAATACAGAACCTATTATTAGAATTTATGCTGAAGCATACACTATGGGTGTAGCGGATAATTTGGCCAAAAAAATTATGGGAGATATTTCAGAATTGGTGAAAACAAAGGATTAAACAAAGAATTCGTTACTTCACTTATTTTAAGTACTTTTGCCAATAGTTAAAACCAAAATACATGCCTCAGTTTTTTAAAAAACCGAATCCCTATAATGAAGATTTACGCCAAAATGTAAAATTAGTTTTCTTTATAAGCCTCGGTGTGTTAGGTTTCTTAGCACTATTTCAACCTATTAACTTAGTTCCTTTTACCAGACATGAGATTATTTATTTTGTAGGAGGAACATCGGTGACCACATTTCTGGTTCTCATTTTCAATATTATCATTCTTCCTAGCTTGTTTCCCAAACTTTTTTTTCATAAAAACAAGAGTTTTGTTAGGGATCTATTTTGGAATATATGGATTTTAGTATCCCTTTCTTTGGCAAACCTTTTTCTTTATTTAAAAATCTTTGATGTCAATTCTCTTACCTATGAAGTGATCACCCAAATTAGTTTATTGGGGTTTATTCCACTTACTGTTTTGGTGATTACCAATCATTTTAGATCATTAAGAGCTCAATTGAGACAAGAAAAGTCGCTTAATGCACAATTAAGAGAAAAAAAAGAAAATCATATTACCTTTGTTCATTTTGAATCTGAATATAAAAATGATAATTTAATTATCAATCCTGAAACCTTGTTTTTAATTAAGTCAGCAGATAATTATATTGAAGTTTTTTATGAATCTGAGGGAGAAATGAAAAATAAAATGATTAGATCCTCCTTAGTGAAAGCTGAATCTTTACTAAGTGATTATAAATACATCATCAGAACACAAAGGTCTTATATTGTCAATATAAATCAGATTAAGGAGATTCAGAATATTCCGGATGGTTATAAATTGCTCTTTCAGAAGTCAGATCTGGTTGCTTATGTATCTCAAAAATACATGACTGAATTCAAAAAAATGATATAAATTTTTCTTTTCACCCCCTGATTTCGCCACTTTCACCCCTAAAAAAGGAAAATAGCCCTAAATTTTTCAGTTTAGCCCGTTGTTAATCCCGAACAATTGATTCGTTTTAGTTTTGCATATCAAAAAATGAAACAACATGATGAATCAACTAAACATTAATGGATTAATTGCAAAATTACCTATTGTACAAGGTGGAATGGGTATTGGAGTATCACTTTCAGGACTCGCTTCAGCTGTAGCCAATCAGGGTGGAATTGGAGTGATATCAGCTGTAGCTATCGGAATGACAGATCCGGATTATAAAAACAATCTGAGAGAATCTAATATTATTGCATTAAGAAAAGAGATTCAAAAAGCGAAAAAGTTATCTGATGGGGTGATTGGAGTGAATATAATGATGGCAGTGACAGATTTTGAAAATCTTTTAAATGTTGCATTAGAAGAAAAAATTGATATTGTTTTTGTAGGAGCAGGATTACCGATTGGTTCTATTTTTGAGAAGTTTAAAAATAGTACCACCAAATTTGTGCCTATTGTTTCCTCTGCAAGAGCAGCTAAGCTGATCTTTCAACACTGGTCAGATAAATTTTCGAGAATACCTGATGGCGTAGTGATTGAAGGACCTTTAGCAGGTGGTCACCTTGGATACGCAAAAAATGATGTTATTCATCCTGCAAACAATTTACAAACTCTCATTAAAATAATAAATGATACATTACCTGTATTGCATGAGTTTGAGATACAATACAATAGAGAAATTCCTATTATTGCTGGAGGTGGAGTATATAGTGGTGGAGATATTTATGACATTTTTAATGCAGGTGCAAAAGGGGTTCAAATGGGAACCAGATTTATAACCACAACCGAGTGTGATGTTTCAGAAGCATTTAAATACCAATTTATCAACAGTAATGAAGATAGTATCACCATTATTGATAGTCCTGTAGGTCTTCCTGGTCGCGTAATCAGCAACGATTTTGTAAAAGAGATTCAGGCAGGAAACCAGAAACCGATTAAATGCAGCTGGAAATGTTTGTCCAAATGCGACTATAAAAAAGTTCAGTTTTGTGTAGCAGAAGCGCTATTAAATGCCACAAAGGGTGATTTCTCCAGAGGGTTTGCTTTCTCCGGAATGAATGGCTATAAAGCAACCGAGATTATTTCGGTAAAGGAAACGATGGAGCAAATAAAACAGGAGTTTGAAAGGTTCGACGTTCGACGTTAAACGTTCGACGTTTAACGTTAAACGTTTAATTGTTCAAAATATCAAATTTCGAGTTTTGACTTTTAAATTCAGGTACGATGTTTTTCATCTCTTTTACGATTTCAAACTGATCACTATCTTTTAAGGTTATTAAATAATTGATTTGTTGATTTACGTCAGTATAGGTGTATCTTCTAACATCTGCAATCATAATCTTTTCGTGATCGGTTTGTTTGGTACTCTCCTGATTAGCCAGAAGTTCCTCATAAAGTTTTTCACCTTGTCGTAATCCTGAAAATTCAATAGTGATATCTTTTCCTAAAGTTAAGCCTGATAATTTGATCATTTTAACGGCTAAATCGTAAATTCTAACGGACTCACCCATATCGAAAATAAAAATTTCTCCTCCTTTTCCCATAGCTCCGGCAGTAATTACCAATTGACAAGCTTCAGAGATGGTCATAAAGTAACGAGTAATATCAGGGTGGGTAACTGTAATAGGTCCTCCGTTTTCAATTTGCTCCCGGAACACAGGAATAACTGACCCATTTGATCCTAATACATTTCCAAAGCGGGTAGTGATGAATTTGGTTGTATCCTGTTCAAAATTTAAAGATTGCACATAAATTTCTGCAATTCTTTTGGAAGCACCCATGACGCTGGTAGGATTAACTGCTTTATCAGTAGAAACCATCACAAACTTTTTGGTGCCATATCTCACTGCTAAATCCGCTAAATTTTTAGTTCCTTCCACATTTACTTTGATAGAAGAGTTCACATTTTCTTCCATTAATGGAACATGTTTATAAGCAGCAGCGTGATAGATCACATCAGGTTTGTGTGTCTTCATAATCTCATCCATCCGCACTTTGTCGGTAATGTCAACCAAAAGGATATCAATTTGTCTCATCTGGCGGCGAGCCATACATTGATTGGTTAAGAAAAAGGAAGGTGTTTCTGCATTATCAATCAGAATCAGTTTTCCGTAATCAAATTCCATAATCTGACGTACGATTTCGCTACCGATTGAGCCGGCAGCACCGGTTATCATAATTGTTTTGGAAATCAAATCTTTACTAACCAAAGTTTTATCTAAATTGATCGGTTCCCGTTCCAGAAGTTCCTCAATTTTAATCTTTCTGATCTGTTTAAAACTTAGTTCTCCGTTGATCCATTTCATAACAGGAGGAACCACCAAAACTTTCACATTATTTTGTAAAGCGATTTCGGTTATTTCGTTTTTCTTGGGAGCCGGAAGATTTTGAATAGATATGATTAAAAAAGAGATATTGTATTTAGCTAAATACTCTGAAAGTTGAGAATAGGGTCTCACTTTCAAACTTTCGAGAGTCATTCCAATTTTATTCGGATCTTCATCAAAAAAGGAAAGCACATTATATTTGCTGATTTGATCTCTGTCAAAAACTCTTTTAGTTAAAATACCACTCTCTCCCGCTCCAAAAATCACAATATTCTTTTTAAATTTGGAAGGATTAATGGTTTCTAAATAATAGGTTTTAAACTGAATTCTGTAAAAAATGAGTAGCACCAGGGTGATGGTAAGTTCCATGAAAATGATAGACATGGGGACAAAATGCTTCAGATCTAAAATTTTATTTACAAAGATATTGGAACCGTAAAGAATTAAAGTAGCCACAATACAGGCAAAAATGATATTCAATAAATTCTTAGAATTGGTATATCTTACCACCATTTTTTGAGTGCCAAACATGATAAAAACCAGCGTTCTGATAACCAAAATATAGAGATAGGAGTTGTAAATTTCATGTATAGAAAGGTGGGGTAAATTCGCTCCGAAGGTAGTACGAATAATGATAGCCAGAGTAACTGCTAAAACGACACAACATAAGTCGAACAAGATTATAACCCAGGAGGGTAATATTGTCATTTTTTGAACAAATTGCTTAATCATATTAGTCTCTTATATAAATTCTTTGAACTCTTTTAGAAATAGCTGTTAGTAATTCGTAGGGTGATTTTTGTATTGACTCAGAGATAATATTCAGATTATTCTGGTCATTATAAATGATCACTTCGTCCTCTTCATGAACATCAATACCGGTAACATCAATCATGGTCATATCCATACATATTTTTCCAACAACAGGGCATTTTTTACCTTTTACGATCATAAATCCTTTCCCATTGCTCAGTTCTTTAGGATAGCCATCAGCATATCCGATTGGAACAATAGCAATGTTCATCTCATTTTGAACTACAAAAGTACGATTATATCCGATGGTATCATCTTTTTTAACATTTTTTATCTGTGTTATGATACTTTTAAGGGTAATTGTATTTTGCAGTTTAAGCTGATCCTCTTTGACAGCAGTATACCCATAGAGGCCTAATCCAAGTCGTACACAATCAAAATGGAACTGTTTAAAACGGGAAATTGCTGCAGAATTGGCAATATGTCTCATAAAAGAGTATCCCAGTTCTTTTTCTATAATATCGCAGGTATTTTGAAAAATGGTAGCCTGATGAATCGTAAAATGATCTTCATTGGGGTCTTCTGAAGCTGCAAAATGGGAAAACACCGAAGCCACGATCATTTGTGGATATTGTTTCAGAAAGTTGGTTAATTCTAGAACAGAATCCGGATCAAATCCTAAACGGTGCATACCGGTATCTATTTTGATATGAATGGGATAGTTTTGTTTTTCAGGGAACAGTTGCAGGGTTTCTGCTAATTTATTCAAATAGTGAAAATTAAAAATCTCAGGTTCCAGTTGATATTGAATCATGGTAGAAAAACCGGCAGCTTCTGCACCCAAAACAACGATTGGGGTATTGATTTTTCTTTTCCGTAACGCAACCCCTTCATCAACGTAGGCTACTGCCAGATAATCGATGTTATGATATCTAAGTTCATTGATTAACTCTGAGTCACCCAGGCCATAAGATAAAGCTTTCACCATCGCCATTAATTTGGTATTGGGCTCCAGAAGGCTTCTGTAATAGTTCAGATTATGGGTTATAGCGCCTAAATCAACTTGAAGAACGGTCTGGTGGCTTTTCAACTGAACAGCACGGACAACTTTCTCAAATTGAAATTTGCGGGCACCTTTCACCAAAACAGCTTCAAAATTGATATTTATTTCTGTTAAATGTTGTAAAAGTTGATCAGTAGTCTGGAACACTATTTTTTTTGGAACATCAAAAACAGCAGTTTTCTTACTCATCTCCTCTCCTACCAGAACTAATTTTTTGATATGATGTTCTTTAACAATTTGAGCAATATGCAGGTAATCATCATCAGAAAGGTTTACCTGATCAAAATCTGAAAGGATCAATGTTTTCTTTTCAAACTGAGATTGTGTTCCCAGAAAATCGAGTGCAATTTTCAGAGAATTGATATCCAGACTATAGGTGTCATTAATCACAATAGATCTATTCAATGCCTCCTTGATTTCCATTCTCATACTTAAGTGAGTAAGAGAGGACAATTTACCGTTTATTTCAGGAATTGAATATTTAAAATGAAGTAAAGTCGCAGCGATATGGCAACAATTTTCAATAGAGGCATCATCAGTAAAAGGGATCTCCAAAGCATATTCAAAACCGTTAAAATGGATGATTGTTTTAGATCTTTGTTTATCGATATGATTGATCTGATACAAAGCATCCTCGTGAAACCCCCAGGAAAGTTTTTGAATTTTATGGTATTGTTGTTCCTGAATAACATAATGAATCAGCGTATGGTCTGCACAATAGACTAAAAACTTAGCATGTTTGAATAATTTCAATTTTTCATTCAATTTTTCATGTATTCCTGAAAAATGGGCAGCATGCGCATCTCCGATATTGCATAAAATTCCGATTCCGGGTTGGATGATGGGTTCCAGTTTTTCCATTTCTCCTAATTGAGAGATTCCGGCTTCAAAGATTCCAATTGTATCTTTGGCTGACATTTGCCAAACTGACAAAGGCACACCGATCTGGGAATTAAAACTATTTGGATTTTTAACAATATTAAAATCGTCCGTCAACACTTGTGCCAACCACTCTTTAACGGTTGTTTTTCCATTACTTCCGGTGATTCCGATAACGGGATAGGTAAAGTTTTTTCTATGTTGGATAGCTAATTGCTGAAGTGCCAAAATGGGATCAGAAACCCGGTAAAAATTGGCATTCCATTTAGAAAAGTTTTTAATAGGTTCTGAAATCACGAAATTGATCACTCCTTTATGAAAGAGTTCTTCAATATATTTATGTCCATCATCGTTAGATGTTTTAATGGCAAAAAAGAGTGATTGATTAGGGGTGATCACTTTCCGGCTATCAAAAACCAAATCTTTAATTTCATTGAATCCGGTGATCAATGAATAATCTATTGTTTGAATAGTTTTTACGATTTCGGTTGGTGATAACACAGAAATAGTATTTAAAAACCTAGAGTTTTTCGTTATAAAAAGCCCTGTTATTTAAGATATCAATAGCTAGAAAAATAGCGCTACGCATAGATTGGGCGGAAGCAATATTTTTACCTGCGATATGGTATGCTGTTCCATGGGCTGGTGAAGTTCTGACAATTGGTAATCCGGCTGTATAATTAACGCCATCTTCCATTGCCAACAATTTGAAAGGGATCATTCCCTGATCATGATACATCGCTAAAATGGCATCAAATTGCATATATTGTCCGGAAGCAAAAAAGCCATCAGAAGCAAAAGGGCCAAAAGCGTTTATTTTTTGATTAAATGCATCTGCAATTGCAGGTTTAATAATTTCGTTTTCTTCACTTCCAATTAAACCGGAATCTCCTGCATGAGGATTTAAAGAAAGAACTGCAATTTTAGGGTTTGTACAAGCAAAATCTTTAATCAAAGCATCATGTAAAACCTGAATTTTTTCTAATACTAAATTTTCAGACAATACACTAGGAAGATCCTGAACAGCCACATGGTTGGTAACAAATCCGATTTTAAGTTTATCAGAGATCATCATCATCATGGTTCTCTGAGATTTAAAAGTATGAGAAAAGTACTCAGTATGTCCGTTAAAATTAAAAGATTCAGATTGGATATTATATTTATTAATGGGAGCAGTGACTACGGCATCAATAAGGTTTTTCTTCAAATCGTCACATGCTGCTTCAATAGAAAGTTCAGCCATTTTACCTGCAATGGCGGTAGATTCACCCACTTCAATTTTAATTTCATTTTCATTAAGATTGATTAAATTGGGCTTTTTAACAGATAGATTATGAACATCTTTTACAAATTGAAAAGAGAACTCATTCATATTCAACATTTTTCTATAAAATGAAGCCACTTTAGACAAACCATATACGGTTGGAGTACAAAGCTCCATAATTTTATTGTCTGACAGCGCTTTCATGATCACTTCATAAGAAATACCATTTATATCACCTTGCGTAATACCTATTTTATAAGGATTTTCCATTTTTCAATATCTTTTTATAGAGTCACTTTAACTTCATATTCTTCAAAACCTTCAATAATATCGCGTACTTTGATATCATTAAAGTTTTCAATATTCAAACCACAATCCTGGCCAACTACAACCTCTTTAACATCATCTTTAAAACGGCGTAAAGAACCTAACTTTCCGGTATAGATAACGATACCGTCACGGATTAGGCGGACATTGGTATTTCTTTGCAGTTTACCATCAAGAACGAGACAACCGGCAATATTTCCAAGTTTAGTAATTTTGAAAACCTCTCTAACTTCCAGGTTACAAAGAATTTTTTCACGAATTTCAGGTGAGTGCATACCGGCGATAGCGTCTTTAATTTCATTGATAGCGGTATAGATGATAGAATATGTTCTGATATCGATTTGTTCTTGTTCGGCCAATTTGCGTGAACTATGGGAAGGTCTAACCTGGAATGCCACAATAATCGCATTAGAAGCGGAAGCCAACAATACATCACTTTCTGTTACCTGCCCCACAGATTTGTGAATAACATTCACCTGAACCTGATTGGTAGATAATTTCAACAAGGAGTCAGACAAAGCTTCTACAGAACCGTCCACATCCCCTTTCACGATGATATTCAATTCTTTGAAATCACCGATTGCGATTCTTCTTCCGATCTCATCCAAAGTGATATGTTTTTGGGTACGAAGACCCATCTCTCTTGCCAATTGTGTTCTCTTGGTAGCTGCCACTCTGGCTTCATGATCATTAGAACAAACTCTAAGAATATCACCTGCCTGAGGTGCTCCATTAAGACCTAAAAGGAGGACTGGAGTAGCTGGTCCGGCATATTTCATAGGTTGATTTCTTTCATTGTAAAGTGCTTTTACTTTTCCGAAGAAGTTTCCGGCTAGAACAGGGTCACCTAATTTTACAGATCCATTTTGAACCAAAACTTTAGCAACGTAACCTTTTCCTTTATCGAGAGAGGATTCCAAAACGGTACCAATACCATTTTTGTTAGGATTAGCTTTTAAATCAAGCATTTCAGCTTCTAACAATACTTTTTCCAACAACACTTCCACATTGGTTCCCAATTTAGCATTGATTTCCTGACATTGGTATTGACCGCCCCAGTCTTCCACTAAAATATTCATATTTGCCAAAGCTTCTCTGATTTTTTCAGGAGCGGCATTGGCTTTATCAATTTTTGTGATCGCAAAAACCATAGGAACACCAGCAGCTTGAGCATGGTTAATTGCTTCAACGGTTTGAGGCATGATAGAGTCATCGGCTGCAATCACGATAATTACCAAGTCAGTAACTTTAGCACCACGGGCACGCATAGCAGTAAAAGCTTCGTGACCAGGAGTATCTAAGAATGTGATTTTTTTACCATCTGCAGATTGAACCAGATAAGCACCGATATGTTGGGTTATTCCGCCTGCTTCTCCGGCAATTACGTTTGTTTTTCTGATGTAGTCCAACAATGAAGTTTTTCCGTGGTCAACGTGTCCCATTACGGTAATGATAGGGTGTCTTGGTTCCAAATCCTCTTCATTATCTTTATCATGCAAACTCAATTCCTCTTCCACGTCAGCGCGAACAAATTCCACTTCATAGCCAAACTCATCCGTTAACAATGAGATCGTTTCAGCGTCCAGACGTTGGTTAATAGAAACAAAAAGTCCAACACTCATACAAGTTGAAATGATATCCGTTACTTGAATATTCATCAAAGTAGCCAATTCATTAGCTGTAATGAACTCTGTAATTTTGAGTATTTTGGATTCTTGTTGTTCCATCAACTCATGTTCCTTCAATTCAGTAATATTGTGCTGTCTTTTTTCTCTTTTTCTTTTAGAGTTTTTAGATTTACCAAGAGGTTCAAGGCGTTGCATGGTTTCTCTGATTTGGCGTTGAATATCCTCTTCAGTAATTTCCACTTTTTGAACCGGAGCCGGTTTATTATTATTGTTGTTATTTTGTTGATTAGCAGATTGTTTAATTCTGGTTCTTTTTCTTTTTTTCTTATTAGGATCAGAACTATTCTGAGGTGTTGCTGCTTTTTGTTGATTATTGTTATTGTTATTGTTATTATTATTATTATTTGCAGCCTGAGGTTGATTATTATTTTGTTTATTGTTATTCTGATTTTGATCCTTTTTATTGGAATCTTTAGAACGTACATTAGAAAGATCAATCTTACCTTTGATTACAGGAGCCTGAAGTTTCTCGTATTTTGTAGCAATAAAATTGATATCTTCTGCCGGTTTTACCACTTGAGGTTGAGCAGGGGTTTCCACAGCAGGAATTTCTGCAACCGGGGTTTCTTCTAATGGTTTTTCCACTTTCTCAGTGGGCTCATGTTTTTCAATATCTACTTCTGCAATTGGATCTTCGTGTTGTTTCTTTTTGGAAGGTTTATCAAAAATAGAAAGATCAATTTTCCCTGATATTTTGATATTTTCACCAATTTTAGTAACGACTGTTTCAATATGTTCCGGTTCTTTAGAAACGACAGGTTCCATTATTTCTACAATTGTTTCTTTTACTTCAGGTTCTGGAATAATGATCTCTTCCTGTTTCACCTCAACAATAGGAGGAATCTCTTTAACGGGTTCCTCAGCAACTACTATTTCGGGTTCAGAAGCAGGTTCCTCTTTTGGTATTTCAACAACCACAACAGGTTCTTCCACTTTTTCAGGTTCTGGAACCGGTTCCACTACAATCTCTTCCTGTTTAGTAATTTTTGGACTTTTCTGATCCAAATCTATTTTACCCAAAACTTTAGTTTTTTGGATTTCTATTTTAATTTCCTCAGGAACAGGGGCTGTATGTTTGGGAGGTTCAATGTGAGTAATCGGATCTTTTTCAATTTCCTGTTTTGGATGAGTAGAATCCACCTGATCATGTTTCACTTTATTATATGAACCAATTTCGATTTTTTTAGATTCCTCTTTCACCAATCTGTCACCATCAAATTCCTTAATGAGTATATCATACATCTCAGTAGTAAGCTTCATATTTGGATTTACGTCAGGGATTTCAAAGTTTTTTTTCTTTAACAATGTTACGATCGTATTAATTCCAACATTGAACTCACTGGCGGCTTTTCCCAATCGTGGTAATTTGTTTTCTGTTGACATATTTAATAATTTGTTTGCAATTAATAATTTGGGTAGTATGATGAGTAATATGAGTTTCTGGTTTTGGAAATTAGTCTACTTCCAATTCTTTTTTAACGGAGGCGATCATATCATCTACGGTTTCCTCTTCAAGGTCAGTACGATGGATCAATTCTTCACGGCTAAGACTTAGGATACTTTTAGCGGTATCGCAGCCGATACTTTTAAATGCATCGATCACCCATTGGTCGAATTCATCTGAGAATTCGTTCAAATCAACATCTTCCTCTTCAATAACGTCATCTCTGAACACGTCGATTTCGTAGCCGGAAAGTTTACTGGCTAATTTAATATTATAACCTCCTTTACCGATCGCTAGTGAAACCTGATCAGGTTTCATATAGACATTGGCAGTTTTGCTTTCGTTATCGATCTCAATAGAACTAATTTTTGCAGGGTTTAAAGCTCTTGCGATCAACAGGCTGATATTTGAAGTATAGTTAATTACGTCAATATTTTCGTTTCTAAGTTCGCGAACGATGCTATGGATTCTACTTCCTTTCATACCTACACAAGCACCAACAGGATCAATTCTATCATCATAAGACTCTACTAAAACTTTAGCTCTTTCACCGGGAGAACGAACCACATTTTTGATAGTGATAAGACCATCAAATACTTCAGGGATCTCATTTTCCATTAATCTTTCCAAGAAAGTTGGAGCCGTTCTGGAGATAATAATAACAGGGGTAGAACCTTTGATATTTACGCTGGAAACGACAGCCATAAGGGTATCTCCTTTTTTGTATTTATCGGCAGGGATTTGTTCTGATTTAGGTAACACCAATTCAACACCATCTTCATCAAGAACGAGGATCTCTTTTCTCCACACCTGGCTCACTTCACCGGACACTAACTCACCTATTCGGTGTTCATATTTTTTATAAATATTATCTTTTTCATACTCCATCACTTTGGTGATCAGGTTTTGACGAAGGGCTAAGATTTCTCTTCTGGCGAAATCATTCATTCGAATAGTTTCGTAGCAATCTTCTCCCTCTTCAAGGTCAGCTTCGATTTTCACCGCATCTTTCAATTCGATTTGAGTGAATTCATTTTCCAATTCTCCATCAGCAACCACTTCACGAATTCTTTGGATAAGCCAGTCACCGTTATCTACATTAACAACAACACTGAACACCGCTTCGGTACCAAATTTTTTACCTAATGCGGCATGCATTACATCTTCCAGAATTTTCATCATGGATTCTCTGTCAATACTTTTAAGTTCTTTAAATTCTTGAAAGGTCATCAATAGATTCAAACGACTTTCGGAATCTTTGTCCAATACATTGCTCTTGCTTGATTTCTCTTTTTTCATTTTTGTTGATATTATTAATGATATTATTTTTTCAAAATTATAACAAAAAGTGGGGTCAAGACCCCACTTCACTACCTTTAAAAAAAACTCCCACCTTTAGAGTGAGAGAAGTTTTCTGTTGACCAACCAGGATTCGAACCTAGACAGACAGTACCAAAAACTGTAGTGCTACCGTTACACCATTGGTCATTGTCTCAATTTGAGGATGCAAAAATACAACTTTTTCTAATATCTTCGGAGAAAATTTTAATTTTTTGTATTTTTTTTGGTTCTTATTGTTTTTCAATAAGATGCGTAATATTAATTAAAGAATTGTTTCACTTTATTAAAAAAATTCTTCTCATTTTTTGTGGGTTTTGGCTGGAAATTTTCAGATTGTTCCATTTTTTCAATCATAGTCTTCTCTTCTTTCGTCAAATTTTTAGGAGTCCAGACATTAATATTAACGATAAGATCCCCTTTTCTACTGCTATGGAGTTCAGGTAATCCTTTATTTTGGAGTCTGAGGATTTGACCACCCTGTGTTCCGGCAGCAATTTTAACACGTGCTAGCCCGTCTAAAGTTGGGATATCGACACTTCCACCCAAAGCTGCCTGAGGAAACGAGATAAAATAGTTCAGATACAAATTATTTCCATCTCTTTCAAAAAGTTCGTGTTCAACCTCTTCAATAACAACGATAAGGTCTCCGTTTACGCCTCCCCTTGGTGCAGCATTTCCTTTTTCGCGCATGGATAGTTGCATTCCATCTTCCACACCGGCGGGAATATTGATAGTTACTATCTCTTCTCCTTTAACGATACCGTTTCCGTTACAGGTAGGGCAAGGGTTTTTGATGATGGTTCCTTCACCTCCACAAGAATCACACACAACGGCTTGTTGAATGATTCCGAACATACTTCTTTGTTGGTGCATTACTTGTCCGCGGCCATTACATTTAGGACAAGTATGGAGATCTGATTTATTTTTAGTCCCTTGTCCGTTACAATCGGGACAAGCGATCATTTTTTTGATTTTTAGTTTTTTTTCAGTTTGTTTTGCGATCTCATCCAGGGTAAGTTTAACAGTAACTCTAAGATTAGAGCCTTTTCTAACTCTCTGACGTTGGGAGGATCCACCGGAGCCGAATCCACTGAAACCGCCAAAGCCACCACCGAAAAGGTCACCAAAACGTTCAAAAATGGAGTTTAGGTCAAAATCACCAGAGAATCCGCCGCCGCCACCCATATTGCCACTCATGCCGGCATGTCCGAACTGGTCATATCTACTTTTTTTCTCAGGAGTGCTTAACACATCATAAGCTTCAGCTGCTTCTTTAAATTTTTCTTCTGCTTCATGATTTCCCGGATTTCTATCAGGGTGAAACTCCATCGCTTTTTTCCGATATGCTTTTTTAATCTCTTCTGCAGAAGCATTTTTACTGACCCCCAGAACTTCGTAATAATCTCTCTTCATCTTTTTATAGTTAGCTGAATCTATGTTCAGAATTAAAAAATCTTGTTAATTAGCCACAATCACTTTTGAAAAGCGAATCACTTTTTCTTTCATTTTATACCCTTTTTCGGTAACATCCATCACTTTTCCTTTCATTTCTTCACTTTGAGCAGGAAAATGGGTGATTGCTTCATGAAAATCTGTATTAAAAACTTCGCCCATGGATTGGATCTCTTCCACTTCAAAACGGGTTAAGATTGATTTTAATTTGTTGTAAATAAGTTCAAATCCATCTTTTAGGGCATTCAAATCTTCAACGTTTTGATTGTATTGAATGGCACGTTCAAAATCATCAACAACAGGTAAAAGGGCCACGATCACTTTTTCGGAAGCAGTACCTATCAGATCAATTTTTTCTTTATTGGTTCTTTTTTTATAGTTATCAAATTCAGAAAACAATCTTAAAAATTTATCATTCAATTCCTGTTTCTCTTTTTCCAGTTTTTCAACATGTTCTTTCAATTTATCCTCTTTGGATGGTTTTTTACCAAAAAAGGACTTATTCCCTTTTTTTTCGTTTTCAGCAGGTTCTTCAGCAGATGTATGTTCAACAGTCTCTTCATGAGTTTTGGTCTCTTCTGAACTGTTTTGCATCTCTTCCTGAGGGGTTTTTAGTTCTTCTCCCTCTAAATTTTCCTTGTTTACCTCCATAATATATATAATACTTAATTAATGAATCACTTTTCTGACCTCACACTGCAAATAGTGTGCCAAATAGTTTTTATGTCAATTTGTCACAGAAAAACAAAAAAAAAGCGGCCATAAGAAGACCGCTTTTTTTAGCAGAGATTATTTTTCAAAAATAATCTTATTTTTTTCTTTATCAACTTTATATTTACCCCATTGGTTTGTGATATACTGATCACCGATCACAAATGGAGTAGGAAGACCTTTTTTAACGACTACTTTCACGTTTTCTTCATAATCGTCACCCACGCGGATATCTTTTAAGTAGAAAACTGAATTTTCGATAATGGATCCATCTTCTTGTTTGATGGCTCTGTCTCTTAATTCGAAGTCACCAACGGTAATAATCATCTCTTTCAAGTATCTTGTAGCTTCGGTATAGTTCATATAGATTACATCTGAATTTTCGCCGATTGAGAATTGGGAAGTTTGGTTATTGGCGTAGCAAGCCCCTTTAACAAGAGAGCCTTCGATAGTCACAGGTAATGTTTTTCCTTCCACAATAGCAATGGTAACTGTTTTAGGAGCACCTATAGAATCATTTTTGGGAACATAATTACTATGTAAAACTGTAAATTCTGAACGACGGTTCAACTGGTGAGCTGCTTCCTGAGCATTTCCTTTGGGAAGACTTTCGATATAAGCTTCTGTTAATATCGTTCCTTTAGGGAAGAAATAGGTTTTTCCTTCATATAAATAGGTAAAATCTTTATCAAATTTACGTGGACTACTTTCACCATATCCCATTGGAATAATACGATCAGCAGGGATCCCTTTTTCATTTACCAAAAAGTCCATACAAGATTGGGCACGATTTTGAGATAAAATTTTATTTTTCTCTTCAGTATCTCTGGCATCGGTATGGGAACGTAATTCAATAACAATGGTTGGATTTTTGATCATTGTATTGTATAATTCCATAAGGGAATCTTTATATTGAGGTTTCAATTCCCATTTAGCTAAATCATAAAAAATTTCTGGAAGTGGAATAGGATCTTTTGGAATTGGGGCGATTCTGAAATCTTGTTTTAGGTCCGTATTTTCGGAAAGGCCAATGGTTGTTTGAATTGCTTTATTATTATCGTTATCCCAATAACCTTTTTTAGTTACGTGCATGGTATAGGTAGTATTGGCTAAGATTTTGGATTTATCGAAGAAATAGTACCCTTTGATATCGGTTGTTGTTTTATAGGAAGTTCCGTCAGAGCCCACGATTTCAACAGTAACGCCATCCAAATACTGAAGGGTAGCTTCATCACGGATATAACCGGCAATAGTATAAACGATAGGTCTAAGAAGGAAGTAGTAGATATCATCGCCATTTTCATCGTTTTTACCAGTATGTCTGTTAGAAGAGAAGAATCCTTTAGCCAGATAAGGAACTTTAGATTTAGGATCTAACACTTCCTGATCATCGAAAATCATACCGATTTCATCGAAGCAGGAGTTGATAGGGACGCCCATATTTTCAGGTTTGGACCATTCGTTATTTCTGTAAGTAGAAACAAAAATATCAAGGCCACCTAGACCTGGATGACCGTCTGAGGAGAAATACAAAGCGGAATCGCCTCTAAGAGCGGGGAACACTTCTTGTCCTTCAGTATTTACTTGATCACCAAGATTAACGATGGTAGTAAATTTTCCGGTTTTTTTGGTACGGGTAGCTTTATAGATATCGTAACCCCCTTTACCGCCCGGTTTATTAGAAGAGAAATAGAGTGTTAATTCATCCATTGAGATATAAGGGTGCACATAGTTAAAGGAATCCGGGCCCAATTCCAGCATTTCAGCGGCGGCAAAGCCGTTTCCTTTTTTAGCAGCGGTATAGATGTTGCAATATTTCACTTGTTTTTTGTCGTGAGGGCAGCGGGTAAAATAGACTTGAGAGCCTTTGCGGTTCGCGGTTAATTCGCCTTCACTAACGGGGGAGTTAACGGCTTCATCTTCATCTATTGGTTTAGTGGGTGTCCATTCGGCGGGAGGCCATTCTGTATTTTTACTTTTAGGTTTTTCAACGAAGTAGATATCTGAGAAGTCGCCGCCGGTCCATTCATCTTCACCATCACCTTTAGAGCCTTTGCGGTTAGATGTGAAAACTAACATAGTTTGTTTTTCAGGATTTCCCCAACGTGGAGCCCAGTCATCTTGTTTTGTATTTAGTTTTTTCAGATTTTCAACTTCGTAGCGGGTTGGATTTTCGTTCCAATATTTTGCTTTTTGGGAGCCTTCGATTCTCACGATGATTCTAGGATCATCGGGGACTCTTTTTTTATAGGCTTCATAATATTTCAGAGCCAGGTCATATTTTCCTTGCAGTTGGTAGATACTTCCGAGCTGGAAGAAAAGCATAGGATTATCTTTTTGATAATTTTTCTTTTCGAGGCGAAGGTAAGTTTGTTCAGCTTTTTTCAAATCACCCATAATTCTGTAGCATTCAGCAATTTGAAAAGTAACTCTTCTCACTTCTACGGGATTTTTAGAAATTTTTCTCATCCCTTTCTGGTAATTTTCCAAAGCATTTTTAAATCTACAATTTTGGAAATCTACATCCGCATCCCGAATTGGAGTTTGAGCCTGAATGAAAGAGATATTCAGAATAATACTGAATATTAGTGTAAAAAACAACCTATATTTATTCATAAATGATTATATTTATCTACATAGAAAATGCAAGGTGCAAATATACATTTTTTTTTTCTAATTGCGAATTTTTTAGATCTTTTTTTGCAGGAAGTTAAAAAATAATTGATTTGGGGAGTTATTTCAGATTGGGATGCGTTAGGACGGAGCCGGAAAGCCCGTAAAGTGGCCGTATTAGCAGTGCATGGAGATGCAAAGCGAGCCTGTGAGCTTTGGCAGCGACAATGCACTGCTAATACGGCCACTGCGTACTTGCAGGCGTAGGCCGACCCCGAGTGAAGCGAGGGGGAACGCCCATATAATAAAAAAAGGGAACTAAATAGTCCCCTTTTTTAAATTATAGATTAAAAGTAGTCTTATTTCAACAATTCTACTTTTGGTTTTTTAACGGTTTTTTTTCTGTTTAATAAGTCAAACAAAAGTGGAGAAGAGATGAAAATACCTGAATATGTTCCAAGCATGATACCGGTTGTCATCGCAAAAATAAACCCACGGATCACTTCACCGCCAAAGAAGAAGATCGCAAACAATACCACTAACGTTGTACCGGTAGTGTTGATGGTACGACCTAAGGTTTGGTTTACAGAACTATTGATATTAACAGCTAAGTCACGTTTTGGATAAAGAGCCATATTTTCACGAACACGGTCATAGATAATAACCACGTTATTGATGGAGTACCCGATTACCGTAAGGATCGCAGCGATGAACGACTGATCCACTTCCATGGAGAATGGCATCACTTTGTATAACAGCGAGAATAAACCAATAGTAAGCATGGTATCGTGAGCCAATGCTAAAACACCACCCAACCCGAATTGCCAGTTTTTGAATCGGATTGCAATATAAATGAAGATTAATACTAATGAAACCAAAACCGCCCAAATTGAATCCATCAATAACTCTTGAGCTACATTTGGTTTCACTACTGATAAACTTTGGATACCACGTGGATCATTTTGTTCGGAGAAATCGGTATAAGAGATATCAGTTTTAACGTAGAATGGTTTTAATGCATTGAATAATTTTTCAGTGATTTCTCTGTCTACTTTAGGATCATTTTGTTCTATTTTGTAGTTGGTTGTGATTCTGATCTGGTTATCACTACCAAACGTTTTTACTTCAGGATTACCCCCAAACTCTTTGATAATAGCAGTACGAACTTCGTTTGTTTTTACATTTTGGTCAAAACGAACTACATAGTTTCTACCCCCTGTAAATTCGATACTTGGTTGTAATTTCAAAGTAAAGAAAGAGATTATAACAATTACTGAAAGAGCAATTGATATCGGATAGAAAACTTTACGTTTTTTAATAAAATCAAAGTTTGTTTTTGAGAAAGCATTTAAGGTATATTTATTACCAAATTTATAAGTTGTATTTTTAACGATTCCTCTTTCAAATATCAATCTGGTAATGAAAATTGCAGTAAATAAAGAAGAAAGGATACCAATAATTAAAGTGGTTGCAAAACCTTGGATTGGACCAGAACCGAAAACGTAAAGTACGATACCTGTAATTAATGTGGTAACCTGTCCGTCGATGATCGCTGAGTAAGCATTTTTATAACCTTCGTCCACAGCTAAGCGTAATCCTTTACCGGCGCGGATCTCTTCACGGATACGTTCGAAGATGATAACGTTCGCATCCACTGCCATACCTAAGGTCAGCACGATACCTGCGATACCGGGAAGTGTTAAAACAGCACCCATAGAAGCAAGTACTCCCATGATAAAGAATACGTTGGTCATCAAGGCAATATCAGCCACCCAACCTGCTCTACCGTAGTACAAGAACATATATAAAAGTACTAAAATGAAGGCTAACAGGAACGACATTAAACCGGCGTTGATTGATTCTTTCCCTAAAGTTGGTCCTACCACTTCAGATTGAACAATATTCACGCGGGCTTCGAGGTTACCTGAATTTAATACGGTTGCTAAGTCTTTTGCTTCTTCAATTGTGAAGTTACCAGAGATTTCAGAGTTTCCACCTGCAATTTCATTTTTAACAGTAGGATAGGAGTAAATAAAGTTATCCAAAACAATTGCAATCATTACAGGAATTTTGGTTTGACTGTATTTATCAGCGGCAGCTTTTGTAATTTTTCTCCATTCATCGGTTGCAGCAGATTCCATAGACATGGTAACAACGGTTTGGTTGTTTTGGTTAACGTCCTGACGGGCATTACGAACCACTCTGGCACCACCGATAGTTTCAGAACTTAATTTTGGTCCGAATCTGTCGTTATTTTTCTTCAAAGGAATTAAAGGATAGGTATTATTGAAATCAGGTTCAGGTTTTCCCCACATGAACACCAAACTTCTGTCTCCCATTAATCTGATGATAGAAGGCAATAATCTGTCTATCTCTTTCATTTGAGATTCTTTGAAATAAGCGATAGGTGCGCCATCCCGAGGGCTGTTGATCACTTTAAAAGCTTTAGAAAGGATGGTAGTTCCTTTATCAGCTGTTGCAGGTGCAGCAGGAGTAGTTAAAGCAGTAGAATCTTTAACGGTAGTTGTATCGGTAGCAGTTGTATCAAGTTTAGATTCGTAGTTTTGTTTCACTTTTAATTCTTGAGCTAATTGGTTATCAGCAGCTGAGAATCTTTGTTGAACAGATTTTCCTCCCACAACGTCGTTATACACTTCCCAGAACTCTAATTTTGCAGTACTTTTCAAAAGTTCAGTAACACGTTCAGGTTCTTTAATCCCTGGAAGTTCAACCAAGATACGGCTTCCCTGAAGACGTTGAATATTAGGTTGAGCTACCCCAAAACGGTCGATACGAGTTCTTAAAATACGGAAAGTTCTGTCGATAATTTCATCAGATTCTTTTTTCAAAAGAGAGATGATTTCATTGTCAGACATTGATTTATTGGCACTTAATCTTTCACCAAAATAGGTTCTGAGCAAAGCGTTTTGCATATTCATCACCTTTTTTTGATTGTTGAATGCATCAACGAAAAGGTCAACAAAATCTGCTCCTGTTTTGGTATAAACTTCATTTGCACTATTGAACGATCTGATGAAAAGAGAGTCTTCTGTATTATCAGCCAAACTTTTAAGTACATCAGGATAAGAGATCTCTAAAGTGACGTTCATCCCCCCTTTTAAGTCCAAACCAAGATTTAACTCTTTGTACTTTGTTTGTTTAAAAGTATTTCCTAAAAATACTTTTTCTTCTTTTTTCTCAGCAAGATATTGAGTCTCTCTTGCACTGATTACAGAATCCCTTAAATGTTGCTCTAACATTTTGTCCCCATTTGCTTGTTTGATAACCTCTTCTATAACAGTAGGGTCATTAGCAAAATTGCGGGCATCTTTACCAATTTTCCATGTTACGAAAGAAAATGATAGGCAATACAAGCAGGTAAGTGCAATCAGGATTGAAAAAAATAAAAATAAACCTTTGTTGCGCATTTTTTAATTATTTGATTATTAATGAATTAGATTATTTACATTCAATATTTTTTTAGCCTGCAAATATACATTTTATTTTTAATTATCAACGTGTTGATTGATAATTTTTTTAGTAAGTGTAGAGAAGCAGCCATTTGACGTTTTAAGATGCTATTTTTGATCCGGTTTTTGGACATCGATTTCGCCAATCACAAAAGTTTCATTTTTGTTGTTTAAACGCAGAATCAATCTCTGGTGGGTTTGTTTTTTGGTACCATAATCTAGAAAAACATCTGCATAAACGGAAACCGGCATAAGTTGTGATTGTGATTGTGAGCCAAAGTAGTGCGCTTTAATCACATAGTACCCATCCAGTGTTTTTTTCATCATATATTGTTCAGGACCAAAACCACGGGTAAAATCTCTACTTATTTTTCCGCCACTTGGAGTCAAAGGATAGTTATACATGCATGTTTTCCCATTTGGTTCAGTTACATGGAGGTCCATATCAGAATTATCGGTATCCCAGGAGATCACCACTCTGATTCCAACCGGAAATTCAGCTCTGAGTTTGGGATTTAAATCTTTAGAATTGATTTTATTTCCATAAAGATTGAGCAGATTATTGAATTCGGTAAAAACAATAGGTTTTATTTCATCATCCAGAGTCCATGTTCTGGTTAAAATGTACAGGAACATATCGTACGCATTTTGGTATTCCTTGTTATATTGGTATGCCAAAGCAAGATCCCGATATGATTGAGGAAACTCTTCACGCAAAACGGTGATATAAGTAAATGCATCCACTGCTTTTTCAAACGCTTTATATTCGGTCAGTTTTTTGCCATAGATTTGAACAATCTGGGATTCTTCATTGGTGATTTCCAGAATATTGGATAAGATGATGATGGCCGTATCCACCATTCCATTTTGGTAAAAGTGGTCTGCGATATCTACAAAATAGGAAGGGGTGTTGAGAAAGCTGTCTCTTTGCTGGAGGTAAATATGGTAGCGGTTTTGATTTGAAGTAGCTTTTTCAAACGCTTTCAGGTAGTTTTCGTCAGGGTTATATTTTTTGAGGGTGATCGTTTTGGTTGAAGGAGTATTATTATTTACATTTCCGGCAATGTTGCCGATGGTATCATTTTGATTTATGGCAGAAGCGAACCTAAGGGGTGGTTCTTCGTCACTCTCTTCAATAACTTCTATGGGAATATAATCCGATACTGCTTCATTTTCATTGTAATCAACTGAAAAATCATAACTGGATTCAACTTCAATATCGTTATCAATAACTTCTATGACTTGTTCATTTCTTACAGTAACTCCATCTACTATTGTAGTTTCACCGGTATTATAATCACTTACTGTAGAATTTGAATTTAAAATAACATAGGAAAGTTGGTTACCACAATCCAACTCAAAATCTACTGTTATTTGTTGATTAGAATCCAGTTCGATATTTGTAGCTTCACTTTTCCCAGAACAACTTGGATTATTTCCAGCTACAATGGAATAAATGCCAGGAGAGACATTATAAAAAATGTAAAATCCTTCCTCATTAGTTACAACCAAATCAACTTCATCATTAGTATTCATATACAGTTTTACGAGTTGATACATATGAGGTTCTTCATCAGGAGTTTTAATCACACCTTGAATTATTCCACTTCCATTTCTCAAAGTGTCAGGAGTTAAAGATCTATTGACCGGAATATTATTAATAGTATCAGACGGATTGTAAGTTTGTTTTTTAGGAACAGATTTTACAGCTTGAAAATCTATTTTCCACCAAAGTAAAAGTGGTTGATAATAGGAGTAATAATTTTGTTCGATAATCTCATCCTGAGATAAAGTTTTCACCTCTCTTTGGGTTTGTTTACCTACTCTCATCAAATATTGATCATATTCGGTCTTCAACTCCTGAGGGGGTTCAATGTTATATCTGAGATAATCACTAAGATTTTCCAGAACGATTAATGAGGTGTAAGGTGTAACAATACCGTATTTTTTGGCCAAAAACTGCACTCTGTTTTTATTTTTCGGCATATTGATCATCAGCTCATCCAATTTATTCTGAGCCCAATATCTTGAAATAAGGGTAGAGATCCCCTCCCCTTTTTGGGAAAGATCCTGATTTGCATTGTATTGAATCGTCAAAGTTATGGGTTCCCCTTTGTTAAAAAAGAGTTTTAACACTCCTGAATTGCCTATTATTTTTCCACTAACTGTGATTTGGTCATTCACTTTGGTATTGATTCCCGGATACAGATCTGCAAAAGTACCGGAAACCACTTCAATTTTGGTGATTTTAAGTTCAAAACCTAAAATTTTAGTTACGGCATCTTCAACCGATATTTTATTGATATTCAGAATATTATTTTGAGTTAAAAGGGCCAACCCTTCATAATTATTGCTCATTCCGGAAACAATAGCATAGGTATGATTGTTATTCAACGCTTTCATTTCCTTATGACCTAAACCGTTCATTCCGTCACTCATAATGAAAACATGATGATCGGGGTTAATCTTTAAAGTATTAAGAATCGACAAATCGGAAGTGCCATCATAGACAAAACCTTGTACAGTTTGTTGAATTGATTCAAAATCAGCAGCTTTAAATGAATATTTTTTTAGAATGCGATCTGAAAATGTGATCAGCGTAATGGGAGTTTGATTGTTTTTTTGAATCAAAGTCTGAATAAAAGATAGTTCTTTAACACTATTTCTTTTTAATCCGGAGAGAGACAAATCCCAAAGGATTGTGATTCCTGAAACTTTATTTAAAGGATCATTTTCCATTGTTCCATCGGTTGGATTGGAAACAGTTTGGGTAAAAAACAGATCGTTTCCATTTTTCTCAAAAAAAGACACATTCAACTTAGTCTGATCAGGAATTGAAAATTTTATGGGTTCCGAAATAGCATAATTTTCTTTATCCATCCGAAGTCTGTAGATATTGTCAATGTTTTGAAAATCAATATTTCCCAGTGAATTGGGGTCCATTTGAGGTTTTGCACTTTGAAACACTTCAATAAGTAAAGAAAATTTACTCAACTTTTGATCACTTGAGAATGGAAGTGTATAGTTGCATTTGGATTGATTTGAGAGTAGTTGTTGTTGGGTTGTAATGATTACCCTTTTAAGACCGTTTGCCGGAATTGGGTAGAGTCTTGTTCTATAATTATTCCCTTGTGTTTTCTCTACAATTCCCGGATCCACTCTTCTATTCACCACTTCTTCAAAGACCTGACGAGCTTCCGCCTTTTCGACAACGACTCCTTTTCTCATGGATCCGTTTACTTCAAGCTGGTATCCGATTACATTTTCCCCTTGTTGGAGAGGAACAGAGAGTTGACCTTCCAAAATTCTGTTTTCACCATTTTTGAAAGTCATATCGTAGGTAGTAATAGCAAAATTTCCTACAATGGCAACTTTAATATTCAGTTGATCCAAGGTAACGGTAATGGTTTGACCTGTTTTCACTGTTGGGAAAAAAGAGTTTGGACCTGATTGAGCGAAAAGGGATAATTGTCCCAATACATAATTGCTTAGAAAAAGCAACAAAAACACCATTTTTTTCATACACAAGGTTTTAAAGATTTATTTTTCAGGTTCAGGTTCAATTTCAACAATACCAATTTCATAGGTATCATTTTTTTGTTTTAATTTTAATGACAATCTTTTATGGGTTTGTTCGGGTGTTCCATAATCGGTATAAATGTCTGCATAAACGATAACAGGGAGCAATTGAGCCTGAGAAGTTGACCCATAATAATGAGCAAGTATTTGATAAATACCATCCACATTATTTTTCATCAGATACTCTTCAGGACCAAACCCCTGAGTATAATCGTAGCTTAATTTCCCACCTAACTTGGTTAATCTATTGGAGTAAAGACATTTGACTCCATCGGGTTCCACAACATGGAGGTCGATATCGCAATTATCTGTATTCCAGGTTAAAACCACTCTCAGTTTCATGTGCATTGGGGCATACAATTGCGGATCGAAATCGTGTAAAATGATTTGATATTTATGATTGGCTATCAATTCATTGAATTCAGTGTAAACAATCATTTTTATATTATCAAAACGTTTCCATGATTTTGATAAAATGGAAAGCATCACGTCATAAGCTTCCTGATAATCTCCGGCTAATTCACAAGCGAGTGCATAATCTCTGAAAGATTGAGGGAACTCTTCCCTAAGTTCTGTGATGAATTTGAAAGCAGGAACAGCATCTTTGTATTGAGCATATTCAATTAATTTATTGCCATACTCCTGAATAATCTGATCATTTTGATTAGAGATTTCAACAATATTGGAGAGGATCATTTTGGCAGTATCAGGCATTCCATTTTTAAAAAACATATCAGCTACTTCTACAAAGAAAGAAGGGGTTTGCTGGTACTCATTCCGAATTGTTATATAGTGTTTATATAATTCACTTCTAACCACTCCTGAAAATGATTGCATATAATTACTATTGCTATTGTACTGATTTAAAGTTACTTCATTTTTTGGCTTAGGTGGAATCGTCTGATTATTTGTGTTTGTGTATGTAACAGACGAGCGGTCATAAGCTACGTTATTCTCGGCAAAGGAAATTGTTGTACCTACACCTGAAGTTGGAGAATTCATAACTCTATTATCACTTGATACAGCTCTATCTACAGAACGGCCAACAGATTTTCTCAGTTCCCTTCCGTGCACTATCACTCCATCAACAACTGTTGTTTGTCCATCAATTTGATTGCCTCTAACATTAGAGTTTCCTACCTGACTACCAGCTACACTTTCCACACCAACGGGGATTCCCCTTTGTATAATATTTTGATATTGGATGCCAATATCAAATGGGTTATTTTTATTTTCCTCTACAAAAACAAAATTATTCACTTGATTAAACATACAAGTATCACAAGTAACAGAGATGGAATACAGCTCTGAGAAAAGCGATGCAAAGGAGAATTTCCCATCTATGCCGGTCATTTGGGATTGCATCACCTGAGATCCATATATTAGAGTCACTTGAATACCGCTTAATGGTTTTTTGGTATTTAAATCGTAAACAATACCGGAAATTGAACCTGTTTTTGGTGAATTTTTGTAACTGATGATAGAGTCTAAAACGATTGGATCTTTAACAGAAACTTTCGTTTCGGTTCGTTTATTATATTGAGATTGGAGGTTAAAAATAGCAGGGTCATACCAATTGATTATAGCATCATAATACAATAAAAAGTTGTTATTGATAACTGTTTTGGGAGATTGATCCAAATTTGTTTGATTGTTATTATTCCATGAATTTTTTCCATATCTAGAGACATAAGTATTATACTCTGCCTGCAAATCTTCCGGAGGACTCACATTATATCGTATATAATCAGAAATATTTTCCAATACCAAAAGGGAGGTATAATTGGTTACAATACCATACTTTCTTGCAAAGTATTTAATTTTATTTTTATTTTTTGTTTCATTTTGAGACAATTGTTCAATCTTATTTTGAGCCCAATATCGTGAAATTATAGTAGCAATTTCTGATTTTTGTAGTCCCACATCCAATAAAGTATCATACACCAGATTTATCGTTTTTGTGTATAAAAAGGAGTCGTCATAGCCATAAGAAAGTTGAATATTGCCCGAAATCTGATCCCATTTACCGCAAACCACAATCTCATTTTGAATGATATCCCCTTCTTGAATTGTAAGATCTGTTACAGCACCCATTGTTTCCAATTTTAAAATTTTCAATGGGCGTTTATGGATCTCTTCTAAAATTTTGTCAGGACTCATTTGAACTAAGAAATAAGGATTCCGATGGGTGATTTTTTTCATAAGATCGGGATCATTGTTCGCTGAGGAGATGATACTAAAGCAGTTTCCTAAATGGATATTTTGTCCTAAGTTTTCACCTAAGGAGGTCAATCCATCTGAAAAAATGAAAGTCAACGATTTCATTGAGATATTCAATGTTTGCAAAAGGTTGATTTGAGTGGATCCATCATAAATAAACTGATTTAGTGCCTGGATGATGGAGGTAGTATCCATTGAGTTAAAGTGTATAAATGGAAATATTTTGTAACTAAATGGAACAATGGCAACCGGTTTTTGAGGGTAAGTTTTTATCAATTCTTTTACCAGAAGTATCTCTTTTTGGAGATCTCTTTTTAATCCTGAAAATGACACATCCCATAAAAGGTAAATGGTATCCGGAGAGAAAATCTTTTGTTCTGCAACCATTGAGGTATCAATGGGTACTTTAAAGAAGAAAAATTGTTCATTTTTACCTTTTTCAAAAATTTGAACATTTTGATCTGGTTGAGATGGAATGGATAATTGAACAGGTGTATCCAGAATTTGGTTTTCAGATGATATTTTTAGATAAAACCCTTTATCTTTGGGTTTAAAAAGGGAAGAAAAAGAGAAACTTTTTTTAATTACGGGTTCGGTAGTCAAATTCATGATCTCAATTTCTAGACTAAAATACGGAATTTTAGCATTAGATTGAAATGGAAAATTATAGATTAGATCTCCATTATCTTTATAAAGTGTTTGTTGTGTAGAAATAATAATTTTTTTGGTTCCTTTGGCCGGAATTGGATATAACCGGGTTCTGTAAGTATTTCCTTCAATTTTCTCAATATAGCCGGGGTCCACTTTTCTATTCACCACTTCTTCAAAAATTTGTCTGGCATCCTCTTTTTCCACCACCACTCCTTTTCTCATTTTTCCATTCACTTCCAATTGATATCCCACCACATTTTCTCCAACGGCCATAGGCAACTCTAACTGGCCTTCCAGAATTCTGTTTTCAGAATTTTTGAAGCTCATTTCATAAGTAGTAACGGCAAAATTGCCGACAATAGCTACTGAAACGTGAAATTGATCCAGAGTTACTGCCTTTTTTACGGAAGTTGAAACGGTTGGAAGTTGTATAGTATTTTGGGCAAAAAGGGTGCTGGATTGTACCAAAAAAAGGAGGATTAAACCTACATAAAAAAAGGATTTTGATTTCATATTATTTCTATTTAAAGTTTACAACAAGGATTTGCAAATTTAAGAAAAAAACAATACCAAAGTAAAAAAAATTCCATCAGAATTACGCAGAATTTGAAATATGCTAATGTGATAATAAGCTAATGTGATAATAAGCTAATGTGATAATATGCTAATAAGCTAATTGAAATGGTAATTGGGTTTTGGGTTTTGGGTTTTGGGTTTTGGGGTTTTAAAATAACACAGAGTTTTTATGAGTTAGAAAGTGTTGCACAGTGTTTTTTTATAAAATAGAATAGATTGACACTGTGAAACATCGTTAAACACTGTGATACTCTGTGTTAAAAAAGAAAAATTGTTTTAAAGTTTAAAGGTTGGATCGCTTATCTGATTAAAGTTGAAATTGTATTAAACCTTAAACCTTTAAACCATATAATCAGGGTGATTAGTGGGAGATTTTTTAAGTTATTTTGGGGTTCTTACAAAGTGGGGCATTTGGTTGGGAATGATCAAACTCAATTCTACTAAGCCTGCGAACTCGCCATTTTCGAACCAGGGCATTTGGTAAATCAACTTTTTAACCCCATTTTTTTCGATGGTATAAGCATTGGTATTGTGGTTTTGCATCATGTCCAGAATCACTTTTTGCGCTTGCATAGGGTGACAATCCAACAGATTTGCTCCAATCAGTTCTTCTCCCTCTTTGAGGAAAGTAGCCCGGGATTTATCATTCATATCCAATATCTTTCCCTCTTTATCGCAAACGGTAATCGCGATGGGACACTCTTTCGACCAATTTTCCATTAGATGTGTGTTTTATCGTGTTTATATTTGAATACGACCATAAATATCAACCCAACGACTAAAGCATATCCGGCAAAAATGAACCAGGCACTATCCCAACCTGTTGGAAGTACTCTATTAGGGACAAAATGATCAACAATGGCTCCTGCTGCCAAAGATCCAAATGTGGCACCAAAACCGTTTGTCATCAACATAAACAAACCTTGAGCACTGGAACGCATGGAGGGACTCGTTTCCTGATCTACAAAAAGGGAACCGGAAATATTGAAAAAGTCAAATGCCACACCATAAACGATCATAGAAAGTACCAACATCCAAACACCATGACCGGGATCACCCAATCCGAACAATCCAAAACGAAGCACCCAGGCAAACATACTTATTAACATAACTTTTTTAATTCCAAAACGTTTTAGGAAAAACGGGATCAATAAGATACAGAATGTTTCGGATATCTGAGAAAGGGATATTAAAATCACAGAGTGTTTTACTCCAAAAGTATTGGCATACTCAGGTAATGATTTGAAGCTATTGATGAAAGAGTCTCCAAATCCGTTGGTAATTTGTAATGACGCACCTAATAACATTGAAAAAATGAAAAATAGCGCCATTTTTTTCTGTTTGAACAATTTGAATGCGTTTAAGCCCATCATTTCAAGCGTTGATTTTGCTTTTTCCTTGTTTGTAGTAGGACATTTTGGTAACGTAAATGAATATACACTAAGAACAAAACCTGCTATAGCTGACACATAGAATTGCATTTCTGAAGATTTGTACCCAGTAATATCGACAGTCCACATAGCCGCAATAAATCCGACTGTTCCCCAGAATCTAATGGGTGGAAATGTTTTTACGGTATCCAGACCAGCTTTTTCCAACGCATTAAATGCAACTGCGTTCGATAGGGCAATGGTTGGCATATAGAACATCACTGCCAGAAACATCATGGAATATAAGGGAGTAAATTCCGTTTGAAAAGAGGCTAAAATGAGGAAAATTGCAGATATAAAATGGGAGATTCCCAACATTTTTTGGGCAGGAATCCATCTATCGGCTACAATTCCTAAAATAGCAGGCATAAAAAGGGACACAATTCCCATAGCTGCATAAAAACTGCCAATCTGAATTCCATCAAAGTGGAGTTGTCCCCATAAATAACTTCCTAAAGAAATGAGCCACGCTCCCCAAACAAAAAATTGGAGAAAATTCATGATAATTAATCTGGTTTTGATGTTCATATTGATCAATTTTTATGTTTAAATGTGTTTATTTTACTCTGAAATCAAAAAGTTTTTGATCTTCAATAAATCCTTGTAAACGGTCGTTGATGGCAACCGGACCAACCCCTACTGGAGTACCTGTAAATATGATATCCCCAATTTTTAATGTGACAAATTGGGAAATATAGGCAATGATCTCATCAACATCGAAAATCATATCGTTGCTATTTCCTTGCTGAACGATGCGGTCATTGAGTTTTAGATGAAAGTTGAGATTCTGTAAGTCCGGAAAAGTATCTTTAGGCAAAAAATCCCCAATAACAGCAGAACCATCAAAACTTTTAGTGATCTCCCAAGGCAATCCTTCGCTTCTCACTTTTTTTTGTAAATCCCTCGCTGTAAAATCGATACCCAGTCCCACCTCATCATAATAAGTATGAGCAAACTTTTTCTGGATCGACTTTCCCAATTTATTGATCCGGACTAATAGTTCCACTTCATAATGTATATCATTGGAAAAATCGGGAATGAAAAAGGGTCTATTTTTTACAATCATTGCTGTTTCAGGTTTCATAAAGAAAACCGGAACATCTGGTATTTGGGCTTTAAGTTCTTGAATATGAGAGTGGTAGTTTAAGCCTATGCAGATAATTTTCATACAATTGAGTCAATATTTATAAACCAATTCCAACGATCAACTCCACACCTTGAGTTATGGCGCTCTCTTTTAATCCACTTACGGAATTAAAGCTATCTAATCTGAAATAATTGGTAAAAGTAAAAACATAGTTAGCATAAGCATACGCTCTTAAATTTGATTTGATTCTGTATTCGTATCCAATACCTGCATATATAGATTCCTTAAACATAGCACTATATACATTATCTTTTCGGGTAGTGGTTACAGAATATTGATCTGAAGATAAGGTATTGATTTTAAAACTATCATAGGTTTTGCCGGAAATAAAGAAAGAGTGGTACAATCCTAAATTTAAACCAACAACACTTTTTCCGAAAGTGTTTGTTTTCAATTTAATACCGGTAGGTATGGTGAGATAAAAAGCAGAATAATTTCTGGTAGTAATCACAGTATCCACATAATTTTGAAATGGATATTGTTCAGGGAAAGTAAGCAGTGTATTATCAAATTTCATGTGAACACCGGTAGAAAAATAGTAATTTTCTTCATCAGTCAGATTGATATCGACAGGAATACCTACTCTGGCGCCTAAAGATGGCGAAACCAATGCATAATTGACGGTTGAAGGTTGAACCCAGTCTAATGTGGGTCCAGCGAAAACTGAAACCAGAACTTTGTAAGGTTTTGCAGGTGGAACGTAATTGTTTTGTGCGAAAGAGCAACAGGTTACAATCAATAATGTGGCAACGAGAACACTTTTTTTCATGGTTATAAATTTAGATTTCTAAAATAGGGTTAAAGTATCAGGATATTTCAATTTTCCTAAATGCACATAAGCTGCTTCTGTTACTTCCCTTCCACGTGGAGTTCTCATCAGATATCCTTCCTGAATCAGGAATGGTTCATACACCTCCTCAATGGTACCGGCATCTTCTCCTACGGCTGTAGCAATGGTTGTTAAACCTACAGGACCTCCTTTAAATTTTTCGATGATGGTGGTTAAAATTCTATTATCCATTTCATCGAGGCCATGTTGATCCACATTTAATGCTGCCAAAGCTATTTGAGTAATCTCATACGTAATGGTTCCATCTCCTTTAATTTGAGCAAAATCTCTTACTCTTCGTAGTAAAAGATTTGCAATACGGGGTGTACCGCGACTACGACGTGCTATCTCAAAAGCAGCATCCTCATTGATCTCAATTTTTAAGATTCCGGCTGCTCTTTTGATAATTTTGGATAACGTTTGTGCATCATAATATTGCAATCTCAAATTGATTCCGAAACGGGATCTTAAGGGAGCAGTCAATAGTCCGGAACGTGTTGTTGCTCCTACCAAAGTAAAAGGATTGAGCGAGATTTGCACACTTCTGGCGTTAGGACCTGAATCGATCATGATGTCAATCTTATAATCCTCCATAGCAGAATACAAATACTCTTCCACAACGGGAGACAAACGATGGATCTCATCAATAAACAATACATCATTGGCCTCTAAGTTAGTCAATAAACCGGCTAATTCACCCGGTTTATCGATCACAGGGCCTGAAGTAACTTTCAGGTTAACACCCATCTCATTGGCAATAATATGAGAAAGTGTTGTTTTTCCAAGTCCGGGAGGGCCATGTAACAAAACATGATCCAATGCTTCTCCTCTACCTCGGGCAGCCTGAACAAAAATCACAATATTTTCGATAACTTTTTCCTGACCGGAAAAACTGGAAAAGTCTGAAGGTCTAATTGCTTTTTCAAACTCTTTTTCAGCTGCTGAAAGTCTGGAGGAAGAAGGATCTACATTATTATTCCGCATATCTATTTTTTGATTTTATCCAATCTGTTGAGTCCTAAAATAGCAGGTTCAAAATTGGGGTCTATCTGTTTACAATATAAAAAATCCTGACGCGCATGATCATACTCTTTTTTTAACTCAAAAGCCACGCCTCTGTTACAAATAGCATTCACAAAAGTGGAATCGATATCGATTGCTTTGGTAAAATAGGCAATTGCATCATCATATTTATCAAAATAGAAAAGATTGATGTACCCAATATTATTGAAAGCATGAATATTACGGGGATCAATAGTAAGCAAAGTATTGTACTGTTGTATGGCTGCATCCAGCTCTTCCATATCCTGATAAAATTTAGCCAGATTATAATTGATCTCTTTATCTTTAGGATCGATTTGCAATGCATTTTGATAGTATTGGGCTGCCAATGGATTTTTGCGTTGTTGGTAAAAATAGCCCAATTCAAGATACGCCTTTTTCTCTTTAGGATTTTGGTCAATTACGAGTTGTAGCATTCTCAACATTCCGACAGTATCGTTGGCTTCTTTAAGTAAGAATGCCCGAATCAGGTGTGCTGTAGGGTTAAAACTTTTTAATTTTAATGCGTCATCCAATGTAGTATTACATTCTGTAGCCATTCCCAAATGGAAGTAAAGTTCGGCTAATTTCAAACGGGCATCATTATTTTTAGGATCGATCTGAATCGCTTTTTGAAGCGTTTCCTCTGCTAAATCTGTTTCCTTTTTAGCAAAGTAAAAATCGGACATTAAAATCTGATAGGTTGCATTTTTAGAATCTAATTTGATTGCAGTGGTTGCATCTTCAAACCCTTTATCAATAAAACCGTTTTGATAATAATATTGGGCTCTTTTGTAGTATAATTCAGCATTTTTGGGATCTTTATCAATTTGAAGACAAAGTTCAGCTAAGGGTTTCGGTAAATCTTTATATTTATCTTTATTATCTTTACATGAGAGCACCATTAGACTTAATGCAAAAGACAAAATCAAAATTTTAGTAAATTTCATTCGATTATTATTTGAATAATTATTAGTGAGTTAAAGTAAAAGTGTTCGTTTTACTATAGCACTTCATATAATTTTTGTTCCAATTCTTCCAAAAGTTCAGGGTTATCTTGAAGCACCATTTTCACAGCATCTCTACCCTGTCCCAATTTACTATCTTGGTAAGAGAACCAGGAACCTGCTTTTTTGATGATCCCTTTTTCAACACCTAAATCTATAATTTCACCTGTTTTAGAGATTCCTTCTCCAAAAATAACATCAAATTCAGCGAAACGGAAAGGTGGAGCCACTTTATTTTTCACCACTTTCACTTTCACGCGGTTACCGGAAGCCAGATCTCCATCTTTCAACTGTGATGTTCTGCGGATATCCAATCTAACGGAAGCGTAGAATTTTAGTGCATTACCACCGGTAGTAGTTTCAGGATTTCCAAACATCACCCCGATTTTATCTCTCAACTGATTGATAAAAATGCAGCAACATCCTGTTTTGCTGATTGTTGCAGTTAATTTACGAAGAGCTTGTGACATCAGACGAGCTTGAAGACCCATTTTAGAATCACCCATATCGCCATCGATTTCACTTTTTGGGGTAAGGGCAGCAACGGAGTCGATAACTATAATGTCGATAGCACCGGAACGGATCAGATTGTCGGTGATTTCCAATGCTTGTTCACCGTTGTCAGGTTGAGAAACTAAAAGTTCTCCAATATTAACACCCAATTTTTCAGCATAGAAGCGGTCGAAAGCGTGTTCAGCATCAATAAAGGCAGCGATTCCCCCTTTTTTCTGAGCTTCTGCGATTGCGTGGATCGCTAAGGTAGTTTTTCCTGAAGATTCAGGTCCAAAGATTTCAATCACTCTTCCTTTTGGTAATCCGCCAACGCCTAGGGCTGCATTTAAGCCAATAGATCCGGTGGAGATCACTTCAATATTATCGATAGGTTTTTCACCTAATTTCATTACAGCACCTTTGCCGTAAGTTTTTTCGAGTTTTTCCAAAGTTAAACTGAGTACTTTGAGTTTTTCGGCATTCATTTTGTCGTTTTCCATAATTAGATTTTTAAGTTAAACTTCTGCAAAAATACAAATTATTTAATCATGTTTAACCATCTGAATTATGTTTTTTTTAAACTATTAAATCGTGAATCCCATTTTAAAAATTCCTTGTGGACCAATCCCTATTTCCATGAAAAACGGAATCTTACCTTTAAATGAAAATCCTATTAAGCCCAATTGAAAATCAAAATATCCTACATTTTTTGGAACGAAATAGGTGTTATAGGCTCTTTTTCCATAAGTAAAACCAATCCCAAACAGAGAATACAGATTGAATTTGGAATTATTGATATAACTAAATTTATTGTTCAGAAAAATGGAAAAAATATGAGTGTCAATATTGAAAAATATGGGATTGCTATAATCGTAGTCATGGTAGGCATACCAAACTTCTCTATTTCTTGAAAATGAGTAAGATAAAGATAATCCTAATGAATATACTTTAGTAAATCTTCTGCAATATTCTATGTTAAAACTTCCTATTTTAGATAATTCTTCCTTCTCATTTTGATAAGAAAATAAATGAATCCCATCTGCAAATATATCCAAGGGAGGAATAGATTCTATCGTTGAAAAAAGTCCAAAAGAGAAATTAAATTCATTTTTTTTCAATTTTGATTTCTGTTGAGGTTGAGCATCTTGAGAAAAAACGGAACCTATAATGGTTCCCATTACAACCAATAAAATGGTTATTTTAAATACTTTTGTTTTCATAGTTCTCTATTTAAATAATTTAACTTTTATTAACAAAATGATAGTGCAAAGATATAATAAAATTTGGGTTTTGGATTTCATTTTTTTTAAATAACACAGAGTACCACAATGTTAAAATGAGTTCCACAGTGTTTTAAATTTTTAAAATTTCGACACATTAACACTGTGAGACACCGTAAAACACTGTGAAACACTGTGAACTTTTCAAGAAATAATTCGTGAAATCGTGGCTTATGAATAAAAAATATTTACATTTGCACTTCAATAAAATGGTAACTATACAATAATCATAATGACCAGCAACAATCACTTTACTGTATCAAAAGCTACCCATACAATTCACCCTTCTTATTTTAAAAACAATTAAAAAAAATCCTATGCAAAAAAAAGCTTTAGTAGTAATCGACATTCAAAATGATATTACAAAAAATTATAAAGAAATCATCGGCAATGTTAATCGGGCAATCGATTGGGCTGTAGAAAATAAGATTCATGTCGTTTACATCAGACATTATAACTTGTCTGAAGGCACAAGGACTTTCAAACCGAATACTCGTGGTTCTGAATTGGTGTCAGATATGAAAATGGTATCCGGAAACATTTTTGAAAAATCAAAAGGCAACGCATTGACCAGTGAAACTTTTGCTGAATTTATCAAGAAAAATGAAATAAATGAATTTTATATAACCGGAGCAGATGCCATAGCTTGTGTAAAATCTACCGTTTTCAATATGTGTAAGGAAAAATATAAAGTTACTGTCTTATCAGATTGTATCACCAGTTATGATAAAAGGAAAATCGACGAAATGCTCCAATATTACGAAAAAAATGGCAGTATAATCTTGAAATTGAATGACTTATTGGAAGCTAAATAAAAAACCAGACGATTTAAAAACGAAGACACCATTGTGCGTGATGAAAAATTCTTAAATATTTAAAGTAAAATTATATGATTAAAAAAAGAAATATAATTGCTTTTATTGGATTCATTGCAATTCATGTATTATCCTATTTTGCAGTATTGCCAATAGCTCAAAAAATAGCTAATCATCATAAAGACAATATTGAATTTTTAATTGTATATGTGGGTTTGATTATAATAGTTCCTTTTATTTTTTATAGACAATACAAAAAGGACCATGATAAAATATTTTTAATTTTGATATATGCAATCATGTTATCGTTGATAGCCTGGTGCATAAAAATCCAAATGCTTGAGTGCTTTATATGTTCAATGGCAGGTTAATAAAACGATAAAAAAAGCGAATAATGAATTGCTCTCATATTGAACACCTAAGAGAAACTCATTATTAATTTAAAAATTTAAAAAAAGGCACTTTCCCAGACAACCTTTTCGTAATTTGGTGTTTATATATAAAATATTGAAATAAGAAATATGAATAAAATTAAATTATTGTTTTCAGTGATCATCTTTGCGATTAGTTTGCAGGTAAATTCTCAATCATTTTCTTTTGACTTTACATCCGGAGATGAAGGCTGGTCCGGAGATTTTGCTGACTATCCTTTGACTGATTCGATTTTATGTGAGCTTGAATTTAATAGAACAACCTTGCCTTCTCCTCTTAATACAGAGAAATTTGCATTAAAAATATCCGGTAAAAATTATCCTGATGACTTATTTATGTTTATTAAACGAAAAATTTCCGGATTGTCACCAAGTACAACGTATCAATTATTGATCAGTGTAGAATTTGCATCAATTGCACCCACCAACATTGCAGGAGTGGGAGGTCAGCCTGGTGAAGGTGTGATTGTGAAAACCGGCGCTTCCATTTTGGAACCTCAGAAAATAGTCTCAGGAAGCTATTATAGAATGAATATTGATAAAGGACAGCAAACAACTCCGGGAGTTGATATGGATACCATTGGACATGTTGGTGTTTCTGATACTACAACTGTTTTCACACTGATTAACAGAAATAATGCAACCCATTTATTTACCGTAACTACAGATGAAAATGGAGAAGTCTGGGTTTGTATTGGAAGTGACTCCGGATATGAAAGTACAACAACACTATTTTATAATCAAATTAATCTTACCTTTTCAGAAGTAGTTGGATTGAGTGATTATAATGGATCGCAAAATATAATCGTCTATCCAAATCCAACAAATGATTGGGTTTTTGTAAAAACGAATCCAATTTTGGTAGGAGAATCATACCTCATTGCAAATCAATTGGGAGAATCGATCATTTCAGGTCATTTGCAATCAGAGATTTCAGGGATAAACTTGAATGGATTACCTTCTGGAGCCTATTTTTTAATAATTGGAAATCAGGAGAAACGTACTTTCAAAGTAATCAAGAAGTAAGAAAACTTATCATTGACAATCCCAATAGACAAAGCTAAAATCCCGATTATTTAAACATATTGTCCAAATAGTTTAAACTGGGGCTTACATCAAAATAGATCCCTTTGATATTGTCTTTATTTTTAGCAACTTCCATATAATCACAGGTTCCAACTAAACTTTGGCCTTTTACTTTATAGCCTAAAATGTTCAATAGAACATATTCATGATCAACATAAATGACATAATAGGGATCTTTCTGACTTTCACCTGTCCCTGAACTCAAAATTGCATCAATAATCATTTTAAATTTTGACATGGTTAGATCCACCATAGAAAAATCTTGCAGAAAATCGTGACAATAAAGCACATAATTTAAAGTGGTTAAATCTAAAGGGTTTACTTTTAAAACAGAATCGCTAAAAACCAAAATTTGTTCATAGTCTGAAATATCAAGCTCCTCTTTTTTCAGAATAACTCTGATGCTGTCAGAATAATCAGAACCTCCGTAAGGTGAATATTGATTCTGATAGATAAAACCATAATAAAAACATCTTTTTTGTTCTATGGTCATGGTTGTATCTCCGGCATTAAATCTTTCCATTAAGGTAGGATAAAAAAATTCACTACCCTCTTTAGCAATTTTTTTTTCGATTTTTTTATAATTGGGTTTCTCAACCTTCGTTTTTTGTGCATATCCGACCATTAAGGATAAGCAAAAGAATAATAAAATTATTTTTTTCATTGTAGATGGTTTATGATATTTATTTTATTTCAAATTTCACATATATGGAAATATTGATTTTTATAGGTTCAAATTCGATAGCTTGGTCATAATTTGATTGAGCATTACTATAAAAGCTATATTCTGTTGATCTAACTTGAACTCCATCAACACTATACGTACTATAATAAGGGTAAGGGGTTTCAGTTACAATGAGCACTTTCCCTAATGAATTCCCCAATGGAGCCAGCAATTTTTCTGCTTTATCTTTAGCATTTAATATCGCTTCTGTTCTCATATCCTCTTTGAGTTGTTCCAATTTTGAATAGCTTGTTTTCACAATATCAATACCATACACTTTCAAATCTTTAATCCCTTCCAGTAAAACCTTAACTTCTTCTGCAGTTGAAAGTTTAATAATGTATGTATTGATTGCAACGGCATTATCAGATTTCCATAAAATTTTGGTATAGGATGTATTCGCATCTTTTAAATGGATATTTTTAATATCGTATCCCATCGTTTTTAGAACATTCATCATAGTCTCCTCTTGTTCTTTAATCGTAACTTTAGCTCTTCCCTCATAATATTCTTTCAGGATCACCCTCACATAGATCTCATCAGGCGTAACCTCTTTTTCAACAGTTCCGGTAACTTCAATATACCGTTGTTCAGGTTGATTGGCTTGTTGACTAAAAACAGAAGTTAAGGAAACTAATAATCCCAAAACAAAAATAAATCTAACATTTCTCATAGCAGGTTTTTTTATAATTAACGGTGCAAATATAAATAAAATAAGACTACAGACGGTAGTCAGCAGACCTTTCAGAATGCTCAAATGCTCGGATTGCTCGATTGCTCAATTTTTCATTTTTCATTTTTCATTTTTCATTTTTCATTTTTCATTTTTCATTTTTCATTTATAATTATCACATTATCTCATTAGCTTATTAATCACGGCGCTCGTTCCGATTCGCACCGCCTTCGGCGCCCTCCAAATCCCTAACGAAACAAAAAACTTCGTTTTTTGTTTCGGATTGGAGACAAGAGACTGGTGACAGGAGTAGTTCAACGTTAAACGTTCGACGTTCTTAAGAAGTCTGCAGTCCGCCGTCTGCAGACTGCCGACTTTTCCCCTTTTTAATCTTGATTATTCAAATTCTTTTTTTACATTTGCAAAAAAATAATATACTCTCAAAAAACTTCCAAAAGGTGCACAATACTTCCAAAATTAGATGAATCTATACTCCTTTTATGGTTTTGAAGTGTACATATTAATGAGTTATGGGCAATTTGTAACTAACAAATAAAGCAATATAAAGGAAATCAAAATGACAAATTTTTTCATTCATCCACTTGCCGATGTTCAAACAAAAAATATTGGAGCCGAAACAAAGATTTGGCAATTTAGCATTATCCTAAAAAACGCTATAATTGGTGAAAACTGCAATATAAATAGTCATACATTTATAGAGAATGACGTAATTATTGGAAACAATGTAACTTTAAAATGTGGAGTTTACCTTTGGGACGGATTGAGAATTGAAGACAATGTTTTTATTGGTCCAAATGTCACTTTTACAAATGATAAATATCCACGATCCAAAAAATATCCGCAAGAATTCCAGATGACAGTTGTAAGAAATGGTGCTTCAATTGGAGCAAATGTGACAGTATTAGGAGGTGTAAGTATAGGTGAAAAATCAATGATCGGTGCAGGGAGCGTTGTAACCCAAAATATCCCTGCAGGTGAACTTTGGGTTGGAAATCCTGCTAAATTTATTAGGAAAATATAACTATTAATTATATCTAAAAAAGAAGAATTTATGGATGAATATTTAATAGGTGGACTAATAGGAGCTATAATAGGATATGTTGTTTCAATTACTCTAGATAGCTTTAAAAAGTATGTTAGAGATTTTTTTAAAGCTAAAAAAACGTATAAACAAATAGGAAATTTATCAAAATTGAGGTTTGTTAATGATGCAGGTTACCTTGCAATTGATCATGCAATCCCAATGTATAAAGATGAAAATATTTCTTTAAAGAGTTCTGAAACAGAATTGATAATAGAAGTGCCTGAATCTTATAAAGAAAGATTGAAGAGTCTAAATTTTGAGATTCGAAAAAGTACTTATATTGGAATGGAAAGGAAATTGAAAGAAGCGTTTTCTTTTTTGAATTTACCAGATTATCAACAAATAATAAACCAAACGGCATTAGAAGTCGCAGAAATGTTTCTTCAAGAGTTACAATATGGAGCAATAAGATTTAATGGAAAATTATTTGGAATAGAAAACATAAGATTAAATAGATTCTCGATAAAAGAAGAAGCAAGTCTATCAGTATTATTTTACAATACAGATTATTTTACTTTTAGAGTGTTTGCTGAAATTTACAAAAAGCATCAAAACAAGTTCAATATAAATAGTATACAAGATTTAAATAAACTAACTCCATTCTTATCTTCATTTGGGTTAGGTAATTTTATAATTGTCAATGATGGTAAACAAGATATGGTTTTACTTGCTCACAGATCTGGAAATGTTATTGTTGACCGAAACTTATTGCATTATTCCATGAATGAAGCTTTTAGTTTATTAGATATTGATGAATTTGGAAATCCTTCCTTTACATCCTGCTTATTTAGAGGGCTAAAAGAAGAGTTAGGTATCGATGAAAAATATAAAAGTAAGATTACAATGTATGGATTTCTTGATTTAGGAATGGATATTAACCGAATGGAGGTTGGAATATCTTCATTTGCCCGAATTAAATTTGATTCATTTTTTACTCCAACGCTATTAGAGGAATTATACTCAATAGCTCAAGATCGCGAGCTTGAAACTAAGAAATTAGAATTTGTTCCGATAGACGATTTAGACATTTATATAAATAGAAACAAAGATAAAATGAGTGCTGGCTGTAAAGCAACTCTTCGTTCGTTATTAGTTAGATATAAAAATGGATATATTAATAGAGAGAATTAAAGTGCCTCGAGAAGAATATAAACACCTAGCCCCTAAGAAAGGCTATATGCAATAAAAAAATACAATAAACAGAAAATGAAAAAAATAACACTAATAATATTAATTATTTTTACATTTTTGATATCATTTGGACAAGAATTAGAAAAAGATTTTATTAAATCAAACGGAATTAAATCAACCAAATTATACATACATGAAATTAATAAAGATAAGATTATAAAAAGTGAATTGCTGGAAAGTCATCTTTTTGACAAAAAAGGCAATCTTATTGAAGAGTATTCTAAACACGGCTTAAGAATAATATATGAATATGATTCTAATGAAAACTTAATAAAGAAAGTTTCTTATCGGTCTGATAGTACCGAATATGAATTAAACACATGGGTGTATGACATAAATGGTAGAATATTAAAAAAATATACTAAATTTGGATGGGTGAATAAACCTTATAATGAAAACTATTTTTATAATGAACAAGGTAAAAATATTGAAATATTCGATATTAATGAACAGGGCGAAAAATATAGAATCTTAACAAAGAAATACTATGACTCAGGAGAACTGTTGGAAGAACGATTTGAATTTGAAAAAAATAATACAACATGGATTAAGCGTTATGATAAATGTGGAAATTTGATTTATAAATATGGAGGTGTATATGGAATATGTAATCCAGATATAAAATATTTAGATTCTTGTATAGTGGATTCTTCAGCTAATATATTGAAAACAGACACAATTCGATATACTGAATTTGGGAAAAAAATTACGAAAATTATTGAATTGCGTTTGAGTAAACAAGTATTTGTAGCGTATGAACAGAATATAAAAATATTTGACGAGAAAGGAAATTTGATAATTAATGAATTATATGAATATGGTAAAGACAGTATATTGATGAGTTGTAATATTTCTTTCTTCAACGAAAAAGGTCAATTAATAGAAGAAAAGATAGAATTTTCTTTTTCCGAAGATTCCTCAATTGTTGATACAAAAAGAATTAAAATACACTCAAAACAATATTATTATGATAATGGATTATTAAAATCAAGGAAATATTTTGATGAAAAAGGGAAAATACTGGAATATTGGGAAATGGAATATTATGACAATGGAATAATTAAAATTACTCGTCATTTTAACGAAAATAGTGAGAATGATTATTATAAGGAATTACAATTTGAGTACTATTGAAAAATGCCCGAACCGATAACAAACGCTAAACCCCTTGGGCCTTCTCCACGTGATAAACATAAAAATGTAAAAATAAAAATAATCGATATGAAAAAAAATGAAACCCTTTTTTGCTTAGTTTTGATTACAACATTATTCATTAGTTGTAGCAACAATTTAAGTATGTATCAAATGAAAAAGCAAGACCAAAAAGAAGATAAGGAATTAACAAAAAAATTATCTAAGATTCCAGTGCCAACAGCATTTTTAGGAAACGAAAAAGATAGTTTGTATTTGAAAACAGGCTGGTACATGGTTACAGATGATCCCACTAAAGGAGTCCCAAAAGAGATAATCATAAATGGACAAAACCAAACCATTTACATTGATCCATTTACTCAAATATCAGTAAAAGATATTGAATTTATATATTTGGTAAAGGATCCGAGAGTTGCCTCCAGAGTAAATATAATGATGTACTTTAATGAAATAGGAACTGAAAAATGGTCTGTCTTAACTGAAAAATCTCTTCGTAAACAACTAGCCTTTATAATTAATAATGTTGTTGTATCGAATCCAATGGTTCAAAGTCAAATTACAAATGGAATTTCATTATTCGATGGCGCAGATTATACGCCGGAAGAGATGTTTGCCATTAAAAGAGTTCTTGAAAGCCAAAAAAATGAGAAATAAAACAACTTAAAAATCGGTATTGTTTAATGTCTGATCAAATTTTAAATATTAATATGAAAACAAAATTTTTCCAAACAATATTAATCGTTTCTTTAGTTTTTACTTATGGACACATTTGTGCTCAAAATAATACCACAACTGATTTTTATAATCAAATCAAGAATTACGACCTTTCAACCATCTTTAATCCTGATAGCATTTTAATTGAAGATAGAGAAAATAATTCAGAGAAAATTCAACGTGCTGAGATATTAGGGTTCATAGGTAATAACTATGAAAGATTTCAGATCCATTTTGTATCAATAATTCAAAATCCATCTAATCCTTACGAATACTTTGTTTATGGTAAGACAAAAGTAAAGGAAACAATTTGTACGTTTCAGGGTTTAATAAAAGTACTGAAATCAGAGCTCTACTCAGAAAGCGATCTTCCAAAATATAAACAAGGATTTGTTGTATCTGATGTCGTACTTTACGAAGATAAAAACCAAAAGCACTCCGGTTTTTTCTCTGGAACATTGACTAGTCAGTTCATTATCGATAACAAAGGAAACATAAGATATGATGCTCTGATGTTTGTAGCTGATGGATTTTCAAATAATGGATTTATTGGGAATTGGACTAGTTATAAAACAAATGAAAAAAAAACCTGTAATTGGGGAGATTATAGAATTCCCGATTGTGGTGACTTGGATGAAGGAGCTGGAGAGTTCAGTGTCCATGATAAATATGAAAAAAATGGTTGGGAAAACTATAAAATGGCGTGGGGCACCTATCCGGAAACAAATGAAGTCAGACTGGCCCGAGAAAAAGAAAAACAAGAATGGTGGAAATAAATACCTGTGGAATTAAAAAAAATCACTTGCTACCTGTTACCTATTACTTCTTACTTTTTACCTGTTACCTGTTACCTCATTTTTCGCCTTTTACCAAAATGAGCACACGAGCATTCGAGCATTCGAATCACACTTCCTTCATCGACAAACTGATCCTTTTTCTGGCCAGATCAACATCAGTTACCTTAACCAGCACTTTTTGTCCTAATTTGACCACATCATTTGGATTGGATACATATTTATTTGCCAATTGACTCACGTGGATCAATCCATCCTGATGCACACCAATATCGACAAAACAGCCAAAATTGGTGATGTTGGTGATGATTCCGGGAACCACCATTCCGATGATGAGATCGTTGATGGAGTTGATGTTTTTATCAAATGCAAACTCTTCAAACTGTTCCCGTGGGTCCCGTCCCGGTTTTGCCAACTCCTGCATGATATCCTTTAAGGTCGGAATCCCCACTTTATCGGTAACAAACTCCTGGATTTTAATCTCTTTTCTTAAAGATTCATCCGAGATCAACTGTTTCACTTCAGTATGCAGTTTTTTGGCCATGGCTAAAACAATATGATACGATTCGGGGTGAACAGCACTGTAATCGAGTGGGTTCTGAGCTCCGTGAATCCTAAGAAAGCCCGCGGCCTGTTCATACGCTTTATCTCCAAAACGGGGTACTTTTTTAAGAGCCTCTCTGGATTTAAAAGGACCGTTCTGATTGCGATATTCCACAATATTTTTAGCTAATGAGGGTCCCACTCCAGACACAAAAGAGAGCAACTCTTTACTGGCTGTATTAACCTCAACACCTACGGAATTGACACAACTCTCTACTACTTCCTGTAAATTTTTCTGAAGCCAGGTTTGATTCACATCGTGTTGGTATTGTCCAACACCGATAGATTTGGGATCAATTTTGACCAATTCTGCCAGCGGATCCATCAACCTGCGACCAATAGAAATGGAGCCTCTCACTGTCAAATCCAGATCGGGGAACTCATCGCGGGCAATTTCAGAAGCAGAATAGATAGATGCCCCACTTTCATTCACCATCACAATAGAAACTGGTGTTGGAAACGGGATTTTTTGGACAAATGCTTCGGTTTCCCTTCCTGCAGTTCCATTTCCGATCGCAATTGCTTCCACTTTGTATTCCTTCACCAACCATTGCAACGTGTCTGAGCTGGTTTTATACTCCTGTTGTGGTGGGTGAGGATAGATCGTACCGTGATGCAATAATTTTCCCTGTTTATCTAAAACGACCACTTTACAGCCGGTTCTAAATCCGGGATCTAGTGCTAAGGTGGTTTTTTGTCCCAAAGGTGCACTCATCAACAATTGACGCAAATTGGTTCCAAAAACAGCAATCGCCTCTTTGTCAGCTTTCTCTTTGTAATATTTGCGCATCTCCGTTTCCATCTGAGGTTGGAGCAATCTTTTATAAGAATCTTCCGTGGCTGTCAAAACGTGAGGAGTAGAAGAATTGTTGGCTTTAACGGTGTATCGTTGCATAATCTTCACAGCCAACTCGTCATCCGGTTTTATAGATATTCTCAAAAAACCTTCTTCTTCACCTCGAAGCATAGCTAACACTCGATGTGAAGGAGCTTTCCATAACGGTTCCTGACTTTTGAAATAGATCTCAAACTTGGAACCTTCCTCCTCTTTATCTTTTACTACTTTAGAATAAATCACGGATTCTTTAATAAACATATTCCTGATCCGTTCCCTGATTTTAATATCTTCTGATATCCATTCTGCCATAATATCACGAGCTCCCTGAAGCGCTTCCTCTATATTGGCAACCCCTTTTTCCTTATCGATATACGTTTTTGCAATGGCATTGAGATCCACTTTACTTTGATCGTAAATGATCACCGCTAATGGTTCCAGTCCTTTATCGATTGCAATGGTTGCTTTAGTTTTCCGTTTAGGACGGTAGGGCAAATAAACGTCTTCGAGTTCAGTGAGAGAATTGATATTGTTGATTTGCGTAAGCAGTTTAGGGGTCATTTTCCCTTGTTCGGTGATCGAATCAATGATAACGGCTCTTCTTTTATCGAGTTCAACCCATTTTTCGTTTAAGTCTCGAATCTGAGTAACGATCACCTCATCGAGGCTTCCGGTCATCTCTTTCCGATATCTGGAAATAAAGGGGATAGTAGCTCCCGTACTAAGTAGTTCTAATGTATTTTTAATCTGATTTTCAGCAATTCCCAACTCACGGGAAATCAAAGCAGCATAGTTTTTGATGGTCATAGTGACGAAATTAAAATGAACTCTTTACTCCAACATCATTTTGGCTTTATGTAAAGCCTCTATGAAAAAGTCGATCTCTTCTTTGGTGTTGTATAACGCAAACGAGGCTCTGATCGTTCCGGGAATCTGGAATTTCTGCATAATTGGTTGGGCACAATGGTGACCGGTACGAACAGCTATTCCCATCTGATCCAATAAAAAGCCAACATCATACGGGTGTAATGTTCCTAGATTGAAGGAGATTACCGCCACTTTTTGGGGTGAAACTCCATAAAATTGAATTCCGGGAATCTGTTCCAATTTTTGCATCGCATAATGCAAAAGCTGGTGTTCATATTCTGCAATTTTTTCAACTCCAATACTTTGGATATACTCTATTGCTTTTTGAAGTCCAATCACATCTCCAACACTGGGAGTTCCGGCTTCAAACTTGAATGGAAGTTCGTTATACGTAGTTTTTTCAAAAGTAACCTGACTGATCATCTCTCCTCCTCCTTGATATGGAGGCATTTTGTTAAGCCACTCTTCTTTGCCATACATGACTCCAATCCCCATGGGTGCATACATTTTATGTCCTGAAAAACAATAAAAATCACAATCTAAGGCTTGTACATCCACTTTTTCATGAGAGACGGCCTGTGCGCCATCAATCATCACCGGGATCCCTTTGGAATGTGCTTTATCAATGATCAATTTGATTGGATTTATAGTGCCTAACACATTGGATATGTGAGTGATAGCAACAATTTTGGTTTTGGAGGTGATCAGCTGATCCAACAATTCGATTTGTAAAACACCATTTTCATCAAATGGGATCACCCGCAATTTTGCTCCTTTTTGCTCACAAATCATCTGCCAGGGTACAATATTCGCGTGATGCTCCATTTCTGAAATCAAAACCTCATCGCCTGGGTTCAAAAATTCACGGCCAAAAGAGGAGGCAATCAAATTGATTGATTCCGTTGTTCCTCTAGTAAATATTACCTCATGCGTATGTTTGGCATTGATATAATTTTGTACCGATCTTCTGGCTGCTTCAAATTGTTCTGTGGCAATTTGACTCAACGAATGAACTCCCCGGTGAATATTGCTGTTAATCGTTTCATAATAGTGTGTAATGGCATCAATTACAACCTGAGGTTTTTGAGTTGTTGCGCCATTATCAAAGTAAATCAACGGTTTATTGTTTACTTTTTGATCTAATATCTTAAAATCTGACCTATTGTAAATCATTTGTTGGATCTGTAGGAGTTTCTTCATTGAAATTCCAACTCATTTTTTTATAGTTAATACCGTATAATACGATAAAAGTTGCAGTAACAATAAAGGAGAAAATATCAGGTACTATATGATCAAAAATAAAATAGGAAGGTAAAAACAAAAGGATCGATTGAACAACGGCATAAATATGAAATCCTAATTTTTTCATAAAAAGCATCATCACCGCTCCAAATATAGATCCTAGAAATAGCAATACAATAATCCAATATTTCCATGAAGCAACCTCTGTCATTCTACTAATCATTTCCTGAGCCTGTTCCATTTGAAATGGCATTTGCATAGATGCCATGGTATCTCCCATCAAAGCCCATGCAGTGTAAGAAAGTACGTTTATACCTGATCCGATAAATGTGAGAATACACAGTACTGTTAGTAAAACAGGTCTTCTTTTTTTTGGTTCAAAAGGATTATTTACATCGTAATAATTGTCATTATAATTTTCCATAATTTGTTTTTTTTGCAAAAATAATAAATGTGATTGAATAGTTAGTCTTGATTTAAAGAAAGACGTAACATTTTTTGGGTATTTGGGGTCACTTTGTACCGATTATCAGTTCGAAATCCAATGATCCATACTATGTTTTGAGGATTATTGGCTTCACACAAAATGTGAACTTGCTGTTTTTGATTCAGGTTTAGTTTTAGATCAATAAAATAATCACTGAGTTTCTTTTTTCCCTTCATTCCAAAAGGATGAAACCAATCTCCCTCTTCCCAGGTTCTGATCATCAAAGGAAAAGGAATTTTATCCCAATCAAAATAAGCTACATTGGGATTTGATATAAATGTATCTCCTATATAAAAATTGTCTAAATAAGGTATTATTTCATATTTATAAAATTCTGTTATAGAATGGATTATATTTGTATGAATCTCTTTATTGGAATCCAAAGGATAGATAAAAAGTTCAGTTCTATCTTTGATCAACTTATATTTTTCTGAAAAAAACTGTTTTCCACTCTCTCCAGAAAGTTGATTATATATGGATTCAACTGTTGAATAATTAAACTGAAAATCAGACAACGTTTCAAAAAGTATCATTTCTGCATTTTGAAACTCCAGCAATTGATTGATATTCAATTTAAATCCATTTTCATAAGGAAATAATAATCTCTTCTTAACTTCTTCTATTTGATTTTTATAAAAGGCATATTGTTTATTAAACAACTGAATATTTCTACTCACTGTATGCACTACATTGGGATTGATCTGTTCTAAAACAGGTATAACATGGTTTCTGATTTTATTCCTTTGGTATTGATCCGAATGGTTAGATAAATCAACTCTAAACGGGATGTTGTTGTCTGCTGCATATTGTTTTATGGCATCCGACGAGAAATGCAAAAGTGGTCGAATAAAAGGGAGGTTCTGTTCCGGAATTCCGTTTAATCCTTTGTAACCTGTTCCCCTAACCAAATTCAAAATAATAGTCTCCAGATTATCATTGGCATGATGTGCTGTACAGATATAATCATAGTTTGGTGATAATTCTCTGAACCAGTCATATCTAAGATCTCTGGCCACCATTTCAATCGAGGAACCTGAATTTTGTTGAATAGAAAAGGTGTCAAACTCTTTGACTAAAACTGTTGGAGTTCTCAATCCTTTTTTTTCAAAACTTTTAAGAAGATCATGCTGAACAAAATCCATATCAAGATTGGAATCCTCACCTCTCAAATGAAAATTGCAATGTGCAATATCAAAATGAAGTTTATGGATATAAAAAAGTTGTGTCATAACGCTTGAATCAACACCTCCGCTCACTGCCAGCAGAAACCTTGCCGTTGTAAGATTCGGAACAATCGATTGTAACTGTTTAAGAAACAACTCTTTCATGATAAAAATTTTAGCTATTCATCAATTTTTCAATATCTTCCACTTCAACGGGCATATCGGCCATTAAATTAATAGGATTCTCAGCTACCACTACATCCGTTTCAATTCTCACTCCAATCCCCTCTTCAGCGATATAGATTCCCGGCTCGCAACTAAGAATCATGCCGGGTTGGAAAGTCCAGTCGCGTTGGCCCACATCATGCACATCAAGCCCCATAAAATGGCTGGTATTGTGCATGTAATATTTTTTAAACAAAGGAGATGCCGAATTTTGATTTTTAAGATCTTCTTCAGTATAAAGACCCAATTTTATCAACTCCTCATCCATTCTTTTAAAAACATAATCATTGATTTTGTGGATCGTCATTCCCGGTTTAAAAAGGGGAATTGTCTCTTTAAAGATGGAGAGAACTGCATGATAAACCTCTTTTTGGCGTGGGGAAAACTTCCCGTTTACCGGAACAGTTCTGGTTGCATCACCTGCATAATTGGCATATTCTGCACCAAAATCCATTAAAAGGAGATCTCCATCCTGCATCACTTTATCGTTTTTGATATAGTGTAAAATACAGGTATCGGATCCGGCAGCAATAATGGGAGCAAAGGAGTGACCTGTAGCGCCACTTTTAGTCATTTCATAGATCAGTTCCGCTTCAATTTCATATTCAAATTTCCCGGGTTTTACAGCTTTTAAAGCTCTTTGAAAGGCTTTGTTTGTAATATCACAAGCTTTTTTAATGGCATTGAATTCTTCTGATTGTTTAACTGCTCTTTGAGGATATAAGATGGGTGCAACTCTTCGATAATCGTGTAAAGGGTATTCCCGTTTCAACTTTTCAGCAAAACGGATCTCCTGGGTAGGATGAACTACTTTCATCCTTGGATTTTCAGGTAAATGCAAATAGATAATTTGTGAATTCACCATGATATCTTGCAAAATAGATTCCAGTTGTTCCGTAAACATGATGGTTTTAATCCCTGAAATCTCAGTTGCTTGTTGCTTGGAAAGTCTATGACCATACCAAATAACCATTTCAGGTGATGGGTTTTTTATAAACAGGATTTCACGATAATCGGGATTAGGATGCCATGGAGCTAAAACCAGAAATGTTTCTTCCTGATCAATACCGGTTAAATATAATAATTCTGAATTTTGACGAAAAGGGAAAGTGGTATCACCAGATCTTGGATATTCATCATGAGAAGTCAGGATTAAAACCCCATTCATCTCCATCTCAGATACAAAAGATTCTCGGTTACGAATGTAAAAACTGTTTTGTAAAGGTTGATATTTCATAAGTAATAATTTGGAAATGCAAATATACGATTTTGAATAAGAATAATTTGAATTTTAACTATATGATTTATTTTTTTAAATTTGCAACTTCATTCATATAAAATTTCAAAATGAGTCCAAATCAAAAAAACATAACCCCTTTTTACCATTTTTTTGTACAATTTGGATTTGATTATACTTTAGAAGAGATCGCTGAAAGGGTTGGAGTCACCAAAAAAACCATACATAACCGCTTTATTTCAAGACAAAATCTGGAAAATAAAGTACTTAAATACTATCAGGATCATTTTATCACCCAATTTCAGAACAAAATTGAGTTTTCCAATCATAGTATTGAGTCCCTTTTACTGCTGATTTTTGATTTAGAAACCAGTATTATTAGGGAGTTTCCCCTTTTTTATAAAGCCAATGGAATCCACAACCATTTTTCATTTTTTGAAACCCATTTTTTAATTCCCATAGTGATTCAAATTGTGCTAAAAGGACAGCAAGCCGGAGATCTATATGGTGATATTGATCCTAAAAAGTACGCGCATCTATTTATATACCATATATTTACCATATATTTACAAGATGCAGTTTCAGAAATTAATGGTTTACTTATGGACACTGAAAAAGAAAAAAAGAGCATTATAAATCGTACCATTCAGACTGAGTATATAGAATTTATTTTAATGTCAATATTAACTGATCAAGGGAAACAAAAATTAAAACAAGTAGATTTGAATCTTCTTTTTATGGTTTCCTGACCACACATCTCCTTTAAAATCAAAAAAATTGGTGTATTTTTGTACCCTTATTAAAATATATACCAATGAAGAAAAACAGAATCTATTTGATCATTGCCGGTGTGTTGGTAATTGCCTCTATATTAGTAATTTTACAAAGAAACAATCTATTCTCATCCCAAGAAGATTTGGGTCCAATTGCAGCAGAATTTAGCATTAAGGATACCAATAATGTGATCAAAATTTTTATGGCTGATCAAAGGGGAAATAAAGTTTTATTAAACAAAACTGATAAAGGGTGGGTTGTTGAAGATACAATCCCTGCTTTGAAAGCAAATGTTGATAACTTACTATCTACATTACTTAACTTAACGGTAAGACAAACAGTTCCCAAAACAGCTCAACCCGCTATCAATAAAATGATTGGTACAGAAGCTATTAAAGTGGAAGTGTATCAAATGGCTCCCAAATTTACCATTTTTGGAATCTCATTTTTCGTGAAAGAAAGGTTAACCAAAACTTATTATATGGGAGAAGCAACAATGGATAATATGGGAAATTATGCTCTTTTACAAGGGATGGATGAACCTTATGTTGTAAGTATTCCGGGATTTAGAGGCTTTGTTACTCCACTATTTTCACCGATCCCTGAAAATTGGTATAGTCATACCCTTTTTCAAACCAAACTAACCCGTATTAAATCGGTTCAATTTATTGATTTGATCAATCCACAAGAGTCTTTTACGATTCAAAAAGAGGGTGCTCGATTCTTTTCGCTTTATGATTTTCAAAATCAAAAAATTAACGATTATGATACTACTAAAGTGATTGATATGCTTTCCGAATTTAGAGAAAGAAACTATTTATCCATTTCAAAAGCATTAACATCTGCTGAAAAAGATTCTGTATATAAAAATGAATTGTTTAAAATCATCATTTTAACAGATGTAGATGGTGTCAAGTCGGAATTGCGTTTTTATCATATCAAACAACTAGTTCAGGAAATGCAGGATGATGTAAATATAGGAGATCCATTATGGGTTGCCAGTAAAGATAATTGTTACGGTATTTTTAATGAAAATTATTCAAAGTTATACAAACTTCAAATTTTTTACTTTGATAGACAACTTCAACCGCTCTCCTATTTTATCAAAAAGTAAATGAGTAAAATACCTGATACTGTATGGATGGAGCGAGCCTTACAGTTGGCTGCTTCAGGAATTGGAACGGTACAACCTAACCCCATGGTTGGTGCGGTTATCGTATACAATAACACAATTATCGGGGAAGGCTGGCATAGAAAGTATGGGGAACCACATGCAGAAGTTAATGCCATTATGAGTGTAAAAGATCACTCTTTGCTTACCAAATCGACGATGTATGTTACTTTAGAACCCTGTTCCCATTATGGTAAAACTCCTCCTTGTTCAGAATTAATATGCAAACACGGTATTCCAAAAGTGGTGATTTGTAACAAAGATCCAAACGAAAAAGTGAATGGAAAAGGAATTGAGTACTTACAAAAAAATGGCGTTGAGATTGTTACAGGAGTTTTAGCTGATAAAGGGTTACAATTAAATAAACGGTTTTTTACCTATCACCTATTAAAAAGACCCTATATCATTCTTAAATGGGCTCAGACAGCCAATGGTTTTATGGATATTATTCGGGATAAAGGTCCTGAATATTATTGGATTACCAACCCTGAATTGAAGATTTTATCTCATAAACTTCGAAATGAAGAACAAGCCATTTTGGTAGGAATGAATACCCTGATCAATGATCATCCACAGCTTACGAACCGACTTTTTGGCACCAATCAACCTTATCGATTTGTCACCAGCAGAGATGTTTTATCAACAAAACCTGCCCCATTTACTATTATTCCGGATGAAGTTAGTTCCTTGTTGCGATCATTGTATGATCGCAAAATTGAATCTGTTATTATTGAAGGTGGAAAAACAACATTGTTAAAATTTATTGAATCGGGTATTTGGGATGAAGCTATGGTTTATCAAGGTGATCAGGAATGGAATGAGGGATTAAAAGCGCCATTGATTTCAAACTTTTTTGAAAGTTATTCCAAAAAGATTAGGAATAATACTATTCAGATTTATAAAAACACACCGTTTTTATCTTCATTTTTGGATCATTTAAGTTAACATTCATGTTTGATGATACTTATAAAACAATAGCTGAAGTTTCTGAAGGGATCTACAAAGAAAAAGGGAGTAAATTCATTGCCATTGCTATTCCAGTTGAATCTGAGTTGGAGATCAAAAATAAAATAAATGAAATTAAAAAACAATATTTTGATGCCCGGCACCATTGTTATGCTTACATTTTAGGTTATAATAAAGAAGCATACCGCATCAATGATGATGGTGAGCCCTCCGGAACAGCAGGGAAACCGATACATGGACAACTTTTGTCAAAAGATCTTACCAATATTTTAGTAGTTGTTGTTCGCTATTTTGGGGGTGTAAAGCTGGGTGTTTCCGGATTGATAACAGCGTATAAGGAAGCAACTAAATCAGCTTTAGAAAGTGCCTTAATTGTTGAAAAAACTGTAAATGAGACCTATTTGGTTTATGTGAACTATGAATATCTGAATAAAGTGATGCAACTTCTCAAATCTGATTTCATTCAGATTAAAAATCAAAATTATGAAGATCAGTATATGATTGAATATTCTATAAGAATGAGAGAAGCTGATAGAATCAATCATGAATTGCAAAAGATTGAAACCGTTAAAGTGGAGTACAAAAAAAATCCTTAAGAGAACTTAAGGATTTTTTAAAATAGACTAACTAAATAAAATCATTATTCTTTTTGATAGAAGTACAATTTGAAGAAAATTCCTGTATCGAAAGAAACCCATACAGTTTTGATATCATCCACACTGAATTTTTTGTCAAAACACATTACTTGATCGTGGCTATCACCGGAATAAATAGTATAATTACATAATGTAGATCCTTCAGTAGCTGTAGTAGTATAACTATAAAATAGAGTGGAATTGTCATTTAACAAAATGTAAATTTTGTAATTTTTCCATTCATAATCTTTTTTAGAGTTATTTAATATTCTTAATGTAACTTTAGAAACTTCTGCAGATTCATTCCATTGATAAGTTTTAGGATAAAAACCTAGAGTCAAATCTATCGTTTTGCTTTCGTTTGAAATATTTTCAATATAAACAGGGTCATCTGCTGTCATTTGAGCATTAGCAAACTTTACAGAGAATCCTGCAATAATTAGGATTAATAAAACGTACCATTTTTTCATAATTTTATTTTTTAAGGTTAATAATTTTTTTCAGCCTAAATTTAAAACAATAAATAGTACAATTCAAAAAAATAAATATTTTTTTACATGTTAATTATCAACACATTACAAAATCTTTATTTTTTTTTGTGCTTTATATCACATCCAAAATTGAAATAAATTAGTCCATACTGCGTAAATTAAAATTATTTCCACCTTACAAAAGCTTCAATGGCTTCATACTCTGCCATACCCACTAAATTGTATAGAGAAGCAGTTGTTCGGTTTCGATCTTCAGATCTTTGCCAAAATTCCCGTTGATCAACCCCGGGAAAAAGCGCTTTATCTTTTTGGGATTGATGTTTAAAAATAGCTTTTCTTTTCAGCATCAGTTCATCGGGACTAATAGGAACAGCCATATCGATATCCCCCATATCCCATTCTTGCCATGCCCCTCGATACAACCAGATTCTGCACTCTTTCATCCACTCTTCATTTTTCAAGATTTCAACTGCTTTAAAAATCGCATCGAGGCAAACTCTGTGAGTTCCATGTGGATCAGAAAGGTCACCGGCAGCATATATTTGATGAGGTTTCACTTGTTTGAGTAAGTCAATAATCAATTGAATATCAAGATCAGACAGTTTATTTTTTACAATTTTTCCGGTATCGTAGAATGGCATCTCTAAAAAATGGACATTTTGTTTGGGAATATTGATAAAACGGCAGGCTGCTTTTGCTTCCCCTTTTCGGATCATAGATTTAATTTCCTGAACGACAAGAGAATCCACATCTCCCGGTTTTTTAGATTGAATAGCGAATTGCGTTTCTTTGTACAAACGCATAGAGGCTTCCCCTTCCACATCAAATTTCTCATCAAACTCCGTTACAAAGTCCATATATCTAAAAACATCATCATCATGAACTGCGATAGAACCTGTTGTTTGGTATGCAACAGAAACATCATGTCCCTGAACTACCAGACGAGCTAATGTTCCCCCCATGGAGATCACATCATCGTCAGGATGAGGACTAAAAACAAGCACTCTTTTAGGATAAGGCAATGCTCTTTCGGGACGGGAAGTATCTTCCGCATTAGGTTTACCGCCTGGCCAACCCGTTATTGTCCTTTGTAAATCGTTAAACACCTCAATATTGATTCGGTTTGATGGACCTTTTTCAGCAATAAGATCACCCATTCCATGAGAACCATAATCCCGATCTGTCAATTTTAAAATCGGTTTTTGAACTTTTTGACAAAGCCAGATCACTGCTCTTCTTAATAATCGGGAATCATTCCAATCACAAATATCGGTTAACCAAGGTGTTTTCACTTTAGTAAGTTCAGAAGAGGAAGTTTTATCCAGAATAAACAGTGCATTATTGTGTTTTTGAAGAAAGGAAGCAGGTACATCTGAAGTAACTGTCCCCTCAATTGCTTTTTGAATGATTCCGGCTTTTCCTTCTCCTAAGGCCATGAGGATCACTCTTTTTGCTTTTAAAATCGTTGCAATTCCCATGGTAATAGCCCGGGTTGGAACAAACTCTTCACCGTAAAAGTCGGAAGCAGCATCGGCTATAGTAACATAATCAAGAGAAATAAGCCGTGTAGGAGAATTGATTTCTGAACCTGGTTCATTAAAACCAATATGTCCGGTTCTCCCAATTCCTAAAATCTGAATATCTAATCCACCGGCATTTTCGATCTCCAAATCGTAATTAGTACAATACTCTGTGATCTGATCTCTTGAAATAGTGCCATCCGGAATATGAATATTTTCCGGTTTTATATCAATATGATCAAAAAGATGTGCATGCATAAATAACACATAACTTTGTAAAGCTTGAGGTGCCATTGGATAATACTCATCCAGATTAAACGTGATCACATTCTCAAAACTTAAACCCTCCTCTTGATGCATCCTTACTAATTCTGCATAGACACTGATTGGGGTGGATCCTGTGGCCAATCCTAAAACAGCCATCTGACCTAACTCTTTTTTAACTTTTATTAACGAAGCGATCTCTTCGGCTACTGCTTTGGAAACTTCTTTATAATCTGAAAAAATTTTAACAGGAATCTTTTCGTAAGATGATTTGTTTTTGTCAGGGGCTATACATTTATGATTATCAAGCCCTTTGATTTTACTTTTTGTATATATTGCATTCATTTTAGAATTATTTTAGTTCCATTTTTATGAATGCAAAAATATAACAAATTTTTGGATTTGTTAACATTTATTAAGAATTTAATTTTTTCTTAACAAAAAAGTTTAAAATTTTCTTAATTTCTTTTTATCTACCCCGGGATCAAGGATCACCTCAGCAGGTGGAGTGAGTAATAGCTCAGGATTATTGATATATCTGGCAAATTCTCTCATGGATTTGGCATAATAATATCCATCACAAACTCTCTCATCCAATGTAAACTTAAGACCAATGATTCGATCCTTCTGCATTTTCTCATTTTCATCCATGGACAACTCAAACTCTTTTTTACCAATAGCCAAAAATATGGAAGTTGTACCAAATTCATACAAATGATGATATACAGGAGGGATACCAATAGTTCCTACATGAGTTATAAATGCACTGCTATGAAACGGGCTTGCTTTTAATAACGCACCGGGAAGTAATCCAACTTTGTCTAATTGGTAAAACAGCCAGATCAACATTCTTAATACGAAATCGGGTAAAATGGAAATAATATTAGCCAACTTATCAGTATGGTTATTTTCATTATCCACTTTATTCTCTTGTATCAATTTATCCATAGTTTTTGATACTTCAAATAACGTATCTGTGGGTTCAAACTCGGCAATAAAAATCCCTTCTTTTCCTTCATCAGTAAGAGCTTGTTTAAAAACTAATGCAATCTTAATGGAATCTCTGGCATAAATTTTATTCCACACGACAAACCTGTTCAGCATGGGTCTTTGAGAAAATACCCTGACCATAGTAGCTGCAACGACATGAAGTGCACTCAGATTGGGAAGTTTATCTTTATGTTTTCTGATAAACTCATCAATTTTATCAATATTTACGGTTTGTTCATATAAATTCTGAGAATCCAATCTGGTTCTCATAAAAAATGGACTTAATCTCATCATAGGGTCGATTTTAGTAATTTTCCATCCATCAGACCGATCAAATAATCCCTTTTTAAAATATTTTTTCATAACTACAATTTGAACGCAAAGATACTAAAAAAGATTAAGAAATGTTAAAACTTTAGAACAAGCTAATCTGAAAGTCAACTTTTGGATTAGTTAAACAAAATTCACATTTACAAGCAAGAATTATCTATTTGATAAATAGTATTTTGCAACTATTTTAAAAAAGAAAAAGTTAACTACTTTTTTAAGGAAAGTAAAACGATAAAACTTATAATATGTCGTAATTTTTATTAATTTTGCATCTAAGAATTAACCTACATAATAACATAACCGTGAAAATCAATTATCTTGCCCTCTATTTTGATGTTTCTTCAGAGATTTCCAGAGTCGTTACTCAAAAATACAGTACCTCATTTTACTGGGCTTCCCAATTTTTTGATCAGGAAACAAAAAAAGCCATTTTTAATATATATGGGTTCGTTCGTTTTGCAGATGAGATTGTAGATAGTTTCCATGATTTTAACAAAGAACAATTGTTAAATGATTTTATAAAAGAATATAGAACCAGTAAACAATCAGGCATCAGTTTAAATCCGATTATTTACTCCTTTGTTAGTACATGTCAAAAATATAAAATTGAAGATTTTTTAGTGGATCCCTTTTTAGATAGCATGCGTTTTGATTTGACGAAAAAAGAGTATTGCAGTGATGAAGAGATCAATTTATACATTTACGGATCTGCTGAAGTGATTGGGTTGATGTGTTTGAAAGTGTTTTGTAAAGGGGATCAAAATGAGTATGAAAGATTAAAACCGCAAGCATTAAAATTGGGAGCTGCTTTTCAAAAGGTTAATTTTCTGAGAGATTTAAAAAATGATGTTCTGGAGTTGAAAAGATTTTATTTCCCGGTATTAGTCACAGATGGGTTTAATGAAAAAACAAAAAAAGTAATTATTGCGGATATTGAACAAGATTTTCAAGAAGCAAACAGAGGAATTAAACAATTACCAAAGGGATCTAAATTAGCTGTTTCTATTGCATTTCAATATTACCATGAATTATTGAAAAAAATCAAAACTGTTAAGGCAGAGGATGTAATGCAACAAAGGATTCGCATTCCTAACCATAAAAAAATTCGACTCATTTTAAAAGCTTATATACTCAACATCTTCACATAAAGTTCTAATTTCTACACCATGATGAACAAATATCCGAAAACTACTTTTTATATTTTACTTTTTATTATCATTTATACTCTTGGAGGTATTGGTTTTCTACTTCCATTATTTCGTCCGGTTTTAACCCAATTCACCCCATTTATTTTACTTCTTACATTCATTTTAGTATTATCATTTCATGAAAAATGGGAAAAAAAACATATTATTATTTTAATTTTATCTTATGCAATCTGTTTTTTGGTTGAGATGCTTGGTGTAAATACCGGACAAATTTTTGGATCCTATCAATATGGGAATGGTTTAGGGTTAAAAGTTTTAGGAACCCCACTGATCATAGGAATCAACTGGGTGATGTTATCCTACTGTTCCACTACAGTTGCTCAAAGATGGTTTAAAAAACCTTTCATTCAAATCTTTAGTTCCTCATTGTTCTTGCTGGGATACGATCTCATTATGGAAACTGTAGCGCCTTTTATGGATATGTGGCAGTTTCATAATTTGATTGTTCCAATTGAAAATTATGTTGTTTGGTTTTTATTGGCTTTAGTTATTAATAGTTTTATGATTCTATTCAAAGTGATTGGGAATTATCAAATCTCCAAAGCAATTTTAATTATTCAGATTCTCTTTTTTGGAATCATCTCTATCTTTTTAAACTTCATTTTATGATAAAAGCAAAACATCAATTTTTTCTTTATCATTTTTTCCGGCTTTATGGGTTGTGGATGATTAAAAAATATTTTAAAAAGGTAACTTTAACAGGTGAATATAAAGATCAGGGAAAACCCATTTTAATCATTTCCAATCATATCAGCTGGTGGGATGGTTTTTGGGTGGTTTATTTCAGACAGAAGGTTGTAAAAAGAAGATTTCATTTTATGATGCTCGAAGAACAACTTCGTAAAAATATTTTTTTGAAATACGCGGGAGGTTACTCTATTCAGAAAAAAAACAGAACCATTATTGAAACCATCCGATACACTCAGGATCTTTTACAAAATCCTGAAAACATGGTACTCCTTTTTCCACAAGGTAAAATTGAATCTCAACACCTTCATGAAATCAAATTTGAAAAAGGGATTTTAAAAATATTAGAAAAAACTCCGGATATTCAGATTCTATTGATGGCTCATTTTGTGGATTACTTTTCCAACATCAAACCTACCCTTTCCATCTATTTTGAAGAACTTACTGAAACCAACCTTTCTCACGAAAAATTAGAAGAAAAATACAATCAGTTTTATCATCAGGTATTAACTCAACAAATCCATAAATCGGAATGATCTCAATACTAATTTATCTCATTTTGGGTTTTGCAATGATTCAATGGATCGTTGTTTTGGTGAATTTGGTGTTTAAAGCTCGCTTACCACAATTAAAAACTATTGAAACTCCTTTAATTTCAGTACTTATCCCCGCAAGAAACGAACAACATAACATTGGAAATATTTTGCAAGACCTTATTAATCAAGACTATCAAAATATTGAAATCATAGTTTGTAATGATCATTCTGAAGATGAAACCCAAAAAGTGATAGAATCATTCATGAATCTGGATAAAAGAGTTCAGGTTTTTGATTCACAACCTTTACCAGAAGGTTGGTTGGGGAAAAACTGGGCCTGCCATCAATTGTCCCAAAAAGCAAAAGGGACCTACTTTCTATTTGTAGATGCAGATGTGCGAATGAACCCCGATTTAGTAAGCACCACATTACAATATCATAAAAACCAAAAAGTGGGACTGCTTACCATTTTTCCGACTCAAAAAATGGATTCTCTGGGAGAATATCTGACAGTTCCGCTGATGCATTATATTTTACTTACCTTACTTCCATTAATTTTAGTAAGAAAATCTCATTATAGTTCTTTATCAGCTGCCAATGGACAATTTATGTTTTTTGATGCAGCAAAATATAAACAAATAGATCCCCATTTTTTGGTTCGGAATAATAAAGTGGAAGATATTGTGATTGCCGGAATATTCAAAAAACATCATATTCCTGTTGCCTGTATAACAGGAATAGAAGCGATCAAATGCAGGATGTATCAGAATCTAAATGAAGGGATTCAAGGATTTAGTAAGAATATGGTTACTTTTTTTGGAAACTCCTACTTGCTAGCGCTATTATTTTGGAGTTTTACTACGTTACCATTATTTTTTATCCCTTTTACAGGAACCATCTTAGAAAATATACTATTTTTTCTGCTTTATTTTACTACAAAAATTATGGTATCTATTGTCGCAAAACAAAATATTTTTAAAAATATCTTATTATTTATACCTCAACATGTGATCATGCTGATCATCATTATTCAATCATTATTATACTCAAAAAACAGAAAACAAATATGGAAAGGAAGATTTATATCTTAATCTTAATAACTTTTTTGAGTTTGTTAACACAAGCTCAAACTAGCAACAAACAAAAAATTTATAATGCCTATCTGAAAGGGGATATGGTAAGCTGGAAACATACTGTTGATACCATGTTAAAAGCGAAAGTCCAAAGTGACGATTATAAATTTGAATTATTAAATTATTTGTATGGATATATTGGCTGGTGTTTAGGAAATGAAAAAAAACCGGAAGCCAGGACTTATCTAGATAAAGCTGAACTGATCATTACAGATCTTGAGAAGAGAAAAATCAATTTATCGATGGTCAATGCATACCAAAGTGCATTTAATGGGTATAATATTGCTTTAGATTTATATAAAATGATATTTTTTGGCAAAAGAAGTATCAAACATGCTGAAACAGCACTTAAATTAAATGCAAACAATTATTTTGCCCATTTACAAGTTGGAAATATTTACTTTTATAAACCTTCAACTTTTGGAGGTGATAAGTATAAAGCGATAAACAACTATGGTAAAGCACAAAAATTAATTGAAAATCAATATTTTAAAACAAAAAACGATTGGAATTATTTAAATATTTTAGTTTCTATTGCCCGCGCTTATACAGAGTTAGGGAAGTATCAGGAAGCTAAAAAATATTATGAATCCATTCTAAAAATTGAACCAAACTTTGATTGGGTCAAAAATAAATTATTACCTGAACTTAATAAGAAAATAAAAAATGGAAAATAGATCTATTATCATCATCGGTGCCGGAATTGGGGGACTAGCTACAGCACTTCGATTAGCCAAAAAAGGGTATAAAGTTACCATCCTTGAAAAAAATGAACAATTGGGAGGCAGACTCAATCAATTGAAAAAAGATGGTTTTACTTTTGATGTTGGGCCCAGCTTCTTTAGTATGTCTTATGAATTTAAAGAATTTGCAAAAGAGTGTGAGATAGAGCTCCCTTTTGAATTTGTTGAATTGGATGTACTTTATACTGTCCATTTTAGAGGATCCAATAAAAAATACTATCTGTACAAGGATCTCGACAAATTAGCAGAACAATTTACAGATATTGAACCCGATTTTAAAGAAAAATTTTTAAAATATATTCAAAACTGTAAAAAAACTTATGATGACACTGCAAATATTGTGATCAAACAAAATTTTGATTCTCTAATGGATTATGGGCTGACCCTTCTCAAGGTGAATCCTTATCATTTGCCCAAATTATGGAGAAATTTCTGGGATCAGGTTATTCACTATTTTGACTCCAAAGATGCAAGACAAATTGTATCTCTAGTTTCATTTTTCTTAGGGAGAACACCATTTGACACCCCTGCTATTTATACGCTTTTATCGCATATTGAGTTTCAATATGATGGCTATTACAATGTAAAAGGGGGAATGTACAAAATTATTGAAGGGATCGTATCTGAATTAGAAAAAGAACAGGTAACAATTCATCCTAATGTTGAGGTGATCCAGTATGAACATCAGGGGGGAAAAATATCCGCTTTTATCGATCAAACGGGTAAACGATGGGAAGCTGACGGATATGTTGTTAATGCTGATGCTGCAGTTTTTAGAAATTCCGTTTTAAAAGATCCCCAATATTCACTGGCAAAACTCGCCAAGAAAGAGTGGACAATGGGCTTTTTAACTTTTTATTTGGGAATAAAAGGAAAATTGGATCACGTTGATCATCATAATTATTTTTTAGGAAACAATTATGAAGATTATGCACATTCTGTTTTACAAGATCCCGGTATAATCGAAAAACCTTACTATTATGTGAATGTGCTTTCTAAGCATAATAGTGAATGCGCCCCTGAAGGGTGTGAAAGTATATTTTTTGTTTGTCCAGTCCCCAATTTAAAATTTAAAAGTGACTGGAGTGACAGGGAAGAAATTGTTCAAAGTATCATTGACGATTTTTCAGAAAGAATTGGAACGAATATTAATGATATGATCATCAGTAAAACGATCTATACTCCTGTTGAATGGGAAAAGATGTTTTATTTACATTATGGAAGTGGTTTAGGTTTATCGCATCATGTGATGCAAATTGGAGGGTTAAGACCCCCAAATTATGACAGAAACTATAAGAATTTATTCTATGTCGGAGCTTCTACTGTCCCGGGAGCGGGTATTCCCATGTCAATTATTGGATCAAAGCTGGCTTTAGAGAGAGTTGAAAAAATGAAATAAAACTAAAAATGGTCCACTTCAGTAATCCATTTATACACTTTATCATTTTTCCTTACTATGTCTGACACAGGAATGGAGCACAAATCCCCTTTTTCTGCCGTTTGAACAGGTTTTAGATCCACTCTGATCTCAGATAAGGTATCTTCATAGACACCTGTAGTGGGACCTATAATCAATATTTCATCAGATATTTGGAGCTGATTGGTTTCAATGAGAACCTCTGAAACATTTAATTTTGAAAAATAGTTGGTTACTTTTCCAACATATTGTTTTACTCTGGTTGCCTGCGATCCGTATCGTTCGGTCCATTCGCCCATTTTTCTTCCTAAATAGTATCCATCCCAAAAATCACGATTATACACACTCCTAAGTTGTTCTGTCCACTTTTCAATTTTTTCCTTTGTATAAGTCTGTTGTTCTATAGCTTGTAATGCCTCTTGATAACATTGGGTAACCTTTTTAACATATTCAGGAGATCTGCCTCTCCCTTCAATTTTTAAAACAGACACACCGGCATAAATCATTTTATCTAAGAAAGATATAGTACAGAGATCTTTAGGAGACATGATATACTGGTTTTCGATATTAAGTTCTATCTCTTGATCAATATCTTGTACTTTATACCCTCTTCGACAGGGTTGAAGACAAGCTCCCCGATTAGCAGAATAATTAAAGTTATCCAGACTCAAGTAACATTTTCCTGAAACTGCCATACACAAAGCACCATGAATAAACATCTCAATAGCTATTAAATTTCCGGAAGGTCCACAAATATGATCTTCTTTGATTTTTCTGGTTATTTCAGCAACCTGTTCTAATTTAGTTTCTCTTGCCAGCACCATTACATCTGCATAGCGGGAAAAAAACCTTACTGCTTCGATATTGGTAATATTGCATTGGGTAGAAATATGGATCTCCAATCCAATTTTCTTTGCGTATTCCAGAACAGCAAAATCTGATCCGATAATAGCTGAAACACCGCAAACTTTGGCATAATCCAACAGCTCAGTAACATCAGCAATTTCATCATTATAAACGACAGTATTAACAGTTAGATAAGACTTTACATTATTATTGCGACAAATTTCCGTTATGTTTGCTAAATCATCGTGGTTAAAATTAACTGATGATCTGGATCTCATATTCAATTTTCCAATTCCAAAATAGACGGAACCGGCACCGGCTTGTATAGCAGCTTGGAGTGCTTCATAGGAGCCAACAGGTGACATAATCTCAATCATTTTCCCATTAATCTCTACCATAATATTTTTTAAATAACTGAATCATACTATCCACATCAAAACCTAAATCGCGATATAAACTGGCAATATCACCATGTTCCACAAAATGATCAGGAATTGATAAATGATCTAATTGTACCGGAATATTTTTTTCAGAAATATATTCAGAAACTGCTGAGAATAAACCTCCCTTTTCAGTTCCATCTTCAATTGTCAATAAATGAGTATGTGTTTTTGACACTAAATCTATCATTTCTGTATCCAATGGTTTTAAAAACCTCATATTGATTAATGATGGGTTCATTCCTTCCATGTTTAACTTTTCAATCGCTTGTTGTGCATGAATAGTGAGTGGTCCAATAGCAAGAACTGCGAGTGTATTTCCTTTCTCAATCCATTCTGCTTTACCCACCTGAAGCGTTTCCATAGGTTTGACCCAGTCTGTAACGGAACCTGCACCCCTAGGAAATCTAATTACAAATGGATTTTTTCTATCCTGATACGCCGTTAACATTAAATTTCGGAGTTCAATTTCATCTTTAGGGGATGAGATAATCAAATTAGGGATCGCTCTCAAATATGCTAAATCGAAAGCACCATGGTGGGTTGGGCCATCTTCTCCGACAATACCCGCTCTATCAATACAGAGAATAACAGGAATTTTTTGAAGTGCTACATCATGAATAATCTGATCATACCCTCTTTGCAAAAATGAGGAATAGATATTACAAAATGGAATTAATCCATTTAGAGCCATTCCTGCAGAAAAAGTGACTGCATGTTGTTCGGCAATACCTACATCAAACACTCTTTCAGGATAAACTTTCTTCATAATTGTAAAAGAACTACCTGTTAACATCGCAGGTGTAATACCAACCACTTTTTCATCCTGGTTTGCCAATTCCAACAAAGTTGTTCCAAAAACATCCTGAAATTTTGGTGGAGTTCCGGTTTTACTAACTTCGATAATTTCACCAGTTTCAGGATCGAAAAATCCGGGAGCATGGTATTTAACCTTATCTTTTTCCGCATTCAACAGTCCTTTGCCTTTAACTGTAATCACATGGAACAGTTTGGGCCCATTAATATTTTTCAGTTTTGTTAATATTTGGACCAACATTTGCACATCGTGACCATCCGCGGGACCAAAGTAATTAAATCCCAAATGATGAAACAGATTACTATCTTTGACAATATTTCCTTTAACCAATCTTGCAACACCTCCGATCATTCTTGTAATCAGATTCGGACGATATTTTTTCATTGTTAAAATCTGCCACAATTTTTTCTTAAATTTGATGTAGTGTTCTGAAGTGGTGATTTCAAGCAAATATTTGCTGATCGCACCTGTACTTTCATCAATGGCAATATGATTATCATTGAGAATCACCAACATATTTTCTTCGGTATCACCGGCATGATTTAATGCTTCAAATGCCATTCCTCCACCTATTGCGCCATCTCCGATAACAGCAATATGATCTCTTTTTTTACCATTCAGACGATCTGCCACACTCATACCTAACAATGCAGAAATGGAAACTGAGGTGTGTCCGGCTCCGAATGAATCGTATTCACTTTCTGACATTTTTGGAAAACCACTAATCCCCTTATATTTTCTATTGGTATAAAACTGCTCTTTTCTTCCTGTAATGATCTTATGAGCATACGCTTGATGTCCTACATCCCATACAAGTAAATCGTTTGGTGTATCAAATACGTAATGGATGGCAACCGTTAACTCAACAGTTCCCAAACTAGCTCCAAGATGTCCTGGATTTATGGCAGTTTGTTCAATAATAAAATCTCTTAATTCAGTGCATAATTGAGGTAAATCTGCTGGATCGAGTTTTCTGATGTCTGATGGATAATTAATTTGATTTAATAGACTCATTTGATTTTGAATTTTCATGGATTAACGAGTTAAAGAACGATATTATTTTATCCGTTATTGAGTTATTGTGATGTTGAAGTGTAACATAATTTCTGGCATTTTCTCCCATTATTTTACAAATTTCAGGTGTTTTGATACAGTTTGAAATTTTTTCAACCATCTCTTCAATAGAGTTGGCAATATATATATTTTTCCCATCAGTAACATCTAGACCCTCTGCACCAACGGGAGTTGTAATGATTGTTTTTCCTAAAGCCATTGCTTCAATGATTTTGATTCTAACTCCACTACCGGAATGTAATGGAACGATCATAATATCATGAGCTAATATAAAATTTTTAGCATCCGGTACTTCACCTGCTATAGTAAAATTTTTAGATTTGAATTTTTTAAATGATTCCGGAATGTTTCTTCCAGCAATAACAAATTGAATATGGGGATGTTTTTCAATTACCAATGGCCACACTTCATTCAAGAACCATTCAATACCTTCAATATTGGGAAGCCAATCCATACTTCCAATATGAAATAGTTTGGGTTCCTTAGAGGGAATATAATCGTCATCAACAACATACTCATCTAAGTTGATCCCAAATGGAATGGTAGCACCTATTGTTTGGGGTACAATTTGATGAAAATAGGAATAATCTACATCACTTATGGTCGAAAATGCATCAACTTTTGAAATCTGAGACAATTCAAACTTTTTTAAAGATGAAGATAACCTCTTTAATACCAATTTCTTGACTAAGTTTTTCTCATTTTGAACTAACCGTTCCCATATTTTATGCTCAATATTATGTAATCTCAAAACCACTTTTGCCTGTGAATAGGATTGTATGGTTTGAATATAGGGAGCCATATAAATAGTTTCCAATTGAATAATATCAAATTGCTCTTTTTTTAAAAGATCGATCAGTTTTTGATGAAAGTTTTTGGAATCAAATCTCCGGACATTATAAGAATAGTTGAAAATAAGTGCTTTTAATAGAGCTGGCCATTTGACTTTTGTATCTACAAATACCGATTCAAACTGTGTAAATTGTAAAAATTTTACATATTCATCATTCTTAATAATCGGATGTTTTGGGGTATGAATAGCTATAACCTTGACTTCATGATTTTGATGAATCAACCCCCATGTAATGTTATTCATGGCAATACAACCTCCATCCAGTTGAGGAAATGGTGGTTTAGGACAAAGTTGTAGTATTTTCATGCTTTTTTTTCAAATTTAGAAATTTTATATTTTTAAACCTGGAAAACCATTTTAAATTTTCATCAATGGAGAATACCGCTGAATCGATGGTTGCTTTATAGGATAAAAAGGCACATATCGGCACTAATACTGCTGTTGAAAACCACATACCCATTGAAACAGGTATAAGATCACCTTTCGCTACTTTTTCTCCAATTATAGATATTACGAAATAGAAAATAAAGAATAAAACCGTTACAACCAATGGAATGGCTATACCTCCTTTTCTGATAATGGAACCTAATGGTGCCCCAATAAAGAAAAAAAGCAAACAGGCAACTGCTAATGTGAACTTTCTATGTACTTCTATTTGAAATGACCATAAATTATAATTTTTCCACTGAACATCATCATACGCATATTTTACTGCATTGATAAACCCTCCAGCACCCATTTGTGAAAAATTGAGCACTTCCTTCTTCTTTTCATTAGAAAGACTATCAAAACTATATGTGGTCTGTAATTTTGGATTGACTTTAAAAGTAGAATCCAAATTAACTATATTATTATAAAAATAGAGGTTTGAAAAAAAGTTATTGGAAGGAGCTTCCTGCATTAAAAAGATCTGTTTTTTAAGCGTATCGATTTTTATCTGTAGTTCTGAGATTGGTAGAGATTGATTATTCGATTGATAAAAACTTTGATCTGTTTTTTGAAATTGAAAGGAAGAAATATCAAATCTCTTATATTGTGTTTTAAAACCGGCTCTAACTAAAGGATATTTTGAACGAACAGATCCGGAGTTCGTATTATTTCTACTCTCATCCCAAAAAAAACCATTATACAGTGTGAACAACATATATTTTTTATCATCAGTTATTCTCATTTCCCCTTTTTTGGCAAAAGTAACCGTTGTATTTCCTTGTCCTTTGGAATGATCATAAATCAAAACATCTTCAATGGATGCATTATCTCTCCCTTTTTTTCCGATTCTGATAACATAATTATCCAAACCATCATAAAAAACTCCCTCTTCTATTGATAATGCAGGTTTAGTATCTCTGATATCCAAAAGGAGCGTTTTGCTTTTAAGAAAGGCTTTGGGACTGACATTATTAGCAAACCAGAATGTAAAAATTCCAATGATAAAAGATAACAATAATAAGGGAATAAACAGTTTACTAATCGGAATTCCCGCAGATTTGATAGCCACAATTTCATACCGTTCACCTAAATTTCCAAAGGTCATCAATGAAGATAAAAGTATCGCTAAAGGTGCAGCGGTTGCTACAAAAGTGGCAGATGCATAGAATAATAATTCCAGAATAATGGATATTTCTAAGCCCTTTCCAACTAAATCATCAACATACTTCCACAAATATTGCATTAATAATATAAATAAAGCAAAAAAAAAGGTAAGGACAAATGGTCCTATAAAATTTTTGATGATATATTTATATATTATTTTCACAACTTTCCGTTTTAGAAATCACCGAGGGTTACTGGCAACTGAGTTAATGCAGTTTTTGCTTGTTCGTCATTAGGAGGAGTTCCATGCCATTTATGTGTTCCCATCATAAAATCAACACCCATGCCCATTTCAGTTGAGAATAAAATTACAACAGGTTTCTGATTTCCCAAATTTGATTTGGACTTATTAATAGTATCAATAATAGTATCCATTTGATTCCCGTTGGCAGTTAGCACATCCCAGCCAAAAGCTTGAAACTTAGCAGGCAAATCACCTAAAGAACAAACGGCATCGGTTGGACCATCGATTTGTTTCTTATTATAATCAACAATAGCAATTAAATTATCCACTTTATGAGAAGCAGCAAACATAATCGCTTCCCAGTTTTGTCCCTCTTGAAGCTCCCCATCTCCTGTTAGTACAAAAACAGTATTTGTATCATGATTAGATTTTTTAGCTAATGCTGCTCCAATGGCCACTGATAAACCTTGACCTAACGAACCGGAAGCAACTTTAATTCCTGGCAAGTGGTGTGCAGGAGTTGGATGTCCTTGTAAACGAGTACCCAATTTTCTAAAAGTAGCAAGTTCCTCAATAGGGAAATAGCCACGTCTCGATAAAACACTGTAAAAAACGGGTGAAATATGTCCGTTTGAAAGAAAAAACATATCTTGTTTAATCGTATTATCTGTTTGAAGTTCCGAATCCAAATTCATCACTTCAAAATAAAGAGCTGTAAGAATATCCGCACAACCTAAAGAGCCACCCGGATGACCTGATTTAGCATTATGAACCATTCTAATGATATCTCTTCTTACCTGTGCTGCAATATTTTGTAATTGTTCAATTGTATTTTTCACGACTTTATTATAAATTTTCGGTTTCGTTTTGATATTTTATAAGGAAATAAACTCCTAATAAAGATAATAATTCTAACTGAGGATAATGATATGCTTCTTTTGAAATCTCAACTTCTCCTTTCATTGTTCCTGAAATGATAGGTTTTAAGGTGATTAAAATTTGATTTTTTTCATTTAACCAACACCATTGATTTTTCCATACATTATTCATTTTAAAATGAAAAGTTGTTCCCTCTAAATATATCGAAGATTCTCCTCTTAAATTCAAATAACATTTGGCTTCATTTTGTTCAAATTTTCCCTTTCTAAGAGTAATATAAGGATTAAAAAACCCGGATCTTTTAACAGAAAAAACTCCTTTAGAAGTAACCAGTTCCGACAAAGTTTCTTTATCATCCATTTCCATCAAAGATCCAAAACACTCATTTTGATGAACTAACTGATAATATTTTTTTGAAAAATCTGGTTTATCTATTTCCAGTTTTTTGATTTGATGTTCTATAATTGTTTTCATAATCAAAATTTTATTCCATAAATGAAGCTGAAATTTTTGTAGCCAAGTTGATCATTTCTTCTTTAGAAACCTGTACTCTCTCTTTTTTAAAATCCAAATCACTAACATTGGAAATAGGAACTAAATGGATATGAGTATGAGGAACCTCTAATCCAATAACAGCTATTCCTATTCGTTTACATGTAACATTTTTTTCAACAGCCACTGCCACTTTTTTTGCAAATACCATTAAGTCTGCTATTTGATTATCATTCAAATCAAAGATATAATCATTCTGAAGCTTAGAAACAACTAGTGTATGTCCATAAGCAATAGGAGAAATATCTAAAAAGGCAAAAAAATGCTCATTTTCTGCCACTTTATAACATGGGATTTCCCCTTTAATAATTTTTGTAAATATTGTTTCCATAATACTATCTTGATACTGATAAAATCTCGAACTCCATAACACCTGCAGGAGCCTGAACAGACACTATTTCTCCTGTTTTTTTACCTAATAATCCTTTTGCAATAGGTGAAGTGACTGACACTTTTCCCTCTTTTAAATTGGATTCAGATTCCGGCACTAAAGTATAGGTCATCTCCATATTGTTTTTTAAATTTTTAATTTTAACAATAGAATACAACAACACTTTTGAAGTGTCTATTTTTGACTCATCCAAAATTCTGGCATTTGCAATCAGATGTTTTAACTTAGAAATTTTAAGTTCTAACAACCCTTGTGCTTCTTTTGCAGCATCATACTCTGCATTTTCGGATAAGTCGCCCTTGTCTCTTGCTTCTGCAATAGCAGCAGATATTTTTGGTCTTTGAATAGTTTCTAACTCAATTAACTCTTTTTTTAGAGCTTCCAAACTTTCTGTTGAATAATAAACAATTTGATTCATAAGAAGTAAATAGTGTTGGTTTATAAAGAAATTAAAGAGGCTTATAAAAAGCCTCCTTAATTAAAATAATATGAAAAGAGTACTTATATTACAAACTTAATTTAAGTCCAATGTAATGATTCCCTTTCCAGCGATTCGTAAATCTATATCCATAATCAACATACAATACAGATGCATCAGCTTTTTTACTAAATGGGATTCCAAAAGTAACACCTGCTGAAGGACCTGAATAGAAAGTTGTGCTGGTTGCAAGGTCAAACTGACCACTTTCGTAAGAGTAACCTGCTCTCACCATAAAGAACTCTTTAAAACCGTACTCAATCCCTAATGCAAAAATATCATTTGAATAAGCATTAGCAATAAATGATCCTGCTAAAGTGATTCTATGAATGGCATCAATACGTGTTAATCCTTCATCCAATTTTTGGGCAGAATTCATTTTAGAAAGTCTTTCATTCGTTTCAGGTTCAAAGATCAAGAAATCATAAGCGGCACCTAATACAAGGCAAGCTGGTAAAACAGCCTCTGCTGATCTGGTTTCCAATGTTAATTCAACATCTGAGTTAACAGGATTAGCTCTTAATGCAATACCATCACCTGAATAACTGGTTGGCATACCTAAATTTTTAAGAGTTACCCCAATTTTAAAGTTTTCATAAGGACCAGTAACATACTGAACACCTGCATCAATAGCAACGCCAGTTGAAACTAAGTCAGAAATTGATTCATTAACTATTTTTATTCCAACACCCCCTTTAATATATTGATTGAAAGAGTATGCATAATGTAAACCAATATAGTTTAATTTAGGAGAAAAGATTGCAGAAGTACCATCTGGTTGATCAACTGTAGTTACAGGAATATCACCGAAGCCCATGTTAAAAACAGAAATACCAATTGTCCCTAAGCTTTTGGTTGTTTTTGTATCTTTATCTACAATTTTTAAAGCTTGAATTATACCAAATGCATTAATGGAAATACCTGCACCTGAACCAGACAAATACTGTGTTCTGGTTATTGCTACTTCTGTTTTATTCATAAAAGCAATACCTGCAACATTTGAAAATATGGACTCTAATCCTCTAACTTCAGCTACACTTGCACCACCCCAACCGTTGGTTCTTGCCCAAGGATCGATAAGTAAGTGTTGAGCACCAGCTTGACCAGAGCGGTCTTTATTTCCGGCAAACGTCATAAAGTTTGCCGAAAATAAACCAATAAGTGTACAAATTATTATTGTTTTTGTTATATTCTTCATAATTTTTTCAATTTATTTTGTTACCCATTTGTTGATTAGAATGCATTTAAGTCTGTTGGTCTCATTGCACAGAAGAATTTCAATGTTCTTTCACCAATATTTGGTGCACTCACATGAATAATATACACACCACCTGCAATTGGAATATTAGCATTATTCTTTAAATCCCAGGTTACAAAAGTTGATTCAGCATCTCCTTTAGAAATTTTCTTTACTAATGTTCCACTAACAGTGAATATGGAGATTTCACACTTTTCAGGTAGATTGATGATTTTAACATTGTTTTCCAATGCTGACTGTTCATAAGCACTATAACCATAATATGGATTTGGAACAATATTAATTTTATCTAGAATACTTTGGTGAACAGTAACCTCTTTTGTGGTTGGAGCTACATCTTTAGTTGAGAATTTATACATTGGGAATCCTTTGTTAGGTAAAGCATCAGCTGTTGTTTGATCTTTAATCCATTTTGAGTTAAATCTCCAATAAGGTCTTGTAACACGAATCTTAACTTTAGCTTCATTGGATAACCAGTTGAGCTCTTGGTAAGGAGTTGGCATAGGAATGCTTGTCCACATTACGTTATTAAACAATTGCATTTTCAACTGACGTCTTAACTTTTGATTATTATCTTCCACAGTATTACTATGAGTAATGGCAGTAACTTTTTGGAATTTTGCATTAACCCATCTACATTCATCATAAGCACCACAATCGTAGAAAGCATTATAATTACCATTATTATCTTGGAAATAACCACCATGAGTATTACCATTACTATTTATAGTATTATCATCATCGTTCCAGTTACGATATCTTTGAGCTCTGTAAATTGCAGATGAAGTATTACCTGAACTGTTTAAAACATAAACATAGTGTTTTCCACCCCAAACTATTTTTGCATCCCATTGAGGATCACCACCTGATAGATCATAGTTTTCTCTAAATACGTTATATGTAGCTTCATTGATTGCTGTACCATCTGGAGTTATAGCCCAAGTTGAACTTGGATTGAAAACCATATCAGCACCATTATAATCAGGTAATGAGGAATCTTCACTGAACATTACATTTAAACGTTCACCGGTTTCAACATTGATTGCATATCCTGGGAACCAACCCATTCCTGTAGTAGAAATGAGATCACCTTCAGCAGCATTATAACCTTGATCACCAGCTTTTTTACCGTTTTTATCTACAGATGGAGATTTTCTAGGTTCTTGTTTTAAGGCACCACCTTCAGTAGCATTTTTGTCTTCTCCGGCTTCTAATACGATACAACGAGTCCATTTGGTTTTATCTGGTGTTAATACAACATCTACAGAATATAAGTTTGTCATGGTATAGTTGTACCCTGGATGTCCTGTAGTAATATTCCAGTTGTGGAATACAAAATATGCAGGAACTGGTTCATTATTTGGATCGTCATCAGGATTTACATATTTAGCTTGAGGTCCACCATTATAAGGTGAAGATAAAATATAAGGAGCCCAAGTTCCATCATTCACTTTTTCAAATTGAGCAAGTGGATCTTTCCAAATTCTTGTATCTCTGCCATCTTTATCCATGTCTTTGGGTATATGCATATCTTCTTGTCTCCATTTGAAATACTCATCTTCTGCTCCATCCTGTGTTTCACCTTCATCAGTCCATGGACCAACAGCTTGAACACCACTTCTAATCCAATTGGATGGGATTGTTCCTTCAGAATCCTGAACACCCCATAACCATGGTTTCGTTGCATCTTTATATTCAATTGTTGAACCAATGAAATCAACTTGACCATAAAAATAATAACTCTTATAATTCAAATTTGTATCAGCAATCAACCAATCTAATACTTCAGACTGATGGATTTGGAAATATTTATTTTTAACATTTACAGCCAATCCAAGTGGTAAGAAAAGTTGCTCATTAGTAACACTAATTGACTTTTGTGATGGAATAGAGCGCATAGCAGAACCATCTATATTAACATATCCTAAATCAATAATTTGTTGATCTGTGACATTGTCTGCAAATTCTAATACCCACTCAGTGGTATCAGTTACATCAATGGCTGAATCTGAAGGATCTACAAATTTGATAATATAATCAAGAGGTTGTACTTTTAGAGGGTCAATAACAGTGATAGAAAGTGGACCAGCATCATTTTTGTATGTGATATCATTTACAGTCCATGTATTATTATCTCCACCACTCATAATTTTATTGATTGTTTCATCAGTTAAATCTACAAAGTTACCACCATTACCTTGACCTTGAATTCTGGTAATCTGAGGAGTAGAACCATAAGAGGAGTTTAAAACAGTACCTTCAGAGTGAGAAGTTGATGGGTGAGGAATAGCTGAAACTGGTTTAATAGATTTACCACCAGCCGCTTTTCTACCAGCTAAATACACTGTTTTTTGACCATATAATCCACCAGTAATATCAGGATTAATGGAGAAAGGAGCATATTCATTGTATGCATAAGCAATAACCAAGAAATAGTAAGTTTTATAATTTACTAACGTTTTAGAACCGGAAGCGAATGCATCTTGTGTTACTTTAAGAGTATGGAAAATACCGTTATTAGCACCATTTACTTTTTCAACAGGAACTGAAGTTCCAAGTGCATCATTGTATTCCCAGTTGATTAATTGTCCAATGGAAGTACCATTTTCTTTGAAATTTTCAATGTCACATTGTGCAATTAATCTGGATTTTTCAGAATTATAGATTTCAGATACACTAACATTACTATTTTTTAATTGGAATATTTGATATCCTTCAAATCTATATTTATTATCAGCCTCTGTTTCAGTTCCAAAAATTTTCTTAGGAATTTGAGCATCAACTTCTTCATATTGCTCTAAGTAGTTATTACTTAGTGGGTCATCGTTAGTTACATAAAGGATTAATTCTTGATCTAATTCTCTAACTGCAAGATCTGGTGCATCTGGTCCATCAAGTACTTTAAAACAATTTTCAAATAAAGCCTGACATTTATCATCAGCTATTTTTAGAAGTTCAACGGAAGCCCATGCTCCACCTTGTGAAGCTCTTGCCCAAGGAATACCTACAGTGATATAGTTTACAGCGCCTGCTTTCAATGTGAAAGGTCCTGCAGATTGCATAAAACGACGGTCAAAAGGTGGATTTTGTTCACCTTCTTCTGTCCAAAGTTTTCCATATTGTGGATCTTCTCCTTTTGTTCCCCAATTACATGGGTCAGTATCACCTGGGAACATAAAATCACATTCAGGAACATTACCACGATTCCAAGCGTTTCCGCCATATTGCATATGTGTTCCATCTTTCCAGATTCCTTGAAGTAGATTATAGTATTCAAAAGCAACTGAAGGGTCACCTCTAGGAGAGTCATCATTATTATGATATACAAAACGTCTCATACCAAAACGTTCATTATCCAGAATTCCATCTCCAAAGTTTACTCCATTAATTGCAAATTGGTCATTTTCAAATCCTGTTATTTCTGCACTATTAACAAATTGTTGACAGTAACCGGTAGTTGAAATTGAATCTTTATTGAAACGAGGATTATCTCTGTCATCAGGATCGATATAGGGTCCTTGGAAAAAGTCAACACCCACAGCTGGTGGTTGATTACCATAGTGTTGAATTTGACCTGAACCATCAGTTTCTCTTCCGTTATAGCAATATCCAAGACCTCTTAAAACATCACAACCAACAAAATCATCATCAGCAAAACCTAAATCTGGGTCAACCCATTGAGAGAAGAAAGTGTTTGTTAAAGCATAAGTTGAACGGTTGATGATTTCATAAGAATAGAAAGTCATATTGTTTAATTCGTCATTCGTAGCGAAAGCAAAAGCTTGTCCACGAATTTCCAAACCGATTGGGTCTCCTTGTGATTCAGTGTGAGGACCTCCTTTATCGTTAAATATCCAAAATAAAGTTTCATCCCCTTTTAAAACGTGGTCAGCATAAATCATTTTATTATCATAACCATAATTTTGTTGAATCCAGGTTCTTTCTGGAGTCCAAGGTAATAGATCCTGAGCTGCAAGAGCAATATTATCAGGGGTCCATGGACAAAGATCATTATTTAAATCGTAATAAGGATAGTCACCGGCATTATAATCGTAAACACCATCTTCGTTAACATCTTTAAAAGGAGCTAAGTAATATGACTGTCCTGGTTGACCATGAGCCGGCCATTGAGTAATACTTGATGGAGGAGTATAAGTTGGATCATTTGTTGCATGAGCAGCAATATGAGCTTCCACTTCTGCACGTGTAATTTTGAAATGTTTATCATACTTACTACATGTTTGTTGATTAATAGAAGCACCTTCAATTGTAAGAGGACCAGTCCAGTAATCATCTCCAATTTGACGGAATCTTACTGCAGCTAATCTCAATTGTTGACTAACGTCGCGACCTCCAATCCAAAGAGCAGCGGCAAACATGGATGTTTTACCTGATCCTCTTGGAACCTCATATTGAGCAATTTCTTTAAACCACATAGTACCATTTGTTTCAACATAAGCTCTTACATTGTTAATGGTAAGTTGATTGGAGTTTGTTGCAGGCAAACAAGTGGCAGATTCCTTTTGAACAGGAGCCTGGATTGTACCCACATATTTTTTTGCAAAAAGGGAGGGGGACACAATAATTACCAGAAGTGTAATTAAAACTAAAATTTTGTTTTTATTATTCATAACCTTTTATATTTTTCTTTGTAATTAATGTTATTAAAAGCCAAATAATACTCCTAGACTAACTGTAGTTGGTGAACTATAATTATAAGGATTACGCATTGCCATATTGTAATAGTTAACAAAAGAAGGAACGTAAATTTGACTATTAATTAATTGTTGGAACTGTTCTGATGCTAAAACACCATCATCTTCAGGATTACCAGTATAAGTATAAACACTTACTACATTTTTAAAGTTAAATATGTTGGCAATATCTATATAAACAGATAAGTTTCCTTGTTTTGAAGGTTTGTTATTTTCATCTTTTTTACCAAATTTAAAATCGAAACTTTTGTCAATTCTAACATCACATTGGAAAATCCATGGTCTGTTTGATCCATTGATAGAACCTGATAATTGAGATTTACCACCTAATCCGAAATTAGAGAAAGGGGTATTAGATCTGCTGTATGGCATACCGGATGCAGCAGAGAAGAAAATAGAAGCACTGGTATTTTGTAACCAATATACTTTTTTGGTTGTTTTTCCATCTTTAGATTTTCTTTCAATTTCTGGGCCTTGATTTGGTCCGAAACCATAATTGATGGTTGCTGTCATTCTGTGTCTTTGGTCAAAACTTAAATTGGTTAACGTTCTTAAGTTAGGTTGACCTGAAGCAATAATGGCTAAGTTTGATCCTGCAGAAGAACCTGTACCTTTTGCAAACTGAAGAGTATAATTAGCTCTGAAAGTTAAATTTTTAGTTCCAATTAAATTGTATCCAAGAGTGAAACCCTGAACAGTACCAAAGTCAATATTGTCAAAAGAATAATAGGTACTAGGATATGCCCCTGTAAAACGGTATGATTGAATTTGGTCACGTTTTTCAGAATAATAGGCGGATAAGCTAATCCCGGCACTTTGGCTTAATCTTTGTTGGAAACCAATTTCATAATCTATACTTCTTTGAGGTTTTAGATTTGGATTGTTAACAGAATTGCCTGCATTAGATCCAAATTTTTCAATAAATAAGTAACTTACAGGGTTTAATTGTAAATTAGTTGGTCTATAAGAGATTACATTGTAGTTTGCATAGAATAATGATTGTTCACCAACAGGGAATGAGAAAGATAAACGAGGCATTACAGACCATTGAGGAATATAATCTTCAAAAGCTTTTCCACTTACTTTAGAGATGGCTGTTTCATCAAGAGCTTCAATAAGCGCAGGTCCACCGGTTGCACCAAGCAATGTAGTTGGGTCAGTAATTTGTTGTCCATTGGCATCATACCAATCTCTACCATCACGATATCCAATAATAGATTGTGTATTACCATCAGGTGTTTTACCCTTTTCATTGATATATACCACCCAACTATCTTCCGCATTACTTACAAATCTATCATCTCCAAATCCAAATTCACCGGATTTTAAAGAACCAACAGTGTGAGCTTCTCTAAATAAGAAAGGATCTTTTAACACTTGTTGATTGGCATCAAAACGGTCAACACGAATACCGGCACTTACTACTAAATTTTTAATAGAAAGTTTATCCTGAATATAAAATGCTAAATAGATCGGTTCATAAGCTCCAATTGCATAATTGAACACTTTATTACCATTATTATCTGTTTCTCCATCAAAGAAGTCAGTAATACTGGTTTTTTTAGTTGTACGATTTGTACCAGTATAGTCGTATCCATAATAACCCACCATTGGACCACTGATACCGATTAATAATTCGTCAGCAGAGAACATTCCAATTTCGAATAAACTTGGATCGTAACTATCGATATCCAACCAATCGTCACCATTAGGATCAAGACCCAATTTAATACGAAGATTTCTGTCAAATGAAGATTGATCAGACAAATTGACTAATTGATTGTATTCAATTGTATCATTAGCTTCCACATTAAAATAATCGTATCCTGGAGTATAGGGGTGCTCAACATCTAACTGACTGATATGGAAGTTTTGTTTTTGTCTCATAATGGTCCATAAACTATATGGAGCAACACTCCATGATCTGTAAGTAAGTTTTTCAATTTCGAAACCTAATTTTACATCATGGTCATTTAAGTTGATTGAAATATTTGCTTTTGCAGAAAGAACTGCATTACGTGATTTTCCGTAACCGGAAGAAACAGAACCAGGCATTGGATATAAACCATAGATAGCACTAGGACCATCTCCATTTCTTAAAGCTCCAAAGGAAGAATAAAGAGTGAGATTATAAGGTATAGTATATCCAAAATAATTATTAAAGAATTCAGGAGAATAACGATCTACAAAATTTTGAGTATAGATAGCCAAATCAGGATTGGAAGAAGTAGATGCATCAAATGTTACAATTGAATCATAAACAGTTTTTAGAACCACCATATTTCTGTATAAAACAGAATCAATCCAGATGTCTTCTCTATTATAAATTTTTGCACGTTTGGTAGTGAATTTTCCAATATGACCATATTTGAAATAGTTGTCTTTAAATCGGGAATCTTCAGAAACATAATCAGAAATTGAGTAGCTCACATTAACGTCATACATAATATTTTTAAGTACTTCATCTGGATTTTTTGAATCAGGAGCTTTTACTCTATGCGTTAAACGACCATAAATTCTTAATGTTGAACCATGTCCTACTCCATTATTGGCATTATTGAAAACAGAATTATAAAGTCCCCAATCTTTACCAAAGCTATATTCATAAGTTCCTCCAACAGTAAGTTTTATCGTGTTTTTTGGAATTCCACTTTCAAATTTACCACCACCGCCAACAATGTCAATTTTACCAGTAAATGTGAAGCCATAAGATTCAGCATTTTGTCTAACTCTTTGTTTATAAAAAGATTCAGACGTTAGATATTCACCGTTTGAATAGTTGGCCCCTAATTGTAAATCGTCATAACGTAAAGGATTAGCTTTAAGGGTTGAAATTGCTTCATCCGTAGCTCTCCAGGTACCACCTCTGGAAGGTGACCCATCCTTATTGTAGTATGCTTCACCACTTAATAAAAATCCGGCTTTTGAAGGATAGTTTGGTTTTTCACCCTTGATTAATGGACCGCTAAATGAAATTGCGGCTAGAAAGTTATTGTATCCATCCACAGATCCTCTAACTTCAGAACTAAATGTATAAACACTAGGTGCACCTTTAGTGTTAATTACTCTAAAACTAGTACCATCGCCAAACTCAGCAGGAATTGCACCTGTTAAAAGTTCAATACTCTCAATGGAGTTAAAGTTTACATTACCGTTACGAACAACAACACCATCAATAATGGTTTTTTGTCCATCTGAACGGTTTCCTCTAACATTTGAATTCCCAGCAGCATCCATAGATGTACCTTCAGCTCCACTTAAAGCACTGTTAATATTTCTTCCAACAGTTTTTTTAAGTTGTTCACCTGAGACTTGCATACCTATAGCAGAAGTAGGGTCTTTAATAGGAGAAGATGCTTTTACATCAATTATACCTAACTGATTTGAACAATCTAATTCAATATCAGCCAACATAACTGTTGCACTTCCATTATTGGAAATCCCTTTTAGTCCAGCTTTTCCGCTACAGTTTGCAGAATTCCCAGCAATAACTTCAAAAGTACCAGCAGAAACTCCAAAAAACTGAAATTCTCCTTTCTCATCAGTTATCATTAAACCAACAACGTCAGTACCTTTATACAGCATAACTTGCTGGTACTGTTGTGGTTCACCACTAGGAGTAACAATTGTACCTTTAATGATACCGGTCTGACCAAACAAACAGTTGGCGGCAAAAATCATTACACTAAGTGTAAAAAGTAATTTTTTAATCATAGCCTTTATTTTATATTAAACATTATTTTTTCATTACAATATTTTGGGCGGTAAATTTATAAAAAATATAGATACCATTTTATCATATCATCTTAAAATCTAAAAAAAAATTGATATTCAATTAATTATACCTTCTTTTCAGTATTTCTGAGTACAAAAAACCTTTCCTGATTTCGTCCTGTTCTATAGAAATATTAATTTTGTTTTCATCTTCATTATCAGCTACTTGCATCTTATTTTCCCCCATTTTTTGCTTATCAGATTTGTTTTTTTGGGGTTGTGCAAAATCGGTTTCCAAAGAGGCTGTTTCCAACGTTTCCGAAGAAAATTTCCGATTTTTCAGCAATTGGTGTTCATCAAACTGCTCATAAGTTTCATATTCGCTATTGATCGGAGGAGCCTTTTTGGAATATTCTTCACTTGGCTGTTCTTTATACTCTTCAAAGGGGGAATAGGGAGGATTTGGGGTTTCAGCTTCTGCCTTACTTTTTGCTTTTCGGATAAATTTAAACAGATAGAATGCAATCACCAGTAAAATGATAATGATTTGTTTCGGTTCCATGGTCAACTATTTAATTTATTTTTAAGGTCTGTTAATTTCATTTCTGTCCAGATTTGATCGATCACTTTCTTAGTAAATCTAGGAAAGTCTGATTTTTTCATCCAATCGAAATAGGCGGGTTCTTTAGTAAAAATCTCTCTAACACTCTTCCCTTTGTGTTTTCCAAAATTAAAAATTTCAATATCATTTTCATCAAAAACAATGTGTCCGGCAAAATCAACACTTCTATTATCGGAGGTAAAAAAGCTTAACATTTTTACATCATTTGTAATGGCAACTGAAGTACCATTTTTTTTGTCCTGATACATTTGACCTTCATAAAGATCAAGTTGTCCTTTTAGAACTTTGTAGGTTGCTTTTGTATCTGCTTCTGCCTGATGAGCATTCTCTAATTCTGCATTACAATAAAACTTATAAGCTGCACTTAATGTTCTGGGTTCCATTTTATGAAAGATATTTTGAACATCAATAAATTTGACTCCTCTGAGATCAAAATTTATATTCACTCTTAAAAATTCTTCCATTAAAAGTGGGAGATCAAATTTATTGGAATTGTAACCTGCAATATCGCAGTTTTGCATAAAAAGGGCTATTTCTGTGCCAATTTCTGCAAAATTAGGCTCATTTATGACATCTTCGTTCGAAATTCCATGAATAGCAAAAGCCTCATCCGAGATTTTAACATCAGGTTTTACACGATATGTTTTGGAAATTTCTGTTTGATCAGGAAGCACTTTCAATAATGAGATTTCAACAATCTGGTCTTTGCTTATATTCAGGCCTGTTGTTTCCAGATCAAAGAAAACCAATGGTTTTTCCAGTTTTAAGTTCATTTTTGTTTTTTATTGTTTGATAAATTTCAACGTTTTTAAAGTTGTTTGAGAATCTGAAATCTTTATAATATATATACCTCTATTTATATTCATTATGGAGAAAGTTGTTATTTCATTCTGAATCATTTGCTTGTCAATTTCTTTGCCAAAGATATCATAAATTTTAATCGAAATATCACGAAATTGATAAAAATTAACAAATTTTATATTTAATTGATCTACAGCAGGGTTAGGATACAAATTAATGATAGGAGATTTTTCATCTGTAACATTTTGAGGTTCCATATAAGCTCCTACATAAGGCCTGATCATAGGAGATCCTTTAACAATTGGTTGTTCCCATGTTGTTGCGGTTTTATAGAAGAAATAGTTTCTGGCATCTGTATTTTGATCATACCCTAAATTGATCTGAGTATTGTGATTTTGATAAAATCCCACAAAAAAAGTACCTGAAACCAGAACAGGCTGATCTAAGTAATATGTTGCAAAATTCAGATAATCTTCAGAAAAGAGAGGTGTTTGGGCATCCATTTGATATAGAAGTGTTCCGGGTTGATTATTTGTGCCCTGAGCCCAAACCATGATGGTAAATGGAACTACATTTACATCGTTTAATGTTTGATTGAACCACATTTTAATAGCTCTTAATGTATCCGGATGTTGTAAAGTAAACTTCATAGCCAGATAGTTTTGTGGATTTAGATTCAGAGAATAGATGGAATACCCTGCCTCAGCTGTTCCATCATCATAAGCAAAATAATTTTTAAAAGTCTGGTCAAATCTAATGGTATCATTGGTAGGTAGATTATCACCAAAAGCACCATCTAATTTATGGATATGTGTTATGGTGTACACTGCACTATCCTGTCCATCGGGAGTGATAGTAAATTCAACATTTGGGTTAGCATGATATACATAATCCTGAAATCCATTATTGTAGTAAGGCTCAATATTTTCGTTATTACAAGTGTAGGTATAAACAGGAATTGTGCCATTTTTGGTTACATAGTAATTATAACTTGCATTTCTAATAATATCAGAAAGATTAGCCATTTTATTGACAAATTTTTCTTTCAACATTGAAGCTGAGTAGTGGCTCCAGGGGACAGCCTGATAGGGTTGAATACAAGATGTAGTGGGAGTTACAAAAACCAAATCGTTTGGGTAAATATCCCCAATAGTTCTGTTTATATCCAGACGGAAATAATCCAAATGCCATTGATCAACATTACTTTCCCAACCTGCAACGCCATTATCTTCTAAACTTGCAATATTTCTGAATCGAAACTGAAAACTATCTGTAAGAAAATAGGTTTCCATAATGGGAATCATCACTTGTTTGAAATAAGTTAACCGATTAGGATCATTCAGAATCCATTCATCCAAGCTTACTCCATTGGCTGACCACACATTGATCCAATTGGTTTGTCCATTTTGAGTATATCCAAAATCAAGGAAGAGTCGGTCCTGAGCTTCCGGTTTATTCCCAATTCTTTCCCATTGAACAAATGGATATGTTGGAGAACCGCCTCCAGGTTGGTAATAAAATGAGAAATAGATTGAATCAGCAATTGAAATGGGTCTATTGGATGTGAAAACAGAATCCAATCTAATATATTGAGAGGTTAAAGTATCAGCATAAAATCCGGATGCGTTGGCGTGTTCGTAAATAGCCCCATTTTCATCAATAGCATCTAATGTAACAACTCCAATAGAAGGAGGATTAATAGCGAAAGTATTATTTACAAATCCTTGTCTATCTAAGAAAATGTTTTGATCAGGATAGCCAATATAGTTAGAAAAATCAATAATTATTGGAATTTTTAATGGTTCAGATATATTTTTATGTTGTATCTGTTTCCATTTGAATGCTTGATTTGCAATAATGGGATTAGAAGATAAACCGGTAATAATTTCCTGGGCATTAAGGGAGGATAAAGCAGTAATCAACAGCAGGTTCAAAAAAAACAATTTCTTAAATGACATATTTAAAAATTAGGGATTAACAATTTCGGTAATAGTAGAATCTGTTGGAAGTCCTTCAATATCTTTACCAACCACTAAAGTGATAATTTCGCCCATATTGATATCCTTACCAGATGCAATGGGACGACCTCTGTATAATTGCTCCAGTACAGCATTTTCATAAGGACTGGGTTTATATATGACACTTCCCAGGATCAATCCTTTAGCTTTAAGCATAATTTCAGCCTGACGAAGAGAAACATCTTGAAGTTGGGGCATTTTAACAACAGGTGGTTGATCTGATGCTACGGTAACATACACTTTTCTTCCCCTTTTAACCTTCTCTTTTGGATTGGGATTTTGTTTTAAAACAGTACCCGGTTTGCTTGTTTTATCAAAAACAGATTCAGAAACGACCACAATAAAGTCTGCTGAAAGGCTATCTGTCACTAAGCTTTTTGAATCTTTTCCAATAAAATCGGGCATTTCCACTTCATTACCATGACGGGTATATAAATTAAGAAAGATCAGAGCCACAATGATCAAAGCCAGTGTGATTCCAATCGACAATGCCAAATGAAATCCCAATCTATTGGGTTGCATAAATTCTTTGAATCTCTTCATAATGATTCATTCATAAATGAATAACTGAATTTCCGTTTTATTATTATATAATACGGCAAAAATAAGGAAAAAAAAGTATCTTTTGATTAATTGGAATAAATAATTAATCAGACGAATCAGGAACGGTTATAATCCAAAAATGGTTTTAATTTGATCTACATAATCCAATTTTTCCCATCCGAAAAATGTAACTTTCTTAAAGGTTTTTTCTTTTCCGTTTACATTTTTTGTATAAGTATTGGCATCTGTATAGAAAACTTCCACTTCAGCTTCGTAAACATCTCTACCAAAATGGCCATAAGAAGCGGTAGCCTGGAATATTGGGTTTTTAAGTTGGAATCTATTGATAATGGCATAAGGTCTCATGTCAAAAATCTGATTTATTTTTTCTGCAATCTCGCCATCAGACATTTTCACTTTAGCACTATTGTAGGTATTGACATAAAGTCCTACTGGTTTTGCAACACCTATGGCATAAGCTACCTGAACAAGTACTTCATCACAAAGTCCTGATGCAACCATATTTTTTGCAATATGACGAGCAGCATAAGCAGCAGATCTGTCCACTTTTGAAGGATCTTTTCCTGAGAAAGCACCACCACCGTGAGCACCTCTGCCACCGTAAGTATCAACAATAATTTTTCTTCCGGTAAGTCCGGTATCCCCATGTGGGCCACCAATCACAAATTTTCCGGTTGGATTAACATGAAGGGTATAATCATCTTTAAATAATACTTTCACATTATCAGGACATAAAGCTTTAACTCGAGGAATAAGAATGTTTTGAACATCTTTTTTAATGGTAACCAACATTCTTTGATCATCGTTGTCAAAATCATCGTGTTGTGTTGAAATCACAATCGCATCTATTCTTTCAGGTTTTCCATGATTATCATATTGTAATGTAACCTGTGATTTTGCATCTGGTCTTAGGTAAGTCATCACTTTACCCTCATTGCGGATATCGGCTAATTCCTGAAGGAAAATATGGGCTAATTCAGACGTAATGGGCATATAACTATCCATTTCACGACAAGCGTATCCAAACATCATCCCTTGATCTCCGGCACCTTGTTCTTCTTCAACGCCTCTTTCAACCCCTTGATTAATATCAGAAGATTGACTATGAATAGTGGAAAGCACACCACAAGATTTAGCATCAAACTGATATTCACTTTTATTATAGCCTATTTTATGGATCACTTTTCTTGCGATATCGTCAACAGCAACATAACCATCTGTTTTAACTTCACCGGCACAAACAACAAGTCCGGTTGTTACTAATGTTTCACAAGCCACTTTTGAATTGGGGTCTTGTGCTAAAAATGCATCAAGTAATGCATCTGAAATTTGATCACTCACTTTATCTGGATGACCTTCTGAAACTGATTCTGATGTAAATAAATAACTCATAACATTAAAAAGTTTTAATAGTTAACAAAAATTCGTAACGAAAAAGTGGGAAAATCATGATTTAGCATTTTTTTCAGTGGTTGCAAGCGTTACAAATCTTTCCACATTTTTCGTGGCGCAAAATTACAAAAAAAAAAGAAACAAAAAGAAAAAAATATAAAAGGGGGTATTGACAGAATCTATTAATATCTGGGATGATACATCGCCATAGTACTTCTGATATATTCTTTATCCAAATGCGTATATATTTCAGTAGTAGTTATACTTTCATGACCTAACATTTCCTGAACTGCTCTTAAATCTGCGCCCCCTTCAATTAAGTGAGTAGCAAAAGAGTGTCTGAGTGTATGAGGACTAATATTTTTATGAATACCTGCAAGATCTGCCAGGTTTTTAATCAGAATAAAAATCATCTCTCTGGTTAATTTCGTGTTTCTTCTATTTAAAAACAAGATATCCTCCATCCCTTTTTTAGGTTTTTGCTGTGTTCTTTTTCCTTCAATATATTGAATTATTGCATTTTGCGCAGTTTCTCCTATGGGAACTAAGCGTTCTTTATCCCCTTTTCCTATCACTCTAATAAAATTTTCTTTAAAAAAAAGTTGAGACAATTTTAATTCTACCGTTTCAGAAACGCGTAATCCACAACCATACATCACTTCAATAATAGCTTTATTTCGATGTCCTTCAGGAGTAGAAAGGTCTATGGCATTAATCAATGCTTCAACTTCAGGAATAGATAAAAATTCCGGAAGTTTCCTGCCAATTTTGGGTGATTCCAAAAGTTGGGTAGGATCTTCTGAAATACATTTTTGAATCCACAAAAATTTAAAAAATGCTTTTAAGGAAGAGATTACCCTGGCTTGAGAACGTGCCTGAATTCCGGATTTATATAAAAATTCAAGGTATTGCTGAATCTCGGGTAGTGTCATTCCAATCACTTGATTATCTATGGATTGAACATCGAAATTTGGATCAATAAAATTCGGATTCAGGAATGTATACCACTTTTTTAAGTCAGAAATATAAGCCTCTACTGTTTTTGGGGATAGGTTTTTTTCAAGTCTTATATATTGATGAAACTGATATAACAAGTTCATTTGCAAATTTTTTACAAAAATAAGTAAAATGTTCATGTGCTCGATGTGCTCATGTGCTCGATATGCTCATTTTTCATTTACTAATTTACTAATTTACAAATTTGCTAATTTCCCTTCGCCCTTCACCTTTCGCCCTTCGCCCATTTTAATTTGCTAATTTGCTAATTTTTTAAGTGTTTATTTAAACTATTTTATTATTTTTGCATGTTATAACTTTTGAAAATTATTGTTTCATTTATAAATCGTATCGTACAATGGCAAAACTTATTGATCAAGAAGAGGTTGGTGGTGTTAACATCATTGCTTCAGGAACCACATTAACCGGAGATCTAATAACATCCGGTGATTGTAGAATTGACGGAACTGTTAAAGGCAATGTTTCATCAAATGCAAAAATTATTATTGGTAAAAATGGTTCTTTAGAAGGGGAAGTTAGGTGTAAATCTATTGACATAGAGGGTTTTGTAAAAGCAAACGTCAATGCAACTGATCTGATTTCATTAAAATCTACTGCCAATTTAACCGGAAATATTCATGTAGGAAAAATTTCTATTGAACCTGGTGCCAATTTTGTAGGAAATTGTTCCATGCAAAATACCCAAACTGAAATCGTCTAATTGATTCATGAAATCTGACAAAAAACCTCTGTTATCAGGATATGGTCACTATTCCGGAATAGCCTTTCAAATGGGATTGATCATCTTTGCAGGTACCTATGGAGGGATTAAGTTGGATGAAAGTATTAAAACAGCTCCCCTATTTACTATTGTTGGATCCTTAGGGGGAATCGCATTAGCCATTTACATTGTTATCAAAGATTTTATTATTAAAAAAAAATAGACCATGGCCACTATTCCAATGTCCAAATATGCCTTCAGACAAATCATCTTTTCAGTAATTATTGCAGCTTTAAGTGTTCTTTTTCAAATATTTGTACCACAGTATGCCTCAACTGCAATGCCATTCATTGTCCTTTTCTTTTTTACATTGTCGATGTTTACAATGTACGTTTTACTAAGACCTGTTAAAAGTAATGATAATAAGAAAATGGTATCCAGATACTTAGTGTCAAGAATTGTTAAATTTACTTCCTGTATTTTATTTGTAATTATTTATATTTTATTAAACAAAAACGATAGCATCAAATTTGGAGTGGCCTTTCTGGTTATCTATTTTGCTTATGCTATTTTTGAAGTTTTTGTATTGAAAAAAGAACTTAAAAATTAACTATTTATCATTACTGGTTATAATAGTTACTGTTCCATGCATTGCTATTTTCTTAGAACCATTTAGGGTTTGTATTATAATTTCACAAGAATAGTAATAGGTTCCATCAGAAACGGGTTGTTCGGACAAATAATCTTTTCCATCCCAGTTAATATCCGGATTGTTCGTATGAAACACTTTTCTTCCCCAACGATTATACACGAATAAATCAATAGAATCCACATTTGCATAAGGGAAAGGGATCCAAAAATCATTGATTCCATCGTTGTTTGGGGTAAAAATGTTAGGAAGTGTATAGGTCATACAATCTTCAACATCAAAACATACTTCCGGAATTTTTTCAGTTATATTCCCAACAGAATCGATCAAAGCCAAAGTATAGCATCCGGTTATATGGGGTCTGTCTTCCAATATTTTTTCACAAACATTAGGAAAACAGGGATCTCCATAACCCATCACAGAATCGAGTAAATAGAATTCAGATTGATAATTGGGGCGATAATAGATGTAATATTTAAAAACATCCAAATAGGCAGTATCATTATCAAAAGTCCAGGATATTAGCACTTGATCACAATCAGTTGTAATAGAAATATCTGGCAATTGAGGGGGAACATTATCGATAGGTTCCTCACATTTTATTTGAGATCGGTTATATAAAGGGAAAATGGAGTCGGGTGCAAAATAACCCCCGATCGATTTGATATAATAGCAATATTCAACTCCATTTTGAAGGCCATAATCGGTGTAAGTTAGTAAATGGGTAGTTCCAACTGAGTCAAATTGATCCGTTTGAGGATTTAATCTGTAAATGTTGAATGCTCTGTTTAGCCATGGTACTCTTGGATTCCATGATAAAATAATGGCATTATCAGTAGGAGTTGTCTGTAGGAAAACAGAGGAAGCCTGATCAGAAGTTTCCACCATAAAGGGACCAAAATCACCTTCGCCCCAAAACTCCACCTTATAAAAATAGGTAACACTTTCGGTATTCAGATTTTCATCTATAAATTGATACATTTGATCAAAATTCACGATTGTTACTTCATCAAAAACAGGATTTTCAGATGATGCTCGGTAAATTTTAAAAAAGTAAGGTTCTTCAACCAAAGTTGTATCAATTTCGGGTGGTGCTAACCAGGAAACATTTATTTTTCCGAACGATTGATCTGTTGAATCCACATCCACTTGTGTGATGAGAGGAGCATCATTCACAATATAAGCACAAACCTCATCCGATACATAACTTTCTGCACCATCAGGGAAATAGGCCACAATTCTGTAACAATACCAGTTCCCGTGATAAATGGGAATTAATGTTCCATCGTCGGTAAATGTAGTGTCATGAATTGAAAAGGTGGTCCCTAACAATTGATATCCTGCATAGCCTGGCAATCCTGTTTCACATACATCAGGTTCAAAAGGATAAGAATCGGTTCTTTTATAAATTTTGTAACCGGATGCGTTATTGCAAATCTCCTTATTCCATGATATTTTAATGGTATTACCTGAGGGGATTGCAACCGGATTTTCAGGTTTTGGAGCAACAACGGTAATAAAGATGGTTTTAAACGACACCAGATTAATAACCGGTCCATTATCTTCAGCTTTTAAATGAGCCACATATTTTCCTTTCTTAACATGAGAACACTCGGTATTCCAAATAAATGAAGATGTAATGGGAGGAGGTCCGGATGTACTTTGTAAAAATGCAGGAGAATTGGAAAGTAAAAATGGTTCACCTGTAGCGGTTAAAGTAACTTCACTTGAGTTTGGATCTGTTACGATCACATCAAAATTTAAAATTTCACCGGCTGTCACGCAGGTGTCTGTTAAAGTATGAATTTCAGGAGGCTGGTTGTTACAGGCCGCAATGGAAACCTGCATATCTCGGACCATGGTTCCAATTAAAACACGATTTCTATATTCATTGATTTGAATGGCAATATTGTACTCGCCCACTAAAACAGGAGAATCCCAGGTTAATTCACCAGTATAAGAATCAATTACAAAAGTGCTGGATGTAGCCGGAAAAGTGTAGCCGGGAATATTTTCCCCATTATACCCTTTACAATTAATAATTCTAAAGGATAAACTATCTCCGTCAATATCATAAGCTCCCGGATTGTGATAAAAAGGAACATTTACACATCCGTTATCAATAGGAGGATTCAAAAGAACGGGAGAGCTATTGTTGCCAATAAACGGATTGATAATCACAGTATTATCTATAAAAAATGGAATATTCACCGAATTGGGGATATTCACAATACCGGCATTTCTGTTTGGATCTTCAAAAGTGATATGATAAGTCCCCATTGAGGAAAAGGAATGGTTTGATATATAAGTATTTTTACTAATATTGTCACCTAAATCTGTCTTAGAATTTCTGTTGATGAGAGTGCTGGTGCCATCCCCCCAAAAAACTTCAATTTGTGGCCTGTCAGCAGGACTTGGAGTATACGTATAAGTGATAATGGTAAACTGATAAGTCAAACCATTCAGATAACGATAGGTGATTTCACCGGCTCTGTTATGAGTAGCAAAGAGGGTAATGGAGCTGAAAACCAGAAAAGAGAGTAGTAGTTTGAATTTCATGAACTATCTTTTTAAAATAAAGATAACGCAAAAATATAAAAAAAATTGGTGTACTTTTGCACCTCGAAATAAATAATAAAAACACAACATATTATGAACATAATAGAACAAATTAAAGAGAATGCCAAAAAGGCAAACAAAACCATTGTTCTTCCTGAAGGTGAGGAAGAGAGAACCTTAAAAGCTGCTGACATTGTACTCAAAGAAGGGTATGCCAACATTGTATTATTAGGTAATACTGCTCAAATTGAAAAGCAAGCATCAGAATGGGGATTACAACATATTTCTAAAGCCAGAATTATTGATCCAATTGCCAATCCACAAAAGGAGATGTATGCTCAAATGTTGTGTGAGATCAGAAAAAGCAAAGGGATGCAAATGGAAGAAGCGCTTCGTTTAGTGGAAGATCCATTGTATTTAGCAACATTATTGATCAAAAACAAAGAGGTGGATGGTGAAGTAGCTGGAGCAAAAAATGCAACAGGAGATGTACTCCGTCCAGCTTTTCAAATTGTTAAAACTTTACCTGGTGTTTCTGTTGTTTCCGGTGCATTCATCATGGTTTTTAAAGATAAAAAATGGGGTGATGATGGGATTATGGTTTTTGCAGATTGTGCTGCTACACCAAATCCAAATGAAAGAGAACTGGCTGAAATTGCAGTTGTTTCTGCCAGAACGGCTCAATCTATTGCCAAATTAGATCCAAGAGTTGCTATGTTGAGTTTCTCTACTAAAGGTTCAGCAAAACATGAGATGGTGGACAAAGTAGTTAATGCAACCCGCATTGCCAAAGAGATGGCTCCTGATTTGAAAATTGATGGTGAATTACAAGCTGACGCCGCTATTGTGCCAAGTGTTGGAGCATCTAAAGCACCTGGCAGTGAAATCGCTGGTAAAGCTAATGTATTGGTATTCCCTACTTTAGAAGTTGGAAATATTGCTTATAAATTGGTTCAACGTATTGCTGAAGCTGAAGCGGTTGGCCCTATCATGCAGGGAATGGCTGCTCCTATCAATGACCTTTCACGCGGATGTTCTGTAGAAGATATCGTTAGTTTAGTTGCTATTACAGCTTGTCAGGCAACAGTTTAATACTTGATTATATTTTTATAACTCCGGTTTCCGTGAGTTGATATTGCTCGCCACTCTCTTTACAGGTGGCGAGTTTTTTTTCATTAAAGGATAACTTATGTCCATATTCACTTACCCAACCTGTTTGTTTCGCAGGATTTCCAATCATTAAAGCATAATCCGGAACATCTTTGGTAACAACACTTCCTGCGCCAATAAAGGCAAATCTTCCGATGGTATGACCACAAACAATAGTAGCATTTGCTCCAATGGTGGCTCCTTTTTTAACAAGTGTCTTTTCATATTTATCTTTACGAACAACAGCACTTCTTGGATGGCCCACATTAGTAAAAACCATGGATGGTCCTAAAAAAACATCATCTTCACATACGACACCCGTATATATGGAAACATTATTCTGGATTTTTACATTGTTTCCCAGAATCACAAATGGTGCAATCATCACATTTTGACCAATATTGCAGTTTTCCCCAATAACAGAATCGGGCATAATATGACAAAAATGCCATATTTTAGTTCCTTTTCCGATGTGGCATCCCTCATCAATGTAAGAAGATTCGTGAACAAAGTAATCCATAATCCAAGAATTTATTAGATAACGCAAAAATAGTAAAAAAAGTGGGTATGTATCAATAGAATATTTTAAAAGTGATCAAACAAATTAGTGTATTCATAAGAAAAATTTAATTACCGCTTTTTCGCAATTTAATTAGGAATGTAATTTTTTTCAGAATCTGTAGTTAAATCCATAGTGCCAATTGTACATACTATAATATTTGTTATGAGAATAACCATATTCAATAAAAACTCCCACTTTTTTGAACAAGTATAATGAAAAACCAATCTTTGCACTTAAGTCAATAAAATGATCATTTTTTGTAAAAACATTTTGATAGCTATTTTTAAAATCTGACACCAAGCCAAAATTTCCTGCAACATACAAATCGAATCGGGGAATATTCGACTTGAAGAAAAGGGGTACTAAAAATATTTTTGAAGATAATCCATATTGCCAACAGTTTTTTGAACCATAAAACAAAGAATTAAATGTGTTTATTTGAGTTGAATCATCATAAATTTGTTCATTAATTTCTTCCTGATACCTTCCGATTCTTCCATATCCACCAATGCTAATAAATTCTAGAATTTTATAATTGTATTGAATATTAAAAACTTGCATATCACTTTTAAACTGAACAAATTTAAAATTTTCTTTAGTTTGCATATAGTTAAAATCATACTTTGAGTAAGAAAAATCAATTATATGATTAAACTTCAAGGAATCTCTTGAATACACTGAAATAAATGTAAAAATAAAAATAGAAAAGATAAAAATTTTAATTTTCATAGTACAGCCATTTCTTAAATTTACTCTCATTGAATTTTTTGAATTGAATTTTAGGTTTATTCGTTTGATCGAAAAAAACTTTATATGAGAAGGAAGGAATTATTGGGAAATAGCAAATTTGATATAGATTGAGAGGTAAAATTGAATTATCAAATGTATTATGATAAATTTCTGAAGTTGGGTTGTTGTTATAGTAATAATAGTAAGGATTTTTTCGATTATAAACGTTGTAAATACTGAAACTCCATATCGATTTTCTATTATTTTTATTGTAATATGTATAATTCAAAGAAATATCCAATCTATGATAGTTTTTTAATCTCTCACTATTTTTTTCGCCATAAATCAAAGTTTGAATAAATCCATCTTCAGTAAGTGAAATTTGTTTACCTAAAACTGGTGTGTAAGGCAATCCTGTTTGGAATGTCCAATAAAGATTAAGTTGAATTTTACTTGAAATTTGATAAAATAATGTAATTGAAAAATCGTGAGGTCTATCGAAATCAAAAGCATACACTTTTCCGTTATTTATATGTTCATATTGTCTTGTGGTCTTGGAATAGGTGTACGAAACTGAAGTTTGAATTTTTTTAAATTTTAATTTTGTATAAAATTCTATTCCAACTGATTTTCCAACACCATTTTTTTCAATTTTAGACAACCAATAATCATCCCCTTTTATAATAGAATATCCTTCTTTATAAGAACAAAGGTTTTGCATATCTTTATAATAAAAAAGAATACTGGATTGTTGACGATTATTAAAAAAAACACCTTCCCATCCAATAGAGTAGTGATTTGCAGATGAAGGTTTAAAATTATTATCAGCCGGAAACCAAATTTCGTTTTGTATGATACTAGCTCCAGATAACAATAAGTGATTATTTTGTGTAGTTTTGGAATACGCTATAAAAAAAGTATGGTTTTTAGAAAGGTTTAATTTAATATTTACTCTTGGTTCTAATGAAAAATTATAATATTTGTTATTTATAAAAGAGGTTAATCTTGCTCCTATGTTAAATAAGAGTAGTTTTTTTATTTTTATTTCATTATTCAAGAATATTACATTTTCACCAATAAAATCGATTTGTTTAGAAGATTCATTATTATTCAATTCCATATAAATTGGTACATATTTTTTCAAACAAGATTCTATTCCAAAATAGAGATTCCAAAACCCGGTTGCATCATATTTAATATGAATTCTTGAAGAAAAATCATCAACAGATGATATGAATTTCAAATTGTAATTAACTTTGTCTGTATCCTGACGAATGGTATAATAAACATTATCTTTCGCTCTATATTTTGTATAAGAAGCCCCTAAGATTAAAAATAGTTTTGGACTTACAATTGACTTCCATTGAACAGAAGAAAGCACATTCCCCCATATATGAGTACTGTTGTGATTAATAATATCATTATTGTATCCATCATTTTTTTTTCTGAAGTTTAAATAATCATCTCCATAATATAAATTATAGCTTATTACATTTTTATCATTTGGTTTCCAAGTGTATTTTCCGTTAATATCATGAAACCCGTATAGCATGTAGACACTATTTCCTTCTGTAGATGTTGCTAAAAGTAATAATGGTTCAATCAATGTTTTCCTGGCAGTAATAATGAAGCTTGATTTATATTTACTTATTGGACCTTCTATAGCGAATGATAAATCTGTTAATCCGATTGAATAATTACCGTTCAATTCTTTATTATTTCCCTCTTTTTGAGTAATATCTATAAAGGAAGAAATTTTACCTCCAAATTTTGCAGGGAAATCTCCCTTATAAACATCAATACTATTGATAATATCAGGATTAAAAACAGAAAAAAAACCGGCTAAGTGGTTTACATATAAGACGGGAACATTGTCAAACAAGTACATATTTTGCCCTGGATCTCCACCTCTTATCAACAAGGTGCTACTTCCTTCTTTAGGACCACTTATTCCGGGTAATGTTTGTAATGCTCTTCCAATATCTACTTTTCCTCCCAACGAAGGAATGTTTTCTATTTCATTAATCAATAACGTGCTTTTATTAGCTTGGTTTATGGGCTTTGCAGTAATTTCATATTCATTTAATTTTAAACTCTGTTCTAGGTAAATTGTAAAATAATTTTTGGATTTTGGAAGTATTATAGTATCAATAGTAGTGTATCCCAAATATGAAAATTTTAATGTACATGGTATCTGAACAACTAAACTGAAATAACCATTATTGTCAGTATAAGTTCCCATTTTATTTATACTATCTAATATTGTTGCACCGATTAGAACTTCACCTGATCTTATATCTTTAACAACACCATTAATTTGTATACTGTTTTGCGAAAATAATAGATTGACTGATAGTAAAAAAATAAATATAAAGAGTGTCCTTTTCATATTATATCAGATTATGGAATGATTGTATCTGATAGGAAATAGGAATACCCTGCAAAAATTCCATAAGTTCCTTGAATATTTGAATAAATATTTGAATAAGTTGGTGTATTATCAAAATTAGGATATATACCTTGTTGATAAATGTACATACTCTTTAAATATTGATAATAATTATAGCTTATTGATCTTAATTCAACCTGAATTGGTTTAAAAATGGGTTGATAATTTGAAAATGATGTAGCAGTATAATTTACAGTCATATTATAACTATTTCCATTAAAATTTTCATTACTAAATACTAAGATTGGTAAACCTTCACTAATTAACACAGGATCAGTAAATTGGGCTAAGTTGACGTAACTATTTTCATTTTCATTTACTTCTTTAATTATTAGTTGATAATATTTTCTTTCATTTTCCTGATTTTCAATCTTAACTGTTATCGAAGAGTATAATTCACCTTCATCAGTAATTCCGGCAATTTTGACATGTTTTATATTTGAAATAATCTGTTTTTTGGGTAAAAAATCAGAACAATAATATGTTCCTTGATTAGGAACAGTTATTTCACAAGAATATTTATGATTTTCTTCTAATAAATCACTAGACGAATAACAACCTTCCCCTATATAAATGAGGTTTTCTACATATTGATCATCTTTATACATCTTTATGGATGCATTTTCAATATTTTGGAATGTAGTATCATTCATTTTTGCAGTAAAAGAAACATGAATAATCAATTCTTGTTGAGAAGAGAAAATTGAATTAATGACTACCTTTTGAATATCCGGAAATTGATCTTGAACCAAGTCCCGACAAGAGATTAACACTGAGATTATTCCCAGATAAATAAAAATTTTATACACAATTGTAAAATGTTTCATTTTATTTTCAAACTGTTTTTCAAATTAAAAAAAATTAACAAGTATTGATAACTTTCTAAATGATAAAAACAAATAAAAAAGGATGTAAAAATTCCATTCGTTTTATTTTGCAAATATATTTAATTTTTTGAATTTAATATCAATGCAATACAATTTATTATCATTTTTTTAATTACTTTTGATAAACAATTTTCAAATTGTTAACATTCTAAATATCAATATTTTATGGAAAATAAAGTTATAATACCGGTTTGGACTGATACCGTTCGTTTAGTAAAAAGTGAAGATTTGAATCACCATGGAACTCTATTTGCCGGGAGAACGGCTGAGTGGTTTGTTGAGTCAGGTTTTGTGTCTGCAGCAGCAATCATTAATCCTAAACATGTGGTGTGTTTAAAAATTCACGGTATGTATTTTACGAAACCGGTTGGACCAGGTCAAATATTAAAATTCTCTTCGAAAATTGTATTTGCAGGTAAAAGTAGTATGGTGGCTTACATCAAGGTTACAACGGGTATTGATAATGAATCGTTTGTAAACGGGTTTATCACCTTTATTCATGTTGATGAAACAACCAATGCTACACCACATGGTCTTGTTATTGAACCTCAAACGGAAGAAGAAAAAGCTTTATATAATCAAGCCAGAGAATTGAGAAAAAGCTAAGAGTTCATTATTTAAATGAACCCTTATTTTTTTACCAATATATAGCTAAAGTAAACATACTCCTGGTTTTTAATTTTTCTATAGGTTTCTGAATCTATAGCACCTGAAAAATTTAAAGCAACTTTATGTAAGAAGAAAGGTGTCAGTTTTTTAACCAAATCTCTTCTTCTTTGATCATCTTGATTTAATGCTTCTATTACTTGATTATTGATGTTTTTTTCGTGTATAATCTTCATACCACATTGGGCCAATTCTTGTTTAAATTTTTCCATTTCGTAATCAAAACGAAAATCTGTATATAGAAAATGGCCATTAGGTCTTAAAATTCTATGAACTTCACTTAAAAATGATTTATTATCGGGATATCTATGTGAAGATTCCACATTTAAAACAACATCAACAGATTCATTATTCAAATTTAACTTTTGGGCATCTCCCTGTAAAAACTTAAGATTGGGATGTTTGTGATGTTTGGCCGAAAATTCTATTGCTTTCATCTCTAAATCAATCCCTAAGGCAGATTTGGGGTTGAAAGTTTGAGTTAAATAAGAGATTCCACCACCTCTTCCGGATCCAATTTCAACAATATCTTTTTGATTCAGAGGAACATGTTTTGTAAAATGGTGATAAAGCTGGATGGAGTACCTATTGGATTCATGATGATGATCTAAATGAATATGATCGTCTGGATCGTGATATCCATAATTCATAAGTTGAATTTCTGCTTTTTTGTCCACCAGGCTTACATACCAGTACCACCATCTGAACATCATTTCTTTCAGGTAAGATTTCATAAAAAATATTGAGTTAGTTAATAAATGTCGTTTTATAAACCATAAACGATATCTCTCACTTTTTGAGCCCAAGAATAATGATTATTGGATTTGTCAAATGTTTGATACGAAATGGGTTTGCCAATTTTTACATGAATTGTTTTGCCTCGTTTTTTAAACATTTCACGCGTTAATAAACTTAATTCCAAATTAAGCTTAATGCCGAATACCTTTCTTAATACAAAAATGGTATAAAAAAGAATTGAATTTCTTCCATAAAAATGGAAAGGAACAATATCTCTTTGGCACGAAACTGCTTTCCCTATAAAGCTTTTTTGCCAGGGAGCATCCTGAATTTTCCAATGATATAAACGGGAAACCTCTCCTGCAGGGAAATGGGTCATAGGAGAATCAGATTCATATATTTTTTCAAGAGCTAAAATATATTCTCTTGAGGTTCTATCATATACGTTTACTGATGCAATTAAGGGTTTCAGTTGTGGAATAAATGTAAACGCATCATTGCCTATCGCTTTTAAAGTTCCGTATTTTTTACAGACGGTATGGGTTAATATTAATCCATCGATCACCCCAAACGGATGGTTGGCAACAAAAAAGCATTTACCATGCTCCGGCAAATGCTCTAAACCTTCTATTTCAATTTTTATTTGGAACTCTTCAATCACCTTTTCCAGAAAAGTAACTTCAGACGTATCTGAATACTTATTCATTATTCTATTCATTTCATCCTCTTTCATAAACCAGGAAATAAGACGAAACATAAATTTGGGAAGTTTTTTTAAAAACATTGAATCACTTTCCAAAATTTTACTTTCGATATCCAAATACTTCACTTTGATTTCATTAGAAGACATAATTATGATGTTTTTGAATAATTAATTAATTGATTGCGGTTTTCAAAAGGTACACCACAAAAATACGAAAAAAAATTAAAATAAATTAAAGTTTTGAAAACTAGTAGGGCAAAGGGCAAAAGGCAAAGGGCGAAGGACAAACTTTTCAGGTTTTGGGTTTTGGGTTTTGGATTTTGGATTTTGGGTTTTGGGTATTGGGTTTTGGGTTTAAGGTATCAGGTTTTAGGTTTTAGGTTTTAGGTTTTAGGTTTTAAATGTTAATTGTTACTTGTTACTTGTTACTTGTTACCTATTACCTGTTACCTGTTACCTGTTACTTGTTACCTGATACTTATTACCTATTACCTATTACCTATTACCTGTTACCTGTTACTTGTTACCTGTTACTTGTTACCTATTACCTGTTACCTATTACCTGTTACCTGTTACCTGTTACCTATTACTTGTTACCTATTACTTGTTGGTTTATCGTTTTTTTCAATCTGATCTATTTACATTTTCTTTTGAATCATTCCAAAAATCTAATGTATATTTGCAGTTCTAAATATTAATACAATAAAATATAACATAATATGTTAAAAATCAATAATTTACACGTTTCTATCAAGGGTAAAGAGATATTAAAAGGAGTTAACTTAGAAGTTAAAAAAGGGGAAGTACATGCCATAATGGGACCGAATGGAACCGGAAAAAGCACTTTAGCCTCTGTTATAGCCGGAAAAGATGTTTTTGAGGTTACAGAAGGAACCATCACTTATAAAGATAAAAATTTATTAGAACTGCCTATTGAAGACAGAGCCAGAGAAGGGATTTTTATTGGATTTCAATATCCTGTTGAGATTCCGGGAGTGAGTATCAACAACTTTATGAGAACTGCTTTGAATGAAATTCGTGAATATAAAGGGTTACAACCTTTATCAGGTGCTCAGTTTTTAAAATTGATGGAAGAGAAGAAAAAGGTGGTTGAACTCACTTCAAAATTAAGTGATCGTTCAGTGAATGAGGGCTTCTCAGGAGGTGAAAAAAAGAGAAATGAGATCTTTCAAATGGCTGTTTTAGAGCCTGAACTTGCTATATTGGATGAAACTGATTCCGGATTGGATATTGACGCTCTTCGCATTGTTGCTAATGGAGTTAATCAATTGAAAAACAGTGAAAATGCAACTGTTGTTATCACTCATTATCAAAGACTTTTAGATTATATTGTTCCCGATGTGGTACATATTCTTTTTGATGGCAAAATTGTAAAATCGGGTCCTAAAGAACTGGCCATTGAGTTGGAAGAGAAAGGGTACGATTGGATTAAAAATGATTATGAACAAGGTAAACTGATCTAAACCATGAGTGATTTAAAACACCATATTCTCCAACAATATCAAGAGATACGTCAAGGTTTGAAGGAGCCTGAAATGATTCAACAAATCAGGAAAAGAGGGATAGAATTATTTGATAAACAAGGGTTTCCAAGTCAAAAAATTGAAAAATGGAAACATAAAGCGATAGATACACTTCTGGATACTCATTCTGAAGGGTTTTTTGAAATTCAAAAGCAACCTGATCCATTTCGTCCTGTAAATGAGTATTTTACTTGTGATATCAAAGATATAGGAACCTCCATGTACACCTTTTTGAATGGTTGGTATGCCCATAGCAATCAACCCTTAGAGATTCATGAAAATGGAGTAGTTATTGGAAGTATTTTAGCCGCTTTTGAAAAGTACCCTGAATTGATCCAATCCTATTTTGCCCAAATGGATCCTGAAAAAATAGATGGTATGATTTCACTAAATCAAGCCCTTTTTACAGATGGTATTTTTATTTATATTCCTGATAATGTAGTAGTTGAACAACCCCTACAGATTGTATCTGTTATAGATTCATTCTCCAAAATCATGGTACAACATCGTCATTTGGTGATTGTTGGAAAAAATAGCTCCCTTTCATTAGTTCATTGTGATGATTCGATACATGAAGAGAACAGTTTTATTAACAACATTCTGGAAGTAGATATTGCTGAAAACGGGCAATTGCATTATTACAAAATGGAAAACAAGGATAAACAAACTCTTTTGGTAAACCATACTTTTGTAAATCAAAAAAGAGATTCTCGTTTTATTTCAAATATTATCACTTTTAATAGTGGCTATGTAAGGAATGGAATTCAAGTGAACCTGAATGAGCCGGGAGCAGATGCCAAATTGTATGGATTATATTTAGTAGATCGCAAGCAATATGTTGACAATCAAGTATCTGTGCTTCATAATGCTCCGGATTGCACCAGCAACCAGGTTTACAAAGGGATTGCAGATGATGAAGCAGGTGCCAACTTTAACGGGCATATTGTAGTTCAGAAAGATGCGCAACGGACGGCAGCGTATCAAGTAAATCGCAATATTGCGTTGACTGATGATGCTAAAATCACCACAAGACCTTTTTTGGAAATTTATGCAGATGACGTAAAGTGTAGCCACGGAGCAACTGTTGGACAATTAGATGAAAATGCCTTGTTTTACATTCGCTCCAGAGGTATTTGTCAACGAAATGCCCGGATGTTACTGATGTATGCATTTGCCAATGAGGTGGCCAATTTTGTTGAAATAGATAAACTTCGTGAAAGATTGAATGATATGATCAAACGTCGTCTCAAAGGTGAATTAACCATTTGTGATCAATGTATGTTACATTGTTCTGATGAGAAAAATTTTACATTTGATTTAGATACTACAAAGTTTAAAAAATAAACCCCACATAAATTCAGTTTAATGATTATTAAAGATATTGCAAAAAAAATTTGTTATTATTTAAAAATTGATATAACGAAAAACCAAAAATATGATCGGTTAACCAATAAGATCATTGACAAATTTGTTAAACCGAAACACAATTGTATTGATATTGGTTGTCATAAAGGGGAGATTCTTCAATATTTTTTAAAAAAAGCACCATTAGGTCATCCTATTGGATTTGAACCTATCCCCTATTTATACACTGAATTAGAACAAAAATTTAAAGGGGTTGCCACCATTTATCCTTATGCATTATCCCATCATTCAGGGAAAACTGAATTTCATTTGGTAAAAAAAAATCCGGCATATAGTGGAATAAAAGAGCGGATTTATGATTTCAAAAATCCACAAATTGAGATTATTGATGTAACATTAGCTACTTTAGATTCTCTAATCGCTTCCGATTTTCAGGTAGATTTTATTAAAATTGATGTTGAAGGTGGTGAATTTGATGTACTTAAAGGTGCTGTTGAAACAATTAAGAGATCAAATCCGATTATTTTATTTGAGTATGGAAAAGGGTCAGCTTTTTACTATGGAACGCAACCGTCTGAACTCTTCGATTTTTTTGAAAACACCTTAGGCTATAAGCTTTACACGTTAAAATCATTTTACGAAAACAGCACTTCTATACCTAAAAACCGATTTGAACAGCTCTTTTCTGATTGTGAGGAGTATTACTTTGTTGCTTCAAAATCTTAGCTCGAATGCTCGTGCTCGTATGCTCGTGTGCTCGAATGCTCGTGTGCTCGAATGCTCGAATGCTCGAATGCTCGTGTGCTCGAATGCTCGAATGCTCGTGTGCTCGAATGCTCGAATGCTCAATTTTTCATTTTTCATTTTTCATTTGCTAATTTGCTAATTTACTAATTTGCTAATTTGCTAATTCTCTTCGCCTTTCGCCTTTTGCCTTTTGCCTTTTGCCTTTTGCCTTTCGCCTTTTGCCTTTTGCCTTTCGCCTTTTGCCTTTTGCCTTTCGCCTTTTGTATTATTCATTTTTTTTTTGTATTTTTGCACCCCTTAAAAAAATTATTCATTTAACAAAAGAAAGAGGTATTTTTTATGATCGTTGTTTCCGTAAAAGAGGGTGAAACTATTGACAGAGCCCTTAAAAAATTAAAAAGAAAATTTGAAAAAACTGGTGTAGTTAGAGAATTACGCGCAAGACAAAAATTCACTAAACCCAGTGTAATCAAAAGGGAACAAAAATTGAAAGCGATTTACGTTCAACAACTTGTTTCAAAAGAAGCTGAAATGTAATCGAAAGATCAAAAAAAAAGAGAACGGACAAGTAATTGCCCGTTTTTTTTTATCTTTGCACTATCTTTTTTTATTTCATGGAATCATTGACCACTTTCTTAAACTACCTCAAATACGAAAAAAGAGTATCTGATCACACTCTAAAAGCTTATCAGACAGATCTTTTTCAGTTTTTTGAATTTATTTTAGGTCCTTTAGAGTTGCAAAACCTTGATTCTGAATCCAAAAAAATCGAAACACAACAGATCAGAAACTGGATTTTTAGTTTAGTAGAACAAGAGCATAATAGTTCAAAAAGTATCAACAGAAAGTTAAGTTCTCTCAAGTCATATTTTAAATATTTGCGGAAAATCGGGATGATTCATGAGGATCCAACGATTGCCATATCTTCACAGAAAGTACCGAAAAGGGTGCCACAGTACATTGAAATGAGTGATATGGATAAATTATTCACCCTTGACCTTTTTGAAGATCATTTTGAAGGATGGAGGGACAGAACCATTATTGAACTGTTTTATGCTACAGGAATGCGGTTATCTGAATTATTGAATTTAACCTTTGGAGATATTGATCTTTACAATCAAACAGTAAAAGTTTTAGGAAAAAGAAACAAGGAGCGACTGATACCCTTTGGGAATCAGGCAAAAACAACTTTAGAAAAATATTTTTTACATTTTGAGCAAAAATTTGGAAATTTCTCCCAAAATAGTTGTATATTTGTTACGTCGAAAAACAATAAATTAAATCCGAAAACAGTTTATAAAATTGTAAGGAGGTATCTCGATATGATTACTACAATTGACCAAAGAAGTCCGCACGTTATTCGCCACACTTTTGCCACCCACCTTCTAAATAATGGGGCAGATATCAATGCAATCAAAGAGATTTTAGGTCATTCCGGTTTAGCAGCTACCCAAATTTATACTCATAATTCAATAGAAAAACTTAAATCAATTTATCAACAAGCTCATCCACGAGCGTAACAAGGAGGTTTTTATGAACATTAAAATCACAGCTTTGCATTTTAAAGCAGATCAAAAATTGGAAAGCTTTATTGCAGAAAAGATTGAAAAACTTACTAAAATCCACGACGGGATTATTGGTACTGAAGTAACTCTTAAACTCGAAAACACAGAAAAGCCTGAAAACAAAACGGTTGAAATCAGAGCCAAGATCAGAGGAAATGATGCCATGGCCAGCAAAACAGCTAAAACATTTGAAGAAGCTGCGGACGAAGTGGCAGAAGCATTAAGAAAACAATTATTAAAAATTAAAGAAAAAGAGCGCGGTTTATAATCATGCCAGCAATATTAAAAAAACAATTAAACGGTTCCGTTTCCATTTGCCTCTGGCAGATTCAAGAAACGGAATCGTTTTTTTTACAAAACGACTTTATTGATCAACACGATATTAAGGAGATTCAAAAGATAAAATTAGAATCCCGACGTTTGGAAAAATGGGCCTGTAGAGCTGCATTGGCTGAACTTACAGGAGAAAAAGAGATCTCTATTACCTATACACCCAATGGTCAACCATTGTTTCAAAAAGGTTTTATTTCATTTTCACATACCAAAGATTTGGTTTTAGTCGCTTTTAGTGACCAACCGGTAGGTGTTGATATTGAACTATGTGCCCCTAGAATACTTAAGCTAAAACATAAATTCATGAACGAAAAGGAGATCCTTTTTTTTGATCCTGAAAATCCCAAAGATATAACGCTGATATGGTGCGCCAAAGAAGCGATCTTTAAATGGTATGCCAAAGGGAAACTCGATTTTTCAAATGATATGTTGATTTCAAAAGATCCTTTGAAAGCTACTTTGAAAAATGAAATCGAAATACCCCTTTATCAAATGGAGTATCTCGATTTTATGATTGTAGTTGCATTCGAAAATTAGAAAAGATACCCAATTCTGAAATAAAACCCTTGTGCTTTTGACATATCTTTTTTAATAGGATTTATCATAACATTATTAAAGGCATATTTCCATTGTACCGAGAATAGAATAGTAGCCATTCTCATCTCTAATTCAATTTGACAACCATATTCATGGTGATTATATATAGAAAAGTTGATAGGATCACTATCTAATTTTCCGGCGAAATTGTACGTATAATACCCTCCGAATCCGAAATCGTATTCCACAATATTCTGTAAAGTTACTTTTGCAAACAAAGTTAATGGCACCGATACGGAATGTGTATATAACTCTCCTTCATAACGATTACCGATTTTGTATTCGTAATCAACCTCACCTTTTAGAGCCATATATTTTGCAATGGATACTTTACCGTAAAGACCGGCACATAATGCAAGTCCCTGTTTACCGGTCATTCTTCCATTTGAATAATAGTGTTGATTGTTTCCGATACCACCGATGATTCCAAAATAATTATTTTTTTCAGCAAATGCTGAATTGCCGAATTTACCACTACTTTCAAATTGATTAGCAACTGCAAAAGTATAGTTAAGGGCTGTAAAATAGTCAACAATTTCTGATAACCCTTCATAATCAATTAGATTAGCATCGTCTTCCGGTTTGTGATAAGGGGATTTCAACCCTGTTGTGGCATGTAATGCCGGGATTTTATGACTTAAAAACGGACCATGATCAGACCCTGTTAATATTGAATTATCAAAGTCTTCTAAGACTAAATCAAATTTTGAATCAAAAGGTACTTGATTGAATAAAAGTTTGTGATCTTTTATCGTTTTAACACCACTAATTTTTAATTTTCCGGATTGCTTTAAATAACCGACCATGTCTATACTGGTCATTATTACCACTTTATCGTTTTGATTATGAGCGAAAAAGTCTTTAATATAATAACCGGATCCCACTAAACCGATCTCTTCAGCATCAAAAGCTACAAAAATGATCGTTCTTTTCAATAAATCTTTTTTGAGAACCATTTGTCGTGCTATCTCAATCAATGCTGCTGAACCTGATGCATTATCATCAGCTCCGTTATAAATCTGATTGGTATTGCCTACAAGTTTTACTCCCAAATGGTCAAAATGTGCTCCAATTACAATGATTTCATGTTTTAAAACCGGATCATTTCCTTCTAAAACTCCAATCACATTTTGCTGGGTACTATCTTTATCAATATATTGATAGGTTGTAACTAATCCAATCTCTTCAAACTGGCTTTTAATGTAGGAAGCTACATTTTTATTATCTATACTACCTGTTTTTCTGCCATTTAATGAGTCAGCAGCAAAGTAATAGATATGTTTTTCAAGTCTTTTAATTTGTGCAGGATTATCTGTTGCTTTAACTGAATAGAATACTAAGGCTAAAAACAAGCCTAAAAAAATCTTTTTTCTCATTTCTGTATTTTTTTATTATAAAAATCCGAGTTCCAACTTTGCGGCTTCGCTCATTCTACTCATATCCCATGGAGGGTCAAAAGTGATGGTTACGGTCACATTTTGAATGCCGGTTATTCTTTGAATTTCTGTTTTTACTTCATAAGGTAAACTTTCTGCTTCGGGACAATTAGGAGCAGTTAAAGTCATCACAATCTCCACTTCGGTATCAGATTTGATGATTATATCATAGATCAATCCTAATTCCCATACATTAACAGGAATTTCTGGATCGTAAACGAATGACAGGGCTTTGATAATTTGATCTTTCATTAATGTAAAGCTTTTTCTCTCAAAGAATTAAATCCTTCTCCATAAACATCAGTTGCATCCAGAACTGAAACGAAAGCTTTTGGATCGGTTTCATGAATATGGTATAAAAGGGAGGGTAACTCTTTGGAGCTGATGGTTGTATAAATAATTTTTTTTTCTGCTAAATTGTACATTCCTTCACCATGTAAAAAGGTGCCACCACGATCGAGATCTTTAATAATAAAAGATTTAATTTCATCATAATAATCTGAAATGATAATAATCGCTTTTCTTCTTGCAAAACCTGAAATCACTTTATCGATGGTAAATCCGCAAACATAGATTACAAACCATGAGTATAGTGGAATTGTCCAATCTTTAAATACAGCTAATGCAGCCAGAACGATGATGGAATCCACGATCATAATCATGGTTCCGAGAGGGATATGTTTAAAATACTTTTTGAGAACCATGGCCACAATATCGGTTCCACCGGAAGTTGCCCTTGATTTAAAAACCAAACCTAATCCCAAGCCTATAGATACAGCTCCAAACAAGGCAATGATGAGATTAGCAGCAGGATCCGGAATCACTTTTCCATCCGAAATGATGGTAATGAGTGGCTCATAGCCGTATAAATGTTCTAAAAGGGTGATAAATCCGGATAATGAAACAATTCCGATCACTGTCTTAAATCCAAACTTAGGACCTAAAATAAGAGTTCCAATAATCAACAGAGGAATATCAAGAGCAATACCAGTAATCCCAATAGGAAATTTGAATAAGTGGTGTAATATAATGGCAATCCCATATACTCCACCCGGAGCAAGCTTCAAGGGAGAAATGAACACAACAAAACCTACTGCCATAATAAAAGTTCCCACCAGAATCAATGAATACTCTTTCATTAACTCTTTGGGATTTACTTTTTTAGGGATCGATTTAATAAATTTCATAATGTTCCATTTAGAATGCAAAGATATACAAAATAACTCATTTTTATAGGATTTATGTGTTAGTTGAACACAAATCAAAAATGTAACAGTTTTGAAATAAGTTTTTTATTATTTTTGCAAAAATTAATTTAAGGGATTATTAGATTCCGAAAAACAACGTTTAAACACAAAAATGGGTATATTATTATTGTTTCTTTTTATGGCATTAGGGGCCTCATTTGTATGTTCCCTGTTTGAATCTATTTTACTATCCACACCATTATCTTTCATTAACATGAAAGAAACAGATGGAGTAAAAAGTGCCACAATTCTTAAAAAATATAAAGAGAATATTGATAGACCATTAGCTGCCATTTTATCATTAAATACGGTAGCGAACACCATTGGAGCAGCTGGTGTTGGAGCTCAGGCTGTTAAAGTGTTCGGAGAATCCTATTTTGGAATTATATCTGCAGGATTAACATTATTAATTCTTATCATTTCAGAAATCATTCCAAAAACAATAGGAGCTACCTATTGGAGAAGATTAGCAATTCCTATTGTGCCATGGCTCAGAGGATTAGTGTTTATTGCTTATCCCTTTGTAAAATTATCGGAAATATTTTCAAAATTGATCAATAAAGGGAAAAGTGAAACTACAGTGAGTCGGGAAGAGGTGTTTGCTATGGCCGATATTGCTACGGAAGAGGGAGAATTTGAAGTATCCGAAAATATTATTATCCAAAATCTACAAAAATTAGAATCTGTAAAAGTAGAGGATGTGATGACTCCTCAAATTGTGTGTTCTGTTGCTCCTGAAGAGATGACCGTATCTGATTTTTATAAAAATAAAGATTATCTTCACTATGCCAGAATCCCTGTTTATGCAGACAGAGATGAAGACCACATCACCGGATATGTTTTGCGTCAAAATGTATTGGAGCAGGTTGCCAGCGACCATTTTGATACCAAATTAAAAGATATTAAAAGAAACATCATTGCTACAGATGAAGGGGAATCTATTATGGTATTATGGGAAAAATTGCTTCAGGAAAGGGAGCATATTGCCATTGTTACCGACGAATATGGTAGTTTTAACGGTGTTGTTACTCTTGAAGATATTATTGAATCTATTTTAGGATTAGAAATTGTGGATGAAACGGATCAATTTGCTGATATGCAACAGTATGCTCGTCAGAAATGGAATGAAAGACGTGAAAAATACAAACATATCATCACTTCTGACCGGAACGATACACCAGCATAACACACTCCTTACAATCAAATTGTAATTCAAATCTGATTTTTTGGTGTTCTAAAATGAATGGCTCCCTAAATGGAGTTTCGTTTTGATGTTCTTTAGGACAGAATCCCAAAGTATATTTAATGCAATGTTTGCACTGCATAAGCAAATCAGGACCATCATGATTCCCTTTTTCATAAGCATCAGCTACTGAAACCGCCCCTAAATCAAAATAGATTTTTCGAGTTGCTCCGTTCATCACATTAGCTAAGTAGTCTACATGAGGTTGACTTTGAATAGTTCTTTCCTGATATGAAACTTTCTTTTTGGGTAGTGGGTATTGCTTTGCCCACTCCTGATCCAATTTTTCTATAGATATCCTTCTTAATGCGGTGATTTGTGAGGCAGGAATAAAATAGTTCTGATCCATTTGAATCTCCATTTTCCTAACCTGATAAATCGTATTTCCCGTTTTTGATAAAATGGTTCGAATCTGTTCTTGTGTATTGTTGTCTTGTCTTGAAACCTCTTTGGAACACTCCAAAAATGAGGAAACGGAGCACCCTCTTTCATCTACAATTTGTAAAGAGAATCCATTTTCCTGCTCTTGCCAGAGCATATCAATATCTATTTTTCGTTCTGCACTCTTTTTCCCGAGTATTTTTTCGAAGTTGTAATTCAGATTTCTATAAAGTGTAGTACATGGATCAATATCGGGCATAGTAGCCGGGAATATTTGATTATCAATCACTTTATTTACTCTAAACCCTTCCACTACCCGATTTTTATTTTCAAAAATAAGCCCATCACCGTTTTGAAGTGGAATACCGTCATAAATCAGAGAATCTTTTTTCACAAGTTTTACCATCCCCACTTTTTCACCAATCGATTTTGGAGTGTTTATATCTGTTACAACATTTTCCCGTTGATGTAAGAAATAGTCTGTTTTTGCTCTATGGAAACTTTTTTCAGGTTGAGGTTCAAAAAAATGGATGGTTTTGCCCCATGAAGAAGCTTGTAAATCAGTTCTTTTTTCAATGATCTGATCCAGCTTTTTTCTGTAAAAAGCGGTAACATTCTTCACATACGAGAGATCTTTTAATCTTCCTTCAATTTTAAGAGAAGAGATTCCGGCATCAATCAACTCTTCGAGAGAATCGGAACGATCCATATCTTTTAAGGAGAGCAAATAGCGATCTACTGCCATTATTTCTCCTTGTTGATCTTTAAGTGTATAGGGAAGTCGGCACAATTGCGCGCAGGCGCCTTTATTCGCACTTCGACCTGTAAATGCGTGACTGGCATAACATTGTCCACTATAGCTTACACAAAGGGCGCCATGAACAAATGCTTCGAGTTGAATTTCACTTTTTGATTTTATGTTCCTAATCTCCTCCAATGAGAGTTCCCGGGCTAAAATCGCTCTTGAAAATCCTAAATGTTCCAGAAAATAAATTTTTTCTAAATTCCTGATATCCATTTGGGTACTTGCATGCAGTTCGATTGGAGGTAAATCAAGAGAAAGAATCCCCAAATCCTGAATGATCAGTGCATCAATTCCGGATTGATACAGCTGATGAATCATTTTTTCAGCATTTTTCAGCTCCTGATCATTCAGAATTGTATTCAGGGCAACATGAACCTTTGCTCCGTATTGATGGGCATATTTTGCCAGTAACTCAATATCCTCCAAGCTATTAGAAGCTGCGACTCTGGCTCCAAACTGAGGAGCTCCGATATAGACAGCGTCAGCTCCATGATTGATCGCCTCGATGCCAAAATCTTTATTCTTAGCCGGAGCTAATAGTTCAATTTGTTGTTTTTTGCCGGTTTTGTTCATATATGCAAAAATAGGAAACATTTTCGAATTGGAATTGAAAAATTGGGGAAGTGAATTATGTAAAATTGACTTTTTGAAAAATTTTTTGTATATTTGCAACATTCTCAAAATCAAAAATATGCATATTCCTGCGATCTTTTCCGACTTAGCATTGATTTTAGTTGTCGCCAGTGTAACCACATTACTATTCAAGTGGTTAAAACAACCGGTTGTATTGGGTTATATCATTGCAGGGATCATCACAGGACCTCACACTCATTTCTTTGTAACGGTTCAAAATATTTCAAATATTGAGATTTGGGGACAGATTGGAGTTGCCTTTTTACTTTTTGAATTAGGGTTAGAGTTCAGCTTCAAGAAAATGAGAAAAGTGGGTAAAACAGGTGGAATTACTGCGATTACAGAATTAATTGTAATGTTTTCAGCCGGTTTTGTTGCCGGGTACTTAATGGGATGGAGTAACATGAATAGTATTTTTCTAGGAGGAATGTTGACGATCTCATCAACCAGTATTATCATCAAGGCATTTGATGATCTGGGTGTCAGAAAACAGAAATTCACCAATGTTGTATTCGGAGTTTTGGTCGTTGAAGATCTCTTTGCTGTTTTGCAGTTGGTTTTACTTTCCACAATAGCTGTTTCCAGAAGTTTTGATGGATTGCAATTAGGTTTAAGCCTTTCCAAAATGGTTATATTTATAGTTTTTTGGTTTGTTGTTGGGATCTATTTAATCCCCACTTTTTTTAGAATTGCCAAAAAAATGTTAGGAGAGGAAACCTTACTGATTATTGCTATCGGTCTCTGTTTTGGAATGATATTTTTGGCAGATAAAATGGGTCTTTCCGCGGCATTAGGCGCGTTTTTAATGGGTTCTATTCTGGCTGAAACTATTGAATCAGAGAAAATATTAAAGCTTATAAATCCATTAAAATATCTGTTCGGTGCTGTTTTTTTCGTTTCTGTTGGGATGTTAGTTGATTTTAATGTAGTAATAACCAACTATATTCCAATTATTTTGATCACTCTGCTCATTTTATTTGTAAAAACAACTAGTGCAGGTTTTGGCGTTTTGATTTCCGGACAACCATTAAAAATTGCTGTCCAAAGTGGGATGACTCTTTCTCAAATTGGTGAATTTTCATTTATTATTGCTTCTTTAGGACTTTCGCTCAAGGTAATTGATCCCATTATTTATCCTATCATTGTAGCCGTTTCAGTTATCACAACATTTACAACACCCTATTTTATAAGATTCTCTGAACCCGTTTATGAATTTCTTAATCATAAACTACCACCCCACTGGAAAAGAGCTATTGAACAAATTGCAATGAATTCTTCCCAAAAAATTGATCAGAATATAAAAAGGAAATATATCAAACGTTATTTATCCAGAACCTTTGTTTACATCATTCTAATTACTGCCATTCAGTTGATCTCCTTTTTAGTAATGGAACCATTATTAAAAAAATATATTCCACCATTAGCGGTCCAAATTGTAGGATTTTCAATTACATTTATAGCGATTGCACCTATTTTAGGGGCATTGATTATGAATAAAATGGCTTCCAGGATGGATTTTAACACCATCTGGAGGAAAAATAAAATAAAAAGACATGTGTTGGTTATTTTAATTATGGTTCGGATTTTAATCATCATCTCCTCATTAATAATTCTCATCACTCACTATTTTAATTTCACTTTAGCGATAACATTAGCTGTATTGATCGGACTTATTCTCTTTTATGTGGCATCTCAAAAAAACATGAAAAACTTCATCAAAATGGAGGAACGTTTTTTACATAATCTGAATGGCAGGTCTTCCATACCTGAATTAAAAATTCCGGATGATTTAACCAATGATATTCATATTGAACTGTTTGAAATTTCAAACTATTCAGAATGTATTGGTAAATCGTTGATTGAATTAAACCTGAGACATCTTTACGGAATTAACGTAATCAGCATTATGAGAGGAAATTGCCGAATTGATTTACCCAAAAGGGATGAAGTTTTGTACCCACATGATCATATCCTGGTAGTTGGAAATGACAAACAGATGCAAAAAGTAAAAAAAATATTTGAAAAAGATGAAACCGAAATGGAAGTTTGTCCAATCCGGGAATCGATGGATATTTATCAGATCACTTTACATCCTGAATCTCCATTTGTTCAAAAAGCATTAACAGATTGTAAGTTTACAGAACAGTATCATTGTATGGTGATTGGCTATAAAAGGATGGATCAATTTGTTGAAAATCCCCCATCCCAAACGATCTTTCATGCCGGGGATATTTTATGGGTTGTTGGCGAAAAAGGCTCCGTTGATGAATTAGAACAATTAAGATGTGACATGAAAGTATAATTTTATATAATTTTGTTTTTCTATTAAAAGAGTATACAACTATGAAAAAATTTGCTGTAATCCTTTGTGGATGTGGTTCTTTAGATGGTTCTGAAATTCACGAATCAGTGATGACTTTACTGGCTATTGATAAATCTGGTTCCTCCTATACTGTTTTTGCTCCCGATGATTACCAGTACCAGGTCGTAAATCATATCACTAAACAACCCATGCAGGAAACCAGAAACATGATGGTAGAGGCTTCCCGAATATCGAGAGGTGAGATTTTTCCAATCTCTGAATATGATCCTAAAAATTTTGATGCTTTAATATTTCCAGGAGGAAATGGTGCTGCAAAGAACCTTTTTACTTATGGGCTTGATGGGATTCAAATGAGAGTAAGAGCAGATGTAGAAAAAGTAATTTTAGATACTTTTCATGCTAAAAAACCGATCGGAGCGTTATGTATTGCCCCTGTTTTACTAGCTAAAGTGCTTCCCGGAGTTTTGCTTACTGTGGGTAAAATACCGGGTGTTATAGAAGATGTAAAAATCATGGGAGCTCAGCACCAAATCACAAACCAAACGGAAGTCACAATTGACCTGGAAAATCTGATTTTTACATCACCCTGTTATATGTTACAGGCATCTATAAAAGAGATCGCAGAAAGTGCAGATAACCTGATTCAAGAGATTTTAAAACATATTTAAGTGTATTCCAGAATTGTTCTTGTAGGATTTCCTGGTTCGGGTAAAACAACCATTGCTAAAAAATTAGCAACAAGACTCCATTATGAATTTGTGGATTCTGACTCATTTTTTGAATCTAAATACCATATTTCTATTCCTGATTTTTTTAAGAAATTTGGGGAAGAGATCTTTAGAAAAACAGAACATCTTATTTTAGAGGAACTTTTGCTTCAGAATAATGTGGTGATCTCTACTGGTGGGGGAACTCCCTGCTTTTTAGGAAATATGGATCTGATTAAAAATAATAGTTTCTCTATTTATATTAAAATGAGTCCTTTGTCTTTAACTGACAGATTGATTCATTCTAAAAAAAACAGACCATTGATCCAAAATAAAACTCCTGAAGAGATAGAACTTTATGTAAATGACACCTTAAAAAAGAGGGATCCCTTTTATAATCAAGCAGATAGAGTTATTAAAGGAGAAAGTATTGATCTCGATCAATTGGTTTCCTTATTAACATCGGCATAGTACTTGATTTTTTTGTATCTTTGACCCTCAAAAGTTGTAATAATGGAAGAAAATTATCATGTAGAAGTCTCTAGTTATCAAACATTTCACGATGGGGAAAGGATTTGTGGAGATGTATTTATCTCTAAAAGGATTCCGGAGGAGAACCGGGTATTGGCTGTTTTATCAGATGGTATGGGTTCCGGCGTGAAAGCAAATGTACTGGCAACTCTTACGGCTACAATAGCTTTGAATTTATCTCAGGAACACAAAAAGGCAAAAACAATTGCTGAAATCATTATGAAAGCACTTCCCGTTTGTAGTGAAAGAAATATCAGTTATGCTACTTATACTATTGTAGATATTTCGATTGACACCAATGAAGTGAGTATTTTGGAATACGATAATCCTCAAACCATTATCATGAGAGGTAATCGGGTTTTTGAACCTAACTGGGATCAGATAGATGTGGATGCAGGTACTGATAAACGTTTACTGGATCTTAAAGTAGCTTCCTTTGAACCACAATTAGAAGATAGAATCATTTTCTGTTCAGATGGTATTACACAGTCCGGATTAGGAACCGGATTAGTAGCGGGATGGGGAAGAAATAATCTCCGTGAAGAAGTAAAACAACTGATAACCAATAACCGAACTATCTCTGCCACAGAATTAGCTGAAAAAATTGTTAAAAAAGCGGCTTCTAATGATTTACATATTCCTAAAGATGATTTAACCTGTGCGGTAGCTTACTTTAGGGAGCCCAGAAGAACAATGATCTGTACAGGCCCACCTTTACAACCAGAAAAAGATCCCCATTTCGCTGAGAAGCTGAGAAGTTTTGCAGGAAAAAAGATTGTGAGCGGCGCGACAACTACTGAAATCATCTCTCGTGAATTGCGCAGAACAGTGGTTGATGAACCCATTGTGGACCACACTTTACCACCCACTTCAAAAATGGAGGGGATCGATTTGATTACTGAGGGTGTTTTAACTCTAAGTAAAGTGGTTTATCAGTTAACCAATGTGATCAATTCCGGTTATCAGTTTGGAAAAGGCCCTGCTGATCGTGTATGCGAATTGTTACTCGATAGTGACGAAATTCATATCCTTGTTGGTACTAAAATAAATGAACATAACATTGATTTAACGCAACCCGTTGAATTTGAAATCAGAAAAAATTTGATTCAAAGATTAGCTAAGGTATTAATTGATAAATATTTGAAAGTAGTTTACATGGAATTTATGTAAACTTATTTATTGGGAAATTTTCCTGTTAAGTTTTTAAATCTTTGTTCCAATTCATGAGGAGTCATGTCAATATTTAAAAAATTGATAGCATATTGTAACGTTGAACAAATATCATAATTAACATTCTGTGGCTTGTCCGTGATTTGATACAACTGTGCTACAGCAGTCATAATGGGATCATTGACAATTTGAATATTAAAATAGTCTTGTAATTCAATTTTTTTAGTAATATTTCTAAGAATATTTAAATCATTCAAATCCGGAGGAATAATTAATTCTCTGAAATCTGTAGCAATTTTTCTAATTTTATTTGTTTCCTGATTTGCATTTGCCAATATAAAATCTTCATAAATATTACTCTTCCACTTACCCACAAAACGCTGTAAAAATAAGTTTTCGGCTTCAAAAAATTGAAAATAGATGGTCATTCGTTAAATAACAGGTTACTGACTGCAAAAATAATTAAAAAAGTGATTAGAAAAATGAAAACCAAAATTATTTTGCAATTCCAATGATCGATTCCAATTCTACAATAGTTTTAGGAATAGGAATACCTAATACCTGATGCCCTGTTTCTGTGATTAAAACATCATCTTCTATACGGATTCCTCCGAAAGTTCTGTATTCCTCCACTTTATCATAATTGATAAACTCGGAAAACTTGTTCTCATTTTTCCAGATATCAATTAAATGAGGAATAAAATAGATGCCTGGTTCAACAGTCATCACATGACCGGGTTGTAATGTTTTAGCCATTCTAAGGTAAGCCCATCCAAAAATGGAACTTCTTTCAAAAGAATCTCCATATCCCACATAGTTTTCTCCTAAATCTTCCATATCATGAACATCCAATCCCATTTGGTGACCCAATCCATGAGGCATAAACAGCGCATGAGCTCCCAATTCAACGGATTTTTCAATATCCCCTTTCATTAATCCCAATTTTTGGAGTCCCTGAGTGATCACTGTAACGGCTAATTTATGAATTTCTCTATAAGGTATGCCGGGTTTACAGGCAGAAATTCCTGCCATGTTGGCATCTAAAACAATTTGATAAATTTCAGCTTGTTTGGGTGAAAATTTTCCTGAAACGGGAATCGCTCTGGTATTATCTGAACAGTAGTTCATTTTATTTTCGGCACCCATATCGATCAACAATAATTTTCCTTCTTCCAAAGTCAAATGGTGATTGTGGTTATGAAGGGTTTCTCCATGTTGTGATAAAATGACAGGGAAAGAGACTCCATTTCCTTTGGATAATGCAATTCCTTCAACAAGTCCGGCAAGATCTGATTCTTTTATTCCTGGTTTACACATTTTCATGGCAGTTGTAAACATATCATATCCGATTGCACACGCTTTTTCAATTTCAGCAATCTCCTCTTCCGATTTAATCTCTCTAAAAGCTACAATAGCTTTTATAAGCTCAACTGAAGCGTTTTCTTTTTGCTTTGATACAGGAATTTCTGTTAATTCGGCTAAAGTGATTTTTTTCTCCCCTCTGTAAGCAGGGGTATAATGCAGTTTGCGCCCTTTATTTTGTTGAATAAAGTCAGGTAAAGCAGATAGAGATAAAACTTCTGTAATGCCAACCTGAGAAGCTAATTCTGCAACTTTAGGTTGATCACCCATCCAGATGATATCATCTATTTCAAAATCATCTCCAAAAAGGATCGTTTTTTTATGATCAAAATCAATAATCGCAGCAAGATTGGGAATCGACAATCCGAAAAAGTACAAAAAGGTACTATCTTGTCTGTAATTAAAGGTATTGGAAGGATAATTCATGGATGCATCATCATTAGCAAGAAACAATGCAAAACCGGAAGAAACACTATTCATTAACTTGTCTCTTCTGGTTTGATATATGGATTTGTGAAATAAAGGATTCATTTTATTGTTTTTTAATATATTTTAAATCAAAGAAAGGTTGATACAAAACACGTTTATCCACTTTATTATAGTAGGTGGTGTAATTTGTTGCAGACATAGCATAAACCTGAACGGCATCTCCGCCAATTTGTGTTTTATAGATTTCGGAAGTGATTAAAGTATTATAATACTCCATTGCTGTTTCCATGTTTTTAAATCGGGAAATAGTGATCAATTGATCTTCCTGATTGATATAGAAACTATTGATGTTGAATTTGGAAAGGGCAAAGAAATCACGGTTAAAATTGGCTAATCCATTTTTAATATCTGTAATAGAAACACTGGTAGCTTTAGCTATTAGAACAACATAATGTTGTTCATTGGGTAAAAATGTAAATGGGGATTCATTCAAGGCATTTTGTTCCTGTATTTGTCTCATTTTTGTGGAATCACCTGCATTGGCCATAATTTCATTGGCATTGGCAAAAGTTGAAAGATAAAACTGTGCTAATTCAGCCACTTTTGTAGTAGGATATTTGATAATTATTTTTGCAAAAGCTTTCTTCAGTGAATCTTCCCCTTGAACCTGACCAACAGACATCGCTCTGATATATTCAAATTTTGATTGTAAAATTTTGTTATTATCACAAATTGGAATCGATTCATCGGCTAACTGAATGGTTCTTTGCCACAACTTTTTGGTGTAGGCATCATAAGCAGAACTATATTTACGTTCCAACTCATTCACTTTATCCGCAATTTTTTTATAATAATCGGGATCCTGAATCAATTTTGCATAATCGGAATTGGGGAATCGGGTTAAAATGATATTTTTATATTCGTCTCCCTTAGGATTGTTTGTTTTTTTAAAATTAACATATACCAGATAACATGCAGGGGCAATTAATTCGCTATTTGGAAATCTTTTAATCAGTTGATCAAACATCTCAACTGATCTTGCTTCATCTTTAAGCAGATCATAATAGATCAATGCTGCATTATACATCGCATTTTGGATTTTTAAATTCGATGTATCAACCGCTCCGGTTGTCATGGGAAGATCTTGGGTGTAAAATGCAGGTTTTTTAGGATCTGTTTCCCTTTTAACAATCAGATTCCCCTCTTCATCATATTCAGGTACGGTATCGTTTTCTGCAGATGTATTTTTCATTTCGTCAAACGATATTTGTTGTTTATTACTTACAATCCAGTTATCTTCCAGCTTACGGTTTCCAAATCTTCTGTAGAATTCTGTCGATCCTTGAGTAACTAAATTTGGATTATAAAAATACCATTTATTGTTACCCCCAACATTGACATTTGTATTGGCAAAATTCTGAGTGCTTTGCAAAAGCATCATTCTTTCCGCTTCTTCTCTTTCAATTCGTCTCTCCTCTTCTGTATATTTATCAATCATTCTTTTCACCCATGAGTTTCGTTCTCCTTCTGACATTTTTGCAATGCGTTGTAAACTGTCCTGAAGTGAAATTTCATTCAAATTATCTACCAAATCTCTTAAAAAAGAAGCTTTTTTGATAATAGCATCTTTATTAGGATAGTTGCCGGGTAAAGAGATGAGAGCAGTGTCATAATACGCTTGTGCTTTGATGTATTCGCTATCCTGAAAATATAGATCGGCTAAAGTTAGAGATGAAAATGTTCTTTGGAAATTGTTGTCAACAAATGCAGCAACTGATTTTCCTAAATACTCCATCCGTTCTTTTTTCTCTTCATCAATACGGGCTATTTCTGAAAAAGCAAAATAGATCTGATCTTTAAATTCATCATTTTTGCTCTCATTGAGCATTTTGTTAAGCTCCTTAATAATCAATTGTTTAGATGTAGGTGTACCATCATAATTGGATGCCAATTTCATACGGGCACTAAACTCCATATCGTAAGTGGGTGTGCTTTTGATAACTTTAAGAAAATAGTATTGAGCTTCCTTATTGTTGTTTTCTAATTCGTATAATTGACCTAAAATATAGTTGATCCGGATAGTCATCTCCTTGTTTGGACGCAGTTTTTGAAGTTCAATCAAAGAGCTGATAGCCACTTCTATTTCCCCTGCCGGATTAGTCATATTCAGTTCCGCCAAAGCTGCATAATACAAATAATTCAATTTCCTTTTATTCTGAGGGTAAATAATTTGGTACGCTTCCTCCAAAAGTTGCTGAGCCCTTGTGAACTGATTTTGTCTGATCGCAGTACGGGCGTTTAGAATGATCGCTTCTTCAGCCAATCCCCAGGTGGGATATTGTTTGGCAATATAAGTAAAGATACGGGAAGCATTGATAAAATCCTGTTTATGAAAATAGGCTTTTCCCATCATCATATAGGCATCATCCATCGTTTTAACGTACTCTTTACCTCTGATTAACATGGAGTGTTTGTAAATAGACTTAGATGCTTTTTCAATAACTCTATCCATTTTTGCATTAATAGCGCCCAAATCCTCTTTAGCAGGATAATAATACAATGGCAATAAAGAAGTATAATTGTCTTTTCTCTTTTTGGCAATCTCAATTTCTCCCTCTTTGAGGGCTTCTTTCCCATTAAAATTTACGTTATAGGTGGAAGTAACCGTATGATAGGCTCTGTTCTCAAAACTGTTTTTATTGGTCGCACATGAAATAAACACCAAAAGTGCAGCAAGGAACAAGATGACAGGGATAAAGGAGGATATTTGTTTTTTCAAGCTTTCTAAAATATTTTTATATTGTTAATAGGGAAATAACGAATAAAAACCTTTTTTATTTTTTTTGACTTTCAAAATATTGTTCCATCAACTTTTGAACATATTTTCCGAGTACATCAAATTCGATATTAATGATGGAACCGGGAACAATATTGTGAAAATTGGTCATTTGGTAAGTAAAAGGGATAATCGCAACGGAGAATCTCCCTTTTTCGGAATCAACAACGGTTAAACTGACACCATTTACAGTAATAGATCCTTTAGGAACAGTAAAATTATTGAGTTCAGCATCATAAGTAAAGTAGTATCTCCAGCTTCCATTATCATCAATAACTTCTTGACATATTGCAGTTTGATCCACATGTCCCTGTACGATATGGCCATCAAAACGACCATCAAATCTCATACTTCTTTCCAAATTCACTTCATATCCCACACACCAGGATTTGAGGTTGGTTTTCAACATGGTTTCATCCATTGCAGTTACCACATATTGGTTTTTGGGGATATCAATCTTTACAATGGTTAAACAGCAACCATCATGAGCCATACTTTGATCTATTTTAAGTTCGTCAGCAAAATCCACTTCAATAGTAAAATGGTAGTTGCTGTTTTCTTTTTCGATATGAACTATTTTTCCTGTTTTTTCAACTATTCCGGTAAACATAATTTTTAATTTTTAGAATTTTTTAAAATGCAAATATATTATTTTCAGATGATTTTATAGTTTTTTAAATACTTTTTCAATTTCAGGGACAAACTGATCGATATTACCTGCACCGATAGTCAATAAAAGTTCCGGTTTATGTTGGATCAGATAAGGGATCAAATCCTCTTTTTGTATCACTTTTTTATTTTCAACCGGGATCAGATCCAAAAGGTAAGAGGATGTAATCCCTTCAATAGGCAATTCTCTGGCCGGGTAGATTTCCAATAGGATCACCTCATCGAGTAAAGCTAATGATTCAGCAAATTCAGAGGCAAAATCTCTTGTTCTCGAGAAAAGATGGGGTTGAAAAATTCCGGTTCTTTTTTTGGTAGGATATATAGATTGAACAGCTGTTAAAAAAGCTTTGATCTCTTCCGGATGATGCGCATAATCATCGATATAGATTATATCATCCTGAACAATTCTAAAATCAAATCTTCTTGCAACCCCTTGCCAGCTTGAAAAAGCGTCAAAAATCATATTACATGTGGCTACATTTTCAGGACTGATGGTTAGTTTCATCAACTCTTTAACTGCCAGAAAAGCAGCCATACTATTCAAGATATTATGCTTTCCGGGGGCTTCAATCTGCAGATTATGGAAGCAAACGGCATCTTGTGACCCACTTTTTTTGCATATAGAAAACGTCGTTTGGTGTGGTTTCATCTCATTCAAAGTAAAGAAGAAATCAGCATCCCGCTCTTCCCCGTATGTGATTTTGTGAGGATGTTCAATTAAGTGGGCAATTTTATGAGCGATAACCAATGTTCCATTCCGGTCAATTTGATTCGCAAAATCCTGAAATGATTTTACGAGTTGCTCTTTTTCCCCATAAATATCCAAATGATCAGCATCCACAGAGGTGATTATTCCAATTTTTGGGAAAAGAGTCAAAAAAGAGCGATCAAATTCATCCGCTTCAACAACAACTGTTTTAAAATGATCCGTAAATAGAAAATTACTGTTCAAATTCTTGGAAATACCCCCAATAAATGCCAAAACAGGATGGTGAGCAGACTGTAAAAAATGGGTAACCATTGAAGTAGTTGTGGTTTTACCGTGAGTTCCTGCTACTGCAATTGTATTGTAATCCTGACATATCAAACCCAGAACTTCAGATCTTTTCATAATGGGAATCTGATGATCCTGAAACCAAATAAGTTCTTTATGTGTTTTTGGAATGGCCGGGGTAACAATGACTAAATCAATTTGATCGGGAATCAGATGATCCTGTTCAGTAAAATGGATTACAGCTCCCATTTGAATGAGAGAATCAGTAATAGGTGAAGGAGTTAAATCATACCCAAACACTTTTTTACCGTAGTGAAGAAAGAATTGTGCGAGTGCACTCATTCCAATACCTCCTACTCCTAAAAAATAAACCCGTTGAATATTATCCAGTTTTAACATGAAAATAGGTGTTAAAATTTTTCTGGGATAATCACATTCACATTTTGTAAAAATTCCTGTGATTTATGCATCAATTTATACATCAATACATCATTTTCCACAAAAGGAACGTATTGTCTGTAGCTGGCCATAAACTCTTCAATAAAATCGGAAGACTTTAATGGTCTTCTGAATTCTAAAGCCTGTGCTCCGTTAAACAATTCAATAGCCAACACTTTTTCAGTATTATTGATTACAGTATATGCTTTTGTAGCAGCATTAGCTCCCATACTTACATGATCTTCCTGTCCTTGTGATGATTCAATGGAGTCAGAAGATGATGGCATACAAAGTGTTTTACTTTGACTCACAATCGATGCAGCTGTATATTGTGGAATCATAAATCCGGAGTTTAAGCCCGGATTTTTAACCAAAAATGAAGGAAGATCTCTTTTCCCGGCTATCAATTGATACACTCTTCTTTCTGAGATATTGGCCAGTTCTGACATGGCTAAAGTTAAATAATCAAGCACTAAAGCGATAGGTTGACCATGAAAGTTTCCAGCTGAGATGATTAAATCTTCATCAGGAAAAACGGTTGGATTGTCTGTTACAGAATTGATCTCTGTTTCAATCACATTCATCACATGATTCACTGCATCTTTAGTGGCACCGTGAACCTGAGGAATACATCTGAAAGAGTAGGGATCCTGCACATGTTTTTTCTCTCTGCAAATAATTTCTGAACCTTCCAATAAATAGTTGATGTGCGTTGATGTTAAAATTTGACCAATATGAGGTCTTACCAGATGAACAGAGATATGGAAAGGTTCAATTCTTCCATCATAAGCATCCAAAGAGAGTGCGGCTATCATATCGGCTAACCACGATAATTTTTTTGCTTTTAAAACCAGCCAGGAACCATAAGCGCTCATAAACTGAGTTCCGTTTAGTAGTGCCAATCCCTCTTTTGATTGGAGAACGATCGGTTCCCAGCCAAATTTGGCATTAATCTCTTCAGCAGGATATTTTTTACCCTTATAATACACTTCTCCCAGATTTAATAGAGGTAAAGACAAATGAGCCAATGGGGCCAAATCCCCTGATGCACCTAATGAACCTTGTTGATAAACAACCGGATAGATTCCATTATTGAAAAAATCGATTAATCTTTGTATCGTTTCCACCTGAACCCCTGAATTGCCATAAGATAAAGATTGGATTTTTAAAAGAAGCATTATTTTAACGATCTCTTGAGGAACCTCATCACCAAAACCACAAGAATGGGATATCACTAAATTTCTTTGCAATGTGGAAAGATCTTCAAATGAGATGGTTGTATTACATAAAGACCCAAATCCGGTAGTAATTCCATAAACAGGAACTTTACTGTTTTTCATTTTTTCATCTAAGTACGTTCTACACTTTTGAACGGCCTCTTTTGATTCCTCAGAAAGGAGTAATTTGGATTTCGATTTGATAATCTTGTCAACTTTTTCTAAGCTTAGAAATTCGGTAGAAATAATATGTTGTTTCATTATAGGAATGATTTATTGTTATGAATTCAGATTTATAAAAACTAATTTACTAATATTTAAATATATATATTAGCTAATATAGGAATGCAAACATACTGAAAATTTTTGAAATGATCAGGGTGTTACAGCAAAGCAAAAAAATAGGAAAAAGTTTAATTGGTAATAAACTGAAAGATATCGTTCTCATAAAATGAGAGTGGATCTAACTGAATGCTAATTGCATTATCTTCGCTCGTGCTAAATTCATTTATTTTAAAATATCTCCAGATCGTGTTTGTTTTTGTGCCGTTAGGTCCGGTATATTTTGAAATAGAAATTAAACATTCCGGTTCTTCAATCAAATCATTAAAACTTTCCGTGTATGTGATATAAAATGATTCAGAAGAACTCATTGGTGGAATTGAAATTGCAGGTCCCGATATGGATCCACTAAATTCCAGTATATCGATTGTATAGGAAGTATTATTGTTGATATGAACTTTAAATTCAATGGGTTTTGAACAGGAAACAAATCCCAAAATGATGGTTGTAGCTATTAATAACAACAGTATAAATCTTTTCATAAAGCTTAATCTATCAATAGGCAAATATACTTATATTTTTTCAATTTTGAAAGTAACCATTCCAAATAATTTTCATTAATCTTGATCTACGCATCAAAAAAAATTTTGTTACATATTCAGTTTTTATAATATTTAGTAAGAAAAATTAATTATTTTTGCCAAAATAATCAGAAAAATATGGCTCATTTTATTAAATTTCAACTTTTTATCTGGCTCACCATTTTGGGAACCTCCTGTTCATTGATTGGTATCAATTTTACTTATAAAACACCTAAAAAACCGGGGAAATACCCAACTTTTAAAGAGGAAGATTATCTTTTAGGGTCAAATTCAGAATTGAGAAAAAGTTTTGATGTAACTTATTATGATATCAACCTTGATTTAGATGTTAAACATAAAAAAATTAATGGATATGTTGATATTCATTTCCTAATGAAAGATAGGGAAACTCCACTTCAAAATACCGCACTTGTGGATACCTTACAATTAGATTTACATCAAAACCTACAAATTGATGCTATTGTATTTCAGAATGATACATTGAAATACGTTAGGAAATATAATACCTTATTTGTTTTATTCGAAAAACAGATTCCCAAAAATCAGGTATATCAAATGAGAATTTATTATAACGGAAGTCCAATGAAAGCAAAAAGACCCCCATGGGAAGGTGGGTTTGTCTGGAAAAAGGATGATAACAACAATCCGTGGGTTTCCGTTGCTTGTCAGGATCAGGGTGCTCATATCTGGTTTCCTTTGAAAGACCACCTTTCCGATGAACCTGATTCTGTCCGTTTCTCCATGACCGTTCCTAAAGGTTTGTTTTGTGTTAGTAACGGAAAATTAGTAGAACAAACAAAAATGGAAGAGAAAGAAAAATTCGTTTGGAGAACTAGTTACCCTATAAACACTTACAATATAAGCTTTTATGTTGGTGATTATGTAAGATTTACACTTCCATACAATAACAAAGGGGTGAAAAGGGAATTGGAATTTTATGTCCTGTCTTATGATTTGGATATTGCCAGAAGTCAGTTTAAACAAGCGGTTGAAGTGGTTGAGTTTTATGAAAATACGTTAGCACCCTTTCCCTGGTGGAATGATGGATACAAAATGGTAGAGAGTCCATTTATGGGAATGGAACACCAGACTGCAATTGCTTATGGAAATAAATTTCAGAATACTTATGGTCCTATTGATTATATCATTCTACACGAAACAGGGCATGAATGGTGGGGAAACAGTGTGTCTGCCGGTGATAATGCCGAAATGTTTTTGCATGAAGGATTTACCACTTTTATGGATGCGTTTTTTATGGAACAAAAAATGGGATACGACTTTTATTTGAGAATGATGAGATTTCAATACGGAATTGTTGTCCAAAACAAAAGACCTTTAGTGGGTCCGCGAGATGTAAATTATTCCAATTATAAAGATTCTGATCCTTACATGAAAGGTGCTTTGATGTTACATACTCTGAGAAATATTTTAAATGATGATCAATTGTTTATCAATATCCTTAAAACCTATTACAACAGACATCAATACAGTATTGTAACCACAACTGATTTTATCAAAGTGGTCAATGAGTTAACCGGAAAAGATTATCAATGGTTTTTTGACCAATATGTTTATAGTAGAGTGTGTCCTCAATTGGAGTGGAATCTCACCTACGATACCTCTAAACAAGAGTATGTTTTGAAATACAGATGGAAAAATGTGGGCAATCAGTTTATATTACCGATTGTTGTCGAAACAAATTATGGAAATATCACAATCAATCCAACCGCTGATGTTCAACAAAAAGCTATAAAAGAGTTTGGAAATTTGAGGATAAATCCCAACTTTTCCTTCATTTCGATGAAACAAAATAAAAAACTATAACCATGAAAATAATATCCTATCTTAAACAGTTTCTCCATTTTTTTAATTTAAGTCACGAATTAGAGAAACATGAAACGATCCATAACGAGATCCAGAAAGGGATAATTTTTAAAGGGACCAATCTCTGGATTTTAGTATTTGCCATTTTAGTCGCCTCTATTGGATTGAACATGAATTCAACGGCTGTGATTATTGGAGCCATGTTGATTTCACCTTTAATGGGACCAATAACCGGAATGGGCTATAGTATTGCCATTTATGATGGTACATTGTTTTCAAAATCTTTGAAAAATTTCTCTTTTGCAGTAATCACAAGTTTACTAACATCAACCCTCTATTTCACCTTATCTCCCATTGCAACAGCACATTCTGAATTGTTAGCAAGAACAAGTCCTACAATTTACGATGTATTAATTGCCCTTTTTGGTGGAGGAGCAGGAATTGTAGCATTAAGCAGTAAACAAAAAGGAAATGTATTGCCAGGTGTTGCTATTGCAACTGCTTTGATGCCCCCTTTATGTACAGCAGGGTACGGATTGGCAACTGCACAGTTTCACTTCTTCTTTGGAGCATTTTACCTGTTTTTGATTAATACCATTTTTATTGCACTTGCTGCAACCTGGGTCTCAAAACTCTTCAAATTCCCAATTAGTAATGTGGTCGATATAAAGAAAAAAACAAAAATTAACAGATGGTTGACTTTCATTATTTCATTGATCTTAATTCCCAGTATTTACTTTGGTTATCAATTAGTTAAAGAGGAAAGATTCAAACAAAATGCAGAAAAATTTATTGATAATGTCAGCTTTTATGAAGGTCGTTTTTTGTTAAAAAATGAAATTAAAGCCGATAAAAAGTGGATCAAATTAGTGTATGCCGGAAATAAACTTACTGAAAAACAAAAACAAGAGATTACTCAAAAACTAAGCGATTTCGATTTAACAGGAGATCTGATTATCGAACAGGGATTCTCTTTAAATGCTGATGATTCGCAAAACAAAGAAATTTATCGTTTGAAAGAGCAACTCAATAATATGAATACCCTGCTCAATCAAAAACAGCTACAACTCGATTCATTGCAGCAAAATGTTATCATTGGACAATCATTAGTGAATGAAATTTCAGTTTTTTTCCCGGATGTTAGGAGTTGTATCGTTGCTCATTCTAAAAGATACAAACCAAATTACACAGAATCAGAACTGCAAACTATAGTGGTTCTCGAACTTAAAAGTGAGATTACTGCTTCTGATAAAGTGAAAATCAAAAAATGGTTACTGGAAAGAATGAAAACGGATCAGATTGAATTAATTTTCAAATAATCATTCGTTTAACATTTTAAGAACTTCACTTCGGATCAGATTTTTATAAACATCCGGATGCTCTAATGCATTTTCAAAAGCTTTATCTGATAAATCAGTAATATTTCCTTTCTGATCAATAAACAAAAGTGTTGAAAACATGATTTTATATTGAGCTACCAAAGCTTTGTTTTGCTCTTCATCAATATTGATGGCTTTGTAAAAAATGGTTCCTTTCTCAATTTCGCTTTTAAATTCTTGCTCCAGAATTTCAAAACATACATGCTCACAAGCCAGACACGTTTCACAGCGATTGGTTGCATGAAAATAATAAACCCTGATCTTGGGTATTGAATCACTACTTGATGTTTGTGCAAAAAGAGAAAATTGAAAGAATAATAACCCAATAAAGAGTAGATTACATACTATTTTTGTTTTCATAAGTTTTATTGTAAGATGATTTTTTGAGTATTTGTATATCCATTTATTTGATATTGAATAAGATAAACTCCTTTATGTTCTGTTTTGAATTCAATTGTATTATTTAAATTATTAAAAAAGTAATCAGAAGAAGTCAACTCTTGTCCTAAAAGATTAAAAATCTTAACCCCATCAATCAATTGTTCTGTATCTAATTTGAAAAAGCCATGTGATGGATTAGGGAAAATGGCTACTTCCTGATTTTTTGTATATTGATCTACGGAACTATTCCCCATTCCACTAATAGCCACATTATCTATGTTTACAGACAACCATTTGGAACTACAATCTGTATTTCTGTATCTGATAGCAATGTACTGACTTTGAGCAGATCCGGTTAACGGAATGGTGTCCAGTTTGTGAAAAGTATAATCATTTTGGTAATCATTCCCTCTAAAATCAAACAACAAAGTGATCATCGAAGCTAAAGATGGATTTTGAGATCCTGTTAATAAGTAAATCGCAATGGTATCTGTATTGTCCGGAACTGAAAAACCATTGAACATATATCGTATCGAATCCAACGTTCCTCCGTTGGGAATCACAAAACCGGGTGAAACGTACCAGTTATCCGTAATGGTTATTCCGGTTGATGGAGAATAATCATGACTGATACAGGTTGGAGCAGAATAGGCACTAAAACTATTGTATCCCCAATGACTGAATTGTGTCGATCCTTTTTTGAACTCTACCCATCCCGATTGTTGTGCAGTGTTGTCAAAACCGGAATAATAGGGTAATGAAACCTGAGCCTGTAAAATAATGGGAATTAAAAATAATCCTAAAAAAAATAACTTTGTTTTCATATTTGTCAATTTTTAAAAAATGATGGCAAATTTACAACTTTTTTATTGATAGAAAAATGTATTAAACAAAAGGTTAAAAATCAAAACAAAAGGTTTTATTTTTGTATGAGTGATGGAACCTTAAAATTTTTTATATTTGCCGCTTCAAAAATCTTATAAACAAAATGGAACAAATTGCTATTCGCACTGATCAGCTCACCAAACAATTTGGGGATAGAATTGCCGTGAATAAGCTCAATTTAGAGATCCGGAAAGGTGAGATCTTCTCACTTTTGGGAACTAACGGAGCAGGTAAATCTACAACCATCAAAATGTTATGTTGCTTGTTTTCTCCTACATCAGGGGATGCATTCTTAAATGGACATCAATTGTCCAGTAACCAACAGGATATCAAAAAAATTATTGGGGTTTCTCCTCAGGAATCAGCCATTGCTGAACATTTAACTTCAAAGGAAAATTTACTTTTAATGGGTGGCGTTTTCGGATTAAGTTCAGAAGAAAACAAAAAAAGAGCCCTCAATCTTATGGATCTTTTAGAAATTGAAGATCGAAAAGATCAGGCAAAAAAATTATCCGGAGGTTTGCAAAGAAGACTCAGTATCGCGATGGCGCTTATGTCAGATCCAGAGATTCTTTTCTTAGATGAACCCACATTAGGTCTTGACCCCCACTCCAGAAAATCGGTTTGGAACTATATTGAAAAACTAAAAGGTCACAAAACTATTTTACTTACCACCCATTATCTTGAAGAAGCAGATTCATTAGCCGATCATATCGCCATTATGGAAAGTGGAACGATCATAGCGAATGGCACTTCCTCCGAATTAAAGGAATTGTGTGATAAAGAGCGAATTATGACCATTAAAGGGACAGGATTTACTACAGAATTAGTAAATTATTGCTCTCAAAACTTTGGAACAACTTCACTATATCAAAACGAACTGACTATTAGGTCAACTCAATTCGATATCTACGGAATTACCGACTATATGAAATCAAATCAAATTCAGCTCAAACATATCAGTATGACCGAACCTACTTTAGATGATGTATTTTTACAACTAACAGGAAAGGAGCGTTTATCATGAAATTTTACCAATTAGCCCTTCGGAATTTAAAAGAGGTGTATCGCGATAAAGTGACTATGTTGCTCGGAATTGTTATGCCGGTAGGTTTTCTTGTCCTTTTTTCCTCGATACAAAAGGGTGTTCAGTTAGATATTTTTAAACCAGCCTCATTAGCACCCGGCATTATTGTGTTCTGTTTTGCATTTCTCACCATGTTTTGTTCGATTTTGATTGCCAAAGACCGACAAAATGCATTTTTAATTCGACTTTATACAACACCTTTAAAACCAAAAGATTATATATTATCTTACACGCTGCCCTTTATTCCATTAGCCATTTTACAAACCATTATCTGCTTTGTAATAGCGATTATTTTAGGGGCTGAATTTACCAATGTTTTTGCAGCATCATTGATTTTAATGATGACTGCCTTTATTTTCATTTTCTTAGGTGTCATTTTTGGGTCACTTTTCACTTTGAATCAGGTTTCGGCTGTCGGTTCCATTTTCATCACCATTGCATCCCTTTTTAGTGGAGCCTGGATGGATTTAAAGATGATCGGTGGTGTTTTTGATACTTTTGGATATGCTTTACCATTTGCTCATTCTGTTGATATCAGTCGTGCTTTACTATTCGGAAAAGGGATGAGTGGTCTGTACGGCAGTTTATGGGTGATGATCGGTTATTTAGCCGTTTTGTCCGTTGTTTCCTATTTCGCATTCAAAAAAGCGATGAAAAAAATCTAATACTATTTAACACCAATATATGAAATTATTAAAATTAGTTACCTTATCTTTTCTTGTTTACATTTCGATCCCTCTTTTTGCACAAGAAAATCAGTCATCCATAAACAGAGATTGGGATAATTCCACATTTACTTACAATCAGGATATTAAATGTTATCCGTTTGTGTATCAGAATGGTCCGAAATCGAACCTCACAGGAGAAGATCTGGGAATTTCTGAATTAACGACCCACTATTCTGCCACGTTTGCCTATTTGAGTGTTCCGATCGCTTTTTACGTTAAAGTGAACAATTACGGCTCAACTCCGGCATCCAATTTCACCCTTACCATTACGGATAATAGTGCTTATAATCAAAGTATTACAGTCACAACAACCCTAAATGCAGGGGAATATACCTACTTTGAATTACCTTGCTGGACACCTACAACTACTGGAAATAAAACGATAACAGCTACTGTTTCAAATAGCGGAGATGTTGTAACTTCCAATAATAGCAAAAGCACCACTATCACTGTAGCGCAGTTTACTGCTACGGCTCCTCCGACAACAACAGTAAGATCGATTGCAGAGTTTGAACCCCAAAGAGGCGCTTTGATCAGAGCTTCAGTATCAGGAAGTAGTGTCACATTTGGAGTTCCACTCCAGTTAATTCAGGAAATTGCTGAAGATGACACCCTATATATTGTGTGTGCCAATCAAACCGCAGCCAATACTATACAGAATTATTTGACCATAAACTCTATTTTAGCATCCCATATCAAGTATATTTTCAATGCAACAAACTCGCACTGGACCAGAGATTATGGTCCCTGGTTTGTTGAAAATGAAACACATCAGCTGGAAGTGATCGATTTTCCTTACAACAGAAATCGTCCCAATGATTCTCAGGTTCCTCGAGCATTTGCAGTTTCAACCGGCATCCCTGTTTATGGAATGCCCTTATTGCATACCGGCGGAAACTTTATGACCGATGGAATGGGTGTGGCTGCATCCTGTGATCTGGTTACGTACGAAAACAGCTGTTACGATCAAACTGAATTAGATAGTATTTACCTTCATTATCTAGGCATAGACACTTATCATCAAATTCCGGATCCTCTCAATTCGTACATTCAGCACATCGACTGCTGGGGAAAATTTTTAGCCCCTGATAAGATCATGATTTTACAAGTTCCATCCACCAATGCCAATTACACCGATCTGGAAAATGCAGCGCAATATTTTGCCAATCAAACCTCCTCTTATGGAAACAAATACAAAGTTTACCGGGTTTATACGCCTAATAATCAGCCTTATACTAACTCTTTGATTCTGAACAACAAAGTATTGGTTCCGATGAATCCCACTTATGGAAGCAGTTGTTATCAAGCCGCATTGGCATCCTATCAGGAAGCAATGCCAGGATATGAGATTATTGGGGTTTCCTATAATGACTGGTATGACACCGATGCTTTACATTGCAGAGCGATGCAGTTACCTGAAACTGATATGTTACGAATTGTGCATCAACCCATTATGGATTCTGTTCCTTATCAAAACAGCATAACAATCGTGGCAACCGTATATTCATTGGGAAACAATTCAGGGATCACTCAAAATGTTACTTTACACTACAAAGTAAACCAAAATGATTACTTAACGATACCCATGACTTTGCAATCATCACAATATGAAGCGGTTATTAATAATTTGAATCCAAACGACACCGTTCAATATTATATTGAGGCAACCAATTCCAACAACAAACAGGAGTTTCATCCTTACATGGGAGTATCAGAACCTCATCAATTTTATCTAAGAAGCGGATCCGCTATTAGTCAGTGGAATCAAAACTTATTGTTTGGTATATATCCCAATCCAACCCATCAAAACATCTATTTAGAGATTGCCGATGACCAATTTAAGGTTGAGATATTCACCTTATTAGGACAATTAATCCACTCTGAACAAAACAATAAAACCATCAATATAGAGACCCTTCCTTCGGGTACTTACTTTTTGAAAGTCACTGCACAAAACAAGATCGGAGTGAAGAAGGTGATTGTTTGGTAATGTGCTAATGTGCTAATGTGCTAATGTGCTGATGTGCTAATGTGCTCAAAAGGACAATTGGAGCGCAAAGTTAAACGAGGTAAAAGAAGTTTTAGTCTGGCTGTTGGCGGGCGGAGGAGTGGAAAATATTCTTACATGATGTTCTCGGCGTTCTCAGCGACCTCGCCGATAAAGAACTCATCAACCAGTTTAAAGCGATTGAACTCATGGATAATCACGATAAAGATGTGATTAAAACCTTAATTGACGCCTTTATTAACAAAACTAAAATCAAGAAATTGATGCTATAAAAAAGAGAGCTACGGGAGCTCTCTTTGTGATATTTTAGATATGATAGCAACTAATATGTTTGAGATTTATTAATTTCATCATTCCTCTTTTGTATTTTTTTAATTTTTCGTTCAAATTTTCTAATTTTATATTTTGAAAATCCGCATGTATCTAAAAAAGTATGCATTCCTATACTATCATCAATATTTGTGAAATAGACATTTTTGCCATCATACATGAAAGTAAGATACCAAGTATAATGAATTCGGAAATCTGTATAAGAATAAACACCTTCAGATTCTTTATTTGTTATTAAAGGTATTAATTTATAACTCGTAATATTAAGAAAATGAGTATTATCATAACTCTTTAAAGTATCAATTAATTGGGATTCAATATATTTTATTTGTTCAGGAACTCTATATTTATTCAATTTTGGTGTACAACTCCCCAATAATAAAACTCCTATTATCAAATTAATAATATTTTTTTTATTCATATTCATTAAAATTTCCCATTTATAACTTTATTGAAATTCCATTTATATAAGTATTTTTGGTAATTTTTCACAAAATCACCTTGAGTAGTTGTACCATATTTACTACGATATTCTAGCCTTGTTTTAAACTCATACATCGACGTCCTTTGCTCCGCCCAACGTGGCGATTTTGGCTCAAAATCATCTCTAAACATTTGTTCTTTTGATAAATGCACACGCTCATGTGTGCCTATTGCATTCAGTTTTTCTTCTCTTGATGCTCCTGTAAATCTATCTGGATCTGTTAAATCTGCTGTTGAAATAAGCATATCTACTTCTTTATATAGCCCATTTTTTGTTTCAATAATTTGATCATTTTCATCTCGTTTTGGTGTTGTTTTTCCATGAACTTCTCCATCTTCTCCTTCGATAATTTCATCTGTTATTGTGACATTTATTTTTGTTTCTGAATTAACCATATCGACAAATGCTTGAGCTCCTGTTTCTGTTTTACTCATTGCATTATATAGTTCAATCGCATCTTTTGAAGCTTTATTTTGATCTATTTGAACTTGTCCATTTTTATCTACCGAAAACCCTTCAATTTCCTCCCCATCCGGATCTACCAAAATGACCGGATTATTTGCGCAGTAGTTATACGGCGACATGCTTGGGGACTTATCACTCATCGGGTCAACAGAGAGCCAAATGCTCAAATTATTGTGAAATACTAGCCTATTCAATTGTAATAGAATTTAATATATTCTTTTTATCGATAAAACTTAATTCGGAAGTAGGATCAGTAGTTATGATATTTATAAAAATAAACGAACCTTTATAGATTTCCATATATTCTAGGTTCGTAATTATTGTATCATTATATTTTATTCCTTTTTCATCAAAAATATAATCATTCTCAAAATCAATTTTTGTTATAATTTTTCTTCCATTGTTATTAAATGTATCAATTAACGGAAAGAAACCTTTATATCTCATACCTAGTGAAAGTTTATAATCTATTTGTCCCAACCTTTCTGTAGAATCAGTTGTATTTATTTGAACAATTACAACATTTTTCAATTTAGGAAGAGAACCTGTATATATCAAGGAATTTAAATAATTTTTACCATTTAGCCATTTTTTATTCATAAAATCAAAAATGATAATAGTGTCTTTCACCGTTGAATTTGTACTAATAAGGGTGTAATTCTTATTCTCAATAGTACATGACAGTTTTAATCCGTCTGAGTTCTTTTTACAAGAATATAAAAATATTAAAATAAATGTTATGAAAATTAATTTATATTTCATGGTCTAACCCCTTATTTTTCGGACAAATTTGTAATAATTAAATATTGAAAAATATTATTGATAAATATTAGGTGAATTTTCTCTAATATAATAAAAATTTGTATCAATTAATCTGTAAATAACAGAACCATTTTTAATGAGATTCTTTTTCCTTTCATTTAGTTTGTTTCTATAAGTTGATTTTCCAAAATCATATACAATATATTTAGCTGGCGTTAATAATGGGGTATGCTTTTTTGAGAAAACGATATTCGGTGATTTTGAAGGATATTCATGATATGCAGTTGGATTGTAAAATATTTCTTGAATATTATTTCTAATTGCAAAATTAATTATCAATGTATCAAGTATTTCAATAGTGTCATAAATAGGATAAATTATTTTTGTAAGATTGTTTGTATCAAGTTTTCTAACATTTTTATATATTGGATAAATTTCATACCTAAATTCTGGAAGTGAGTCTCTATTGAGATATCCTTGTTCAAAAATATAGTCTATTATAAATTTATATTCATCATTTCTTTTTCTCATTTTCCAATAATAATTATCAATTATAGAAAATGAACATGAATCTAATAAAAGAATTAAAAAAAATAGAATAATTGTTCTTTTCATAAATATAGAATAATTAAGTTTTCCCTTTGTTAGACTAATTTTTCGTTTGTTAATATGAGTGTTTTTGTTTCTACCTCCCATTTTTGAAAAGTGGGTTTATTTTAGTGCTCAAAAATACAATTTTTTTAATAATTTAAGTTTTTTTCTTTAAATAATTTACCACGAAGGACTCCAAGAATTAATATCGCAGAGGACTCAGTGGAAAAACACTTTGTGATCTTTGCGTGATAAAGAATGAAAAATGAAAAATGAAAAATTGAGCACATTGAGCATTACGAATAATTTTGCTATTCTAAAAAAGGTTGGTGGCGATTATTATATATTGAAATAAAAAAAATTCGTTTTTTTTTTAATAAATTTCATCCTATTATTATTTAAATTCTACTGGTAATATTAACCAATAAGAATCAGTTTGAGGATCACAATATTCATCATTTACCTTATATGTAGGCACAAATTTCCATTTTTGGACAATTTTTAATAACTTTGCCTGATTTTTCTTAATTCGTTTTTCAATGTTTCTTTGAAGATTCTCATTTGAGAGTGATAAAATATTATTCTTTGAATAAATTAAAATATGAATATTCGATTCAATAGAATAGATTGATTCTATTGAAATAGAAACCGGAATGTATATTCTATTTTTTATTAAATTAGTATCAAATTGAATAATTGCAATAATACTACCCGTTTTGCTTATCATTTCATCAGTTGCGTCAATAATTGGTGTTGAATTTTCTTCATTTATTATACATAAATGACACTCAGGGGGATCAGAAATTATTTCAGGTTTATTCAATTCTTCTATTTGTTGTTCAAAAGAAAAATCTACATTTATGTTATTAATATTCGAATCAATTTCAATTTGAGCAAATGTATTCAAACCCAAAAAAAGAGAAATATATATTAAAATGAAATGCTTTATTTTGTTTTTCATACAGAACTACTCTGCTTTTGTTCTTGTTATCTATTCATGTAAGTAAAAATTCATCCATTTCCGTTTATGTTCATCAAACTATTTCAACGTTTTTTTTATATGAGACAAAAATACAACTTTTTTAATAACTTAAGTTTTTTTACATTTAATTTACCACTAAGGACCCAAAGAAATAGAATCTATCGGTTATTCATTAGCTACCAATATAACGCTCCGCTGGAGCGGGTTCGTTTTGTCGGATTTTGTTGGCTACAAAGGTGTCGCTCCTACGGAGCTATTTTAAGACAGCAGACTGCAGTCAGCGGTCTGCATACCAACAATATAGAGGAAATCGTCGAACGTTTAACTTCGAACGTCGAACTTCTCTTGTCACCAGTCTCCTGTCTCCAGTCCCCGCATTAGGGCGGAGGCCAAATACCCCGCAAGTTGAGTTGCTTAGGGGATGACGGATCGGGCAGAGCGAGCCTGTGAGCTACTGCCCGGCCGATCAGACC